>JACZYG010000045.1 GCA_022571215.1 Fidelibacterota bacterium | reverse complement strand
CCATTCTGCCCAAAAATCAACCAACACGGGGGTCGTTTTACTTGCTTCTATCACATCTGATTGAAAATCAATCAGCTCTTTGTCTATGTACATTTTCTCTCCTTTTTCAATTCATTTGAACTTTCATTCAAATATAGTTACGAACTAAATCTTTTTATGTTTCATTAATTTTAATGTTATATGCACTAATATATAGCTTGACACTATTATTTTTGAAACATATCTTCATATCATGCGTAAAGTTATTTGAATATATAATCAAATACAAGGAAAATAATGACACTAATAGCTGAACTGACAAATCTAAACTGCACACGTAAAGAGGTCGATATCGATTTGCTTAGAGGGCTGCAACTCAAGCTATTGAATAGACCGGATCTGGCTGACAGCGCAGCTGTTTTCAGCGCAATAGGCAGTGAAACAAGACTGAAGGTTCTTTTTCTTCTCTCTGAAGCAGGCGAGCTCTGCGTATGCGATCTGTCCGATATATTAGGACAATCAGTATCTCGTGTATCCCATCAACTAAGAAAACTGAAGGACATCGGATTTGTAAAAACGCGTAAAGAGTCTCCAACTATCTACTATTCTATCTCAAATAATTCTTTTGCGAATATCCTTGTAAACTTTGTGAGGATGGGAGGCTTAAGTGATTAAAAGCCTGTTTACATCATTTGGATCAATTTTTACAGCCTTTGTTGCATCAAGTTGCTGTATCGGTCCTTTAGCCTTCATTCTTCTTGGTGTGGGCGGTATTGGATTTGGCGCTAGCTTTGAGAAATATAGACCTCTTCTGATACTCCTTACCACAATTTTAATAGGCATCTCCTACTATTTGATTAACAGGCCTTTGGAAAAACAATGTATTGACGGAAAATGTGATATTAAAGAGGCTAAAAGTAAAAGAAAAATCAACAGGATCATACTTGGTATATCAGCCGGAATCGCTGTAGTATTTATGTTTGTACCCCAGTTTCTTCTCTTGTTCACATAAAATAATACAGAACCGGGATAATGAAATGAAAAAAATTAAAAGGATATTATGATGAATAAAAAGACTATAACAATTACTCTTATAATACTTGTAACAATATTGGTTACAAGTTTTCAATTCTCTCGAAGTTCGAATGATGCGTCAGATCAGGGCACTGTATTCTCTGTAGTTTCAAGATCTACTGAAATTGACATAAAGGGTTTGACTTGCTCTGGATGCGCTCTAACGGCTAAAATAGTTCTTGAAGATCACGAAGGAGTTGTATCGGCTGAAATCGATTGGGAATCCGGAAAAGCTTTAGTCAAATTTGATAGCGATAGGATCACACCCAAGCAGCTTGCGAATCTAATAAATGAAAAAACACCTTATGTCGCCTCGCTCCCTGATAATTCTCCTCAAACTAGCTTAAATTAATTATGGAGGTTTGATAATGACCGAAACAGATATCATGAATAAACCATTAAATTCTGCTCGCCCCGCTGAGGTAGACTCATGTGGATGCGCCGTCGTTCCGGAAAACATTGATGCTCCTATGAAAGCAGAGTGCCCAGTATCTGCTACACCGTCCAAAAGAGTCCCAAATGAGACTTTAGAAAATCTCATAGTTCAGGATAAAAAACATTTGATATCGGAAAATGTACAGTATTTCTATTGCAACGACCCTGATTGTGCTATTGTTTATTTTTCAAACGAAGAAGCACCTATATTCGAAAAAATCGACCTCAGTGTAAAAGTCTACTCAAAAGACATGGGTGAAGACGTGGACGCATGTTATTGCTTCGATTGGACAAGAAAGCGTATCAGAGACCAAATTGACACTACCGGCATCTCAACTGCTTTCGACGAAGTTACAGAAGAAATGAATGCTGGTCGATGTGAGTGTGAACGGAAAAATCCAAAAGGTGATTGCTGTCTGGGAGATATCTCCAAATTTACTGCTGAAGTAATGAATCCTATAACCCAATAATCAGAGGTATTGAAATGAAATCGAGAGTATCAATTATACTATTCGCATCAGCTTTATTGATGCTGTTTCAACCATCAGGTTTGCTGAGAGCTCAAAATAAGAAAATGATGAAAGCGCCGGAATTCCATGTTCTCACAAAATCAAATTACGGCTTCAGCGACACTGTAGAATTGCTTAAGGCAAGTATAGAAGAACAGAATCTTATGATTATAAACGAAGTCGATCCTCAAAAAATGTTAAGACTCGTTGGCATTAAGACAAAAGGAATGAGGCAAATTTTCTTTTTCCATCCACGTTATATGAAACGAATATATGAAACGAATAAACAAGCATCGATAGAGCCCCCCTTGAAGTTCGTAGTGATGGAGATGCCTAACGGTAAGGTGATGGTACGCTATATAAGACCCTCTCATAAATTAAGCCCTTATATGGGTCTTGATGATCTTGCCAGAGAACTGGATGAGCTAACAGCAACGATCGCTAAGTCGGTTACTGAATAAATTATATTCATCTTGGCTTCAATGAGTTAACTACAAATAAAATGTACAATCGGGAGAGCTGGTTTGTTTCCAATTAATCAACGAAAAATACTGATTCTTCTCGCACTCTTCACAGGTGGAGCGGTTCCGATACAGTTCGTAACTCTCTCTTTCGGTTATGCTCAACTTATAAAGCAAGTATCACTTGGTCCAAGGGTAGTTATTACAGCACACGAGTTCGCTTCATATTATATACCTATAATATATATTCCATCGATTCTAATTCTTATTGCAATAACATTCTACAGCCGGACAAAATATCCTGATCTATTCAGAAGAATTGTTGTAGGATTAGCTGTGGGCGCAATCTCCACTATCGCATTAGATGCAGTAAGGCAATCAGGAGTTATTCACGGTTGGCTCCCCGCTGATATGCCTATACTCTTTGGTAAGGCTGCTACCGGAAGTGGTAGTTTCGTACATTATTATCCTGCAGGGTTGTTTATACATTTTATGAACGGCGCTAATTTTGGATTAGTTTATGCATTCTTTTGGGGTAAACGGAAAAGTGTCAAGTCCGCTGTTTTATGGGCAACGTTTTGGTTATTACTAATGGAACTCGGTATGATGACCGCACCACCCATGGGTCCCATGGTTGGGCCATTCGGTGTAAATTACGCATGGCCACAGCTTTTTATTCTTACATTTATCGCTCATGTCGCATTTGGTGTTGTGTTGGGTCTCTTGACCCAGCATTTTCTTAAAGATGAAGATAAGGGTGGGATATTTAGGTTTTTACGGGGATCCACAAGTTAACATAGTAGAAGTTTTTGCGAAGTAGGACAATCGAGCTATGATAAAATGCGGGAGAAAACCTTCCTGTTGCGCGAAACAATCAGATAGACCCACTCCGAAATTAAATCAAAAAGCGGAATGTGTCGATAAAACCAAGCTAATACTTTTAGAGGAGATTTAGTGTGTTCAATCACCATGAAGGCAGCGGCGGCGCCCCCAATGATACTTCCATCGGAATGGATGAATTTGACCTCTTTTTCTAATTCTTCTAAGGAGATAGCCAGATAATTTTCAGAAAATTCTTGGTATGGGACATATTTAATTCTGTCTCCGGTTTTTCCTCGCCACTTAGAGACCAGCCGTTTGCAAAATCCACAATCACCGTCATAAATAAGCAAGCGTTTCCGTGAAGAATTCATAGCGTTTTTCTGAGCTTCTTTTATTTAACTTTCTTTTATCATCATATTGAATCTTTCACTTAATGAGTTCCATGTCCGATTTGACCTTTCTGATCTCTCGTGAACGCCAGATAGTATATATTGCCGGTATGACAATAAGCGTCAGGATCGTAGACGTCAACATTCCTCCTACCATCGGCGCCGCTATACGTTTCATTACGTCTGCCCCTGTACCTGCGCTCCACATGATGGGTATTAGAGCTGCAGTCGTAGTAGTAGCCGTCATAATTATAGGTCTCATACGTTGAAGGGCGCCTTTTGTTACCGCAGCTAAGAGAAGTTGCAATGATCCTATTCCTTCTTCTGTCTTATATCGTTCATAGTACTGGTCAAGATAAACTATCATAATTACACTTGTCTCCACCGCTACGCCTCCGAGAGCGATTATTCCCACCCACACCGCAACGCTCGTGTTGTATCCGAGAACGTATAGAATCCAGATTGCTCCTATAAACGCGAAGGGGACTGAAAGCATAACTATCATTGTCTTTGTTACAGAGTTGAAATTGAAGTAAAGCAGCATGAAAATAATAACGAGTGTAACGGGCACTACCAACATCAGTTTTGCGCGAAGACGCTCAAGATAGGTGTACTGTCCCGCCCATTCTAAAGTATATCCACCGGGAAGTTCTACATTCGCCCGGATATATTCTTTTGCCGCCTCTACATAATCGCCATAGCTTTCGCCTACCACATCCACAAACACTAACCCGACCTTTGAACCGTTCTCTGAACGGATCATAGGCGGACCCGTTGTCAACTTTAGTTCCGCCACCTGGTAGATAGGTATCTGAGCACCTGATGGAGTTGGAACAAGAATACGCTTCAATTTATCGACATCATCACGGAGCTCTCGAGGGTATCTCACGTTCACCGGATAGCGCTCCTGACCTTCTATGGTTCGGGTCACATTCTTGCCTCCGATTGCTGTTTCTATTATATCTTCAACATCACGGACGCTCAAACCGTAGCGAGCTGCATTAACCCTATTCACCACGAAATCAAGGTAATAGCCGCCGGTCGACCTTTCAGCAAATGCGCTCCTCGTTCCCGGAAAATCCTGAAGCGCCTGTTCTATTTCCACTGCAATTCGCTCAATCACATTCAGGTCCGGTCCGAACACTTTAATCCCAAGGTTACTCCGAATTCCAGTTGCGAGCATCTCAGTCCTGGTCTGTATCGGCATCCACCAGATGTTTGCCATTCCCGGAAACTGCAGTTTCTCGTCCATTTCAGAGACGAGTTTCTCCCATGTCATACCTTTCCGCCACATTTCTTTGGGCTTTAGCGTAATGGTCGTCTCAACCATGCTGAGCGGCGCAGGATCTGTTGGAGTAGTCGCCCTCCCGATCTTCCCGAAAACTCTTTCTACCTCTGGAAATCCCGCTATTATTTTATCCTGAACCTGTAGGATGCGTCTCGCCTCTGAGGGCGGCATCCCAGGCAGTGACGTAGGCATATACAGGATCGAACCTTCGTTGAGCGGAGGCATAAACTCAGATCCAAGCGTCATGAACACTGGGATTGTCAGAAGAACGAGAATGAGCGCGATAAGAAGGGTTGTCTTCCTATATCGAAGCGCCAAGTCTAACACGGGTTTATACATCCATAGGAGAATGCGGTTAATGGGATTCTTTGCGGCGGGTTTCATCTTTCCTTTCATAAAGATAACCATCAGAACGGGCACCAACGTTATGGAAAGAAATGATGCGAAGAACATGGCAAACGTCTTTGTGAATGCAAGCGGCCTGAACAAACGCCCTTCCTGCGCTTCAAGCGTAAAGACCGGTAGAAAGGAAACAGTAACTATTAGCAGAGAGAAGAAAAGAGGTCGTCCTACCTCTTTAGCAGCTTGAATCACGGTTTCTAAGCGACTCTCACCGTCAGGAGCTTCTTCCAACCTCATGTGAGCGTTCTCGATCATGACAATGGCAGCATCTACGAGTACTCCAATTGCGATAGCTATGCCTCCAAGTGACATGATATTGGATGTTAGGTCTAAGAAATTCATTACGGAGAAAGAGAGCAAAACGGCCGTCGGCAACATGAAAATAGGCACGAGAGCGCTCCTGAAATGAGCAAGGAACAGGATAATTACAAAACTGACTATCAGACCTTCTTCAAGAAGCGTTCTAATCAGGTTATCAATGGCTCTTTCTATCAAGTCGGAGCGATCATATGTCGTCACTATCTCCATTCCCGTAGGAAGCGAACCTTTGACCTCAGCCAGTTTCGCCTTTACCCTGTCAATAACCTTAAGTGCGTTTTCCCCGTAACGCATGATTACGATACCACCGACCACCTCTCCTTTCCCGTCCAGTTCGGCTATTCCTCTCCGCATCTCGGGTCCAATATGAACATTTGCTACATTCCGTATAAATATTGGAGTGCCGTTCTTACTTGCGCCAAGAGGGACGTTCTCTATATCCTCGATCGATTTAATGTAGCCCCTACCCCGAATCATGAACTCTGTCGATGCAAGTTCAATAGTCCTTCCACCAACATCATTGTTAGCTTCCCTAATAGCCTCAATCACCTTGCTTAACGGAATACCATACGAGAGAAGCGCGTTGGGGTTTACTTCTACCTGATACTGTTTAACGAAGCCACCCACAGAGGCGACCTCGGCAACCCCGGGAATACTTTCCAACCAGAATTTTAATGAC
>JACZYG010000023.1 GCA_022571215.1 Fidelibacterota bacterium | reverse complement strand
CAAAACTGTCTACTGTTGAAGCTCCATCAGAACAAAATAGAATTAACAACAGCGCGGACATTGATATCATAAACGTCATAGCGCTTAAACCACTGATAGAATTAATATATTTCGGCATAAAACTACCATCTTTACTGAATAATTCCCGTTGGGATAGTTATCTGAACTAAATATAACCGATTTTATGCTAAATAGAATAAAACTTTTAGGTCCGGTCAAGGCGAATAAGTTATAATTAGTGTTGTCAGTGGCTGTTGGGGGACTTGTTGCCTAAACTCCCTCGGAGCCCCGATGCCAAAACTCAACATTTGTGCGGTCAAGGCTTCGAAAGGAGTGTCTTTGGCACAAGCCTTAACCTGCGCTGAATTCAATTTCTGTCGGTGGGGAGTGGCGAGACTCAATCCCGCTAAAAGTAGGGCGAACTTTATGTGCGAGTCAGGATTTATCCTGACCGCAAAAAGAACCGATTGGCGTCAGGACAAGTCCTGACTGCCACGAATCGTCGGGGTGGCGAGATTTGAAATCTAAGAATTCATATCTCCAAAACCCCTGATAACCTTTGTTATCAACATTTCCATGCGATTACACTTGAGGGCTTTCGTCTGTAATTTCCCTTATAAATCTCAGTTGTTCCCAGAGGAAGTGGCACGTTCCGACCATAATTATCTGTTCCGACGAGGCCGATTTCTTGTACGAGTCAGGGCTTGTTTATAACTCCTTCGAAGCCCTGGCCGTTTATTCTTACTTCAACAATATCATCTTGCGTGTTTCTGTGAAATCGCCTGCTTGAAGGTGGTAGAAGTACATCCCTGAAGCGACATTCGAAGCATTCCAGTTGACCGAATGGTTTCCTGCTCCTAAATAGCCATCAACCAGTCTGGCAACCTCTCTTCCCATCTGGTTGTAAATTATTAGCCTGGTTTGTACTGCTTCAGGTAATACAAAACTTATCCTTGTCTCGGGGTTGAAAGGATTAGGAAAGTTGTTGGAGAGAGCATAGCTATCGGGAATACCTTCTCTCCCGGTCAACGCGTCTTTAGAAAGCCCGGTGAGATAATCAATAATATCCTGGATTGCGCTGATCAGCGGGTCACCATCCGCGGAACTAAGAACTCCCTCATCTATCAGCGAGTTAACATGATTAATGAAGGCGTTCAGCATATTTAACGCCACTTTCTCCTGTTCTTTATCTAATTTTTTTATGGCGCTCTCAAGTTTTTTTATTAGTGAATTACCTTGTCCTTCATTTAACAATGCCTCTGCAAGCAACGTTTCAATTTGACCAATAACATCTTGTGCTGCTTTCTGCGCGGTTTGGGCTGTTATAGTTACTCGGTCTGGATCGCTATCAACCGTGCCGTCATTCACGACGAGTTCCACCTCATACTCTCCCGCTTCATCGGCTACGAACGTGGGATTGACGACGGTGGGGTCAGAGAGCGCAGCAGCGCTGCCGGCCGGCTTGGAGATTATCTCCCAGCTAAAGGTGAGTGGGTCGCCATCCGGGTCGCTGGAACCGCTGCCGTCAAGCTGGACGGTCTGTGCTATAAAAACGGTCTGACTTACTCCAGCGTCTGCGACAGGAGGAGCGTTAGCTGGCCCTATTCCTATCTTAGTCACGAACACGTCAAAGCTACCGGCAATAGAGCCCTGGAAGGGATTCGCCGTAGGGAAGTTAGCTGAGCGAGTTTCCCCCGTCACGTATGCACTGCCGGTGCCGTCCACGGCGATGCCAAGGACTAGGTCGAAACCACTGCCACCGAGATAGGTCGAGTATGCGAGAGCCGAGCCGGAGGGGGCAAGCTTAGTCACGAACACGTCAGGGCTACCGGCAGTAGAGCCCTGGAAGGGATTCGCCGTAGGGAAGTTAGCTGAGGAAGTTCTCCCCGTCACGTATGCACTGCCGGTGCCGTCCACGGCGATGCCAAGGCCTTGGTCTAAATTACTGCCACCGAGATAGGTGGAGTATGACAGAATAGGGTCAATTATCAATGGTTTGCTCGCATCGTAATCCCCCAGCTTAAAGGTGACTCTGCGCGCGTCATCTAACACATAACCGCCTAAGACAGGCTCCCTGTTGCCGTCAATCTCCTGGTAGATGACGGGTTTGCGCTGTCGGAGTTCGCCGCCGGCTACGTGAATGACGAGGTCGCCGTCTTCATCTATTTCAAGCCGTTCCGCGCCCTCGAAGTCCAGCTTGATAACATTTCGGGTCGGCGCCAGCTGCGACGACGAAGTCGAACTCAAGCTGCCGCTGGTTGCCGTAATAGACCAGGTCTATGCCTTCGTAAACTTCCTTGTATTCGACCTTCGCGTAGCTGGGAACGTTCGTATGCCACTTATTCGGGTCGTTGCCTATGAAGTAATTGGTAATGCCGGGAAGCTCAATGAGTCCTGCCACTGCCGGAGCGCTGTTGGCGCCGATGAGCTTCATGCGCAGCACGGCGGTCTCCGGCTCCGGAATAACGTCCATGTCCATCATCGCCTCGATAGACTTGTGCGGCTCCTCGCCCATCATGAGCAGGGCGTCTGTCTCAACCGGCTTGCTCAAAACCATAACCGCCTCGTCGGAGGTCAGGAACATGGTGTAACCGCCGCCGCGGGATATGAACTTAACCTGCGCGTCTGTCTGACCGACGTTGGCTTCGAACCTCATGGGTAAGTTCCCATAGTTTTTCAGCACATCCCTCTTATTGGCATCAGGTTCTTTAGCCGAAACTCCGCTGCCTAAACCAAGCGAGATTGAAAAAATAAATGCCGCTATCGCTGCTGTTTTGTACGAATTGAGTGTGTTCATCATAGCTTCCTCCATTTGTTAAAGAACATTTTCGACTCTTCACTTTGAGCAGGTTACAATAGCACTCAGCGTCGAGTCATTGTCTTCTCCAACAATTCCCCACAAACCTATAGTTAAAATATGTTTAGAGTACTTTATCCTGCCACGATGAGGTGACTAAGATTACCTTAATAGTAATCTTTTGAATATAGTAAGTCAATGAGAATCCGCAATTTCGAACATGTTTATAATTCAGTTTGGCATGTACTTGCCATTTATTATAGATACGCCCTTGTAAGCATAATAATAACATATACTTACAATGTCGGGGTGGCGAGATTCGAACTCGCGACCCCCTGCTCCCAAAGCAGGTGCGCTGGCCGGGCTGCGCTACACCCCGATTTTCACGCTGAGTTTAACTTCAGACTCCATATAAATCAAGTTAAAAGACGAAATTCAATTAGCAATTCGCGAATCGGCTGCTTCTCGGAAGACTTGTCCAATAAAAAAGGGCGGGATAAACCCGCCCTAAATTATCAATATATTAAACTGCCTAACCGAAGAAGCTTGTCTTCACTTTACCGTAAGCTATGTGCCCTTGATCGGTCATTTCTTCTCTTCCGGCGACTTCCTCTTTCATGATCATTTCGATTGTATCCCACGGACATTCTTTTACACAGATTGTACATCCGATACATTCTTCGTAATCTACCACGATTATCTGCGCATGACCCTCCATAACCGATTCAGGGCTGTCGGCTAAATACATGCAATCAACCGGACAAAATGCAATGCATACCTCGCATCCTGTGCATCCGTCCCAATCGACCCACGCTATTGGGCGTGGTTTTTTAGGTTTCTTTACCGGTTTTATCTTTTCTTCAGTTTCTGCCATTAAGCTGCCTTTCTTTCTTCAGCAATTGATCTATGTATAACGCTTAAGATGAAAATTTTGCGTCCGCCTTTGCCGAACCGCCGGCGCCTACCGTAACCTCAGTAGACTGCTCTCCGAGGGTCTCATGCCAGAATTTTAACGTATATGTACCGGCGGGAACTCCTGTCAGTGAGTAATTACCCGCTTCATCCGTAGTTACATAGTATGGATTGGCAGCCGCCACTATCCAACCTGACATCCATGCGTGAACGTCACAACGCAGTTTAATGAATTCGGCTTTGGCGAACTTTGCAGAAATTCTCTTTTTAAATTTTGGCTGAGCCTTGTTTATTGATTTGTTCAACTTGCTGAACGTATGGATATTATGAAGAATTCCATCACTGTTAAAAATGCTTAATTTCTGTCCAACACCGACAATAACTACATGCGGATCAAACCAACAACCTTTTTGGTTGAGAGTATATTTCGTCTCCCATGCTTTTCCGGATTCAATACCATCAATGTAAACCACTACGTTCTTCAATCCGCCGGATTTACCCACTACGATATCTTCTTTATATTTGTCATCAACAGCGCATACTTTGGCGTCTTTTTCGATCTTCAAGACTTTCAAAGTGGGAGCGCTGCCTTCAAACGAAATAGTTCCTGTTATTGAACCCCCATTAGAGACGGTCCCCGGTGTGTACTGTGCGAATGCGGTCATACTGAACAGAAGTACCGTCATTATAATTTTGATTATATTTGTTATTTTCATTTTTATCCTCCCTATTTTGAGCTTCCTGGGAAAATTTTTATCCCCCCAACTGCAATATATACTTAGTCATAATTTCTATTTGTTTATCTTCGTCTCCGTCGAGAATATCGTCCGGTCCCGATTCATCGTAATATTCCGGATCAAAGAACGTTGGCATTTTGGTTCCCGGTTCGATCAAATTCGGATTCCTTAGCCATTTCGGAATCCATTCCGGGCGTAGTCTTTCTTTTGCGAGAGTCAAGTCCGGCGCCCAATCCGTGATCGGTCCTTCGGGTTTCTTGTCTCCCTGCTGATGACAGGAGAAGCATGCAAAATAATCCGCCGAAACGAGTAGTTCCGCGTCTCTGAGATCTTTCCCTCTTAATATTCCATTTTCCTGATACCGATACGGGAATTTTTGTTCAGAAGCATGAGTAAAGAATTGTTCGATTACGAGAGCCTCTTCATCCGAAAAATTGAAAGTCGGCATCCTGACACTCAACCACGGACGTATGACTTTCGGGTCTTTCACAAACCTGAATAACCAGTCAGGTTGAACCTTTTCGCCTTCTCCGTTCAATACAGGCGGATTAAATACTTTTGCTTCCTCTTCCGTATATCCTTTATTGACCATAACCGCATTTAGCGGGTGTCTGATATCTCCGCCCACCTTCTGAATTTCGTGACAACCTCTACAATTTCTCTCCTGAATCAGTTTCAGTCCTTCGTGAACTTTAAGTTCGTGAGAGTTTAAGTTCCTCATCTTGGTAGAGGCGATTTTCTCCTTAGTTAAACCCATAATGACTGTGAGAACAGCGTTAGCCTCTTCATCCGAGAACCCGAAATTAGGCATCTTAAGTTTTTCGTCAAAAGTTTTAACTTTACCTTCATCGAATATACGCGGAGTTTTCAGCTTATTAAAGATCCAGCTCTCTTTACTGCGCTCGATATGAACTAATCCGAAATCAAAACGAGAAAGAAGCTTTGAACCTTGTTCCGTGAGTTCTGTTCCGATAAGTTGAGCCTCTTCAAATCCGGAAATATTATGACACCCAAAACAACCGTATCTACCTATTAGCTTTCCGCCGAGAAACTCATTTTTTTCTATTCGGTCCATACCCGCCAGCTTCGCATCCGCCTCTGAACGTGACATATTTCTCTTGAGATATTCATATGTCAGTTCGTCCAGGACTTCCTTATCGGTGTTTGGCAACGGCAACTTATCGAAATCATCGTTGTTCATTGAAAGCAGATAAGAGGTGATATCAGAAGCCTCACGATCGCTTAATCGCAGTCGAGGCATGACTGTTTCGGGAAAATATTGCTGCGGATTTATTAACCAATGGAATAACCATCTGTCATTCACTTTACTGCCCAGTCCGAAAAGATTAGGACCGAATTCCCTTCTGCTGACCAGCTCTCCGCTGTCTTCATCGTATGTCCCGTCAAGTTTGTGACACCCGAAGCATCCGGAATTTTCCAGAAGCTCTTTACCCCTTTGAATGTTCCCTCTTCTCGGTATTCTTTTGTAACTTTCAGATTCCGAATTAGCGAAAAGATAATCCACTATTGCTCTTACCTGCACTTCGTTGGCGATAATATCGCTTTCGGAGCTTGAATTAAGCAGTCCGAATAATCGCGGCATCTTTGTTGAACTTTGGAAATGTTTCGGGTTATTTACCCATTTATACGCCCACTCCTTTGATACTTTGGAAGATAACTTGCGAAGGTCCGGTCCTACATTACGTAATTCATTAAACCCTTCTATTTTATGGCAGCCGAAGCAGCCGTTTCTTTTTATCAGGTTAACACCTGAGTTAAGCACATCAGCGCCGACTACTTCCGCTTGGGTATTATGGCATTTAAGGCAGGAAGCCTCTATCAAATCCGCGCGATACATCGGATAATCCCAATGGTGCGGTTCCTTCCAGCCATATTTCTCAATCCATTCTTCTTTCTGTTCAGCATTTTTAGGCGCATGGTAGCTGTCCTTAAACGTGACACTTCTTCCTAATCCGCTATGGCATGTTGTGCATCCAAACTCGGACAACGGATGGGGCGAATCTTTGTTCAGAAATGTCTCAAGATTCGGATGAGTACGATAAGGTTGTTCTTCGTCTTCAAAACCGGACTTTTCTATGGCAAGATGACAAGTCTGACATCTGTCAACTCGAGGGACAGTAAGAAAATTCAAATCTTCATGTAAATCAGGAATCACGATCTGAATCACTCTTTCGGTGGGGCTGATAAAATCAAGCATCGGAACGTTTCTGAAATAATCGTTTGCAAAACTCGGACCGATCTGCGCGAGATACGTTTCCAGCTTATTGACATCTTTAGTAAGAGCTGTCAGTTCATCCTCACCTTCCCTCAATTCCGAGGCTAAACTGTCTATAATGGATTTTGCTTTCTCCATTTCCACTGAAACAAGTTCGAGACCAATGGAAGCGGTGTCCATAGCAGCAGAATGTACATCCATCTCATGCTTCGTTTCTGCCGCTTCCTCTAAAAGGTCTTCCTTCATCTGGACTTCATACCTGTACTTTACCGCATCAAATTCCGATTTAGCAAAACGAAAGTCCTGATCTATCTTATATCGTTTATTATCGAGGATTGAATAGCGGTCATTTGCAGCCTCTACCTTCTCCTCCTGCTCGGTCATTTTCGCTTCAGATTCAGCGATTCTTGTTTTTACGTCCATGAGTTGCGTTGAATCCAATTCGGCTCGTTTGGCTTCTAATTCTCTTCCGGAGCGCTCTATATTCATTGCTCGGAATTCACGCTGATAATCCCTCCACTCTTTGATATAATCATCGGCAACCATAAGGAACACGGAAGCAAGGAGAAGAACACTCGCTATTGCAAACACCATATGCAAGCGGGGTACGTTATATAGAAATTCTGTGTCGTCTTTGGGCTTAGCCACTTAGCCAATCCTCCTTAAATGTTAAAGAAAAACTCCGGTATTGCCACTATATATTTCAAATTAAAGAGCCACCTAAGATACATTTTTATAGGCACGCTAACCAGTAGTAGCAAGAGAGCAATGAAAATAGAGTATCGACCTATACCCAATTTAACATACAAACTTGAAAACACTTTTTTTGTTAAAATCAGGGGTGTAATCATGAAATATGCCAGGAGCGTGCCAATCCCGAATATCTCTCTAAAAAACCAATTCTTAGGCAACCCGACCCCAAACCATTTAATATAAATAATTTCAGATAAATTTATGTTTACCAGCGGCTCAAGTTTATGTATATCCCAGTATTCGTATGGCCCGAAGAAATTCCAATTGGGTCCTCGAAGGAATGTCCCGATTACTATTAATAAGATCCATACGAGTAACCAGCCGAAGATAAATATAGAGATTGCCATTTTTCTTTCGGCAAAGGAATAGTAACCGTTTCCTTTCGGATTTTTATCTATATAGGGAATAGCCATTAATCCTACTACACAAATTCCCGGAAGTAAGACTCCTGCGATCCAAGGATCGAAGTAAACCAATAATTCTTGCAATCCGAGGAAATACCATGGAGCTTTTGACGGATTCGGAGAGTTTGCGGGATTTGCGGGTTGCTCAAGAGGGGCCTCCAATAACACAGACCAGCCTATCAGCAATACGAGACAAAGTGTGAGAGCGATAAGCTCTATATAAACCAGATCAGGCCAGACTATCACTCTTTTCGGTTCAATCTCCGCTTCGGCGACCGGTTTGCCCGCCGCTATTCGCTTATCGTTCTTAACCGCTTGCCACATAGCCAACCAGGTGAAAAATAAAATGAGGAATATCAATCCGACTATGGGAACATTATCAGCCTTAGTCACAATGAGCAGAAAATTTTCATCGAACAGACTTAAAATAAAAAAGAGCACAGACGAAACACCCACTATTATCATCGCTTTTCCGGACCAGAACACTTCAGGATACCTAAAGCTCAAGAATAATATCACAACCAATAGCGTAAAAAGAATTGGAGGGTTTGAGATCACATTGATTATTTCTTTCATTTCGAAATTTCCTTCTTGCTATACAGGTCCGGAGATGTTTCCATCTTTACGGATTCTGAAAAAATGAAGCGCCATTAAAATGATGGCAACAAATGGTAACGCAACACAATGAAGCACATAAAATCGCAGCAGGGTAGCCTCACCGACAAAACGTCCACCGAGTAAAGCGAACCTTATGTCGCTTCCCGCATGTACAAGTGCGATATCGCCGATTTGGAGGAGCGCCGCGCCGGGTCCCTCCTGCCCAAGAAAGGGAGTTGCCCGAGCCATGTTGGTACCTACCGTTACCGCCCATATGGCGAGCTGATCCCATGGAAGAAGATATCCCGTGAAGCTTAATAATAGTGTCAAAACCAACAGTATAACACCAACTCCCCAGTTAAACTCGCGCGGCGGCTTGTAGGAGCCTGTCATAAATACCCTGAACATATGAAGCCAAACGGTGATCACCATCAGATGCGCCGCCCAGCGATGAAGTTCTCGCATGATACCGAGCGGAACTTGCTCGCGAAGATCTACAATATCCATATATGCGTATTCGACGGTCGGTCTATAATAAAACATCAATAGGATTCCCGTTACCGTCAATACCATAAACAAAAAGAACGATAATCCGCCCATACACCATGTATATCTTAATCGCACCGCATGACGTCTTGTACGGGCAGGATGCAAGTGCAGCCAAAGCGAATTTAGTACTACAAGAAGCCTTGAACGTCTTGTATTGGGTATTCCTGTCCGAAAGTAAGATTTTGCTACCTGCGAATCAACCAGTTGTTTCCAGACGGATTTCTTCTTTTTCTTAGGAGCCGCTTCAGGAGCTTCTGTCGTGCTCCCTTTTTCTAAATTCTCGTCAGCCATTCTTTATCATTCCTTTTAAATAATAACCTATACCTTTAAAAAACTATCGGGGTCTTTCCACTGACCCTTTTCATATTGAAACTTACGATTTTTGTCTACTAAAATCTGTCCGTCTTCTGCGTAACTTATCATAAAACGTTCTAATGGTCTTGGAGCAGGACCTTCAAAGTTTATGCCTGTTTTATAGAATCCGCTGCCGTGGCACGGACATTTGAATTTCGCCTCCGCCCCGAGCCAGTTGGGTGTGCAGCCAAGATGTGTACATACCGTACTCAGCGCGAATATTCCCTCTGAATTCCGAACGAGCCAGACTCCGAACGATTCTTTGAAACGTTCATCCACCGCGCCGATAATATAGTCTTCAGGATAACCCGCTTTGAATGTAAGCGGAGGTTCGAACAGTACATTGGGAAAGAAGAATCGGCCTATCGCAGCTGCCATACCAAGAGTTGCTGCCGTAAAAGAGAACCAGGCAAGACCCATCCAGGAGAAAAAACTCCTTCTGTCCACTTTTCTCTTGGGAGGTGGCGCAGGCACTTTTTTAGAAGTCGTATCTGCCGGTTTATCTTTCAGTATTGAATCGGTGTCTTCAGCAGGTGTGTCTGATTTCGGAACTTCATTTTCACCCTTATTTGAAACATTTTCGGTCATATCTCATATTCTCCGTGAATCTTTATCCATTGCCTTCAAACATATTCAGAGCATCTATTGCCGCCTGTCTAACTTTCATGTTAGGGTCGGAATCTTTAAGATCGGTAAGCCTTTCTTTTAATCCCTCAACTCGTAGAGTCCCGATTGCGTACACTGCTGATTTGATTGTCTGTTCTTTCAAAGTTTCGTCCATCTGGTCATGCCCGCCGAGGTAATCCCGGTCTAACATCATTTCTAAGATGTCTATTCCGGCGCTATCTCCCAATTTTGCTAACGACAATGCGGCGTTCCATTTAACATCATCAACCGGATCCGATAGCGCGGCTCGCAATCCTAACTTTGACTTGTCCCGGTCCAAGCTGCCGAGGAGATGAGCGGCAAGTTTCCTCATACCCGGATCGGGATCATTCAAATATTCCAATACTTTTTCTTGTAACCCCTCTGCTCCAAGCTTTCCCAGAGACCAAAGAGCATATAACCGAGTTTCATCATCAGCGTCTTCAGTGGCGTCCCACAAACTTTTAACACTTCTCGGATCAGAGATATATCCTAAAGTCAGTGTTAAATATCTACGGATCCTTGGATCATCATTCTTTGTGTTCTCATAAATTGCTAATAACTCCATGATAAATCGATCCTCAAAAGGCTTATCAGCTTCCGCCCGAATAATCTTTGAAAGCATATAAGCTGAGTGCCACCTATTGTTGACCCCGCCTATTTTTATACTTTCCAAATAATTATACTGAGTCTTTGACTCTGAAAAGAAAAATGTAAACATAAAAAAAACACCGATTGCGACTGCTGCAATTATAAAAGGTGTGATGAAAAGTTTTGCAAAATCCCCCCAATTTCCAATTCCGTCCGTGATTGGCAAACCGCTACGCTGCAGAGGATTACTTCCCCGGTTTTCTTCCATATATATCTTGCCTAACCAATTCCGATTTATTCGAGAGTGTAAACTCTATTATCAATAAATCCCAATTTTTTATCAGCTACGCTACAGTAAATGAGTCAAATAATCATCTACATAGTTGTAGTTTAAGAACATGAATATACATAGCTCCGAATCTTTTGTCAAGGATGAATTGACCGTCGAATTAGCGCTCTTCACAAATTCAGTTCTATAATTCGACTGATTGAAACAAAAGATCTATTTTGATACCAATGAGCATTTAAAAGTATAAATTTGGAACAAATCAGTCTAACTTTGTCATCGCTGATTCTACCGAATCTGATATTGATACATTCGCGGTTTCTATGAATTCAGTAAATGATTTATGAACTTTTTCAGACGTTATGACAAAATTTACCTTTATTCCCATCCTCGTTTGGTAATTCGAAAATTTCGATAGATGTTCAATTTCCTCCAATTCAATTGTCCCCAACACCGACAGATCAATTATAAATTTCTTTACCCCGTTCTTATTCATCTCTTCCACCAAACGCGCCGTTTCTTTACCAGCAGCTGCCGTGTCAACCGGCTTTCTCTTGAGAATAGTTATATCACTTCCCGCCGGGATAACTTCTATCAGATTCACTTCAAAGGTCTTATTCAATAAACCTAATAGATCTTCCGGTATTTCAGGTTTTTTAATGCAGGCTATTATTCCCTGATTCCGATATTTATCAATCTCGCTCTGTTCTAATTCCGATTCATAATATAAATATGGTTTCAATATTTCATTTCTATCGATGCTGTTCAGCATGCTGCACAGCTTTCCCGCATTTCGTATATCAAGGTGTTTCTGCTCCGCAATTATATACTCGGAAAAAGATGCTGAATAGTATTCAGTCAAATCCTCAATAGAATCAACAACACTAATTTTATAAATCTCCGGTAACCCCGAACGGATATATTCATGAAAATTTTCATTTGCGAAAAGCAACAGCAAATGTGTATACCCGTCAATTGGTTTTTTCAAGCCTTCCTCAGACACTTTTACTGTCTTTTCACTCTTGAGGGCGCGGACGATTCTTTTGACCAGTTGCTTCGGAGTTGCCGGTTTGATCACATAATCTACCGCTCCTAATAAAAGAGCTGCCTGAACTTGCTGTGCTTCTGAATACGCAGAAACCATAATTACTTTAATATCATCCAGATCAGCCATTTTTTTCTTCTTTTCGAGAACCTCAACGCCGCTTATTCCCGGCATCATCAGATCGAGCAGCACAACATCGGGATGGAATTCTAACATCATTTGCAGTCCCTTGATTCCATCCTCAACAACCCGAACATCATAGCCGAATTCTGTTAATATCTTTTTTGAGATTGAGCGGGCGTACTTATCATCATCTATCACGAGCACCTTTTTCCCAACGCCGATGCTTCGAAGATGACTTATGTCTTCTGTGTCGATTCTTTCTGACATTTAATTATGACAATTCATTTTTTAATTTCTTCCAGGATAAATGGGGCTTATCCGGGTCATTGCTCCGATTTAGAACTATCGCTTATCAACAAAATCAGCT
The DNA here is from genome assembly GCA_022571215.1 of Fidelibacterota bacterium. Classification (GTDB taxonomy): domain Bacteria; phylum Fidelibacterota; class SORT01; order SORT01; family SORT01; genus SORT01. Next base: position 12,987 of record JACZYG010000023.1, on the reverse strand, counting down.
CTTTTTCGGATATTATCCTTACTCCTAATTTAATTGCCTTTTCAAGTTTAGAGCCGGCGTTTTCACCCGCAACCAAAAAGTTGGTTTTGCTGCTGACCGATGATGAAACCTTTCCTCCGGCGGATTGTATCTGTTCTTTTCTCTCTTGACGATTGAGTCTTTCAAAAGTTCCGGTAATCACAAACGATAAACCTGCCAATGTGTTTGCACTATTTTCTAACTCATCCTTGAACTTGATACCGTTTTGGAATAATCTGTTAATCGTACTTTGATTCTCTTCCTCGCGAAAAAAGTTCCATACGCTTTTAGCTACTATCGGTCCAACTCCTTCAATATTTTCAAGTGATTCAATGTCTGCTCTTTTGATCGATTCAAAAATCTTATACTCATCCGCGAGCACTCTTCCCGTCTGTTCTCCTACATGGCGTATCCCAAGCGCATAAAGAAAACGCCCTAATGTTGTGACTCGACTCTTATCCAAAGCATTCAAAATATTTTGTCCTGATTTATCAGCCACCCTCTCCATTGAGGACAGCTGTTCGAGTGTCACCGTGTATAGATCAGATACATTTTTTATCAGCTCCTTGTTTACAAGCGCTTCTATCAATTTATCGCCTAATCCGTCAATATCCATAGCTCCCTTGCTTGCAAAATGTTTGATGGATTCCTTCAATTGAGCCGGACAGGATGGGTTTTGGCAGTTGTGTACCGCTTCACCGGGTAGTCTTATCACCGCGGCTCCGCATACCGGACATTCGGTCGGTATTTTATAGGGTTTAGAGGCTCTTATTCTTTCTGATTTAATGACGCTCACTACTTCAGGAATCACATCTCCCGCCCTTTGTATTATCACTCTATCACCTTCACGAACATCTTTACGGTCTATCTCATCCTGATTATGCAAGGTCGCGCGTTTTACGGTTACGCCGCCTACGTTCACCGGTTCAAGTTCTGCCACGGGGGTTAGCGCGCCGGTTCGTCCTACCTGCACGTTGATAGAAATTATCAGTGTCGTTTCCTGCTGAGGTTTGAACTTTCCGGCTATCGCCCATCTCGGGCTCCGGGCGCGAGCGCCTAATCGGACTTGAAACGAAAAATCGTTCACCTTTAACACTATGCCGTCTATTTCGAAATCAAGCTCATCTCTAAGCTTTTCCATCTCTTTGAAATATTTAACAGCCTCTTTTATTCCGTTGCATACTTTTATTAGGTTTGATACGGGTAATCCCAATTTTTTTAACCCGGAAAGACTATCTGAATGATTATCTGATCTATACCCTTTCGATGCGCCGACAGCGTAGCAGTATATAGACAGCGGCCTTGAAGCGCTGATTTTCGGATCGAGTTGTCGGAGCGACCCGGCAGCCGCATTCCTCGGATTGGCGAAAAGTTTTTCTCCTTTTTCTTCCTGCCGCCTATTTAATTCCTTAAATGCTTTTAGCGGAATTACCACCTCCCCTCTCACTTCGAGTAGTGAAGGAACATGCTCACCCCGTAATCTCAGAGGCAGAGATTTGATCGTCTTCAAGTTCGGAGTTATATCCTCGCCAACTATTCCGTCACCACGAGTTGAACCGGAAACGAACTTTCCTTTTTCATAAACCAATTCTACTGCGAGACCATCCAATTTCGGCTCTGCGACGTATTCTACTTCTTCCTCTGACTCAAGAATCTTTTTCACGCTCACATCAAATTCTCGTAGCTCACTCTCGTTCATCGCATTCGCCAAGCTCAAAAGCGGAATCGTATGCGCAACGCTTACAAACTCCTTTGAAGGTTCCGCTCCCACCCGCTGAGTAGGAGAGTCGGGTCTGATCAACCCGGGATATTCTGTTTCAAACTCCTCCAATTGACGAAAGAGACTGTCATACTCAGCATCAGACAGAGTAGGTTCATCAAGGACATAATATTTATAATTATGACCCTCAAGCTTGGTCCTCAGAGAACTTATACGCTTTTCTGCTTCCTTTTTATTCAATAACTTGTTCCATTATTGTGAGAAACTGAAATTTATGGAGATTTTACGGGTTGTTCAACAAGTTTCGCTTGCCATTTCTGCAAAATGCAGATATATTTTCCCGCATTCTCGAAGCGTTAAGGGACTGTGTAGGAGCTGTTCTCCAAAGGAGTCCTTCGTGACTTGCGGAACCTATTCGCCTTGATAATTGCGCCCGTAGCTCAGTTGGCAGAGCAGTGGCCTTTTAAGCCATTGGCCGGTGGTTCGAGTCCACCCGGGCGTACTACTCATAAGTAGTGCTATCAATACTTTTAAGAATTTATCCTTCATCCTTTTACCTTGAAATAAATTTGTCCCAAAACGGCGTTTCGGGAGTTTTGGGACAATTTAGTCACGTGGGTGGTGCCTATTTCGAACCATCGTTTTCAAGCCGTGTGTGATATTCAACAGAGTGATTTAGGCAGGGTTCGGATTAGTATAAGCGAGAATATCATCCAGAATTTTTACTGACTTGTGATAATTTTCATCAAGCAGGTCGACATAATACCTCTCTGTTGTTTTGATACTTGAGTGTCCCAATAACTTAGAAACCGTGTAAAGATCAGACTGTCCACTCTGAATCAACAATGAGCCAAATGTTTTCCTTAATGCATGAACATTTCCACCCTTAATTCCTGCCATTTTTGTAAACTTTGGAAGCTTGTGACTTACAAAATCAGGCTTAAAATCGAATGGTATCTCATTTCCTGAATCTCTTCTTCGAATCAATATCCTTTTAAGAGTTTCGTTGATGGGAATGTACCGCCCTCGATTCCCTTTACCAATTAAGTAAATCTGATTAAGGTCAAAGTTGACATTTTCCCTATCAAAGGATGACTTTAAGAACTACTTAAAATCTTCTAAGGTCGAAGTATTTCATCTGCCAAAAAATAAATATTGACTTCTGTAACACAATAGGTTATATTACCTACTGATGCCTAAAGAAAATAATCAAAAGACGAAGGTTAAGTCAGTGAGACTCCCAGAAAGGATATGGGATTTAATAGCTAAAGTGTCTGCCAGTGAGTATCGCTCGACGAACGAACAAATCTTGAAACTGATTGAGGATTATTTAGTGCAGAGGGGAGAGATGAAAGAGGCAGATAGAAAGAAATCGATACGGCGTAAAACTTCTTAACTCATTAGGAGTAACCAAAGATGTCAAGTCTCTATAAGCGTAATAATAGTCCGTATTACTGGTGGACAATCTACCACAGAGGGAGAAGGTTCTCTAAATCAACGGGTATGACCCAAAAACACCTTGCAAAAAAAGTCCAAAACCACTGGGATTTGAATATAGTCCTCGGTGAATTCAATTTTCTTGGTCGCATGGGTCATTCTACTTTGAGAGTTGTTGATTATATAAGACAATATTTGAATTTCTTAGAGGAACGCAAATCAAGCAATACGTTATTAATTACAAAAGGCGTCATGACTAAATTCCAAACATTTCTCGAAATGAAGAACGTAAAGATGTTGGAAGAATTATCCGTGAAAATCTTAGATGAATATATTAACTGGCTGAAATGCGCACCAAAAACGAAGAAGAATCATATTGGGATAATATCCCTAATGCTCGAACAAGCAAGGAAGGAAGATGTAATTCAGACGAATAACGCTAAACAGGTTACATTACCACGTATTTTGAAAAAAGAACGGCACAGACTTCTTGAACCAATAGACCTCGAAATAATATTCAGAAATGCCGCTGGTTGGCACTTGTATTACTCGTTCTTAAATTTAACAGGACTTCGAGCCGGAGATGTAGCAAAGCTCTGTTATGGAAATATCAATCATAAGAAAAAAGCAATTGTAAGTTTTATTCGAAAATCAAGAAGAATACACGAACTCCCACTGGCTGAAACTTTAATCAGAAAAATATCTTCCGAGAGAACTGATTCTACACCTCTATTTCCGGGTATCTATTCCGAAAGTGAAAGAAAGCTTAATGATAATCTCTTAAAGCCCCGGAGCTATCTACAAACTCTGTTAGAAGCGAATGGACGTCCAAAAGCTACTCTTCATAGCTTCCGAGTAACTTTTAATAATACACTAAGAGATATGGGTCTCTCCATAGAGGACAGACAAATATTGCTTACTCATTCATCAAGCGAAACCACAAAGATTTACACACATCCGAATTTTGAATTAGCCGCTGAATACGTTAATAAATTACCTGTATATGGAATATCTGAGCTCAATTAAGCCAACCTAAACGTCACTAAATAACATCAAACAACACTAAACAACACCAATTAGAGTAAAAGAATAAAGCCTCACGACTCTATTCTTCATCCAACTCCAAATTCTTTAACGCCTCCTCCACATCAGAATTCATTACATCAGCATGAAGGGTCATAGATGAGTGGATAATATCCGAAGAAGTAACAACTCAGTAATTCCTATCTCCAATTGCCATATTCATTCCGGTGATTTATATTAAGCAAACGAATTTCATTAAAATGAATAACATATAGGAATGAACACTGATGTATCTTAAATTAGAACCGAACCGGCTTTCAGCGGAGAATATAATGATTATAAGGGAAAGGGTGTTTATAAATGCGCCTGCTGCGGGGAGGAACTGTTTAGCTCCGACGATAAATACAGTTCAGGCTCCGGTTGGCCAAGTTTCTGGCAGCCGATAAACGAAAAAAAAATGTCCGTGAACAAACGGATTCCACCTTCGGGATGAAACGCACGGAAGTAATTTGTGATAATTGAGGAGCGCACCTTGGCCATGTATTTGAGGACGGGCCTGAACCAACAGGTCTCAGGTATTGCATAAATTCATTATCGTTAGGATTTGAAAGTTCCGATTAAACCGGTAGGAGAATAATATGAGCTACATAAAGATTAAGAACGTATTTAATTCGACTCCAAGATTTGCACTCTTATTAGTAACAGTCAGCATGATTTTATTATCGTGCACACAATCAACTATTCAGACTCAATCAGCTTCAGATTATTTTGATAATACCGGCAGAGATGATGTATTGAGTGGCGGTGTCAAATTGATTAAAATCTCCACACCAAAAGGCGATTTTAATGTTTGGACGAAGCGAATAGGAAATAATCCGACAATAAAAGTACTTACTCTGCATGGTGGACCCGGTATTACTCATGAATATTTTGAAGCATTTGATAGTTTTTTCCCGGGAGCAGGAATAGAATATTATTACTATGATCAGCTTGGCTCACATTACAGTGACCAGCCTAATGATACGAGTCTCTGGAAAACTGCACGATTCGTTGAGGAAGTTGAACAGGTTCGCATAGCGCTAAATCTAACAAAAGATAACTTTTATCTGTTCGGTCATTCGTGGGGAGGTATTCTGGCAATAGAGTATGCTCTGAAATATCAGGAAAACTTGAAAGGATTGATAATCTCCAATATGGTTCCGAGTATTCCTGATTATAATACGTATGCTGAAGAGGTTCTTTTTAAAACAATGGATAATGATGTATTGACTGAGATGAAGGAATTGGAAGCTGCCGGCGATACTGAAAATCCTCGGTATATGGAATTACTTATTCCGCATCATTATGAAAAACATATGATTCGCATGCCTGCCGAGGATTGGCCCGATCCCGTGAACAGGGCTTTTCATCATCTAAATCCTGATATAAATGTACTTATGCGAGGTCCCGGCGGATTAGGCGTTTCCGGCAGATTATTTAACTGGGACAGAAAAGCGGACTTGCCTCTTATTTCAGTTCCGACTCTCACAATAGGCGCCGCATATGACTTTCTGGACCCCGCTCAAATGGAATGGATGGCGGGTCAAGTGCAGCACGGCAGGTATCTGCACTGTCCTAATGGAAGTCATATGGCACTGTATGATGATCAACAAACGTATTTTGATGGATTGATTAAATTTATAAAAGACGTGGATAACGGGAATTTTTGATAAATATATAATTAAAAAGGGAAAGCAGAAGCTTTCCCTTTTTAATCTTTACTATCTGAATAATTTTACCAACCTGAAGAAGTGATCCATTCATCAAGTTTGACCAATTTAATATTATTAGATGATTCAAGTTCATCTATGTTCACATCGTAGCCGACTTTATTGAACCAATCAAACATCTTGGCATATTCCTCGCCCATTGCGCTTTGAAAATCCTCAAGTGAAATTGTACTAAATGAAATATCCTTCCCAATTTCTTTTGAGAAAAGTTCATTTTATGTGTGTGGTCTTCCAAGTGAACTAACTGATACTGATAAGAACAAAAGATATGCGAATAAATTTAGTTTTTTAACTCTTGCATATGCAGAGAAAGAATCAACATCTGAATATCTCTATTTAGATTATCCAAAAATTTCGGGTGAGGTCGAAATTGATCCTCGTCTAGATACACTTCCCGAACCTGGAGGAATGAGTGGGTCGTTCATAATATTAGTTCCAAGTCCCGTTGTAGATAGGGATATCATTTGGTCTTTAGATGATGCAAAAGTAGTCGCAATGCTAATAATGTCAGACAACAGAAAATATGTGAAATGTGTAAATATTAGACATTTACTCGAAGTCAAGTCTGAATTAATATAAGATGCTTTTTAAGCATAAAAGATCGGAAGCAATAGTAATAGAAATATTATTCTTTCTAAATTATTCTGTGGCGAAAATGAGCCAACCTAAACGAAGAAATTACCCATAAAAGACGATAGTGAACAATAGGCGCTCAGAGTGTAGCTATAGTGTAGCTAAATCTTCGACAGACTTCGACATACATCAACACACATCAACATTCTTAGAGATAGTAAAAACCCTACAACCACAAGGGTTATAGGGCTGAAAGCGTTGTAGCGGGGATAGGATTTGAACCTATGACCTTTGGGTTATGAGCCCAAAGGAATGAATTTTTAAGTGCAAGTCACGAATAATCAATAGATTAACCTAAGAATATCTATAGCATCTAATAAGAATCCGATAAGAAACGCATAAGAATCACATAAGAAATCCATAAGAATTCAATAAGAATCACATAATAGCACATACCCCGACTTCTGCCAACTCTGATCCTGGATTTGGCAGCAAAGTGGCACTGGTTTTACGAGAACCGCTGCCCGTTTACTGCCGTAAATCTGTCCCGTGGAGTCCCATAGAGTCCATTTTGCGATATTATGTATAGTTGGAGAATGATTAAAATATCCCCTGAAACGATTGTGTATCAAGGCTTTAAGTAGTGCGCCCGCTCGGATTCGGACCGAGGGCCAATGGCTTAAAAGGACAGTGCCCTATAGTGTGTATCAGGCACTTACGGCAAGAGAGCACTCAAAAGTGACTCAATTAACTAATTCTCTCAGATTGTTCTTGAAAAAGACCGGTAAATCGATATATTAGAGTTAATCTTAAAATTTTCAGGCTCTTATGACAATTTCGGTATTGAGATGGAGGAGTTTTGGATCTGCTAACTCTTTATGGCACATTGATACGAGTAAAAAGCTTGGTAGAACGAAACACCTTCGGGAATTACATTTTAGTGTAGTTTTACTCGCTGAAAGGAGGTGAAGGCCGATTTCTTATCGTTACGGCATGGCGACCGCCATCTTGTTCCTGTTATTTTCCCCGCTTGGAGCTTTGCACCAGGACTACTTGGTAAACGAGTCTGTCGATGTGGGCTCTAAGGCTCCGACCTTTTACCTCAAAAGTCTGGATGGAGGTGAATTCTTCTTAAGCCGACTTGTGGGGGAACCAATAACCGGCTTCAGGAAGGAAAGTGGAAAGAAGACAGTCGTATTAAGTTTTTTTGCCACATGGTGTATTCCCTGTAAGGGGGAATTACCCCTTCTTGAAAGAATCTATAGAGAATATTCTAACGAATCCTTGAACGTCATATTAATTGATGTCGAAGAGAACGAAAACAAGGTAAAAGTCTATATCGACTCCCTTGGGTTGAATATTCCCGTTCTGATGGATTTTCATGGTGTTGTCGCCCAAAAGTATAACGTTGTGGCACTCCCTACTTTGCTTATAATTAATAAAGACGGAATAATAGAATTGAGAAGTTTTGGGTACAAAGGTGAAGATCATTTTCGCGCGCTAATCACAAACAAGTTAGATGAATTGTTATAGCAAAACATCGTCTGCAGGAATGTTAAGGTCAGGTCGATATACCCCCAAGTCTGGCGAAGGGACCTCCTCATTTAATATAAGCGGATTATTAATGGTAATAATAACTCTTAACGTCTTCGCTTTTTCACCCGTATTGGGTCAACTGAAAGAGCACGATCACATCGAAAATTTGGCAGTGTTTCCCTTTGATGCGCGTGGTGTCTCTGAGATAGAAGCCTTGGCGATAACTGACAGAATCAGATATTACGTTCAAAACAGTGAAAATTATAACGTCATAGAACGCGATAAGATGAATGTAATACTTAAGGAGCAGGCCTTCCAGCTAACGGGTTTATGTTTGGAATCTGAGTGTCTTGTCGAGGCGGGTAAGCTTCTCGCCGTGACAAAGATGATCGGGGGCAGTGTAACCAAGATTGGGAAGCTTTATTCGATCGAGGCGAGAATAATCGACGTTGAAAGTGGTCAAATTATTAAAAGTACATTCGAAGATTTTGACGGACCGATTGAACTGCTGCTTACAAACATCGCTAAGTTAGTAGCAGGAAGATTAATTGGGGGAATCATTAAGGATGAGAATTTGTTGAAAGGGGATGCGGATCTGATAGTCAGTTCAGAACCCCCGGGTGGCTCGATTTATATCGATGGCTCTCCGATAGGGGCAATCACTCCTTTTACAATCCGGGGGATCTCGTCAGGTAAACATGTGGTCAAGGTGGAAAAAGATAATTTAGTCAGCCGGCAAAATGTGGATATATTCGCCGGGGATATAAAATCTGTCAGGCTTAATCTCTCCGAAAAATACTATACCCTTAAGATTCACACCGAACCGCCAGGAGCGGAAATTAGGATAAATGGAGATGTATTATACGGTGAAACGCCATCTGATGTTCAATTGCCGCGTGAGTATAGTGATTCAGTAGAGGTCATACTGGAGTTGGATAATTACGTGATTGAGAAAAGTTACGTTTATCTGGGAGAACAGGACATCATAAGGTTGAGTTCGATCCTGGAGCCAGCGGGTAAGATCAACATAAATGATACACCGACAAAGAAGGGGACAGAGGTATACATCGATGGTGAGAAAGCGGGTATAACTCCATACAGCGATAACCACTTATCAATGGGAAAACATAAAATCAGGGTGCTGAGCGATATTACAGAAGAAGATTATGAAGTGGAAATTGTTATTACAGCAGAAAAACGGGAGGTGAATCTATACCCGAGTTTCAAAAAGAAACAGGGTGTTTTGAATGTTGCGGTAGAACCCGATGCATCACTAATCTTCATTGATGGTAATTTCGCTGGAAACTCTCCCCTTGAAGGCGGAAAGATATTTTGGGGTGAACACACAATCGAGGTGAAGAAGAAAGGATTTTATAAGAATAAATTGAGAGTAAAAGTCTTTCAAAATGAACCGTTATCATATCGATTTAGCCTTAAGCCGAAATCCAAGAAGCGAGCGGTTCTTTATTCCTTCCTGCTGCCGGGCTCAGGACAGGGTTATTCAGGGAATGATACCCGTGGTCTTAGCTTTATTATGATTAACGCTTTTACAATTGGTGGTGCGATCTATTCCAGGATTCAATACAATACAGCGTCGGATCAATATAATTCTGATAGAAATGCCTATGAGAAAGCCCGCACAGCGGAGGATATTGAATTCTGGCTGAATTCCTCGAGATCATCATTTGATAACGCTGACAGAAAAAAGAAGATTACAGACGGTTTAACGGGATTAGCAGGGCTCATTTGGTTTTATACTATTATAGACGCATACATTTCGTTTCCCAAAATTGATCTTGGGGGAGGATTTTCGAGTGGAAAAGAGGGTATTGAATTTTTGTCACATGTGGGTAGCACAGAATCGGGAATTGGAATAATAATGGAGTTTTAACCTCTGTATGTATTCAATGAAGATATATTTTTATCAACTCTTAATGACTTTTCTTCTGTTTGGCTGCACAAAAGGGCTTGATGAGCCCACACAGGATAACCCTTTAGATCCTGGTAACCCGGAGTATATACCGCCGTTCACCACGATTCTTTCAGGACCTGAAGAAGGTGACACTCTTGCAACTCCTAATGTCATATTCCGATGGAGGGGGAGCCTTCCCAATTCCGATTACAGCTATCGACTGAATGATACTGCTTGGTCCGAATGGAGCATGGACAGCAGCGTTTCATTCCGGCTGTTAGATGAGTTGACACACATGTTTGAGGTGAGGACCCGTTACGGGAGCGGAGAAACCGAGGATCCTCCTACAAGTGTGATATTTACGGTTAATGCAGTAAAAGGACCTGCTTACATGTTCCAACCGAGATTAATACTGGTCGAGGAAAACGAAGAGTTTTCGCTCGAATTGATGGCGGAAGAAGTGACGGACTTTGCCATCGCCGAGGTGTACCTCGATTGGGACCCAGCAATGGTGGAATTGCTCGGCATTAGTATTTACACTGATTCCACCGCATTTCTTAAATCAAATGGCGGGACCATAATAAGCTTCGTGGATGTTGATACCGCCACCGGAAGCGCTGTGATAAACGTCGGCGTGGCAGCTGGAGACCCCGACCATGTGGAGGGTACAGGCGCACTCTTCCGAATCAACATGAGAACGGTCAGGGCCGGCGACACAGAGGTGAAGGTGCAAGAATCATCGAGCATGAGGAACGGTAACAATGCTGAAATTACAATTAACGGGGTTGTGAATGGGGTGGTGGAAGTGAGATGAGAATGTAGAGATAAAAATGAACAATACTAAGATTAAAGTCAGATGGGCAAATTCAAAATGATCGGCTGGAAAATGCAAGCAGAAAATCCAGTACTATTATCATTACGTTTATCTTTTTCTATACGTTCGACAGCATTTTTTATTCTCTTCCTGAATCTAATTGTATTAGGTCTTAACACAGAATTAAGAGCACAAATTCCATCAATAGTCTCCCATCATCCCGCTCAGAATGCCTTGGTTGTGCCAAAGGATACCACTATCAGCGTCACTTTCACTGTTGAGGTGGAAGATGGGAGTGGCGTGTTCGCGGAGCAGGTGACATACGGTGTTGGTTCAGGTCCTCAAGGTTTGGTATCATCCGATCTCGACGGGGATGGCGACAATGATCTGGTTGTGGCTAATTGGAGTACTGACAATATTTCGGTGCTTCTCAATAACGGTGACGGCACCTTCTCCTCCCATGTAACATATAGTGTGGGTTTAGATCCATTCAGTGTTGAATCATCCGATCTTGACGGGGATGGTGACAATGATCTCGCTGTTACTAACCAAATTGATAATACGATTTCGGTGCTTATTAATAACGGTGACGGCACATTCGCCACGCAGATTACATATATCGTGGGTTCAACTCCTCGGGGTATAACGTCATCCGATCTTGATAGGGATGGCGATGAAGACCTCGCTGTTACGAACTATGAGTCCAACACGGTTTCTGTTCTTCTCAACAATGGTGACGGTACGTTCGCATCGCAGGTGATATATAGTGTTGGCTTTGGTCCTTCAGGCATTACTTCCACCGATCTTGACGGGGACGGCGATCAGGACCTGGCTGTGTCTGACTATGGTTCTAATACGATTTCGGTGCTTCTCAATAATGGTGACGGCACATTTGCATCCCGATTAACTTACGGCGTAGGCTTATTCCCGTACGGTGTGACATCATCCGATATTGATGGGGACGGTGACCAGGACCTCGCTGTTCCGAATTCTGTATCAAACACAGTTTCGGTGCTTCTCAACAACGGTGACGGCACATTCGCCTCTCAAGTGATCTACAATGTTGGTTCAAATCCTCTGGGAATTACATCCACAGATCTTGATGGGGACGGAGATATTGAGCTTGCAGTGACGAACTACGGTTCAAATGATATCTCCATCCTCTTCAACCGGAACAACACGGCGGATATGATGCTATCTAATACTACATTCGGATTGGGTCGTGTCAAGATAGGCAGCACAAAGAATGACACGTTGTGGGTATCTAACGATGGTGTCAACGGTACATTGCAAGTAACGAACATAGCATCATCGAACAGTGTTTTCTCAGCTAGTCCGACTGTTTTTTCTGTTCCGCCGGATGACGCACAGGCAGTGGTCATCAGCTTCACGCCGGATGGTATGATAAGTTACTCTGACAGTATGTCGATATTCTCCAACGATGCGCAGGACCCGGAGGTGAAGGTTTATCTGTCCGGTTCAGGTGACCCGCTTCTGTCACATTACCCCGAGCAAAATGCCTTAGCTGTGCCAAAGGACATTACTATTACAATCACATTCGCGGTGGATATGGATCCTACATCATTTGATTCGACGACAATTGTTGTCCATGCTTTGCAGACGGGTCTGCATAGGGGGACGTATTCCTACAACTCCGGGACGAAGACCGTAACACTCGACCCGCGTGATGATTTCGTTGTCGGTGAAGAAGTGAATGTCTCATTGACGACAGGTATAAAGAGCGCAGGCGGGAATAGGCTTATCTCATCCTACACGTGGGCTTTCACTGTTGAAGTGGAAGATGGGAGTGGCATTTTTGCTGAGCAGGTGACATATGATGTGGAACCAAACCCTGAGGGCATCATATTAGTAGACCTTGACGGAGACGCAGATCAGGACCTAGTTGTGTATAACAATGGCCCAGACAATATTTCAGTTCTTCTCAACAATGGAGACGGCACGTTCGCTTCAGATGTAACCTACGGTGTGGGCTCAAATCCAGCGGGTATAACATCTGCTGATTTCGACGGGGACGGCAACCAGGACCTCTCCGTGACAAACTCCATATCCAGCACAATTTCTGTTCTCTTAAACAATGGAAACGGCACATTCGTCTCCCATGTGACCTATAGTGTAGGGCAAGACCCTCGTGGTATCACATCATCCGATCTTGACGTAGAGGGCG
>JACZYG010000013.1 GCA_022571215.1 Fidelibacterota bacterium | reverse complement strand
CATCGATATAAAAATAGATTTGATTTAAAACAGCATAAGCTGTTTCAGTCAATTGGTATCTACCTTTGTTCCTTAATTAGCCAAATCGGCATTATAGGACAATCAGGGACAGATTGGGACACGGAAACGGTCTCTATTCGGTCAATGTTTTTTCAAGTAGAAAAAATCTATTTGTATCCTAAACGTCAGTTATGATACAAGATTTCGCTGTTCTAAGACTCTTGAAAACGAGAGCTTTTGACAATTAGCTTTTTGAACGGTGCTTTTTGCCCCAAAAATGTATATCAAAACAACCATAGGGATTAAATCGGTAATCATTTTTCTTGCGATATATTTGAAGAAGAGGTATTTTCTAATCTTAGTTTATCAAAATCGCAATTAGAGATTTAAAAGGATAATGAATGCCCTCTGAGCCCAAACGCAAATTGGTTGCGATCATGTTCACCGACATGGTTGGCTACACATCTCTGATGCAGTCAGACGAGGAGCAGGCTCGGAAGCTCGTGCAGAAACAGCGCGATCTGCTTAAGCCCTTAGTGGAAAAACATGACGGCACAGTTCTTCAATATGTCGGAGACGGAACTTTCTGCATGTTCAACAGCGCGATTGAAGCGGTCAACGCAGCGATGGAAATTCAACGCTCTATCGCCTCAGAGAAAAACCTGAAACTTCGTATTGGTATCCATATCGGTGATGTCGTTAAGGATGGTGACGAAATTTACGGTGACGGCGTGAATATTGCCTCGCGGTTAGAACCTCTTGCACCTCCCGGAGGAGTCTGCTTTACGGGAGAAGTGGCTTCGAGCATCAGAAATCAGACGGGTATAACTTTCAAATCATTAGGAGAGAAACGGCTCAAGAATGTTGACCGGTCTTTGGAGGTATTCGCTCTCACGGGCAAGGGATTAGTCGTTCCGGATTCCGGTGAAGAGGAACTGCAGCATGCAGGCGAGACGCAAGATTTATCAGTCTCTCCTCCCTCCCATGCAAACAGCCTGAACGGAAAAAAGAGGTTGTATTCCATAGCAGGAACAATTGCCGCGGCGTTGATAATTTGGGTTGTGTTCAGAGGATTCGGCAACTTCGGTGGTGTAAGTGAAGTGGTAGCAGACGAGAATTCTCTGGCCGTTTTGGTTATCGATAATATCTCCAACCCGGAAGATCCTCAAAGGCTCACGGAGATGATAAAAGAGCTGCTCATCACAGACCTGTCACAATCAAAAACTCTGCGTGTTGTGGGTAGTCAAAGGCTCTATGATTTGGCGAAACAATTTGGAAACGGTGACGGTTCACTCATAAACAGGGATAACGCAACTGAGATCGCGCGTGAAGCAAGAGCTCAGTGGATGCTGACAGGAAGGCTTACACAACTGGGTGATAAGATGGTGCTTACCACGCAAATAGAGAACGTCAGAGACGGAAAGATATTGGACGCTCAACGCGCGGACGGAACCGATCTGTTCGACATAATTGACCAACTAAGCAGAGAAATACGCGACGACCTCGGCGTATTCGCGTCGGCTGAAGAGTCAGATTCACCCGTGGAGGAGATGACCACAAATTCTCCCGAAGCGTATAAACTTTATGTTGACGGTCTGGCTGCTTTCCGTGAAAGCAATTTTACCGAATCAGAACTATTTTTAATCCGCGCTGTCGAAATTGACTCCACTTTTTCTCAGGCTCTGCTATACCTTGCTATGTCCCAAGGGTGGATCGAATCCCCACCTTATCCTAAGGCGAGGGCGAATCTGACTATATTGAAAAGAAACAGCAAAGGACTGCATCTCGAGGAGGCTTATATAGTTGACGCCCTTTACGGAATTGTTTTTAACGATCTTGAATTAACGTTGTCAACAACAGGGTCTCTGCTTAAGGAATCACCTGACAATAAATGGGGTCATTATTTCAGAGCGGAGGCTCTTTTTCATGACGGCGACGGTGATTTTATTGAGGTTTTAGAACCGCTTGAAAAAGTCCTCTATCTCGACCCCGAGTTCAAAATGGCTTATATACACCTCTTTGATGTGTATGATATTGAACAATTCTATGACAGGGGAATAGTTCTGGCAAGTAGATTCTTGCAGAAATTTCCAGATAATTACCTTGGTTATTACGCTCTCGGCCGTTTTTATAATGGCAATAACGAAAAAACACTCGCCCGCAGTAGTTACGAAAAGGCTATAGAACTAAATCCTGAATTTACACGAGCAGGATTTGATTATTTTGAATTCCTTATATCTGAGAGTGACATAGATGCAGCCCTTGACTTGCTTGGCAAGATGGAAAATAACGAATCATATACAAATGTATTACCCCGTGTTTGGGATGCATATGCCGATGTTTATACAGCTATAGAGCAGTACGATAAGGCATACGAAGCGTATGAAAAGTCGGCTGCGCTTGCTTCCTCAGACTTCCTAAAGGGAATGACTTTAAGTGAGGAGGCTGAGCTTGACATACAACTCGGAAAAGTGACCACCGGAATACGTAAAATGTCCATGAATGTGAATTTAATTGCTATTGAATTCTTGAGATTTTTCACTCTTTCAGAGATTGTTGCCACACTGATAACACACAATGAGTATGAATTTGCCCTATCTATGACCGATTCAATGGATAGTTATATGCGGAGCGTCGAAAGAAAAATATTGCGAGGATATTTAAAGGGACTGATTTATCTGAGGACAGGTAAAACAGCATCAGCGATTAAAATGGCAACCGAAATGCAAAACATGATACTCAACGAAGACAGGAAAATAAGGGATAAACATTTTTTGAACATGCTCAATGCTGAGATACATGCCGCAGCTGGGGATTATCAGAAGGCTTTAGGTGAATACGGTCATATCCCTGAAGACGAAGGTTTACTACTTAAATCTGAATTGCTGAGAAAACTCAAACATTTTCAAGAAGCGCTTGAAGTGACCGAACAGATGCAGAAACCAGGACGGTTTGAATCTTTCTTTGAATTTCCTCTTGCGTTTTATCAGCGCGGATTGATCTACGAAGATATGGGGAATGCTGATCTTGCGATCAAGAATTATGAGAAGCTTCTTGAACTTTGGAAGGACGGCGATAAAAAACTTCCGATCCGGCTTGACGCTCAAAAACGACTCTCCTCTCTGAAGAAGAATATGTGACTGCGGATTCGTCCAGACGAGGAAGATGCTGCTGCAAAAGTGATGACACGCCATTCGCAGTCCCTTTCTCGCAAAAATGAGAACTCTTAATACTTTATAACAGAGGTTTCAGCTCTATATTCCGGATTTAAGCTTGTTTTAGGATGGGTATATTCTTATCTTTTAGCCTCAATACTGATTAATCATAATTGTTTGGAACGATTAAAGTAATTTATCAGGCTGGAGGTGGCATAAAATCAGACTGCCGGATGGCGGTGAGGAGCTACAGGTATACGATGACAACTGGTCAAAGAATTATATGATTACTAACAGTGAGTTTCAGCCAAATAGAAAGTTCTCAAATTATGTTTTGATACTTTTTGTCTGCGCGCTTCTCCCCGGTTGCGGCGCATCTCGCGCTTTTGTAACTCTATCAGATCTCGATTCAAGGTTTGAGGTTCTTAACGAAGCCGGAATCGAAATAGTCCTTACCGATTACATAGTTTCGGATATTGAAAAGTATAATGATTTTTTTAAGTCGAGCGCGATAATTGCGTTCACTTTAGATCTATCTCATTCTATGACTAACGACGCTACCGCGAATTTAAAAAAATACGCGCAGGATCATCTGGCAAAGATGACAATGGATGAGAATATAGAAGAGCTCATTGGTGATACGCCGCATGACGAGCTTAGCGTTGAGCAGTCAGTTGCCATAATGAGGATGGAAAAAGAGCGGGACAAGATTTCCCATAACGAAAAAAAATATTTTATATTTATGGGAGGACAGATAGGAATCGGCTCCCTATCTTTGTTGCGTGGAATTAAAGAAGTGCCTACACTTCTAAGGCGAGGACGCTCACTTCTGACCGATGTTCGCGGGGACTTTTCGTCAAACGGATACTTTAAATTCTGGGTAGTACCAAACGTTTCAAAGGGTATAAAAGAAAGCATCGAAAGACTGAATAAAGTTCGTCAGGACGCGCCTGTTCTTGTGGAAGACATGAAAGTGCTTTATGAAGCTTTTAAAATGTTGAGTTGATAGCGTAATAAATCAAACTCGGAGGAGAATGAGTTGAGAAATCAAATCAGTAGAATTGTTTTTTTCGTCTTTATAGTTATCTATGTTGCAGGATGCGCAGCTTCAAGTTCAACTACGAAGTCGAATAAGAAGCCGATGAAACCATCTACTATAGCATTGTCCATGCCTTCAGGATGGGATGATTCTATAATAGACAGGATAAAAGAGGGTAAGGGGCTGAAGAAGAGAATTGCTGTGATGGAATTTGCCGGTAACAGCAAATTCGACGGCAAGGTGGACCTGAAGCTTTCCGATATGCTGATTACTTCATTAGTGAAATCAGGCAAATTCGATGTAATCGAGAGGACGCAGATCGAATTGGTTCTAAGCGAACAGAATCTTGGGATGAGCGGAATCATTGACGAGTCAACCGCTGTTGAAGTGGGAAAGCTGCTTGGCGCCGAGTATGTACTGTTCGGGGTTGTGACTTCCGCGACACAACAAGAGATAGACAAGTTTGCGTATACCCTCGTTGTCATTGAAACTTCTATAGACGTTAGAGTGATTGACGCGGAAACGGGAAAAATAATTGTTGCGGAACATGCGTCAGGCAAAAGTGAGAGCAAAGTGATTAAATCATCAGAAGGCACGGTAGTCAGCGGCGCCGTGGACTATGATTCAGAATATGCCAGTTCCGCGCAGAATGCCATTGATATTATCGGTGAGAAGATAGGAACGCTATTTCCCTTGCTTGGATATGTGGTTCAGGTTGAAGATATGAAAATCACTACCGATATAGGCGAGGAGCGAGGCGCTGCAAGGGGTGATTCATTTATCGTAATTCGTGTCATCGATGAGATACTGCATCCAGTTACGGGAAAACGGATAGGATGGAATAAGGAAGTGCTGGCATCCATAATCATAAACACAACCGAAAAAACACTATCTGAGGGAACTGTTGTCGAGAAAAAAACTCCTGAAACGGTTGTTCAGCCGGGTGACCTCATCATCTCTGTCAACCGCTGACCCGCAAAATAGAAATTGAACAGATGCTGCCGTAAGTGTAAATTTAGAAGGAGAATCAGGTCAAAAGTATTATGAAATCGGAATTTAAATTGAAAAAATCAGTCGCTCTGCTCGCGCTGATTTTCCTCTCCGCCGGACTGCTCTATTCGGCGCCTAAAAAACCGGGATGGGTGAAAAAGCGTCCAAATATCAAAGGATATTACATCGGCATTGGCATTGCCGAAAAGGCGAAAGAAAATAAAGATTATCTGCGGCAGGCAAAGAATAACGCGCTAAATGAACTTGCCTCGGAGATTACCATCAACATATCAAGTAAGATCATGGATAAAATCACTATTCAAAGCGGACTCTCCGAAAGCGAATTCAGGTCGGAGATTCAATCCACTACCAAGTCTTCTCTTGAGAACTTTGAACATGTTGATACATGGGAGAATAAGACCGAGTATTGGGTCTATTACAGGCTTTCCAAGTCGAAGTATGAGGAGGGTAAGAGACTTAAATTGGAAAAGGCTATGAATCTCTCGAAGGACCTCTTCAGCAAGGCGAAGAGAGAGGAAACGGGGAATAATCCTTCGAGCGCGCTGAATTATTACAAGCAGGCTTTCAATCCAATACGGAATTACATGACCGAGGCGCTAAAGACCGATTTCGAAGGTTCAGAGATATTTTTGAGCAATGAAATATACACATCTCTTCAATCTTTGATAGGGAGAATCGAGATTAAGCCGGAGAGAAGCACTCTGCCAGCAAAGGTAGGGAGACCGCTGAAAGAAGGCTATCTGATTCATGCAATCTATACCGACGATAACGGCGCTGAACATGACGCATTCAATCTGCCTCTTAAACTCTCCTTTCTAAGAGGTTCGGGTGATATGGTTGAACAGGTATACACCGACGCCAGAGGAGTTGCAAAGGTAACAGTTTCCAAGATTACGTCAACAGACAAGATACAGATCATAAAATCGGTTCTGGATCTCATGATCCCTGCCGAAAACGATACATCCTCACGGATAATTATCAAGTTACTCAGCAGTCTCTCGATTCCCAGCGCAAACGTAATTTTGAATGTATCGGGAATGACCGTTTTTCTTGAGTCCAGTGAGGTAAATTTGGGAAAACCGCTTGAAATTAAATCTATTACCGCGAAGTTTAAAAACTGGCTCACCGGCAGAGGATTCACATTCGTGGACGAAATGGGAGAAGCAGACCTGGCTATCCGGTTTACCGTCGAAACCCGGGAAGGAAACACCATATATGGACAGTTCGTAGCGTATGCAGATATGGAATTTTCCGCCATTGACCTCTCTTCAGGAGAAGAGAGCTACAGCAACGCCTTAACAAATGTGAAGGGTATTCAGCTTGATTTTGAGAAAGCGGGTCTGAAGGCGTTAGACAACACATTCGAGAAAATGTCTGAGAGAATATTGCCCGAATTCATAGCAACCGTTCAGCGGTAATGCCGCCGCTCCTAACATCAATTGTTTCGTAAGATATGCAACTACATTTTCTATTGTTTCACTGGCCGTGGGGAATGTTGGGCACAACGTTTCAATAATAATGAGATTCATATAATAAAATACTTTAAGGGGTAAAACCGATGAAAATTATGACCAATGCTTTACTGTTACTACTGTTTTCCGCCGGCGCGACTTTCGCTCAAGACGCGCAGATGACGCTGCATGAAAATACTTTTAACAAATTTTTAAAAGCGGTCGGACAAATCTCAGGCGGCGGAAGATTTAAGAAAGCTTTTATCAAGACCGACTACACTTGGAAGATAAAGAATGCGCGTATTGATCTTGAGCCGAATAAAGCAACTTTTTATGCAGATGCAGATATAAAGGTGAAAGGAATAACTTTTACGGAGAAGGTTACAGGATCAGTGGACGTCAGCTTCAATCCGGTGAGTAACGTCATCTCGGTGAAGGTTCGGGATGCAAAATTTGATGTGGTGATATTCGGCGCCAAGGTGGCGACAATCGACCTTGCAAAGTATTACAAACCTAAGTTCGAATTTCCGGGACCTCAACCGCTTCAAAAAACCGTCTTGGTTGATCTTCCTGACGGCAGCAAAAAGAGAATTAACATTACCACTAAAAGTCAGAGTTTCAAGATAATCAAAGACAGGATAGTTGTCGTCAGTTACCTTACGTTCACGGGTTAGACCGTTCGCTTTGAATTGGTAGGATATCCTTACCGTTAAACGATACCAATTTATCAGCGTTGTATTTCGGATTTCAGCTTGTATTAGGATGGAAATATTCATATCTTTTAGCCTAAACAGAAATTAATTAAAAATTGTTTAGAACATTTAAAATAATTTATTAGGCTCGAGGCGGCATGAAAATCAGGCTATATATATTAATTTCCCTTCTGTTCTCATCCTCCAGCGGAAGATGAATAATTGTTTTGAGCATTGTGTTTTAAACTATTACAGCAAAATTTGCATATAACTAAAAACAAAATAAGGATGGTATGGCATCAAGTAAAACGAGATATTTTATTGTATTATTTTTCCCATTCATAATAATTTCCTGCTCCTCCGTTCCTAAATTAATTGAGAAAAATCCTCCTCCTGAGTGGGTACTCTCGTACAGCGAAGGCGAAAATATCAGTGGTTTTTCCGGCTCGACAGCGGGTGTAGGTTACAGCGAACCGACGTTCTATGAAAAAGACGCATGGCAACTCGCAAGTAAAAACGCGAGAGCGGTAGTAGCCAGGTCCTACTCCGGGAAGATAAGGAATCTGATATTTGCGAATATGGAGGGAGAAGAAACACATCAGGAAGCTCTTACAAAACAGAAGACAGACGTCGTCTTGAAAAACAGCAGGATCGTTGATGTCTGGATAGATAGAAACGGGATCATGGGAAAAGAGAACAGCGCTTACGCTCTGTGTGTCGTCCCTGATAATATATCGTCAAACACGTACCGAACCGCCGCAGACATCGAAAGACTGACGAAATCAGGAGCTCCCGAATGGCTTATTCACGCGGATACGGGTTCAGATGTTATGAGGAGCGTCGGTTTCTCGCAAAAAGCTTTTTTTGAAGCCGACCAGCATTCGCAGGCATTGAAAAACGCAAATGAGGAGATGCAGAAGATAATAGAAATCAGGGTTTCGGAAGTATTGGTGCTGTATGAGAACCTGAATTACAGCTGGATCAAATCTGCCAGCGAAGAGAAAATATCAAACGACCTTACAGCGGCTATAACCGAAAAAGCAAGAGAAGTCGGCTACTGGGTGGATGAAGACGGTATCCTCGGTTGTACGGGATGCTCATACCTTCAACTCGAACTTCAAACCGGGAACGGCGGACTGTCAAAAGCCGTCCTTGAAAGTGAAATCGAACCGACCGGAGAAGATAAACAATTATTGGATGAGATTATTGACACTGTTTTTTAATATGAAATTTCACAAAATGTCCAAAAAAAATAACGGTAAGGAGAGGAAAAAATGAAAAGAACTACGATATTCCTGTTGTTGGCGATGTTTGTTGTGGGTGGATGCGGCGGAAGCACCCCTAAGATAGAAACACCGACTTCCAACAGACCTGATTGGATCGACATGGGTTCAGGCGCGTTCCCGGGAGATGTGGGCAGCGCGTTCTACGGAGTGGGATTGGCAGAAGCGAAAACACACCCGACACTTTCGTCAAGACGTACAGCTGCCGACTTGAACGCGAGAGCTGAATTAGCCAGGTCGTTCAAGACGAAGATAGACGAACTTCTTAAGGCTTATGAGAGGATTATAAGCGATGGTGAAACTGCAACCGTGGAATCATTCCATCAGCAGGCTACCACTGCCTTGACAAGCATAACGTTGGCAGGCGCCTTTATAGTGAACCGATACTTTGATCCGAGCGAGAAGGCGCAGTATTCTCTTGCGCGCATGTCTATCACGGATTTCAAGAATCAGATAGAGCAGTTGGAAGATCTTTCTGAAGAGGTGGAATCGATCATATTGAACAACGCGGAAGCAGCGTTCGGGGAGCTTTCCCAATAGAGAAGGGAAACTTGTAAAAATTATGAGGAAGGTCTCACTGATTTTGGGACTTTCCTCACCCTTATAACCTGTCAGGGAGATTTCTATGAAACGTAGAATCATTTTTGCGGGATTAGCCGTTTTTTTCATTTTCTCCGCGGACAGTCAGGAAGAGTTGATTTGGAACGATCTCTTACTCCCATAACAGATTGGACAAAACCGTTTAAGTGAGATAGAGGCAGAGAAGACCGTTAGAATTCTGAGAGGAGAGATCGGTGACGGAAGCGGAGGGATATTCAAGGTGAGAGAGGCTTTTATTATTCCTGACATGTCAATACAGAGGATTTATGAGATGCCGAGCCGAAAAGCCACTACGTGCGGCGCGCAGCATACGACGACGCAGAAGCCGTCCACCATTAGCCGTCTGCCGCTCTTCCATATAAAATGACAGGGAAACATCAGAAATGGCTCTGGGGGATTCTCTTGAGCCTTATGATCGTAATTCTCATTATGAATCTCGGGTTTATAGAGACTTTGGAGCTCAAGTCGCAGGACTTCCGCTTTCATCTCTTTGCCGATAATTTCATTCCGTCCGATGATGTGGTGATCATCGCTATTGACCAAAACAGTCTCGACAGGTTCGAGGAGATGGCGGTTAGCTGGCCGTTGCCGAGGGAGATCTATGGACTCGTGACGGATTATCTGTCGAATGAGGGAGCACGTTCGGTCGTATTCGATATCATATTCAACAGCAGGGAGATCGAGCGATTGAACATCTCGGGAGCGAAAAGCGACAACGCGTTCGCCCGGAGTATCGAGTCGTCCGGCAGGGTTTCGCTGGCGCTTATCGGGCAGGATTTTGTTACTGGTTCCGGTTCGGCTCTTGAGATTTCAGCCCGGATAAACGGAGCAGGTGAATCAGAGCGGATTTCGTTTCCTGATTTCAGAAGCCTTTCGGGGCCGATAGAGCTGTTCCGGACTAAATTCACGCACTACGGGATAACGAACTTCCATTCGGACAGGGACGGTATCAGCAGGCGGTTACCGCTTTTATACACGCTGAATGACAGGAAATATTTGAATCTGGCTCTCTCCGCGTATGCTGTGGGAAGGTCGGATGAAAGAGTGCCGCAGGATAAGCTGAACATCACGGTTTCAGCCGCTCATTTGAATGTGGGTTCGGTAAGGATTCCCGTGAGTGATAAAGGGGAGTTCCTGATTTGCTGGTATGGCGCCGGCGGGCCTGGCAGAACTTTTGAATACTTCAGCATACATGACGTGGTCGTGTCCGCTCTCAATCCGGAAGAACCTCTGATTCCTGAAGGCTCGTTCGACGGGAAATATGTCTTGATCGGAGCCACCGCTCCCGGTCTATGGGATTTGAAACCGACTCCGTTTACAAGTGAGACACCCTATCCCGGCGTGGAAATATACGCGACGCTTGTGAGTAATTTTCTGCAGGAACATTTTGTCTCTGAAGCCGACAGCTGGCAACTACGCAGTCTGCTTGCGCTCTTGTTTATGTTAGAACTTTTTGTCGTGTTACGATATCGAATCAATTTTGGAACTGTTTTACTCGGATTATTAATTATCGGATGGACGGCGGCTTCGGCGTTGGTCTTCACGGAATCACTGGTCATGCTGCCTGTGGCTGCGCCGATCGGCTCTTTTCTTGCGATATTCATTACGGGCACTTCTGTGTCATATTTCCATGAGGCTCGTTCGCGAGAGCATCTCAGGAGCATGTTCAACCGTTATCTAAGCGAGGATGTGATCAGTCAATTGCTTGATGATGATTCCGGATTGGTTCTCGGGGGCGAGGAAGTGGAGGGGACGGTTTTGTTCGTGGATATCGTGGGGTTCACAAATCTGGTGGAGCGGCTTTCACCTAAGGAAACGGTAGGCATATTGAACAGCTATTTTGGCGAGAGCGCCGAGGCGATACTTGATAATAGCGGTTTGCTGGACAAGTTCACGGGGGATGGACTCATGGCGATCTTCGGTGTTCCTTTGTCAACGCCGGAACATGCGCGTCAGGCATGTCTTAGCGCATTGATCTGCCGGGAGGTAGGAATTGAAGGTAAAAAAGATAAAGAGCCTACATCCCGGATAGGCATTCACAGCGGAAAGATGATCGTCGGGAATATCGGTACTACAAGAAGAACCGACTATACGGCAATAGGCGATGTGGTCAACACGGCATCCAGATTGGAGGGACTGAACAAGGCTTACAGCACGAGAGTAATGATAAGCGAAGAGAGCAAAAATCTTGCGGGCGATGAGTTTGCGTTCAGAGATTTGGACGTTGTGAGAGTGAAGGGAAAAGAACAGCCGATGCGGATCTTCGAATTAATAGATCTTACTGAGAACGTAAGCAAGGATGAAGCCGAATGGGACAGGAATTTTCAGAATGCGGTTAAGGTATATAGGGAACGCGGTTACGAAAGAGCGCAAAAACTATTTTTAGAATTAACCGAATTCTCTGCTGCCGAATATGATGGAAGAATTGTAATTTCGGCAGCTTACGCCGACAGATGTGAACAGCTTAAAGAAAACCCCGATCTTGTAGATGAAAAAGGAGTCTTTACGTTTTTAACTAAATAATGGAGTAGAAATGGTACTATTATCAGCACTAATTAAAATTATCTTTGTCAACTATCTTATGATCTTTGGCTCTACCGTTAACTTTGTTCAAACTCAAAACGGCGTCTTACCTTATGGCACTGTTCTGAGGAGCGGCGCCGGTTCATTCTATCCTGTTGTGAAAATCACTGAAGAACCTGAAAAAATGACTATCCTGGGCAAACAGGAAGGATGGGTCGAAATAAAAATCGTAAACGGCGAATCGGGATGGATCTCGGAAAATGTTTTGAGAAGGGACAGGGTTGAAAGTGATTATCTGAAAAGATTGAAGGAATCGAAGGAAGGCGTCAAGGTGAGCCAGGTTGTGATAGTCTCGGCGGTTAAGGGGTTCGGTGACCGATACAGGGAGGCGATAGTCGAAGGGAAAGGCGATATCCTTGCGTTGGACCGGCAGCTGATCACTCCGCAGATGTGGTACGATTTCGTAAAGAGGCATTACGGATCTAAAGGGGAGAAAAGGTGGTCGGGTGACCGGAAGTTGAGACGATTTACAAAACCGGTGCATGCCAGCTTCTTAGAAAGGGAGTTAGGACTTTACATCGCCACCTCTTTGGTAAGGGGAAAACTTATTCAAGACGGAAAAATCGAGGCTTACCTGAGTCTGATAGCAACCGCCCTTGTGAGGCAGTCGGAAGCGCCGAATCTGTCGGTGAGGGTATATCTGTTCCACTCGGATAGACCCGCAGCATACGCGACTCCTAACGGGATGATATTCATCTCGGATGAGCTATGGAAGATGGTGAAGAACGAGGCGGAACTTGCCGGTCTTCTCGGTCATGAGGTCGCGCACATAGTGCACCGGCATGCCGCGATGGAACTCGAAAAACGTAAAACTGAAATATCAGCTGAAATGGCGTTCGCCGAGGTCAAACATCTTACGGGATTGAGTCAGATGGAGAAGCGGATAGAAAATCTCGCTCTGGCGATATATGACGTCGTGAATCGGGGCTATATAGATGAATATGAAAAAAATGCCGACAGGCTGGGCTCGATATACGCTTACAGAGCGGGCTGGGTGGCGACAGAATACAAGAACCTCGTTGAAAGGCTTTCAAAACATCCAGCCATGGAGAAAGACTTTTTCGATCCGGAGTTCTCGCTAACAGACCCGTTTAAAGAGCGGCTCGATGAACTCACAAAGCTGAAATCAAAAATTAAGAAGCGTAAGGGGAGAATAGTCAACAGTGACGAGTTTAGACAATTACGCTGAAAAATTCAGAGATGATTAAAGAGACAAAAAAACGAAATTATCGATGAAGAGACTAAGTTCAATACTAAGCCTAAAAATCAGTTCCTTTGTATTGCTAATAGGCTGTGGTTCTTCTAAAGGAACTCTCAAAAGTCCTCCGTGACCAACGGAAGATTCCGCGAGGCAGCACACTTGTAAACGTTGTGAATAAAGGGCTTCCAGAGATTATGCAAACCCATCATTTACTATACGTAATAGTTTCCCCCAAGGGCGTTATGGGATGTTTTATGACGTTATTTGGTCACATGCATTCCCGGTTTTTGATATATTTTTAAAGCGGAATATCTAATAATACGATTCAGTTAAGATCAATTCCGAACAATTTTGCGACTCAGGTCTATTTTATCAAGTAATATTCTCTTTTGTAATGAAAATTACAGTTATAGAATATCGCAGTTCCGAATATAGACAATAATAAATTTATTGTAAAAATATTCATAGATGACTTTCAAAAGTCAGATACGCTGGTTCAGTTAATTAAGAAAATGCTGGAGGTTTCATGAAACGAAAAAGTAATTTATTTGGCGCTTTGCTGGTTTCGTCTCTCCTGTTCTCATCGTGCAGTATGATGGTGAAAATGATGGGAATGGAGGATTTGATGTCCGCGATGGAAAACATGGACAAAATGATGGCCAGGAGCGCATCTGAAAAACGAAGCTATGTAAAGTCAAAACAATCCGCTGCGCTTGCAACGGGAGAAAAATTGTTTAATGACCCCTTAACGGGTGAAGGAACAAACGGTCTAAGCTGTAATTCATGCCATCCCTCGGGAACAAGCACAGGCGGGGAAGCCCAAATTCCGATGAGGGAATATAAGATACCGATACCATCTTTAGTCGGCGCATCAAGTTCCTTTCCAAAATATAAAATTCCGAATGATGCGGTCATAACACTACAACAGATGAATAATAACTGTATGCGCATGTTTATGTCAGGTAAGGGTTTGGATCTCAATACGCCCGAAGCCTGGTCGCTCGAAACCTATGTAGCCTCTCTAAGCAATGGAGAGACCGTGCAGGTTGGCGGAATGATGAGCCAGAGCCAATAAAGATTATAATTACGGAGGTAAATTTATGTACTTGAACAAAAACATAACACTGCTGATTAGCGGTAGTCTGTTCTTATTACTTTTCTTACTCGGCTGTTCGAGCAATACTGCGCGTTACAAAGCTGAAAAATTTGGACCTCGTCATTCCGGCGATATGGAAATGGCGTTGGCAAATATAGATAAAGCGATGGGAGATATGAAAGCCGCTAAGATGAATGCGATGAAAAAGCAAGCCGAAGGTGTTAGATTTGGTAAAGAGCTTTTCTATGATGCCAATTTAGGTAGTAGCGGCACATCTTGTAATTCATGTCATCCCTCAGGAGCGACTACCGGTGGAGAGGCTGAAATAAAGAAGAAAATGGGGCATGGTCCATATGTAATCCCCATTCCGAGTCTGATCGGCGCATCAGCGAGATTTCCAAAATTCAAAGTTCCGAACGATAACGTAATAACGCTTGCCCAGATGAATAACAATTGTATCCGAATGTTTCTCAAAGGTAAGAGATTGCCCTTGGATAGTCCTGAATCGTTCAATTTAGCCGCCTACGTATCTTCCTTCAGTGATGGAGATGAAGTTCATGTCGGCGGTAGTATGGGCAATTAGCAGAACGGTACCTGTTACTTATTTAAAGAAGAACGAGGGGAGCTTTCTTTATATTACTCTCATAGCACACTCCACAAATGTGGGGTGTGCTAATCATACAATTTACCTGCTGCGCAACGAATAATTTATGACCTCTAAAATTTCCAAGGCAATCTTATCTATGAGAACGTTAATATTTCTTATGCTTTTTTCGGCGGCAATTACTGCCGAAGCCGGCGCTGCCGATAAGAAAAAAGACACCGCGTATTTAAAAGCCGCAGAGCGTTTTCTTAAAAGCGATATTGTCAAGCAGAAGAACTGTAATATATGCCATACCATTGGAAAATCAGGCGGAACAGTTGGTCCGATCCTCAATCAGGTATCAAACCGTCGTTCCGTTGAATGGCTGCGCAAATGGCTTAAAGATCCAAATGAAGTTAAACCCGGTACAAAGATGCCAAATTTCCAGTTTTCCGACATAGAGATAGAAACTATCGTCGGGTATTTAAAAGAGATGAAACGTGAAATAGACGGCACCGAAATTCTGGCGCGAAATTCAAATCTATTAGAGGCAGGAAAAGATCTTTTTCAATCGTATGATTGCCTTGCATGTCACCGAATTGGTAAAACAGGTCGATTTAACGGACCCAATTTGACTTGGCTGGGAATAAGAAAAACGAGAGATTGGGAGACTGTATGGCTTCGCGACCCAGACGCGTATAAGCCGAACACTTTCATGCCGAACTATCATCTCGAAGAAAGCGAAATCGAAGCATTGGTAACTTATTTAGAATCTTTAACCGGCGGCGAAAATGAAACTTCGAGGGAATGGGAATCGATCACAGCGTTTTTCCTGGACGCTCGTCCTCGTGAACGAGGCAGACTCGTGTCGGAAAGATTGGCTTGCTGGAGCTGTCACGGTCCTAATCTTGATGAGGGAGAAAGAAATCCTAATGCCCAGCCGGACGGATTTGTCCCACCGATAAACACGTCATACATAGATTTCGAGGAAGAAGACCTTGCCGCGATTATTATGCAAGGCTCAATACCCCTTAAAATAGATGCTGACGGGCAAACACCCCCTTTCAGTTGTCCACCTTGGAATGACGCATTGGACGAGAGCGAATTGGATGACTTGCTTGCTTTCCTTAACAGTATCGTTCCCGAAAGCGCTAAATGGGAATTCGAATAGTTTTCAGAATGGAGAATCAATTGCAGCACATAAACTTTTTTCAAAGCAGAAAGACAATCTTGTTTTTGCTGGTTATCTCAACTTTTATACTCGGGTTCTCTCGTAATTCAAACTATTTACCTGAGAAAACAGGAAGTGTGTCAGGTGTAATTAAGTTCGAAGAATCCTATCCTAAGAGCAAAAGAATCAGGGTTTCTAAAGACAACGAAGTATGCGGCAACATAAAAAAATCACCCACTTTTATCGTAAACCGTCAAAACAAAGGTCTTAAGAATGTCCTCGTGACTATCGAAGGAGTCAAAGATGGTAAGGTTTCTTCTCCGCAAGCGAAAATCACTATTGAACAAATCGGCTGTGAGTACTCTCCTCACATGCAAGTAGCCGAATTGGGAGACGACGGAATCAGTCTTACAGTATTGAATAAAGATGGGATCTTGCATAACATTCACAGCTATTTAGGGAAAAAGACACTGTTCAACATCGCTCAACCTAAATTCAAAAAACGCCTGACAAAAACATTTACGGAACCGGGAGTAATAAAACTTAAATGCGACGTACACGACTGGATGGTATCCTATGTCATTCTCCTGAAAGATCAACCGTATTACTCGGTAACCGATGAAAAAGGCAACTTCAGTATAGATGGTATCCCTCCCGGAACTTACACTATAAAAGCATGGCATGAAGCTCTCGGTAATATGGAAAAACAGGTAACAATCACCGAGGGTGATGATTCCGCTCTGGATTTTGTAATAAAACCAAAGGGCAGATGAGCAACTAATTACACTTTTTCATAATTACGAACGCCATCTATTTAACAATTGTAGGTTTTCTCACATTATTTTCTCTGTTATTCGTTTATACTACCACCTGACCGCTGTTAGAAAGATCAATTGAAAGGATTGTTTGTAATGAGATTACCGAAAGGGATGATGAAGATTGAATATTGAACAAAATTATAAAATCTGTAAAGGAATAATAATTATCTGAAAGAATAGTTACTGAAGTTATTCAGCCGTGAGCTATTTAATTAGGTCTCAACAATAGTTGCTCATTTCATTACCACTTTTCGGTTCAAAATATTATATTTTTAATTATGATTCGCGCTAAATCACTGCTAAGAAAAGTTATAGATATCCGGGATGATGAGATAGGTACATCAATATTGATGTTTTTCTACTTCTTTGCGATTATCGCATCGTATTACATTCTTAAACCGGTCAGAAATTCACTTTTTTTGGAACAACTCGGTGCAAAAAATTTACCCTGGGTATATATCGGAACAGCATCAATAATCGGTTTCGTTGTATTTTTATATAATAATCTATCAAAATATTTTGATAAGAGATATCTTGTTTCGGGCACTATCATATTTTTTTTACTAAACCTCATTCTTTTTCGTGAGCTGTTTAAGCTAAACGTAGACTGGTTCTCAGCTTTGTTTTATATATGGGTCAGCGTTTATTCAGTATTACTTATATCACAATTTTGGATGACGGCTAACGTTATCTATTCAGCGCCACAGGCAAAACGGCTATTCGGGTTTATCGGCAGCGGCGGAATTCTCGGTGGCATTACCGGTGGCGGAATAACTAATAGCATTGCAACTTCCATAGGAACAGAAAATCTTCTTCTTGTCTCCGCCGGAATATTGATATTTATAGTTTTCATTGCCGATAGGCTAAACAGCAAAACACGGATAACTCAGGTGGATTCAACAGCTGACTCTAAACCTGATCAACAAGATGAATCCGTCTCCAAGATAATCTTAAAATCCAAACACCTGCAACTTATCGGAATAATCATAACTCTAAATATCATGGTATCGAGTTTTATCGATTATGAATTCAACTTAATTATAGAAAAATCGTTTAGCACAATTGATGAAAGAACTGCGTTTTTCGGTTCGTTTTTTGCTTTGATGAACGTTACATCACTGATAATTCAGGTTTTTCTGACCAGTATGGTTTTAAAACGTTACGGAATCGGTATTTCCCTCATAATACTGCCATTGGGATTACTTATTGGTTCTTTCGGTATGTTTATTTACCCTGTATTGTTATCCGCGATTTTACTCAAAATTACAGATGGCAGCCTGAAATATTCTTTAGACAACTCCACCCGCGAAATAATGTACCTGCCTATACCGTTAAATTTAAAACTTAAAGTGAAACCACTCCTTGATATTTTTCTGCAACGATTCGCCAGGGGTATTGCCGGAATTATTATAATAGTAAGTACTACATTTTTCGGTCTTGGCATAGTACATATGGCTGGCATATCCATACTAATCATCCTTCTTTGGATTTTTACAACTTTCGGACTCAAAAAGGAATATTTAAATTCCGTCCGTGATCTTCTTCGTTCAAGAGAAATTCTCCCTGAGCATGCGCTATCAAGAACCATAGATGCATCCACTTCCCAAATGCTTTCTGAAGCGCTGAAAAGTCAAGATAACGATACAATTTTATACGCATTAAAAATGCTGGAGTCTACATCATTCAAATCTTTGGTTCCCACTTTAAAACCACTGTTGACAAATAAGCTGCCGGAAATTCGCCAGCGCACAATAAAACTTTTTTCTAAGATAGGGGATCCTTCATTCCTTCCTGATATTGAAAAACTTCTCTCAGACGAAAACTATGGAGTGCTTTCAGACGCTATTCAATACGTTTGCATGTATTCGGACAAAGACAAGGAAATACAATTAAGTTCATTTTTAAACAGTCCGGATATCCGGGTTAGATGCGCTGCGATCGTATGCGTGGCAAACAGTACTCCAAAAGAAGAGCTCGGGAAAGTTCAAGAGTATATTGACAATCTTCTTTCGGACAAAAATGCTGATCAAACTCTTGTTAAAACCGAATTAGCGCGTTCGTTATCGTCAGTAAAATCACCCTCACCCTTGCATGATAATCTTATAAATCTTTTACAGGATAAAGATTCCATCGTTAGAATAGCAGCCATAAAAGCCTCTCAGAAGGTACAAGCTGAAAGTCTTGTACCATATTTAATAGAAAACCTTACAGATAAAAAAACAGTAACTCTTGCCCGTAATGCTCTTGCAAAGTATGGCAAGCGCATTATTACCTTACTTTCAAACGCTCTATCTGATGAGTCACAAAATATTGATACGCGAAGCGCGATTGCGAGAGTTCTCGGAAAGATTCCGGAAGAAATGGCCGTTAAATATTTAATCTCCAACTTAGGGCATGATTCTCCTTACCTGCGGTATAACATTATCAAATCATTAAATAAACTTCATAACAGGAATCCCGAACTTAATATCGAAACCGGTTCGCTAAAAAAGTTCTTAATCGAAGAAGTACGACGTTATTACGAATTACTCGGAATTATCATGGAAAATAACGAAGTTGAGAAAAAGAATCAGACAGATGATCTTCTATTCACAACTCTCCAAAGCAGATTGGAATACAGTTTTGAACGGATATTCAGGATTCTTGCTCTGATATATGATCCAAGCGATATATATCAAGCATATCATGCTATCACACAGGGTGAAAAAACTTTAAGAGCTAACGCTTATGAACTTTTGGACAATGTTCTCGACATTGATTTAAAGGAATTAATTTTACAGATTGTAGATGATACTTCAAGTAAGCGAAAAGTGGAAATCGGGCGCGCGCGCTTTGGCATAGAAAAAAAACCGTTCGTTCAGCTTATTACGGAACTTTATAAAGAACCTGATATTTGGTTAAAAATAGCCGTATTGCATACGATCGGTATCAATAAAATAAACGAACTAAAGCTTTTGGCTGAAAATGGATTATTTTCTGAAAACAATGTAATCAGGGAAACCGCGGAATACTCTCTTAAATTATTAAGAGCAGTTTGAGGAGATTTTAATAGTGCCAGACGCAAAAATATTTCCGACTACCATAGAAAAAATACTCTTCATTAAGAAGGTTGATATTTTTTCGGAAGCAATTCCGGAATCACTTCTTCATGTAGCCTCAATTGCTAATGAAATTTCTGTCGCAAAAGGTGAAATAATATTTACGGAAGGAGATCCTTCGGTTTATCTGTATCTCGTGGCATTGGGCAAGATCAGGATTTCCAGAGAAGAGCGTGAAATTTTCCATGCCGTTCAGAATGAAAGTTTTGGTTTAGTCGGATTGGTGGAAGAAAGACAAAGAGCAACACATGCTATGGCTTTATCGGATTCTACACTTCTCCGTGTCGGTCATTCCGATCTTTTTGACTTAATGGAAGATTATCCGGCAATTACCCGGGGTGTATTACGCGGTATTTCCAAAGTTCTCCGTAAATTGCTATGACATCTTGATCGTTGGTCGCTTAATGTGAACGTTAAGTGAACAATAATTGGCAAATATCGTGGCGACAAACAGCTTTCTTAAGTAAATAGTCACAAAAATCTAAATAATGCTTGACACAATATAAGCATAGCCATATATTAGAATATGGCTATATTAGTCATGAATTTCAATTTAATAGCCGTAAACCCATACTTGGGGTATTAATATGAATGAGGAACTCTCAGTACAGTTTATTAAGTCGGCGTCACTTGTTTTACGTGCCTTAGGTCATCCTGTTAGATTAAAAATCATTGATTATTTGCAGGATGGCAAAAAAAGTGTGGGCGAGATTCAGCGTACACTAAATTTATCACAACCTGTAACTTCTCAACACTTACGATATATGTATTCAAAAGGTATTGTGGATTACTTACAATCAGGCACTACCTATCATTATTTTATTGCAAATGAATTTATACAGAAGATTTATGATTGTGTAATAGATAGTCAGCAAAAAATTCAGTCGGGCGAATGGGAAATGGAATCAATGCGTTCAATGCTTATGGAGGATTAATTATGACAGAATACAAGGAAGACGTATTATTGGATTGCTCGGGGATGCAATGCCCCCTTCCGATTGTTAAAACAAAGAAGATGATTGACAGCATGGAGGTCGACCAGATCTTAAAAATGATCTCGACCGATCCCGGGTCAATCAATGATATGGCAGCATGGTCACGTCAAACAGGACACGAGCTGCTTGAAAGTATTACAGCAGAAAAAGACTTTATTTTTTATGTAAGGAAAGCCGCTTAACAATAATTATTCACTTAGCCGGAGAATAGTTCAGGAGATTATTATGAGCAAAAGTAATGGTAGAAAACGAATGGCTCTGATAGCGTCGAGGGGAACGTTAGATTGGGCATATCCGCCATTTATCCTCGCGTCAACAGCTGCCGCGATGGATATGGAAGTGGCAATTTTCTTCACTTTTTACGGACTTCCGTTATTGAAGAAGAAATTGGAAGCAAAAGTATCACCACAATCAAATCCGGCAATGCCGATGAAGCTGCCGTTCGGACCAAAGGCGTTGCAGAATTTCGACTGGCCCCTACCAAACGCGTTGATGGGTAATTTACCCGGTTTTGAATTAGCTGCCACCAGTCTGATGAAAAAGAAATTTAAGAAAAAAGGCGTAGCAACTATAGAAGAGCTTAGAACTATCTGTCTGGAAAGTGATGTCAAATTGATAGGATGCACCATGACTATGGATGTTTTCGGATTTAAAAAAGAGGATTTTATTGACGGCATCGAACTTGGCGGAGCTGCAACGTTCCTCGAATTTGCGGTGGATTCCGATATTTCAATGTTCATCTAAAACGGCAGGTAGAATTGTATTTATACAAAAAAATCGTATTAAAAGTATGTCAATGGTCTGCTCAAATAATAAAAGTGAATGGACGATTACATGCGGTCTGAACAGAGCATGAAATAAGACTAAAAAAGGTCATCAAGCGAAAATTTGATGACCTTTTTTGGGCTGTATTTATAGAACACTAATAAAAACTGAGGATAATAAGTTTATGGTCGAAGAAGGAAAGGTCACAATTTTTATGACTTCCGGTCCCGATACACCTTCCCGGTGCGCTACGCCGTTTTATATGGCGAACGTCGCAGTAGCGATGGATAACGAAGCTGAAATGGTGTTTCAGATAGACGGTACTCTTCTATTGAAAAAAGGAGTGGCAGAAAATCTTATGGCTAAAGAGGGTGGAAAATATATTATAGATTTTTTGCGGGAAGCGAAAGAAGCAGGTGTATCAATGCGGGTTTGTTCCGCTTCTCTCCAGCTTCATAATATGACGGAAGATGATCTGATAGAGGAATGTGACGGAGTGATTGGAGCCGCTTATATGACTGATATCGGAATGGACAGTGATTTAGTATTATGCTATTAACACAAGGGGAAGCGTCATCGGGGAGCTGAATAATTGTCTGTTGCCCGATGACTTGTCATACCATATAGATTATAATGTCTGGATAAGAGAATTGGATGACGGTATAGTGGAGATAGGATTCACGGATATTGCGCAAACAATGGCTGGATCGGTAATTCATTGTATGCCGAAGAAGGTCGGCAAAGCGATTAAAAAGGGTAAAAGCCTTGCTACTGTTGAGAGTGGCAAATGGGTAGGTCCCGTAAAGTCTCCGTTTACCGGTGAAATAGTGGAGGTAAACGAAGCTGCGAAAAGTGATGCAACTATTCTGAACAGAAGTCCCTACATAGAGGGATGGATAGTAAGAATCAATCCCACAAATTATGAAGAAGAAAAAGCCGATCTCGCATCGGGTGATGATGCAATTGCCAGGTTTTCTGAGTATATGTCAGAAAAAGAATTGGAAGAGTGCATTCATTGCGAGGGATTTGAGGCTTAATAGTATATTCCCGCCGAGAAATCACCGAAGATTTATAAATAGAAAGGGTATTCTAATTAGTGAGCGAAGAAAATGGATTACTCGTGCAGGTCTTTACTCATCCTGCATGCTCAGGATGTGGCAAGGCGGTGGAAATGGCTTGGGATCTAACTCAGGAATTTGACGACTTGAAGATTGAAACCGTGAAACTTGAAAATAAAAAAGGTCTGAAAACAGCGCACAGCGTTGGAATAAAAACCATACCTACATTGATATACTATAGAGGTAGTGAAGAGAAGGAACGGTTTGTGGGATTACCGACTGATGAAGAATTTAAAAATGCCTATTTGAAACTTTCCCGGAAAGGAGCATAACCTTGTCTATATATAAAGACGCCAAATATATGGACGTGCCTTTTGAAGAGAAACAAAAACTCTTTGATCAGGTCAAGGGGGATATGCGATGGGATCATATTTTCAACGGTTGTTACGAGTGCGGCATATGCGTAGCCGCCTGTCCTTCAGCCCGGTTTTATGATTTCAGCCCGAGAGTTTTTGTGCAGACATTGGAACGCGAAGATATAGATACATTTTACGAACTGATGAATGATTCCGTGTGGGACTGTTCGCAATGTTTTTCCTGCACACGCTGTCCGAGAGAATCTAATCCCGGCGCGCTTATCACTGTAATGAGAGAGGTCGCGGTAAACAATGGATTGAACTCGGCAAAGGAAGCTCTAAAGGCATACAGCAGGATTATCTATAAGATAATGTCAACAGGCACACAGGTAGCGCCCGATATGCTACAGCCTGACGCATTTCCTGATTGGGGACCGCATGTAAAAGAAATATCTGATAACCTCGAATATTGGAGGCGTGCCCTACCGCCCGAAACCCTTCATACAGTCGAGCTGGCATGGGATGTCAGCGTGGAAACACGGCTTGAACTATTCATGATCTGGAAACTTACAGGTAATCTTGAAATGATAGAAAATATTGATGAAGGCATATTTATGATCCTTGAGGAAGTCATGGAAGAGCTTCTTGAAGAGCACGGATATGACCTCGACGACTACGAAAACGTTATTGAGGATTAAATGTTAAAAGAAAGGAATCACTGATGCCTACGACTACAGCATCTTCACTGCCGCTAAAAGCTGAGGACCGAAAATTCGAAAGAAACAGTCCGCCTCCTACCGAAGATTATAGAGAACAACTATTCGAATTAGAAGCGAAGGGAGAGATTGAAATTATACGAGTGCCTGAACCGTATATCGAGGTTGAGACCAAATACGGGAGGAAGAAAAAGATTCCTCTTGAGCATACCTGGCATCACAAATCATGCGGTCAATGCGGACATATTCCGGGTTACTCTACCGCTATTTTTTGGTTGAACAGGCAATTCGGATTTGATTACCATGACCCGAGAGACCAAACCTCATGTACCGCTTGGAATTATTACGCTTCGGCTACATCGAATCCTGCTGCGCAAGCCGCGGTTGCGGTCAGAAATTTCGCGCAAGCTCAAATTGACGGTTATTTCCCGGTCATACATTGCGGGACAAGCTACGGACATTATAAGGAGGTTCGCGCCGAACTGATTTATTCAGCGGAACTGCGCAAACAGGTAAGAGCGGTTTTAGCGAGGTTAGGGAAAAAATTGGTTTTTCCTGAAGAGATAGTGCATTATTCAGAATGGGTGCATGTCATGCGGCATGAGATAAAAAAACGGCAGACCCGCGATTTCAGTAACTTGACTATCACTGTTCACCCTGCCTGCCATTATCACAAATTGGTGGTTGAAGACGCCATTTATGATAAGGATCTATATAATGGTCAGCGTACCGCAATCGTCAGCGGCTTGGTAAAAACTATCGGGTCGAAGCTGGCGGACTATTCTACCTGGCATGACTGCTGCGGTTTCGGCTTCCGTCATATCCTCGTCAGCAGGGACTTCTCACGTTCGTTCGCAACCATGAGAAAGATCGAAGTTATGATAGAAGAAGCTAATCCCGACCTGACCCTGACACACGACACCGGTTGCGTTACCACGCTTGACCAGAGTCAATTCGCGGCAAAAGCGCATGGCAAAAAAGTAGGAATACCGGTCATGTCGGACGCTCAGTATGCTGCGCTTGCGATGGGCGCTCACCCGTTCAAGGTATGCCAGCTACACTGGCACAACATGGAAATAAGAACTATTCTCGAAAAGATGGGAATAGATTACGATAAAGCCTGGTCTGAGTTCGAGCATCAAGTTGATCGAATAAAGAGCGGCGAAATTGATTATTTAAGCTGGGAGGATGCAGATGCCTGATTTACCGGTTATGGTAATTGGCGGTGGTCCGTGCGGGATGGAAGCTACACGTGGAATATCGGATCTTGGATATAACGTTGTGCTTGTTGATAAGGCAGAATTCTTAGGAGGTAATCCCATTGCCGGTGATTATGCGGCTCTGACTCCTGATATGAGGAATGCTGAAGATGCCATGAATGAGATGATCGAGGCTATAACAGATAATCCGCTTATTGAAATTCGTCTTAATTCGTCTGTTGTGGCAGCCGAAGGGAAAGCGCCGGACCTGAGTGTTACGGTCAAAAATGGAAAAGGCGATGAAAAGATCGATGTAGGAAGCGTCATTATCTCAACAGGGTTTCAGCACTTCGATCCGGGTAAAGAGACTCAGATATACGGCTATTACGAATATGACGACGTTATTACCCTTGTGGACGTTGAACGGATGTTAAAAGCCGGGAAATTCGTGCGTCCGTCCACAGGTGAAAAACCCAAGCAAGTCTGTTTTATACAATGTGTAGGCAGCCGTGACCGTCAAATCGGAAATCAGTGGTGCTCTAAGGTATGCTGCGGAATAGCCACAAAGGAAGCCATAGAGATTAGGGATCTTGTTCCCGATTGTAAGGTCTTTGTCTTCTATATAGATATGCGGATGTACGGCTTTTGGGAAGATGAACTT
This sequence comes from Fidelibacterota bacterium, assembly GCA_022571215.1. Lineage (GTDB taxonomy): Bacteria > Fidelibacterota > SORT01 > SORT01 > SORT01 > SORT01. The sequence goes on along the minus strand of JACZYG010000013.1, from coordinate 61,291 downwards.
TACTGGAAAGCTCAGGAGGAAAAACAGGTCAATTTCATACGGGGCATCGTCACCGAGATCACGCTGCGCGGGGACGGAGTAGTTGTGAAGGGCGAGGACACCACTATGGGTCGTCCAATGGAAATTCCGATGGATGTCGTTATCCTGTCTATAGGTATGGAGCCGAGTAAGGGAAGTACGGAAATGGCAAAATTATTTGATATACCGTTGGAATCTCATGGATTTATCGAAACCATCGGCGGCGCATTGAATACCGTGCAAACGTCGGCTCCGGGAATATTTGCGGCAGGAGCTTCGACGGGACCCGCTGACTTGGAAGACTCTATTTCCATGGGTGGCGCCGCTGCGTTGAAAGCATGCGCCTTCATCAGAAAATCACAATTGCAGACTGCATAGATAATTGCTGTACGACTCACTTACAATCGAAGAGATAGTTGATTCCGAATCCGCGCAGGAATTCATGAAGGAAGCGACGAAACTCGCCCAATCCTGGGAGTTGGAAGACATAGGAAGACGGTTGGAGCAGAAAAGTAATCTCTTTTCCACTGTTCTTAGCAAGGAAAAGATCAGATTCATAACAGAAGAAGATCTGGCTAAAGTAGCTGAACATATATTTACCATACGCCGAAAAACGAAACGGCTGATAAAAGCGAACGGGTTTGAAAATATTAGAAACAAACTCGTCGAGCTTCTCTACGGGGAGAAAAAGATAGAAGAGCGATTTAATGAATTTGTGAACAACATAGATTCGATTGATATGAAAATGCGTATCAATTTTGCGGGAGATATACTGCATTTTACTAATCCGGATAAATATTGGCTTTGGACCAACTGGATTTGGGATCCGGAGACTGAAACCGGTTCTTTACCGCTGGTAATACAAGATTATTCACAATTGAGCGCAGCCTCATTAGGCGAGACCTATAAAAGAGTGGGAGAGGCAACGATATTGGTAAATGCGGTCGGTCACAAGGTAAGTTTTTCTAACATGGGAAAGGGATTATTCGGAACTGACGTTTTTCTTGCCTGTGTTTACGCGGTTTATATGTACACGGTTTTCAGAGTGAAATTATCTCAAGAGTTCAATCGGATATTACCGGACCTCGTGGAATTAACTCAAAGAGTTTTAGGAGTGCACAAAATGGAACAGGTCGGCTGATGGGAGATCATAAGTATGAAAAATCGTTTCAGTTGGAGGAAGCGATTGTTGACGGCGTCGATATTTCCGGTGAATGGAATAAGATGTATGAACCCCGTGAGCTTACAGAATATGATACCACCTATCTTGAAAAGGTAATCGGGCTTGATGGTGGAGAGTCAATGGGCTGGTGTTATCAATGCGCCGCATGCATTGGTGTTTGTCCTGTGGATAATGTGGGAAGTTACGGGCCTCGAAAGATTTACAGGAAGCTTCAGACGGGATTAAACCTGTTTGAGGATAAAGACCTATGGCTTTGTACTTCATGCAATAACTGTTTACGGGTCTGTCCGAAGGAAGTGGACATGATGAAAATTATGCCTGCTGTTCGCGAACAAGCGGTGCTTGAGGGAAACGTTCCCGATGAACTCCAGGAGATGCTTCAAAATGTCGCGGAATATGGTAATCCAATGGGAGAATCCGCTCGAAAGAGAGTAAGATGGGCGAAAGATATGGACGAAACATTTCGTGATCTTACCAAGGAAGATGACCCGCAGCCTGTTGACGTTTTATGGTACGTCAGTGATTATTTCAGTTATCACAATCGTGGCAACGATGCTGCAAGAGCTATGGTTCGCGTAATGAATAAATTGAATATCGATTTCGGAACGCTCGGGAAAGAGGAAAAATGCGATGGCGATTCCCAGCGGTTAGTCGGAGAAAAAGGACTATTTGAAGAACTTGCAGAGCATAACGATAGTTTGTTTCAGAAGTACCCTCATAAAGAATTGGTTGTCAGCGATCCACACGCATATAACGCGTTCAAGAACTTTTATCCGAAAGTAACCGGAAACGAATATAACGTGAAACATTATACCCAATTCCTCTCAGGAAAGGTTGATGAATTGAAGGCGCTTTATACCGGTGAATTCAACAAAAAAGTCACTTTCCATGACCCATGTTATCTCGGCAGGCATAACGGAGAATATGAAGCGCCTCGAACTCTGATCAATTCTATTCCCGGTATCGAATTCGTCGAGATGTACCGCAACCGCGAACAGGGATATTGCTGCGGAGGAGGCGGAGGGGGAATGTGGTTAGACGGATTCACAGCGGATCACACTACCGAACGGCTTTCAGAGAACAGAATCAAAGAGGCGGTTGAAGTCGGCGCGGAAGTATTGGTCGTATGTTGTCCTTATGAGGTTTCACGATTTGAAGACGCGGTAAAATCGACAAATAACGATGAGAATATCATGGTCTTGGACATTATAGAGATAATAGACAGTTGTATGCAGGGAAAAGTCGCCGCCTGAGGATCCGATAGTAGAATGAGCGAAAACAATAACAATGGTGATCTGACGTTAGCCGGCGATCTCGCCCTATCAGCCTGGAACCGCTTGAGGGATTTAGCGCTCGCAACCGAAAGATATGAAAATTTCGTTCAGCTCGGTTCAAGCAATCTGCCTGAGAACGGAAAATCAGTGAAATGGGATCCAAAACAGGATGATGAAGATTCCGCAAAACTCGCGCTCGATTTCTTACTGATGAATCTCGAGGAAAGCTTCAGAAAGGAAAACACTCTACTGCTGTTAAAACTTTCGGAGAGTGATGGTATCGCTCCTTCTGAACTATCTGTTTCTACCGGAAAAGCGGAGTTAGAGGTGAGGGAACGTCTCGGTCAGATGACTCAAGCCGGTTTGACAGTGAAAAATATCGAAAGCGGTAAATACTTGCTTTCAGACGCGGGAATACAAATTGTAGATATACTAAATGAAGCGGTGAGCAAACTTAAAGCGAAGATCCAAGACGAACTTCCTGAAATTCTCGGGGTAGATAAAAAACCTGCCGAATGAAAGTTGGCGAGCGAATAGAACTCGGCGATTGTGGGATGGGAATGCCGGTTATCCGTACCTGGCAAGCCCTGAAGAAACAACCGATAGGCGGTATTATTTGGTTGACGAGCACTCATCCGTGAGCGGAGATGGATATAAATGCCTGGGTCAGGACATCGGGACAAAAACTGCTGAAGATTGAGAGAAAAGGAAGAGAAAAACATTTTTACGTTCAACGGGTCAAATGAATAAGGAGAAAAATTGAAGGTTATAGTACCATTGAAACTTGTTCCCGATCTTGTGGAAGATTTAGAAGTTGACGGCAGCGGTAAAGCATTAGATAAAGAGGATTTAAAGTTCAAACTTAACGAGTTTGACGATCACGCTTTAGAAGAGGCGATTCAGCTGAAGGAAAATAACGGCGCGGAAGTTGTTGCCATTGCTATCGACGGTGAAGGGGTAGATAAACTACTCTTTACCGCCCTTGCAAAGGGCGCCGATAAAAGTATAAAAATCACGGGCGCTGATCCCAAGGACTCGCACCAACTGGCGAAAATCTTTGCCGAGGCGCTGAAAAATGAAGGATTTGATCTCGTATTGACCGGTGTTCAATCGGTTGATGATAGAGACGGACAGCTCGGTCCGATACTCGCCACATATTTGGAAGTTCCGGTCGTTAGCGTTGTATCCGGCTTGGCTGTTTCGGGAAATGTCATCACTCTCCACAAAGAATATTCCGGCGGCTTTATGGCGGAATATGAAGTTGACAGCCCCGCCGTTCTGGGTATTCAAGCCGCGCGCCAGACTCCGCGATATACCCCTGTAAGCAAGATTCGTCAGATTCAAGAAACAGCGACCATTGAAAGCGTTGATGCGGGGGATGCCGGCGTGGGTTCGGGAAGCGAAGTATCCAAAATGGCTCCGCCCGCAAAGGGCAAAGGAGCAAAGATGCTCGGCTCAGCGGAAGAATTATTAGCGGTGTTGAAAGAAGTCGGCGCTCTTTAACAAATGACGTTTAGAAAACAAATTAATTTATAGGAATAGAATGAGCGAAACTTTTGTAGTGACCGAACATCTTAACGGAGAATTTCAGGATATAACTTTTGAAATGCTTGGAAAGGCTAAATCGTTAGGAGGAAATGTAACAGCGGTCGTATTCGGAAGCATGAAGGATAAAGCCTCGGAATTAGGCGCGGCTGACGCAGTGATCTCGGTTGGCGGAAGCGATGATTATAATCCCGAAGAATATGCCGCCGCTCTGAAATCTTTACTGAACGAAAAAAATCCTGACCTGGTACTTGTCGGCTCGACATCAATGGGAATGGATATCGCTACGCCGGTAGGAACGGCGCTTGACATTCCGGTAATAGCATATTGTCAGGCTATTGAAGCATCAGATGGCGGATACACTTGTACGAGCCAATTGTATGGCGGAAAGATGGATGTGGAATCGAAAGTTTCTTCTCCCGCCATAGTTATGGTAAGTTCGGGCGCATTTGACGGCGAATCGGGAAGGGTCTCCGGTTCACCGTCTGTAGAAGATTTCAGCGCTGAATACGGAGCTGGAAAAGTACGTTTCAAAGCGCTTTTGTCTCCCGAAGCCGCCGACGTGGATATTACCCAAAGCAATATCCTTGTGGCTATAGGAAGGGGTATCGGCAGTAAAGACGATGTGGAAGTGGCGGAAGAATTGGCGAAAGCTCTGAAGGCGGATGTCGCCGGCACGCGTCCGTTGATAGATGCGGGATGGTTACCGAAATCGAGGCAAGTCGGCAAATCAGGCTTGAAAGTCAAGCCGAAAGTATATATCGCCCTCGGAATCTCGGGAGCTCCTGAACATATAGAAGGGATGAAGGATTCATCAACTATCATTGCCATCAATACAGATAAAAACGCGCCGATTTTTGACATAGCGCATTATGGTATGACTGAAGATCTCTTCGATGTAGTTGAAGACCTGATGGACGAGCTGTAAAAGATAAAAGCAGCAGCTGAAATTACGTTTTACGATTTTTATTTTGTGGCACACTGATATTTTTTAATGTGGAGTGGGTGATAAGTGTTATCCTCTGTTGAACAAATAGCATTTATATTATTAACCGTAATATGCATGGCTCTTGCTTACCGGGGATTCAGCCGAATCTTTAAAATTGTTAAGAGCGGCGCTGAGGACGATCGCTCAGACAGGTTATTCGGTCGGTTCGCAAAGGCGCTTATAGAGGTAGGAATTCAGAAACCGGTATTTAAATCGCGCCCTATAGTCAGTGTTTTTCATGCCTTCATCTTCTTCGGTTTCAGTTTTTATCTTTTAGTAAACGTCAACGATATTCTTGAAGCGTATGTAGATGGATGGCATACGATAGGCTCGACAGGCATCGCGGGCGCCTTTAACATGTTTTCCGATCTGTTCAGCGTATTTGTTTTAGTAGGAATGCTCTTCTTCCTGTTAAGACGGTTTATTTCAAAACCGAAAGTGTTAGAGTATAATCCCAATGTATTACTTCATCCTGATGTCAGCGCGGGAGGCATAAAAAAAGACTCTCTTATCGTCGGCGTCTTCATACTCGTGCATGTCGGCTCAAGATGGATGGGAACCGTTTTTCAACTTGCAGCTTCCGGTCATGGCGATCCGATGCTGCCCACGGCGAGCATGGCAGCTCCCCTCTTCGCGTCAATGTCCGCCGACTCATTGAACCTGGCTATTCATGTTTCGTGGTGGCTGGCGATGGGGCTGATAGTCCTGTTCATACCTTACTTTCCACGGTCAAAGCATATTCACCTAATGATTGCGCCCGTGAATCTGGCTCTTGGAAGAAATACACATAAAGGAATAATGGATGATGTTATTGACTCCTCCTCTCCCGGGGCTGATAATCTTTCGAGCCTGCGGTGGACTCAGGTGCTCGATGCTTACGCCTGTATAATGTGTAACAGATGTCAGGAGGTCTGCCCCGCGCACACTTCCGGCACACCGTTAAGCCCCTCCGCGTTGGAGATAAATAAACGGTATTTTATAAATGAAAAAGGCGACAGCGTTCTAAATGAAGCAGCGGGTGACAGTCTTCTCGATTATGCGCTCTCTTTAGATGCGGTATGGTCGTGCACTACCTGTTATGCCTGCGTCGAAGTTTGTCCCGTTGGGAATGAACCGATGATGGACATTTTGGAGTTGAGACGGAATAAAATCTTTGACGGGAAAATGCCGGACGAACTCGGCGAAGTATTGAGGAGCCTTGATGAGCAGGGGAATTCCTTCGGAGAATCCGCAAGGAAGCGGTCCCGATGGACCAAGAAACTGGATTTTGAGATAAAAGACGCAAAAATCGAGCCTGTAAAATACCTGTGGTATGTGGGAGATTTTGCATCCTACAATCAAGGATGTCAAGAGATAAGCAGAAAACTTGCAATAATCCTGAATGAAGCGGGAATAGATTTCGGGATCATAAAGAAGGGTGAGAAATCAGCGGGGAATGATGTGCGGCGCGTCGGTGAAGAGGGATTATTTGAAGCTTTGGCGGAAGAGAATATCGAAACTCTCGCCGAATGCGATTATGAAGAGATTTTCACAACAGACCCTCATACATACAATGCGCTGCAAAACGAGTACGCCAAATTCGGCGCCGAGTATAAGATAAAACATTATTCCACTCTACTGTTAGAACTGCTCGAGAGCGGAACAATTAAGTTAAAAAAGAAGATCAACGAAAGAGCCACATACCACGATCCATGTTATTTAGGTCGCTATAACGGAAACTTTGATGATCCGAGAAAGGTGATCGAACAATGCGGTCTGGAGCTGATCGAGATGCCGAGAAACAGGGAGAATTCTTTCTGCTGCGGCGCCGGCGGCGGTCGGATCTGGATGAATGACCACGATGATATGACGCAACGACCGAGCGAGAACAGGATAGAAGAAGCTATCTCCCTCGGTGATATAAAATATTTCACGGTTGCATGTCCTAAAGACCTTACGATGTATACGGACGCTGTCAAAACCTCAGGTAATGAGGAAAATATTGAGGTAAAGGATATAGTCGATTTTGTGTTGGAAGCGATGGATCTTCGAGAGGCGCCAACTATTGAGACTGTCGATTTAGAGAACAGTGTATAGAAAGGAAGAAGTATGGACGAAAATAAAAATATGGAATTCCCTTTAGACTTACATTATCATTCTTCAAATCATATGTGGGCAAAAAAGAACGACAATGGTGAGGTGACGGTTGGGATAGACGCTCTTGCTCTTGATTCGCTCGGTGAAATCGCTTATCTGTCTTTAAAGGAGGTGGGGACTACGGTCAAAAAAGGAGAGACTTTCGGAAGCCTTGAATCCGCAAAAATGACCACGGAAATTTTCTCTCCGGTTTCCGGAGTGATTTCTTCGCTGAACGAGAGTGTGGAACCTAATCCGCATCTGATAAACGAACATCCTTATGAGGGAGGCTGGTTAATGAAATTGACTCCTACAGATTGGGATTCGGAATCACAATCCCTAATATCACGTGAAGCGATTATAGAATGGTCAATTGCCGAGGTCAAACGATATGAAAAAGAAAATTTGTTCGATTGATGGAGTGGCGCTTAATCAATCAGGAGGGTGTCAGCGACAGTTTCGGATTAGCTTCTGACGAGACAGCCGCGCTAAGAGTTGGAAAAGGAGAATCTCCGCCAACATTGCGACTCTATACGTATGAATCCCACTCTGCCCTTGTGGGAAGATTTCAAACAATTCAGAATGAACTGAATATCGGGTTTTGCAGCGAAAACGGGATCCGTATCAACCGGCGACCAACAGGCGGCGGCGCTATAATCATGGGTGAGAATCAAATGGGAGTGGCGCTTACGCTCAAAGGGAGTAAAAATGACAGCTACTATAAAGCGCGTAACATTATGGAAAAATTTTCGCAGGGTATAACGTTTACATTAAAAAGTCTGGGGATAGAATCGTCTTTCAGGGGTAAGAACGACATTGAAGTTGATGGAAGAAAAATCGCCGGCTTGGGACTACATCGTACAAGCACCGGGGGAATACTTTTTCACGCTTCTATATTAGTCGATCTGGATATTGAACTTATGTTGAACGTGCTGAAGACGCCTTTCAAGAATCTGAACGAAAAAACCGTCAGAATGGTATCAGGCAGGGTGACCACACTGAGAAAACTTCTTTCAAATGATATTTCCGTGAATGAATTCAGTTCTAATTTAGCAAAGGGATTTTCAGCTGTTTTCGGGGTTGCATTGGTAGATGACGAATACGCCGTTGAAGAATTGCGCGCCGCGGCAAAGCTTGAGAGTGAAAAATATTTGAATAGTGAATGGGTCTACCAAAAATCAAAAAGTAACGAATCTGACGGAACGGCAAAATTAAAAACGAATGGCGGGTTCATCGAAGTATCGGTTGAGCTGTCCGGAAGAACCATAAAGAAAGCGCATATCGGCGGAGATTTTTACGCAGCGGAACAGGCATTGGCGGATCTTGAACAGAGCCTCTATTGGCATTCAGCTGACGAGAAAAAAATACACAATACTCTAAGCCGTGTGTTTAGTGAAAGAACAGACGAACTTTCTATGATTTCATCTTCAGAAATTATAGCTGCGGTGCAAAAAGCGGTGAAAAACGCTTCTCAAAAAAGTGTTGAAACTTCTGACCCTTATGGCTGCTTCGTCACACCGGACGCTCATGTCTGAAGCTGTGGCTATACTAACTCCTGAGCCGGAATTCCGGGTAGACGCGTCTTGTTTAGCTGTCAGGCGGGCAAATTTCCCAGACGAAATCAGTTTCCATATGCCCGGACTCAAACTGCATAACACTTCGGAAGTCAAAGGTTCTATGACGGAATTTGTATCGGTGAGCGTGACGGGTTCTGCGTGCGCGCTTAATTGTGAGCATTGTCAGACTAAGGTGCTTGACGGTATGGTCGACCTGCCCGCATCCAAACTTTCTTTGTATGAAACTTGCGTTAATCTTGCAAACGACGGCGCGCGCGGCGTGCTCATATCAGGTGGCAGCGATCTAAAAGGCAGGGTTCCGCTAAAAGAACATATGAAAGATTTGAAACGGATTAGAGAAGAACTCGGTATGGTCATACGGGTACACGTAGGAATACCCGATGAAGAAACCTGCGCGGCATTAGGGGATATAGATATAGACGGGGCGATGTTGGACATCATTGGAGACCGGGATACCATCAGAGATGTTTATCATCTGGACCGGTCGCCGGATGATTATGAAAAAGCACTTGAGCTGCTTGAAAAATATAGTGTGCCTGCGATTCCGCATATAATTATCGGTCACTATTTCGGGGAGATGAAGGGAGAGTGGAACGCGTTGGAAATGATTCAAAGGCACGCGTTGAAGAGTTTGGTATTAGTGATACTGATGCCTATTTCGGGTACTCCGATGGCAGGGGTCACACCGCCTGAATTGAGCGAGATCGGTAATTTTTTCCAGACCGCTCGCTTATCTATGAAACAAACGCCTGTTATGCTCGGATGCGCTAAACCGCTCGGTCCGATAAAATTCCAGATAGACAAATTAGCGGTTGAAGCAGGATTAAACGGAATTGCCTATCCCGCTGACGGTATCGTAAGTTATTCTGAGAGAATAGGATTAGAGCCTTTATATATTAACGCTTGTTGCGGAGTTACCTGGTAATTTAAACCTTTGAAAGAATTGATATGACAACAGATATACTAACGATGACAGAACGCTCGGAATCTACGAAATTGAGTCCTGATTACGTCCGAATCAGCGCGGCGGCGGCTATGGAGCTGGGACTTAAACCGGGTCGTCTGCATCGGTGCAATTGCGGTTGTATCAATCTGCTTCAGAATTATCCTGAAGGATGTTTCGCGAATTGCAGCTACTGCGGATTGGCGAGAGAACGTCCGGGTATTGCCGAGCTGAACTCTTTTATCAGGGTTGACTGGCCCTTGTATCCGACTCCGTTAGTGGCGGAAAAAATTGCCGAGCGGGAAGCGAACGGAGGAGTCGGCAGGGTTTGCATTGCCCAGGTGCAGGATGGCAGAGCTAACGAAGACCTTCTTACGATGACGAAGATGGTTCATGATGCGGCGCCGGAAGTGCCGATTTCAGCTTTGATAACGGCGACTTTGATGGACAGAGAAATCCTTGCGGAAATAAAAGAGGCGGGGGCTGATATTATCGGTATCGGGATGGATGCTGCGAATGAAGAGGTTTTTTACAATACGCGCGGAAAAGGAGCGAAGGGGCCGCATGATTGGGATTACCACTGGGAAATTACTTATATAGCGAGGGAGATGTACGGTCCTTACAGGGTCAATTGCCATATTATCATCGGATTGGGTGAGACAGACAAAGACCTGGTAAATGTGTTTTATAAATGTAAAAAAGACCAAATATCCGCGTATTTGTTTTCATTTAACCCGGAACCCGGAACCGCGATGCAGGATTTAGAAAGGCAACCGATAGACAGACACCGCCGAATTCAACTGGTGAAGCAGTTGATAGAAAAAAACAGATTGCCGAGAGAGGCAATTGAGTTTGATGAGAATGGATTCATTTCACATGTCGGCAGCCCGTTAAAAGAGGTAGATAAGGCTATCGAAGAAGGAGATGCTTTTATGACCGACGGCTGTCCGGACCGGGACGGAGTCATGGCATGTAACAGACCATGCGGTTCTTATCGTCCGGGAGAAGAGTATAGAGACTATCCTTTTAAGCCGAACTCTAAGGACTTGGAACTGATTCGGAAAGAGATGCAATTGAGCGACATAATCACAGCATGATAGGTAAAACCTGATGAAACCGATAAGATTACTGAATATGGGTATGATCAATTCCGTTGAGACACAGTCGGCGTACCATGCCGTGGCGGAATTGATGGATGATACGACCGCTGATACGATTATTATCAACAGGGCTGAATCGCCTTATATCTGCGTGGGATTTCATCAGTCAACCGACTCGATCATCGACAGAGATGAATGCGAAAAAAGGGGACTGCCTATTGTTCGTAGGAAATTAGGCGGCGGAACTACGTACATGGATGAAAATCAACTCCTTTATCAATCTATTTTCCACCGGAACGCATTGCCCGGGAAGTTTTCAAGGATTTACTCCATGATGCTTTCCGCTCCTGTAGAAACTCTGAAAGAGTTCGGGTTCAGCGCTCTCTTGAAAGGAGTGAACGAAATTGAAGTGGACGGAAAACGTATTGCGGGGACGGGTGGAGGTCAGATAGGAGAAGCGAGCGTTGTCGTCGGTAACTTTTTATTCGATTTTGATTTCGAAGCAATGACGTCGCTTTGGAAAACGCCATGGGACTCTTTTCTTCCTCTTGCCGATAAGGCAATTCGAGAACGGATTACAACCATTTGGGAGCATGATGAATCAATAAAAATAGAGGACGTCACTTCTAAATTGATCGAACGGTTTTCAATTGCTTTTGACCGTCCGTTGGAGGAGGGAGAATTGTCATCGGCTGAATCGGCGCTCTCTAAAGAGCTTGCTGATAAGCTTACATCGGAAGAATTCGTATATGAATTTGAAAACAGTAAAGAAAGATATGAGCCGTTGAAGATATCCGCGGATGTGTTTGTTCACGCCGAGGAGTCAAATATCGGCGAAAATAGTTATCGTGGATGTTTTGTCTCGACTGATAACCGCATAGGAGATTCAATAATAGAGCAATATAACGGCTCCGTATGGGAGCAGATCAGTTTGGAAATTCGCGGTCTTCCCACGAGCGCATGGAACAGGGAACTTACGGCATGATAAGAAACCTCAAGCGATATTTAAGCGATCCTTTTCTGAAACGAATGTATAAAGAAATTCGGCAGGCAGGTTCTATCAAGTCAATATCGGTTGACCTTACGCACGAATGCAATATCCGCTGTACCGGTTGTTATTACTTCAGTGAAGGGATGGATAGCGCGAAATCTCCTATAGATGAAGAACATTTTGATTTGTTTATAAAAAAGGAACTGGACAGGGGAACGAATTTTATTACTGTTGTCGGAGGCGAGCCAAGCCTTCAATTAGGACGGCTCAGAAAACTGCACGAGAATTTTCGCATAAATGTCTCAACGAACGGACTTGTTAAAATTCCATATGAAGGCTTTGAGTCAATGCCTATTGGAGTTTCCATCTGGGGAGATCATGCAACAGACAGAACGATGAGAGGCGGCGGAAATGTCAACATCTTCCGAACCGCATTAAAGAATTATAAAGATGACACACGCGCGTTCTGGTATTACACCGTTGCTCCGGGCAGGGCTGATGAGATAGAGAGAGTTGTCGAGCAGTGTATCGAGAACGGGAACAATGTATTGTTCAATTATTACAGCGATATGCTTGGAATCGGCGGGGAGTTGGATTACCGAAGCGGATTTAAAGATGTAAGAGAAGAAATAAACAGGATGATAAAACTATACCCCGACAAAATTCTCATGAGTTCCTATCTGAGCGAGGTCGTCACTACAGGAGAGCTGTATGGTCAAAAGTGGGGACATGAAGTCTGTACCAGCGTTAGCGTAAACCATGAAGCGAACTCGGAGCGGATCAAGAATGGAAATCCGTATAATCCGCATTTTCGCGCGTATAACGCGGATTTGGAATCAACCCGGAGATGCTGCACGGGCATTAACCGCTCTTGCGACAGCTGCCTGGATACGTGGGAGCATTATTCATGGATAATCCTGAATATGAAAAAGCATCTTTCGTCCAAGAGAGAATTTACCAATTGGTTAAGCACGATGTATCTCTTCTATCTGATTAATAGACTTGTTGATTTTGATGAAGGAATGAAACTTTTACCTGAAATTCACTACCGACTTGGAAATGGCGGGTTCCGAAAATCAGTTCGGAAGGAAGAGCAGAAGCATCCTGTTATGATCGCTCAGGGTGTATGAAAACGATAATAGATAAGTTCAATATATAGTAGAAGTAAATAATAACAAAAGGAGTAGAGAAATGAAGAAAAGTCATTATGGCTACTTATTGATTATCGTTTCCGTAAGTATTCTTAGCCTGAGTGTCGGCACTTCTTTCGCCAAGGATAAGTTAGGTGTCTACGAATATGTTATCCGCTCTGCTGAAGGTGGTTTCGAGCAGATTTCCGACAGCCTTTTAACCGGAATCGGAAATTCAGAATGGGAACTGCTTGCTACGGTTAATGCGGGCGTTCCCAATGATTGCAGCTATCGGGCGCGTGTATTCATACTTTATGATTCTCTCTTTGTATCGAGTATAATGAATGCAAACAGGTTAACAGGTCCGTATTCGGCAGTTGACAGGGTAATACTTTTTGAGGATGAGAATGGAATTCACGTCTCTCTGGTTAATCATCAATCGTTAGACAGAACCGTGCTTCTGGACGATGAATCTTTTGATGATAATTCCAAAGCGCAGCATGAAAAGTTAAGAGACCTTGTTACGGCGAATGTCGAAGGAACTGTCAGCACAAAACAATATGGACAGATGAGGAAAAAGGGATATATCGGAAGGACTATGGGTATTATGGCAGGTGGAGATTTTGACGGGAAGGTTAAATCCATAGTCACTGTCAAAGGCGGTAATTTAGAGGATGTAGCAGCAAAGGTCAGGTCGGGTTTAGGCAATAAAGGAAAAAAATGGGGAATACAATTAGCCTTTGAGTTGAATCTGCCCGGATTTGACACTGTAATATTCGGTGTAACCGGGACACCTATGGACAGCAAATCATTTGATATAGTCGGAGCGGGCGGAGACGATTCGAGAAATGATTTCGAATGCGCCGGAATTGCGCATGCTGGAGCTTATCCGTTAGAGGTTGTAGCGCAGTCAAACGATGAAGGCGTAAGCGTGAGCAGCGTTGACGCGATGTATAGGATGAAAGTCTATTTTGAAGACGCCGGTAAGTGGGCGTTCATGAAAAATATGACGATGCCAGGTTCTATCGGAAGCGAAATCTCGAAACTCCTAAAAAACGTGACGAAAGAGGATTAATGAACTTAGCCTTTTTAATGGATGGGAGGAAGTGCATCGGATGTCATGCATGCACTGTCGCATGTAAGTCCGAACATGATATTCCTATAGGAGTAAACCGTACCTGGGTTAAATATGTAGAGAGCGGCCAATTCCCGAACAGCAAAAGGATGTTTACGGTGCTTCGCTGCAATCATTGTGAAGCCGCTCCCTGCATAGATATTTGTCCTACAAACGCCCTGCATTATCTCGATAATGGAATAGTTGATTTTGACACCGACAGGTGTATCGGCTGCAAATCGTGTATGCAGGCGTGTCCTTATGATGCGTTATATATCAATCCCGATACTCACGTTGCGGAAAAGTGCAACTTTTGCGCTCACAGACTCGAACGAGGATTGGAACCGGCTTGCGTTATTGTTTGTCCCGTAGAGGCGATAGAATTCGGAGACATGGCAGACCCGAATTCGGCTATCTCCGCGCTGATCGCCAAAGAAAATGTTACGGTTCGCAAGCCTGAAAAGGGCACCATCCCGAACGTGTTTTATTTAGACGGGGATGATGCCTCCTTAAATCCGAGCGAGACGAAAAAAACCGATGATTATCTTTGGAGCGAGCAGTATAAGGGCGTGGGACATTTCGCTCATTATGCGGAAGAACGCAGCAGGGAGAAAGATCCTAACGATCTCTTGATACAGTTGGCGATAGAAGCCGGCGCTAAATACGAAGGGAGTGGGAACAGTCAGGAAATTTTAGACCGGCTTCAATCGGATGACTCCCGCACTGTTTACGACAGCCCGAGCAAAGGTATTTTATGGGGATGGGAGGTATCCGCTTATGTATGGACAAAAGCCATTTCAGCGGGATTGTTCTTTATGTTGGTGTTGAGCGAATTCTTCGGTTGGGTGAACGTAAATGATGGATTAATGGAGTCATCTCTTTGGACTTCAATGGCATTCTTAATGATCACAGGCGGACTTCTTGTAAAGGATTTGGATCAACCGAAACGCTTCTTATATGTGCTGCTGCGTCCGCAATGGAAATCGTGGTTGGTTAAAGGAGCATATTTTATAACGTTCTTCGGATTTATAATGAGCATATTACTTTTAAACGTATATGTGGATTTGGGCGTAGGCAGTGGAATCTTCAAAATTGTGGGCGGAATATTCGCGGTGTTATCAGCGGTTTACACTTCATTTCTCTTTGCGCAAGCCAAGGGCAGAGATTTTTGGCAATCATCCATCGCTCCCGTCCAAATGCTCATCCATTCCGCGATCGCGGGAAGCATGGTAATCGGAATATTAAAAGGGGAGTTCAACAGTGAACTGAACCTCGTCATAGCGACATTATTGGAAATTAACTTAGGGTTATTTATTATTGAATTAACCGGATCGCACAAGACCGCCGATACAAAAGCGGTTGTAGACTTAATTACCAGAGGCAGATATAAAATGCAATTTTCGATAACGATTATATTCGGGAGGATATTACCGCTATTACTACTGCTATTCGCTCCTCATCTTGTGCCGGCGCAGCTGCTTGGAACGGTGGTTTTGATAGGAATTCTCAGCAGTGAACATATTTGGGTCAGAGCTCCCCAGCTTATTTCCTTGAGTTAACAGTATGGAACATTTAATTAAAAAATCGGCAATTGAAAAACTTTTCGAATCGATGGGAATTCTTCGGAAGATCGAACAATCTGGCGTCCAACTGCCTAAAATGGAATTAGGCGACGTGGAATATTCAAAATTTCCGCCCCCCGAAGAGTGGAATGATTGGACGGAATACGATGCCAATTCCTGGCCCAGAAAAGTTGAAAAGAATTACTCGATAATTCCCACTACCTGCTTTAATTGCGAGTCGGCATGCGGGCTGCTTGCGTATGTGGATAAAGAGGATGGAAGCGTAAGAAGATTTGAGGGTAATCCCGAACATCCGGGCAGCAGGGGAAGGAACTGCGCAAAGGGACCGGCTACCATCAATCAGATAAAAGACAGCGAACGGATTCTCTATCCCTTAAAGCGTAAGGGAGAGAGGGGAAGTGGAGAATGGGAACGGGTTTCCTGGGAAGAGGTACTGGACGATATATCAGGTAAGTTGCGAACTTCTCTCAAGGCGGGACGGCAAAACAATATCGCTTATCATGTCGGCAGACCGGGCCATGAAGGCTATACCGAGCGTGTGCTTCAGGCTTGGGGAATAGACGGTCATAACTCTCATACGAATATTTGTTCCGCGGGAGCGAGGTTAGGCTATGCTTTATGGCATATGTTCGACAGACCTTCGCCCGACCACGCAAATGCGGAAACAATTCTTCTTATAAGTTCGCATTTGGAAACAGGGCATTATTTCAATCCACATGCGCAACGGATTATCGAGGGGATGATGAAGGGAGCGAATCTGATTGTTATGGACCCGCGTCTTTCAAACACGGCAAGTATGGCAGACGTATGGATGCCGACATATCCCGGCTCGGAAGCGGCTGTCCTTCTTGCGATAGTAAAGATCATCCTTGAAGAGAATATGTACGACAGGGCGTTTTTAGAGAATTGGGTAAATTGGCAAGATTACTTAGAAGAGGTACATCCCGCCGATGAACTCACATTTGATAATTTTATCAAACGGTTAAAAGAAGAATATAAAGAATTCAGTCCTGATTTTGCCGCCAAAGAAGCGGGTATAGATCCCGATATGATCGTTAAGGCTGCCCGTATGGTCGGGAAGGCGGGTTCCCGTCTCTCCACTCATAATTGGCGTTCCGCCGGCAGCGGCAATTTGGGCGGATGGCAGGTAGCGCGGTGTTTACACTTCTTGAATGTGCTTACAGGCAGCGTTGGAACTGTCGGCGGTACTTCCCCGAGCGGATGGAATAAATTCAAACCATCGTTTTTTGACGTGCCCCCCGGTCAGAAATTTTGGAACGAACTCCATTATCCCTTGGAATATCCATTGGCTCACCACGAGTTGAGCTTTTTACTGCCGCACTTTTTGAAAGACGGACGCGGAGAGTTAGACGTATATTTCACCCGTGTATTCAATCCTGTTTGGACCTATCCCGATGGGTTTACATGGATAGAGGCGTTAAGGGATGAATCCAAAATAAAATGCCATGTCGCCCTGACCCCAACATGGAATGAGACGGCATTCTGGGCGGATTATGTTTTGCCTATGGGTCATGCGAGTGAACGTCATGATCTCAACTCCTATGAAACGCATTCAGGAATGTGGATAGCTTTCAGGCAGCCGGTATTAAGGGAATTTGCCCGGCGTGAAGGAAGAGAAGTCGAGCATACTTATGAGGTGAATCCCGGCGAGGTCTGGGAAGAAGACGAATTTTGGATCGATCTGTCATGGAAGATAGACCCGGATGAATCGTTAGGAATAAGGAAACACTTCAAGTCTCCTTACAGAGATGGGGAGAAGATAACAGTTGACGAATACTATCAATTCATCTTTGAAAAAGTACCGGGATTAAAAGAAAAAGCGGCTGAAGAAAATCTCGAACCTCTTGAGTATATGAGGAAATACGGCGCGTTTGAAGTAGAAAGCACATCCTTTGAGAAGCATAAGAATCCGTTGAATGACGACCAACTTCAAAATGCGGAGGTCAATGACAAGCATCAGATTATTAAGGATGGCAAGGTCATCGGCGTTAAGGATGGTGAAGATTCCGTCGCGGGATTCCCGACACCATCAAAGAAACAGGAATTTTATTCTAACACAATGAAAGAGTGGAAGTGGGAGGAGTATGCTATCCCGAAATATATAAAGAGCCATATCCATCCCGATGAACTTGACCGCTCAAAAAACGAATATGTGCTTGTTCCGACATTCCGGTTGCCGACGCATATTCACAGCCGATCCGGAAACGCAAAATGGCTGGCGGAGATCTCTCATAAGAATCCTATCTGGATTCATCCCAAAACCGCGCAAAAGGTAGGATTAAAACGAAACGGCGACCTTTTAAAAATAGAAACAGAAATTGGATATTTTATTGATAAGGTCTGGATAACCGAAGGAATTAAACCCGATGTAGTCGCCTGCTCTCATCATATGGGCAGATGGCGAAGGGAGAACGATGCGAAAGGCAACAGCTGGATGGTTAATACGGTTTCAATAAAGGAAGAAGAACCCGGAATATGGCGAATGGTCACAAAGGATTCCATTCAGCCGTTTGAAAGTTCTGACAAAGATTCGAAACGAATCTGGTGGAGAGACGGCGGCGTACATCAGAATATAACGTTTCCCGTTCACCCCGACCCTATATCAGGAATGCACTGCTGGCATCAAAAAGTAAGCATCAATCTGCCCGGTGAGGGTGAAAATTACGGCGACATCGTTGTCGATACAAATAAGTCGTTCCAGGTATATAAGAAGTGGCTGGATATGACCCGTCCCGGTCCCGGTCCGAATGGTCTGAGACGACCATTGTGGATGGCGAGAACACTTCGTCCCGCGGAGGAAGCATTTTATATCAAATAGTCATTAGCTAACCGAAGACTCTTAACGTATATAAATAAAAAAGTAATCCACACCGTATGGTGTGGATTACTTATTTTAGGAAGTACCCAATCAGATTTTATTCTAAAAAGAAAATCCCGCTTCAATCTCTAATTGATTCATTTTTAGTTCTATTGTTTGTTGATCGGGTGCTTCAAGTGGATTTGGTCCACTGACGGTGTTCGAAAGTACTTTGGTCAGCGCAAGACTAAATTCTCTTCCACCTTCCATATATTTGGAAAACCCAAACGAGATGTGTTGTTCCACTACAGCGGGAGCGAGAATATTAAATAACATTTCACTTGCTGGAATCGGTTGGCCGCCGGTAGAGAATCCGACTCGAACCGCCATCCCTTCGTTTAGTTGATATTGAGCGCCGATTTTAATGATAGTCATGTCTTCCCAGCCGAATCCTGCTCCAGCGTCATTTCCGAGGAGCGCTGTTTGAAGATTTGGAAGAAAAGAATTACTGACAGAGGCGATGTCTGTGTAAAGTATCTGCTGAACATCCGCTACTATAGTAAGATCATCATTCGGGCTAAGAGCGACCCCTACAGTCCATGTAGACGGTACATCAAAATCACCTTGCTCTGCGAACAATCCTGCATATTCATCAAAGTTGCCCATAAAGGTTTTAGTCTGATAAGAAGCGCCGACTGAGACCATTTCAGAAAATTCGCCAATGTAACCGACTTTATAGCCTAATCCTGTTGTAGTGCTTTTGCCGTTATCCGTCAAATTTGCCGCATCACTTGAAAAACCTGCGAAAGCTCCCAGGCCTTTTGCCTCGAAGGTCTGATAACCTAATATTATACTTGCTCCCAATGCATGCTGTGAATTAATCTGAATTGCGTATGTAGGAACAATAAATAGTTGTTCAAAATTTATTCCCGTTGGAGTAAAACCGAACACCGGAGCATCATAATCCGAGTTCATTCCACCATTACCATAGATGGAGACACCGATTGAAGCTGTCTCATTCAACATCCAGTTTGCTCCCAAAGAAGGAATGATAAATGTGTTCGAGTTACTTTCAACTGTGCCGGGAGCTAAGCCGAATGTTCCAGGGAAATTTGAAGGGTTACCCGTAACCGTGAATTCTCTGATAGGACTAAAATAAGCAATGCCTATGTCATAACCTGCGCCTGCTCCGACCATTGACGCGGGATTGGTAGCAGCGGAAAGAGTTCCTATAGACAAAGCAACACCGGCTCCTGCCATACCTTTGTATTGGGTCCCATACCCATGCGAAAAATATCCGTTGGTGGCCATCGCTGCCGACACCATGATTAAAACAGACATGGTGCTAATGGTTAACCATTTTGCACAAGATCTGATATTGAGATGAGTCATCATATTCTCCTTTGTTTGTGTTACATTTTCCTTTCTACATTTTTCTTTTGTTTCTCACCTGTCTTTAGTGAGACTGAAAACAAAAAGCCCCATTTTGAAAAAAATGGGGCTTTCAAGGCGAGGGAATAACCTCACAACTGATATAATATTCAATCCTGTAAAATTATTTTTCAAATAATTGTTAATGTTTAACGGTTATGCTCCATCCGCTAATAAGTTAGCTTCTTTTGGTATAAGCATCTGTTTGAGCCATATAGAGCGAATTTCATATATATAAATCATTTTATATTAGGAAAGTGTTATATAAATGTAACTATTCAAGTAGTAAATGACAAGTCTATTAATATTTCTCAAAAAATTTCTTTTACTGATTAAAGTTACCTGATAAATAAGACATACTGATTAAAATAAAAGACATTCCGGTTTGTGACCATCTCCCTGAAGAATTGTCGGTTGTAACGTTTCGGAAAGCGTACAAAAGTTATTTATTCCTGAATGACGATGTCGAAATTGAATGGAATCTTCAAACTCTTTTTTTTGTTATAAAAAATACACCTGGAAAGTAAAATGTACGGTTTGTACAACGGTTACGCGGTTTTGGGATTACCGCTATTGATTGGATGACAGGAAACAAGCTGTTCGGCGATGCAATGACCAATATAAAGCGGATGCATCGCAGCTATGACAAAGGGGAGACGGAATCTTTTGACAATTCTTTCAATAACCTAAAAAAGGGACTCCATCCAAAAATAGGATGGATGGGTGACGTCAACGGTAGACTCTTATCGGGCAGTAATATATACCATTGTTATTTGGACTCTCAAAAATGAGGTGTCTCAAATAAAAAGGTTGTGAATATATTTGTAAAGGATTATTATGTTTTCGGAATGAAAAAGATAAAGAAGATTTCTAGCATCGTACTAATAAGCGTGTTGATTGTTCCACAGGGATTGGCAGGCTTACTCAAGAGTGACTTCTGCATAGACTGGATTAGAGGTAACAGCGATTCTAATATCTTATGTGTAATGAAAGAAGTTCCTAATGAAGATTCTCGAGAAAAAGATTCAGCGCTTTGGATAAAATCTCCTATGGAATGTTGTGGTAAAATGGCTGACACAATACCTAATTGGGGCATTCTTACAAACTTGAAAAGGGAACCACAGCCTTCATCTATGCAATTTTCGATCCACATAGTTCCTGACATCTCGGAATGTTCAAGGCAAACCAATTTGGTGTATCAGGAATCTTTGGTTACTATCTCGCACCCGCCTTTAAAGATTTTTAAAGAAGTTAACTCCTACATTATTTGATTCATCACTCGCCTGGATCTGTTCTGTTTTCAGCAGAACAAAATATCCGGGGTTCTCAATTATATAAAGAAAAGATTATTCCAGTAAACGGGGATCTCTTTTGCGGTGAATTATACCGCATATCACCCAATTTGAACACTTTTAGGAGAGATGAAAATGAATAGTATTGCAATAAGATATGTTTTGATAGCCCTTTTAGTTTTGTTATTAGCGCCTCCAACTTTATTCGCTCATCACGGAAAAGATTTTGCCGTAACTGAAACTGCCAAACTCCCTGAACCAAAAAACTTTTGGTTACTTTTATCAGGGGATTTCGGGTCGGAGGAACAATTAAATAATGAAAATACGGTGATTGAATTTACACCTGGTATATTGTATGGCATTTCAAACTCCTTAGCCTTTGAAGTTCACCCTCATTTTACCGAAGAAGAGCAGGGGGAATTTGCTTACGAAGCCATAGGATTTCAGTTGAGATATAATTTCTCTTATTTGAGTGATCGGTTTGATTTTGGCTTTGCAAGCGAATACGAAATTTCCTCTAAGAGTGAACAGGAGAATCTTGTGGATTTGAGATTCATTATATCAAGTGAGACTGGAAAATATAAATTTGCTCTGAACGCTGGCTTTGAATTTGAAAAAGAAACTTCTTTTGTAGCTCGATTAGGTGTTGGTTCTGAAATTACGGATAATCATTCATTTGCGATCGAACTCCTTTCAAAGTTCGGAGATGAAACCAATATTGATATTATTCCAAGCTGGACTTACGAAACGAAGTATGAACACGCTTTAAGGATTGGATTGGGCTTCAGTATGGATAAAGAACGACCTCGGATATCATTTCGAAGTATCCTGATATTTTCTTTGTAGTTAGAATACTTCCAATGGTCACAACATTCGATCGTCCCGAATCTCGTCCAATCCGGAACTTCTGACAATTAGCTTTCGAGACTGAAATTTTGTCTTAAAAATGGCCGTTTATTAAGACATATTTTTAGTGATATCTAAAGGCTTAATATGTAATATAGAAGCCGGGCTACGGAATGAGGGCAGATCAGTGGTTAAAAACAAGATAACCGAAAAAGGGGATCCAATAGGTGTGGGAATTTGCCTTTTAGGTGGTGGTGTAATCCCATTTGAACACCAAGATGACTGCTATGAAACATGAACGCCCGGAAAGAGAGGACAAATGACCAAAAGACACCTGGGTAAACGCTCCGTTCAAGAGATAACCGAACCACAGCATCGTACGATGCTGGATATAAGTCATTTCCTGCTTCCGTGTCGGACTGAATAGAATAAATAATGGGTATTGCGACTGATATCATCCTCCTTGTAGTTGCAGCATTTTTTTGTGGCTTACTGGTACAACGGCTGGGTCAACCCTTAATCCTCGGCTATATCGCAGCGGGAGTTATCTTGGGGCCACATACAGGGGGATATACGATCTCTAACATTGACGAGATCGAGTTGCTCGCCGAGATTGGCATTGCCCTTCTCCTTTTTGCGCTGGGACTTGAATTTTCTCTCAAGGATCTTAAGCCGGTTAAGATGGTCGCTCTAATCGGGACGCCTATCCAAATTGTCATTACCATGGTGCTTGGTATTGGTATTGGGCACTTGATGGGATTGGATTGGATACCATCGCTATGGCTCGGCGCCCTTATATCTCTTTCGAGTACCATGGTGATTCTCAAAACGCTGATGAACCAGGGCTCGTTGGGAACCCCTTCGAGTAAAGTGATGATCGGGATGCTCATCGTCCAAGACCTGGCTGTGGTCCCAATGATGATAATTCTCCCCCAGCTGAGCAATCCGCCGGTTGGACTGCTTGCTCTTGGTTTCGTGGCGCTCAAAGCCGTGGCGTTCATTACTGGTATGGTTTTGCTCGGAACTAAGTTGTTGCCGCGTCTACTGGTGCACATCGCCAAACTCGGTTCAAGGGAGCTTTTTATGCTTGCAATCACCGCCATCGGGCTAGGTGTTGGTTATTTAACATACATGGTGGGACTTACCTTTGCCTTTGGCGCGTTTGTCGCCGGAATGGTTCTGAGCGAGTCGGACTACGGGCACCAGGCACTAAGTGATATTGTTCCGCTTAGAGATCTTTTTGGTTTATTGTTCTTTACATCGGTTGGAATGCTTTTAGATCCAACTTTTCTATTTGATAATATCCGACAAGTCATCTTCTTAGTGCTGGCAATGAGTTTAGGTAAGGGACTTATCATAGCGCTCATTGTTCGAATTTTCAAATATAGAAACATAATACCCTTGGCTGTGGGAATGGGTCTATTTCAAATGGGTGAGTTTTCTTTCTTGCTTGCAAGGGTGGGAGTATCAACGAATTCGATTGGAAGTGATCTTTACTCTTTGATACTGAACACCGCAATTGTAACGATGGTACTCACGCCTTTGGTTTCAGGTCAGACTGCAAGGATTTACGCATTGAGGAGGCGTTGGTTTCGCCATGAACCTCTTGAGTCAACAAACATACCCGATTCAGGACTTACCGACCACGTTGTTATAGTCGGCGGCGGACGTGTAGGTTTTCAAATAGCACAGGTTTTGAAACGCCTGAATAAGCAGTTCGTGATCATTGAACTTGACCACCGACTTTTTGAACAAGCCAAGGAGGCTGGGATGGCAGTCGTTTATGGCGATGCCGGTCAGGAAGTTGTTCTCGAATCGGCCGGAATTAAAAAATCATCTCTTCTGATTTTAACTATCCCCGGGCTTGCCGCAGCAAGATTAGTCATAGTACAGTCAAAGCGTTTAAATAATAAACTCGAAATAGTAGCGAGAACACCAGGTCCGGATTATTTCGACTTATTCAGGGATTTAGGGGTCTCAGAAGTTGTGCTCCCAGAGTACGAGGCGAGCCTCGAATTGACACGACAGTCTCTTCTCCATCTTAAAGTTCCACCAACCGAAGTTCAACGATACACGGATATTGCTCGACAGGAACTCTATGCGCATTTAATTAACCAAGGCGACGATTATCGAATGCTTTCCCAACTCAGGGATGCCGAACAGCAATTTATTCTACAATGGGTCCCCTTATCGCCAGAAAGCCCAATTGCTCATAAGTCGATAGGTGAGAGCGAAATACGTAAAAGAACCGGAGCATCTGTCGTAGGTGTTGTCCGGGAAGAGCAATTAAACTCGAATCCCCATGCGGATTTTGTTTTACTACCGAATGATCTGGTTGCAATTATTGGGAGTGAAAAGAATAGAGAAGCTTTTTCTCTTTTAGCATCATCTACAGTTAGTAATAAGCATCGAAAATAGCTTGAATAACAATGGATTATCAAGCTGGACTTACGAAACGAAGTATGAACATGCTTTAAGAATTGGATTGAGCTTCAGTACGGATAAAGAACGACCTCGGATATCATTTCGAAGTACCCTGATATTTTCTTTGTAGTTAGAATACTTCAAATAGTCACAGCATTTGGCCATCTCGAATCTCGTCCAATCTTGAGTCTCTGACAATTGGCTTTCGAGACCGGACTTTTTATCGTACAAACCAACGTTAGTGAGACAGGCATTTTAGTCTCTTAAAAACTCAAGTGTTTATTAAAACCGCTTCAGTGCTGGGCAGTGCGCAATCAATAAAATAAGGTTATCACGCAATAAATTATGAGTTGGAATAAGATAGTGACATTCAAACGGCGAATTCGCTGATTATTTGTTCGTGATCATATGTTGTTATCTCAAATCGATTGCCATAAGGATCACAGAAGTAAATTGAATATGCCTTATCGTGATCAACCACATTTCGAGATGTTATTCGTTCATTCTTTTCATTGAAAACTTTATGAGTATTTATTCTGCTTAGAAATGATAAAAACCCAGCACCGTCAGTACGGAACGCAACTGTTTTATCTTTGTTATTCGATTGATTATTTTGTGAAGTAACCCTGAAGAGCGCTAATTTAGTGTTTCCTTCGTCGGCAGAGAGCATCAATGGTCCACTTTATATCGACCAAAAAATCCATATCGATTTTGATACTGTTTTACTTATTAACTAAACCAATGGTCGTAACGGTTACATTCTTTTTTGTGATTTGGAGCAACTTTAGTTGGAACTTAACCGCATTCGTAATGTTAAAGGTGAGATAAAGCAAGATAAATAATTAGGAGATTGAAAATTGAAAAGAATGATACAACTACTTCTCATCGGTACGTTGATTACGGCGTGCAGCGATGATCCGACCGCACCGGCAGGGGATGGACGGGCTACATTTTCTATGAGACTATCATCCTCAACAGGCTCAGCGGCTAAATCCGTTTTGAGCTCAGCAACCGCGGAAACACTGTTTTCGGTGACTGACCTTAGTGGAACAGTTTTTAGTATAAAAGAAGCTCGCACCAGTGTAAGGCACATTCAATTCGATTTTCCGGATGGTGTGGCTGACACTCTTTCGGAGGATAAGATAAGTATTGATGGTCCGTTTGTTATTAATTTGATGACCGGGGAAAGCAATCCTGTTATCGGTGAGTTTACGATAGAAGCCGGATTGTACAAGCGAATTGACGTCCGATTGGATGATTCAAAAGCAAGTGACGGTCTTGTTGATTCAAGCGATGCGCTTTTTGAGAATACTTTAGTTGTTTCCGGAAACTTCGATTACGATAATGTAACGGGAAGATCCTACTCGATCATCTTAAAATTTAACGAAGACGTAAGATTTGAAGAACCGGGTGGAATACTGATAGATGAGAATGCTCTCAATAATGTAGTACTAAATCTATTGGTGGATGAATGGTTGCAAGGAATAGATATAACAAGCTGTTTAGATGACGGTGATTTAATGCTTGACGATGAAGGCAATCTTCTGATAGATGACAGTTCTTCAGGCGGCGGAAAATGTAAGGATATTGAGGGAATAATTAAATCAAACATTAAGAATAATTACGACCTTGACGATTAGAATTTAATCAGTTGTTTATGCAGCAATCTTTTGGGACTCAAATCGAGAATTAGAGAAATACGTTCTTGATCTGAGTCCCAATTAAAAACCAATAAAAAGTAGGTTCGGTACCGCAATCGTATCGTTATAGAAGCAGTATTTTCGTGTCTTAATATTCTTACCCTAATGAAATGTATGTACAGGAAATGAGTTTCAGGAAAAGGGGGTAAGCAAGAATCTAAAATATTACCTCCCATTTCCTTTCCGGAAACGGATACCAATTGAAAATAACTTGTAATAAGTTTTGTAAATTATTATATTCGCATATATGAAATAATGAATGTATTTAGACAAGGATATATTATTGAATAAAAAGATATTCGAGCTTCACGCGGATGTATGTAAAATGCTTGCGCATCCCTTGAGATTAGAAATGTTGTTCCATCTAAGCGACGGAGAACTCAGTGTAAACGAACTATCAAAACGTACCGGCGCTCGAATGGCGAATATTTCTCAACATCTTGCTCTCATGCGTCAGCAGGGGATTGTGACTACCCGTAAAGATGGCGTTAAGGTTTATTACAGAGTGGCAAATAAGAAAACTCTTAAGGCGTTTGAACTAATGCGAGAGGTGCTTCTGGAAAGGCTTAGGTCTACTGAAGAGCTCGCAGATTCTCTATCTGAAATGTAATGATTATAAAGCAAAGGAGTAACCATGGATAATTTATATGACCTTCTGAAAATCATACATGTCGTGAGTTTCGTTTTCATGTCAGTCCCTTTATTTAACCTGATCGTAGTCGCTGAGCGAGGGAAAATGGGAGCCGGTTTTATTTACTCTATAGATAGATACACGGAGAACATCATCGCGGGTGGCGCGCCGCGCTGTTTCGTATTCCAAGCGACGGTCGGAATCACAGGCGTACTACTCCTTGTTTACGGACCGCTCGGATTCGAGGCGTTGTGGACAGAATGGATAATAGCAACTAAGTTAGTGTTACTCTTCGTTCTTATAGCGCTGCTCTCCAGCGTGCACTTGGGAATCCAACCTAAGATTGAATCCTTGATATCAGGGTTAGATCCTGATAAACCACTTCCGGAGGAAGCTGCTTCAATACTAAAACCTCTTCGCGCCCGTCGCAAGAAACTTGCGGCTATATGTCTTTTTATCGTGCTGGTGATAATAATTTTAGGAGTGCAGGTGTATTCAGCGTATTCAAATTTGCTTACCTTGATGCTTATTGCCGCGGCTGCTCTATTTGCGCGCAGAGCATACACAAGCGGAAATCCTCACGGGTGGGTTTAATAAGAATAAATATAATTTGGGAGGGGAACAAATGATTACATTTATTTTGAACGATCCGCCTTATGGGACAGAAAAATCGTACAATGCGCTGCGTTTAGCAATGTCTACTGTTAAAAGGGGGAATTCCGTAAGACTGTTCATGTTCCAAGATGCAGTTTTCTGCGGGCTAAAGGGTCAGAAGACGCCTGATGGTTATTACAACATTGAAAAGATGTTATTATATCTCGTGAGAAAGAAATGCGAGGTTAATGCTTGCGGCAGTTGTATGGACAGCAGGGGATTGAAGGAAGAATCACTCACAGAGGGAGTGGTGAAGAGCGATCTTGTAACCTTGGCAAAGTGGGTAGAGGAATCGGAAAAGTGCTTGGTTTTTTGATCATAATTTTTCAATGCCAAAAGATGTTAAGTTCAAGCGTAAGGGATTATTTTGAATAGTTCGTTTAAAAACAGCCCCATCTATCTGATTCTGCTTATTATCATAATCCTTATCGCCGCCAGCTGGTTTATCCCAAGTTATTCGGGAGATCGATATGAAAACCACGACGGCGATGAGTGGGCTGGACAATGGCATATGATGGGAATGGGAGGTTTCTGGATGTTTCCGTTTTTCCCGATGATTGTATTAATTGTGGTTCTCTATTTGGTATTCGGGAGGGGTCACGGACATTGGTCAGGTCATGATGCTGGCGATTCTGCAATAGAGATCCTTAAGAAACGCTACGCCAAAGGCAAGATAACGAAAGAAGAGTTTGAAGAAATAAAAAAGAACCTTTTAAGTTGATTTAAGAACTGAATCTACGTATAAACTTCATTTCTAATACACATTCCGGCTGATCTATAACTCAAAATTTCTGTAGATCGAGGAGATGTGATGTATAAACGGAAGATCCCCTGTATATAAGGCATTCAAAAGGTTTTACTCAGCTCACTGGTGTAGTGATATAAATTAATAATCCCTTGACACTGATAAAGAAAGAGCATAAGTTGGTTATTGAGAATGAGACACGTTCTCATTTAGAAATTGATAATTTGGAGTATAGTTTGAAAAGTATTGATTTTAAAAGTAAGACCAGAATCAACATATGGGTAAGATTACTTATATTTTTCGTAACTGTTACAATAGGCAGCGAAGGCATTGTTGAAATAGCTGCTCAGGAGTTTGGTTCAATAAAAGGAAGAGTCATTAATGCCGAAACGAAAGAGCCGCTTTCAGGAGCGAATATCTTTATAAAAGATATAGGAAGGGGAACGACGACTGACAAAAATGGAAAATTCTTCTTAGAAAAAATCAACGCTGGAGATCACAGCCTTGCCGGTAGTTATATTGGCTACATTAAATTGAGTCTGAACATATCTGTTCTTAGCGGACAAACCTCTTCGGTTGACCTGTTAATGGAGCCTACTACGCTTAAGTCTCCTCAGGTTTTCGTAATAGGTGAAAGCAGCCTGGCGCTCCAACGCATTCCGGGTTCAGGAACTCTTATTTCATCGGTTAGACTTCTTCAAACCAGACCTCTTAGCGGAAACGAGATTCTCAGGCAGATTCCGGGGATTCATGTTCAGGAGGAAGAGGGATTAGGATTGCGCGCAAATATCAGTATCAGAGGTCTTAATCCTGACAGAAGCCGTACGGTTCTTATGCTGGAAGATGGAGTTCCCGTTGCGCTTGCTCCCTACGGAGAGCCGGAAATGTATTATACGCCTCCGATAGACCGTATGAGCGGAATTGAAATCGTAAAGGGCAGCGGGTCTATCCTTTTCGGACCTCAAACGATAGGCGGCGTAATCAATTATATTACTGTTGATCCTCGTAACGCTCCGGAAGGACGTATGATTATTCAAGGCGGTCAAAACGGATTTTTGCTCGCTCAGGCACAGTTCGCAAAGAAATACGAAAACAGCGCAATGCTGGTAAATGTTCTTCGCAAGCAAGCGGACAGTATCCGGGATATCTTTTTTAATGTCACTGATGTTCTAACAAAGATGACTATTAATCTGAGTCAAAAATCCTCTTTGGGATTCAAACTGAATGCATATGATGAAATTTCCAACTCCACCTACGTAGGGCTTACCCAAAAACTCTACGATACAGATCCTAATTTTAATCCGGTGCCTGATGACAGATTGAAGATTCGCAGGTACTCTACGAGCGCTACGCATCAGTATAACCTCAATTCAAAATCAGTTCTTAAAACCACATTTTATGCGTATCAAACGACCAGGAATTGGCAGAGGCAGGATTATCGCTATTCGGACGATGGAACCGAAATTATAGTAAAGAACAGCACGGGTAACCGGAACCGTACCTTTGAGGTTATTGGTCTTGAGCCCCGGCTAAAATTAGATTTCTCGGTCGCTAATTTCAGGAATGAATTTGATGCGGGCATACGAATTCACTCCGAACGGGCGCATGAGCAGCGGATCAACGGTGAGACCGGAAATTCCAATACCGGAGTCATTCGAGACGATGAAATACGTTCAGGAAAAGCAATTTCCGCTTTCATACAAAATCGAATATTTCTAAACGAAAAACTCAGCCTGACACCCGGTATCAGGGTAGAGCGGTTTTCGTATGAGAGGAATATTTCTCGCACAAGAGTCACCAATGCTGAAGGCGAACGTATTCCTACCGATGTTGATTTAAAGTCAGGGGATGATCTCTTGGAGTTCATTCCGGGATTAGGAGTCAGCTATGTGCCGAACAACTCTATTACATTGTTCGCAGGAGCCTTCCGTGGATTTGCTCCGCCAAGGATAAAAGACGCAATAACCGTGACGGATGGCGGTTATGAGGCTGTTTCGGTCGAGCTTGATGCCGAGGAAAGTTTAAATCTTGAACTCGGTACCCGAATGGAAGCGCTAAAAGGTGTGTCCCTTGAAGCAACAGTGTTTATGATGGATTTTAAAAATCAGATAATACCAACATCCGAATCCGGGGGCGCGGCTACCGACTTGCCAAAAGTCAATCAGGGTCAAACTCTTCATAAAGGAATTGAAGGAAATTTGGGCTTTGATCTTGGCCGTCTCCTTGGAATGAAGTCAGCCCTATCTATGGACATAGGTTATACTTATGTAAATGCCGAATTTTCGACTGATCGTTTTATCAAAGAAGTGAATGTGAAAGGATTCAGGCTTCCATATGCGCCTCAAAATCTAATTTCATTGAGATTCAGATACAGCCATCCTGTAGGATTAAGTTTGGGGCTAAACGGCTCTTATGTGAGTAGTCAGTTTGCTGATAATGTGAATACAGTGGAGGGTTCTCCGAACGGTCGTACCGGACTCATTCCTTCATACCAAATATGGGATCTCTCCGGTCAATACCAGTTTCACAATCTACCGTTAAGAGGGTTTCTATCTGTTAAAAATATATTTGACAGGAAGTATATTGTATCCCGAAGACCTGAAGGGATAAAACCGGGACTATTCCGGCAGATGATGATAGGTTTTGATTACTTATTTTGAGATTAGAGGGGAGTAGATTGTCCGCCTGATAAACGTGGGGCGGTCAAAAAGAGAAAGAGTGATCCTCTAAATTACTTTATTCTTGAAATGCCGCCACTACTCTGTTGATGTCCCCGAGACAGCAAGTTCCCTTCGGATTCTTAATATCACATTCGCATAAACTGGCTCTTACCTTCTCGGCAATTTTTTGCGAAGCCGTCGAAACTCCTGTTTCCTTAATCTCGTTTTCTATGCGTGACCGGGTCCAATCATAGCAATAACAGACGTTCACATCTTTACCCGGGTCTTTCGCGAAAACCGCCACTCGTAGGTCTTCCGTGGTGAATTTGCTTGCGCCATCCTGAGAGAAATAGACTACCGGGCAATCAGCTGCTGCGCAGTAGTAATACTGTGTATCGATAATATCCCCCGCTTGCTCGGGTTTTACGAGGTGTTCGACTGTGCGGCGCTGGATTTTTCGTGAACCGGTACCGGATTCAGGACAGTCGGCGCGAGGCGGAGCTTCCGTCACATCCGAGATAAGGCAGCAGACTCCATCCGGTTTGTGTTCGTTTGCCATCATCTGTTCTATTGGAACAGTACAGCATTCATGCATAATGTTGCTCCATTTTTCGTCTGGTGAATTCTTAATTATCACCAATTTTTCAATTAATAATTCGTCTGAACGAGAAAACGAATCTAAACGAATCCAATTGTTCACCGGTCACCGACTTCCATATAGGAAAATCAAAATTAATGACAGCTGAAACCCTTTCGTTAATTTCAAGATTAAAGCCTACCATTCCATCAATAAAAGTTCCGCCGGAGTTTGGAGGAATTATTTTCTGCCACTCGTCTTTTCTATTAAATCGGGTCGTAAGTTTGAAATATGGAAAAGCATTCTTGAAAATTCCTCGTTGTTTGATGGCATGAATAGTTATTTTAGTGCTTAAACCCGGTTTATAGCTAACGTTGCTCGTTGAAGAATAGATGCCATGCCTGATAGTCGCTCCCAATATAAACGGAAATTCTGATCTGTGCCATGCTTCCAGTGAAATGTCAGCCTGTTGAGTTCCATTGCCAAGAGCAAAGTGCCTGTGGTCTTTGGAATCTGCACTATCTGAAAAGGGATTGTCGTTAAAAGAATTTCCTGTCGGAACGATAAGGCCCAAACCAAAGAAGAGTCGCCAGCCGGGACCTAAATATTGGTTCCTTATGACCCATTTAAGACTTATTCGTATATCCCCAATTCCGGTAAGACTTTCAGATCTATGATGTTTGTTTTCGATCGTGGGATTTTGAGATATACGCTTAACAGGCAAATTGGCATACAAATTAATAAGACTTGAAATCCCATAGCCCGCAAACAGATTGAATTGGGTTATGTCAAGATTTCCTGAATTTCCTAATTCAGCGCTGTTATTGCCAGTGCCGATTAGCTCGGCTGCATGCGTGAACGTTCCCGCGCTCCCGACGAGAATCTGATTCTTAAGAAGACCTACACCTTCAATTGAGCTTCCGACCGGAAGCGTTAAGTTCCCTCAGAGGGGTCACTGTCCCCATGCCGGGGATGAATTAAAAATCAGTAGGACACTGAATAAGAAAAAGAGTTTTTTAAGCATTACTGTATTCCTTCAGAAAGTTCTGAATGTCACCCAGACAGCAGGCGCCTTTCGGGTTTTTAATTTCGCACTCGCACCGACCAGCTTTTACTTCTTCTGTGATCTCATTGAATGCCGTTGATTTACCTTCGTTCTTTATCTGATCTGTTAATCGTTTTCTTGTCCAGTCGAAACAATAGCAAACATGTACGTCTTCACCGTTGTCTTTCGAGAACACTTTTACAATCAGGTCGCTTTTCTCGAATACAGGTAATTCTTCCCCGCCTGACCTATGTCGGGCAGGGTTCGAGAAATAGACATCGGGACAATCAGGTTCGTTACAATAGTAATATTGAACCTCTCCTGATATAAGATGCCTTTTATCCTGAACGACGAGGTTATCAAGAGTCTCGTGAAGAACTTTATTCGATAGAGTACCGGAAAGAGGACACTCAGCCTTTAGTGGAGCTTCAATGATTTCCGGAACAACGACGCATCCGCATGAATCAACTTCAACAGGGTTTGATGAATCTAACAGTTCATTTTCGATATTTGTTTCAGCCAAAATCTTTCCTCCTTAATTAATTTAATAGAGTTTTAGGAGAAACACCGGTGATCGTAGCCACATAGGGTGTATTTTCATTTAGTAAATCTGCAATCTGTTGTGGCGTAATCCTTTCGTTATCAAATTTAACTAATGCTTTTCCAGATCCATAATCAATTTCTGCCGATATAACTCCTTCGTGATCTTCAAGAACGATCTTAGCTGTGTACACACAACTCGTGCATGTGAACCCCTTGACATCCAGTTCGATTGTACTTGTTATTGCAGAAATAACAGATTCCCGTTTTAGTATTTCATTAGCATTAGATGAGAATAGAGTACTTATAAAAAGCAGTGTAACAATCACCGAAAAACCAATTACTAAAGTTTTTTTATTCATTTTCTTATCCTTTTAAAGTTATCATTTTCATAAATAACCGTTTTCTCCCCTCTAAGTTATCAAGAGCAGTATTTGAGGAATAAAAATAAAAACTACTGCCGCTCCGGCGGAAATCCCAAGTATGATCCTGTTAATTTTCCTTGTTTTGACAGCCTTGTCAATATCGCATTTGCCGTCGATACATAATTTTTCCAATGGTCTGTTAACCAGATAGTAGGAGCTGCCTATTAGAATTGAGGTAAGGATTATTAGCAGTGGTCTATATTTCTCGAAACTCGCGCCGAATCCTATACCACCGACGCCAAGAAGAGTGAAGGCTAATGGACCAATACAGCAACTTGACGCAACAAGGGCAGTGAAAATCGATCCGAATGACGCAAATAAACTATTAATCACTCAAGCCACCCATTTTCACAAAGTTAACCAGAATGTTCGGAAATGAATTATTTGAGACAGAATAGTAAATAGTAGGACTATCAATGCGTGTTTTTACAAATCCTCTGTCCTTTAATTTTCTAAGTTGATGTGATACCCGAGATACAGATTGTCCTAATATATCGGATAAGTCGCATACACAAAGTTCTCCCGCTTCAGATAGAAGAAAAAGAATCTTTAGTCTGGTTTCACTGCCGATAGTGCTGAAAATTTTTGCAATATCAGATAGATCCGGTCTCTTCAAAAGTTTGAGTTGCAGCCCTTGAAGCAATACGATATCGACCTCTTTGCGGGTGCAGTTTATGTTTGTCAGTTCAACATTATTTTCAGCTACCATTGTCACAATATTTTCCTTGTATTTGATATATATTTCAAATAGATTTACGCATGATATGAAGATATGTTTCAAAAGTAACTATGTCAAGCTATATATTATACTGATATATTAAGGTTTATAATATAAAATAGTGAAACATTAAAAGGTATATATCGTAAATACATTTGAAGGAACATTCAAATGAATAGAAAAAGGAGAGGCAAAATGTACATAGATAAAGAACTGATTGATTTTCAATCAGATGTGATAGAGGCAAGTAAGTCAACGCCCGTGTTAGTAGATTTTTGGGCGAGCTGGTGCGGGCCATGCGTCTATTTAAGTCCGACGTTAGAAAAATTAGCCGAAGAGGCAGGTGATACTTGGAACCTGATTAAAGTCAATACTGAATCTCAACAGGACTTAGCCGTTAAATATGGTATACGCAGTATACCGAACGTCAAGCTGTTTGTTAACGGTGAAATTTCCGGAGAGTTCATCGGCGCTCTTCCGGAAGAGGAAATTAAGCAATGGCTTGAGTTGAACATACCAAAATATAGTGAAGTAGAGAGGGTAGAAGAGGTAATTCCAGAATAAGAAATGATGAGTAAATAAATCTGAATTGCGGGACAGACGGTGGCGAATAAAGATACGAAATTGCGGTCTAATTTGTCACCGGTTCCTTATGTAGACGCTTAAATAGTTTGGAACTTTCATCGGTTAGCGTAGTGAAAATAAGAAACTATAATATGTGGTCTGCGTCACAATAATTTTTCGGGAATAACCATATATTTGGTGAAATTAGGAGAAAAAATGAAGAATAAGTATTTTATGATTTATACACTGAGTATCATTCTATCGTTATTTCTAATCGGGTGCGATAGCGGCTCCGATCCGTCAGAGACAACAGGAACATTTAATGTTCGACTCACCGATGCCCCGGCGGCATTTGATGCAGTAAATATAACATTTAGCGAGGTATCTGTAATTCAAGCAGGGGGAGAACCGATTGTGGTAAGCAATTTGGTTCAAACGCTGAATTTAATTGAATGGAGTAATGGAAATTCTACGCCCCTGGGCAGTATTGAGCTGGAAGCGGGAACTTATAACCAAATTCGACTAATAATTGATACAGCTACTGTCACTATTGACGGTGTGGAATCAGGTGTGAAGGTTCCGAGTGGAGCACAAACAGGATTAAAATTAACACATCAGTTTACAATGGAAGCCGGCTCTACTTATGATCTAATGATCGATTTTGACGCTTCGAGATCAATCGTACGCAACGGTTCATCAACAAATCCAAGTTATTTGTTAAAGCCTACAATTCGGCTGGTAGCAATAGCCACTTCAGGTTCGATATCCGGGACGGTTACGAACGATGAGCATTTGCCTGTCGCTATGGCGATTGTTGGCACTGATACAATCTCAACGGTGTTTATTGATACGTTGTCGGGAGGATTTCAGCTTGCCTATCTTGAAGCCGGTGTTTACGACGTTGTTGTGGAGGATACGACGGGCGCTCGTTTTGACAGTACGGGAGTAGAAGTGACTGTTGGCGCGGATAACGATCTCGGCAGTATCAATTTGCAATAATCAGATTCCTATAGCTGATATTCGGCAACTGACAATTTAGACTGTGCGGCGGTTACTACTTTCATAAACGCATGATAAGATGTTGCGCTTAAGCACATCATGATGGCTCCATGTTCAAACGGCATCCCTATCTGAGTAATTTGAACAGATTTCATAAATTACTACCGATTATTAAGTTACACTGATTTCCAAGTTAAACTAAAATCTGATGGAATTAAACCGATTATAGTTTTGTTTACTTTCAGTATTTAGTATAGGTGCTTGCAGGGGGCATCGGTTTTCTTTATCTTGTTTCGCTTAATGCAGCCTTTTATAAATATTGGAGTTATTGAATGAAAAGCCTTTGGGATGTCAATGAAGGAAATAAATATTCCGACGACTCCCTTGCTATGAGGGTTTACAGCTCACGTCTCCTCGGCGCAGAACCGGAATTAGTCTTGCATGGCGGCGGCAATACATCCGTAAAAACGACCGAGACAAATATTTTTGGAGAAAAGGAAGAGATCATCTACGTAAAGGGGAGCGGCTGGGATTTGGCGACGATAGAAACCGCAGGGTTTGCTCCCGTTAAATTAGAAGTCTTAAAGAAGATGGCGTTATTAGACGATCTGAATGATTCTGATATGGTAAAACAGCAAAGAGCGGCTATGACGGAACCGGGCGCTCCGAATCCATCTGTAGAAGCGGTGCTGCACGCTCTGATTCCATTAAAGTATGTTGATCATACTCACGCCGACGCAGTCGTAACCATCACAAATACGCCTAACGGTGAAGACAAGATTCGGGAAATTTATGGCGAGAGTATGCTGATAGTTCCCTACGTAATGCCCGGGTTTATATTAGCAAAAAAAATCTATGAAATGACCAAGGAGATGAACTGGGAAGAATGCAGCGGAATGATTCTATTGAATCATGGAGTCTTCACTTTTGACGACGATGCTCAAAAAAGCTATCAGAAAATGATAGAAATCGTTACGTCGGCGGAAGAATATATTGAAGGCCAAAATGCCAACTCGGTAGCTGTTTCAGAAAGCTCAAATCAAGACATGAACACATTATCCGGAATCCGAAGGGAAATTATGAACGTATCCGATTCTCCCTTGATAGTCAGATTAAACAGTGAACCCGAGGCGGTAGGTTTTGCGAATCTTCCTAATGTTGAATCAATTGCCACGAGGGGACCGCTTACACCTGACCATATTATCCGAACAAAACAATTTCCTCTGATAATTGGCGATGATCTCGGTAAAGAAGTCATAAAATTTTCGGATGCTTATAAAGAATATTTTAACAGGAATAACAAATCTGATTTAATCCCCCTTAATTTTGCTCCGAAGTGGGCGGTCTGGAAAGGAGAGGGAACGATCTCATTCGGCAGAAACTTAAAAGAAGCAAACGTTATCGCTGATTTAGCCGAGCATACAATAAAATCAATTCAAATTGCCGAGCTGCTCGGCGGTTGGAAAGCGCTTCCGGAAATGGATCTTTTTGAAATTGAATATTGGGAATTGGAGCAGGCAAAGCTCGCTAAAATGACCGGTTCAAAGGAATTCGAAGGCAAGATAGCAGTAGTGACGGGAGCCGCTAACGGAATAGGAAAAGCGGTTACAAAAGCGCTGCTCGATAAGGGCGCAGTTGTCGCCGCTCTTGATATAGACCCGGCAATCAATAAATTATTCGATAACGAAAATATAGTGGGGATCGAATGCGATATGACCGATAAGAGAGCTATCCATGATTCTATCGAATCGGTCGTGAGGGAATTTGGAGGTCTTGATTTGGTTGTGAGTAACGCCGGAATATTTCCATCTTCAGAAAATATAGAGGAGATCACTTCTGAATCCTGGAACAGGAGCCTGGAGATCAATCTTACGAGTCATCAACTCTTGCTGAAAGCGGCTGTTCCGTATTTGAAAAACGGTTATGAACCGAGCGTAATCTTTGTCGCCTCAAAAAATGTCGCGGCGCCCGGACCCGGAGCAGCTTCATATTCGGTCGCAAAAGCGGGTCTTACACAGCTTGCCCGTGTGGCTGCGTTGGAGTTAGGGGCATCAGGCATCAGAGTAAATGTGATCCATCCCAATGCCGTATTTGATACTTCTATCTGGAGTGATGAAGTGCTCAAGGAAAGAGCCGAAAAGTACGGAATGAGCGTAGACGAGTACAAATCCGATAACGTGTTGAAAACTGAAATCAAATCAGATGATGTCGCTAATTTAATTTGCGCTATGGCAGGGAGCGCCTTTTCCAAGACGACAGGAGCGCAAATTCCGATTGACGGCGGAAATGAGCGGGTAATTTAGACAGATCAATATCCGGAGAAATCTATCAGTATCGTTCCAGGCTAATTTTCTAAGTATGGAGCGATTTTCTTTTAAATCATATTAAACGTTTGTGCAAATCGAGCGTCTAACTGTCAGAAACGATAATAATTGAGAGAGTGAAAATGAAATTTTGGCTTTGCATTGGATTCGTGGTTCTATTGACAGCTTGTGGAAATAAGGAATTAAAGAGCAATTGGCGAACCGATGAGATAATCGTTGACGGGTCAAATCGTGATTGGGCTGACAGACTGATTTATAATAAAGATAATGATATTGCAATCGGAATCGTAAACGACGAAACGGATCTTTACATAAATATCAGCACGACTAATAGAGCTATGATTCAAAAGATTATACGCGGTGGCTTTACGGTTTGGTTCAACAGAAAAGGTAACAAGGATAAAACTATCGGTATCAGATACCCGATTGGCATGAATGGCGCCGCCCCGCCGTTCCCGAAGCGTTTGGAAGGTTATGGATATAATGAATATCCGGATGAACGACCGATAGAAAGGTTCGGAATGAGAGGGGGAGAATTTGAAATAATAAAAGATAAAGAAGATATGGCATTACGGATTCCAGTTGATAACGAAGTGGGTATTGAGGTTAGCCATTCATTTTATGAAGGGATGTTCGTTTATGAATTAAAGTTACCGTTAAATGAGAGTATAGATTCTCCATATGCTGTCGGCGTAAGGGAGAGCGAGCTTATCGGGATCGGGTTTGAAACTGAAAAGATGGAAAATAGGAGCAGAATGAATAGGATGAATCGGAGAGGATTTTCAGGTGGTCGTGGAGGTAGAGGCGGAGCCGGAGACTTGGGAGGAAGAAGAAGGAACTCCGGAAACAATTTTCAGGTGATGGAGCCGCTAAAATACTGGATTAAGGTCGAGTTGGCTAAGGTAAATAGCTGAATCAGTTTGAGATGAAGAGTCAGATGAAAACGAAGGAGGATGGTAAAATGAAGCAAAAACAAATGAAAACGTATATGATGGTATTGGCGGCAACCGGCCTGATCTTTGTCGGTTGCTCCGGTACTCAAAAAAGTATATATCTTGAACCGGGAAAACAGGTCAAGCGCGCCGATGTTGATTTAAAAGAAGGTAGTATAACTCAGACGATTGATGACGTGGAGGTGTCGGTTAAGGGCGTAATTCTACCGGACTCCGACGGCAAGTCATTGCATCCGTCATTTTGGGTGACTGTTAAAAATAATCGCAACAGCAAGATACTGTTTAATCCCGCTAAAGCTCGATTAGTAGATTCGTTCGGCAATCAGTATAGACCGTTGCCGATGTCGCTAAACGAAAACGGTAAAGAAGAATTTTATTATAAGGTAATAGATCCGAAAACCAGATTATTTTATTCAATCCAATACGGATGGGATTATTACCCATTTTATCCATATAGATCGAGATTTCACAGTAGGGGAAGAGGACGGCACGGGAGAATCAGGCACGTTCGTTACGATCCGTATTGGAGATTCGGCGGAGAAGTATTTTGGGTCAGGAATGTGAATTACGTAAGCAGTAAGGTTAAGCTTCCTGATAGAGAGGAGGAAATTTATGATGGAGCCAAGATAACCTATGCTTTAACATTTCCCAAACTTGATGAAGCGGTTGATGATTACAGGCTGATAATTCCGGAAATACTTATCACGGATGAAGATAACAGCGTTCGCACTTTAAAATTTGAACTGATCTTTAACCAGATCGTAGAGGTTAAGTTAGATTGAGATAAGAGCTCCCAATATTTCATGCAATACCCTGAAGCCCCTCGGAATGGC
This sequence comes from Fidelibacterota bacterium, assembly GCA_022571215.1. GTDB lineage: Bacteria > Fidelibacterota > SORT01 > SORT01 > SORT01 > SORT01. Next base: position 21,551 of record JACZYG010000013.1, on the reverse strand, counting down.
ATTTAATTTCGAGGGGTTCTTCTCATACTCATAAAAATATTCAACATAGTTTTGCTTTTGAATTTGAAGGATATTTATATATATTATGTTTCGTAAAATTAACATACTCATAATCTTTAAAATATAGAATTAGAAGTATTGGGAGCTTTAGACCGCAATTAATTGTCAATACGATATGTGTCTAAATGATATTTTGAATCCTAAATTTCTATTATAATAATTATAAACGATAGCAGTTAAAAAAGGAGCTGGGTATGAAAAAATATTTATTTATCCTTCCTCTCGGCATACTGCTGCTAAGCGCTTGTTCATCTTATCAAAAGCCTTATGAGATGACGGAAGCGACTCCGATGACGGCAGTGATGACACAGGAAGAAGCTGTGGAACGAGGCAAATATTTGACGATGATCATGGGATGCCATGATTGCCATACTCCAAAAACATTTGGAGAGCATGGACACCCGATGTTTGATATGACACGAATGTTTTCCGGTCATCCCGCTGATGACCCTTATCCCGAATGGACGCCGGCTGATATGGAGCGTAACGCAATGGCTCTTGTCAGCCCGATGATGACGGCCTGGGGCGGTCCCTGGGGCGTAAAGTTTCACAACAAATCTAACACCGGATGATTCTACAGGATTGGGAGAATGGACCGAAGAATCCTTTATTGCCGCAATTCGCACAGGTAAACATCAAGGTCAGCCTAACGGGAGAGCTATTCTTCCGCCCATGCCATGGGAAGTTATAAGAGAAACAACAGATGAAGATTTGAAAGCGATCTGGGCGTATCTCGAATCTATTCCGCCAATTGAGAATGCGGTACCTACTCCTGTTCCGCTAAAAATGGAAGAATAAGTAAAGAAGGAATATATTTATTCGTACGATGATTGTTATAGGATTAGTTCTCTTAGCCGGAACGCTCAACGGTGTTCCGGCGGGGGCTACTCCTAAAGAGAGTGACAGAGGCAGCGTTAAGGGGCGAATCACATATTCAGGTGATGTCCCGAAACAGATGAAACTGATGATCATAAAAGATGTTAAGGTTTGCGCAAAGAAAGACCATTATGATGATAGGCTTGTTGTTGGAAATGATAGAGGCATTAAAAATGTCGTCGTTTCACTGGTAGGTGTAGAAGGAGGTAAATCTATTGACTCGCTCGGAACCGAATTCGTTCTTGATCAGAAAGTATGCGCCTATGATCCGCATCTGCTTATTGTTCCGGTGAACAAACAAATAAAAATCTTAAACAGTGACGGAATACTTCATAACATTCACACTTATGGGAAACTAAACCGCTCAGTGAATTTAGCGCAACCGCGGTTTAAGAAAAAACTTAAACTGACTCTCGATAAGCTGGAAAAAGTGCAGGTAAGATGTGATATACACGGTTGGATGAGCGCATGGTTCATCGTGGTTGATCATCCATATTACGCAGTTACGGATTCCGCAGGTAAATTCAGCCTTTCCGGTATTCCTTCCGGCACATATACGCTGAATATCTGGCAGGAATTGTTAGGGAATAGGGAAGTTTAGGTAACCGTGAAAGCAGGCGAAGAATCGGAATTGATTTATTCATATGAAGTAGCCGGGGAGTAAGAAGAACAAAATACTTTAAATAAAAACGGGAGAAATATTATGTCTGACAGTGTATACAAAGTAATCGAACTAATCGGAACCAGCAGCAATTCCTGGGAAGACGCAGCGAAAAACGCCGTTGAAAGAGCAGGTAAAAGTCTAAAGAATCTGCGGATAGCGGAAGTGAAAGACCTTGATATGAAAGTAGAGGATGGACATGTTACCGCCTATCGGGCTAAGGTGAGTCTATCGTTCAAATTCAAAGACTGATAAAGTCATATACTGTAAAAAGGGTTTGCCCGGCAGAATGCGGGGCAAACCCTTTTTCAGTGTCAATAAAAATTTCTTATTGCGAAAAATTAACCTTCCGTTTCAGTCTCAGGTTTTGGGAAATTAATTATCATTACATCCCCAGCCCTATCAATCGGCAGGTCTCCAAGTTTTCCATAGAGTCTCATGTCTACCCATCTGTAACCTTCGAGAAAGAGAGAGTACCGTTTTTCATGAAGCAGTTGATTAAGAGCGTTAGTCGCATCGAGAGTCGGTGAGTCAGCCAATCCTGCTGCCGCTCTAATTACATTTATGTCAGCCTCTGCGGTTGAGTAATTGCCAAGTCCGATATTTGCTTCCGCTCTAAGAAGGATCAACTCTTCATTTCTTATTATGGGAAGAGGATCCGTGACTGAGCTGACAATCGTAATGCCTAAAGTCGAAGTTAGAAAATCGAAAACTGTCGTATCAGATCTTACAACAATCTTTGAGGTATACCGGGTATCTCCCGCCTCGGCGTCCGCCTCGTGAGTAGGATGGCCCATCCATTTAATGAAGGGGGCATCCGGCGTTTCGAACACATTGTTTGTCTGATCGCCTAAGCCTGTGGAGTATACATGGTATACTCCTGTCTCAAGATCGCCTGAAGTGCTTATAAATGATCCGCCAAGCGCGGTTAAAGCTTCGGCGTGGTTACCCTGATAAATTGAAACCCTTGCCTTAATTGCCCGATTGAATTGAGCAAAAGTCGAGGGCGTATCAAATCCAGCAAAACCGCTTGAAAGGAAAAATTTAAAACTGCTACCAGCCTTATCGAGAGCGCTGTTTCCTTCATCCAACAATGAGACAATTCTTGCTAATGATTCGGTTCTTGATGCGAAAGGAACCGTTAGATCGCCTGAGAAGTCAATTTTAATACCCGTTTCATTCAGGAGATTCAGGTTGAGCAATAATTGATACGCCGTGATCGTTTTAGCGAACCCTTCAACACCCGCGGCATCTGCTGCCTCAAGATCGGGTAATTTGTCATTAAGCAGTATATTGCAATTTGCAATAACATTATATCTAGATGACCAGGGGCTGTTCAGCAAAAAACCACCGGGATCAATTGTATTTTCGAGTAACTCTCCGGTATATCTCGGATCAGCCGGTTCAAAATAATAAGATTCCCTGCCAATCGCAGAAACAACCCAGAGATAGATGTGATTGCTCGTTCTCATTCCAGCCTCAGCGCCTGTGATGAGCGTCTGGACGGGAGCGTCTTCAATAACCGGAGCATTTGGATTACTGATATCTAAATCGCCGCATCCCAAATAAAATAGGGCTGTGGTCAGCACGATAGGAAAGAGCAGATTCCCGCGTGTTTTATTAAACTTATCTTTAAAGATGTTAGTCATTTTATACCTCTGCATTTAAATTCTATTACATTCCAAACGAAATATTAAAGAAGAACGAGCGGGATGTCGGGTACGGTATAGTATCGACCGAACGCCCAATTGCTACGCTTCCGAACTGACTGACTTCGGGATCATAACCTAAATAATCAGTGGACATCCACAAGTTACGACCGGAAATACCTACTTTTAAATAAGTGAATCTTCCACCGAGTAAGTTTCTGACTCTTTCTTCACTGAAAGAATATGATAGGCTAAGTTCTCTTAGTTTGAGATATGAGCCGTCTTCAATGTAAGGCTGGGTCAATCTGCCAAGAACAGTCAAACGACCTACGCCGTTAGTCAGTGTTGCTACTGAATCTTCTCCATTCACATCAAGAAGGGTGTATTGTCCCTCTTCGTCAAAATCACCGGATGTACCGCCAAGATCGGTAAGAAGTTTTCCGAGATTTATCACATCACCTCCTTTTTTCCAATCGATGAGGAATCCTAAATTAAATCCACCGTACCGGAGGCTGTTATTAAACGACATCTGAAAATCAGGAGTCTCGTTGCCTAATTCTATATGATTTCCAGCTGCATCCAATTCTGAACCGACTATGGTCGTTGGTGAAAGACCCTTTTCAATCCTGTAAGTGCCGAGGAACGTTGCGAATCCACCTGTATTGAACGGATCCACATTGAGCTTCGTTATCTCAGAGCTGGTCTTATAGAAATTTACTCTCGTCAACCAGGTGGTATTTCGTCCTCTTAAAACATTGTAAGCGAGTGATAGCTCAATTCCTTGTGTCTCCATCTCGCCGGCGTTGAGGATCTCGGAAGTGAAACCCGAAGAGGCAGGAAGGTCTGCGGTCAGCAGCAGATCGGTTATATTTTGTCTGTAAACGCTGAATTCAAGTGTACCGTTCTCATCGGAGAACGTAAGGTCGGTACCTATTTCTATTTCGCTTGTCGTTTCGGGAGTAATCGTGTCAAATCCTCTGGTTGATGCCGATATGAGTCCTGAGCTCCCACCGATATTGATAGGATCAAGAGCTGTAAACTTGGAGCGCGGTCTCGGTAAATTTCCTGTTTTACCAAAAGCTGCTCTTAATTTAATATCATCGCTAAGCCTATATGAACCGGCAAGTTTTGGATAGTAGAAAAACTTTTCGGTATCGCCAAGAGTGCTGCTCCGATCACCGCGAATTCCAAAACTGGTATATATTCTATCATTAAAATTTATCTCTTCCTGGAGAAAGAATCCTAATTCTCTTTGCCGGGTTATCTCCTGAAAAGCGGTCAGGTTAGACGCTTGATCGATATTTTGCTGCGTAACTACTGTGTTTGTTGCCAAAAGCAGCAAATTATTTATGTCTGAGTCTTCAAACTGCCAACCGACTGTAGTATTATAACTAGTATTGGACGACGTAATATATCTGTGAACTAAATTTAGATATAAGTTGGAGTTGATACTTTCTACCTCTCCAAGTATTGACGAACCGGGCTGTCCACCATTCTTTTCGAATTGCAGTTCGGGAGGCGAGAACGCTTTATTTTCCTGTGAAAAGAAATCGACTCCACCCTGCACGATAAAATCAAGGTTTTGATTTTGTTCTCTGAATAGGCTGTAAGTCAGTTTTGAAGATAAAATAGTACGAAAGACTACTTCATTATTAATCAAAACGTCTCTTGTATGCAGCGGGTTTGACGGATTGAACGGATGGTCAGGATATTGACCCGCCTTGAGACCCACACATTCAGAACGCTGACCGCCACTTCCTACATCGGCTTCACTACACTTTCTTATATCCAAAAAACTCGGAGTGAATGCCAGAGAAAATCCGAACGATGTATTTGTATTGTCATTGCCGGTTATGCCTCTGTCAGATTCAGAGCGAATCATACTTGTATAAACATCAAGTTTTGCCTTCTCAGAAAATCTGTGTTTGACATTAACTTTTACCGAATATTTCTTATAACCGGTGTTTTTAATAATACCTCTATCATCTTTGATCATACCGGAAACATAAAATTGAGTTTTATCCGTTCCACCGCGAGCGCTAACCATCGTTTCACGCAATGTACCGGTTTCTCCATAAATCTCATCTTCATAATCGATGAGTCCGATACCTCTTGTTCCTATATTTTGATTATATGCAGCTAATCCTTCCGGACCATAGGCTTCTTCGGCAGAAGCGGCGGTCCAAACACGATGTCCTATCTTATTTAAGATACTGCTCTTTCCCACTTGTTGGGAAAAGCTAATTTTTGTTTCACCGGAGGCGCCTGACTTGGTTGTGATCAATACCACTCCATTTGCGGCTTTTGAACCGTACATAGCCGCCGCGCTTGCGCCCTTAAGAACTTCGATGTTTGCAATATCATTAGGATTAATATCTGCAATTCTATTTACAGGCTGACCTTGTGGACTCGGGCTACCTGCGCTTGCAGCAGCAGTTATAAGATCCATAAGTCCCTCAAGGTTTGTGCTGTTATTCAGAATTACGCCGTCCACAACAAATAAAGGTTGGGTGGAGCCTTGTAAGGTCGATACACCGCGAAGGTTCACGCTTATTCCGCCGCCGGGAGCGCCGGTATTTTGGCTGACATTCACGCCGGCGAATTTACCTGCAAGAGCGCCGTCAAGTGTTTGAACGGGCGCAGGAACAAGCTCTTCGGCAGAAATCGTTGCTACTGAATTCGCAAGGTTGCGTTTTTTGACGGTAGAAGCCAAGCCTGTAACTACTACCCCTGAAGTCTTTAATATATCTTCTTCCATTTCAATATCAAGAGTGGTTACGCCCGGCGCTAATGTGATCTCCTGAGTTTTAAAACCGATAAACGTAATCACGAGAGTCACTTGATCTACCGGGATATCGAGAGAATATTCCCCCTCGTTATTTGTTACGGTTCCGATAAATGTACCCTTGAGAATAATCTGAGTACCCGGGAGGCTGTCTCCCGACCGTGACATCGTTACATTTCCAGTGACTGTTCGATCCGCCGCGTATGAAAAACCGGACAGAGCCAACAGTAGTAGCATCGTCGTAAGCAACTTCTGCACTTTCATTTTTGTGTTACCTCATTTGTATTATTAATGTCAACATATTCGCACTTTTATAAAATAAGACCTGCAAGGTCTCCAATTTAAGCATAGCTATTTTCACCAAAATTTTACAAGTTCGTTACAAGTTCATAAAAAATAATATACTTAGGGGAAAAGTAACAAAATTTTATTTCTTGTCAAGTCTTATTTAATCATAGAGCATCCTGTACAAAGTAGAATAATACTTGACAAAACAGACCTAAGTGCTAAAATTGTTCCGAATTGATTTTAATTGAATCGTACTATTATAGATGCTCCGCTTAAAAAACGTATCAAAAAAGTTTGAAAACCTTCAGGCTGTTTCATCAGTTGACCTAACTGTTTCGGAAAGAGAGACAAAGGTGTTAGTCGGGCCAAGCGGCTGTGGCAAGTCCACATTGATACGACTTGCAATCGGGATAATCGAGCCTGATGAAGGGGAGATCTATTTCAAAGGCGAGCTTGTCGCTCACGAGAATTTATTAGAGATAAGAAGGAAGATCGGATACGTGATCCAGGAAGGAGGATTATTCCCGCATCTGACGGCTGTACAAAATATCAAATTGGTCGCAGAGTATTTGGAATGGAGCTCAAACAAGATTACCGCTCGAATAAAAGAATTAGCTGAATTGACGCATTTTCCTAAAGATGCACTGGAACGTTTTCCGCTTCAGCTTTCCGGAGGACAACGCCAGAGAGTCAGTCTTATGAGGGCTTTGATGCTTGACCCGGAAGTGTTGCTTTTGGACGAACCGCTTGGAGCGCTTGATCCGATGATTAAAGCAGATTTACAAGAAGAACTCAGGACGATATTTAGAACCCTTGGTAAAGCAGTCGTACTTGTAACTCATGACATAAACGAAGCTGAATTTTTTGCGGATGAACTGCTCCTGATGAAAGATGGAAAAATATTACAGCAAGGCTCCATCAGAGAACTGCTGAAGAATCCGGTTGACGATTTTGTTGAAAAGTTTATAAACGCGCAGCGGGTCCGAGCCTCCAATTGATGTTACTGATAAGACGTCTGCTGTTAGGACTTGTTATTGCTGCTAATTTCTGTTTCCCGCAATGGTCAATGGGGGGTGAATCTCAAAACGAAATAAAGATCGGCTCAAAAAAATTTACCGAATCAGTCATTTTAGGTGAAATGGCGTATCATCTCATAAATAAGAAAGGGGTTACGGCAGTGCACAAAGCGGAGTTAGGCGGAACTCAGATTTTGTTTAAGTCTCTTGTGCAGGGTGAATTGGACATCTATCCGGAATATACGGGAACTATTGTTCAAGAGATTTTTTCAGGGGAGCTGTTCAGAAATGAAGAGGAAGTAAGGGATAAATTGGAGAGTATGGGTATACTGATGAGTAAGCCGATAGGATTCAATAACAGCTATATAATCGGAATGAAGAAAGAGGCAGCAAAAAAATTCGGCATTGACAAAATATCCGACCTGAAAAATTATCCCGAACTCAAATTCGGTTTTTCCAACGAATTTATGGATAGGGGAGACGGCTGGCCCAGCTTGCAACGGAAGTACAATTTGCCACAGCGTGATGTCAGGGGGATAGACCACGATATCGGTTATAGAGGGTTGGAAAACGGCTCAATTGACGTTATAGACCTTTATTCAACCGATGCGGAAATTGACTATTACGATTTGAAATCGCTGATAGATGATTTGAATCATTTTCCGGAGTATCAAGCCGTCTTCTTATACAGGAGTGATTTTGCGATGCGGAATCCGGAATCAGTGAAGTCGTTGCTCAGGCTTGAGGGTATGATTTCAGAGTCCGATATGGTAAAGCTAAACGCCGATGTGAAACTTGCCGGGAAAAGTGAAGGCGAAGTGGCGTCAAAGTTTCTTGAGAGGAAATTGAATGTTAAAACAGAGTTTTATCAAATGACCATCTTTGAGAAGCTCATCAGAAATACGTATGATCATTTGTTCTTAGTGGTAATTTCTTTATCGGCCGCGATCATCATTGCAATTCCTCTTGGAATATTTGCGTATAAAACAGCCAAATTCGGTCAGCTTCTGCTTGGAACAATTGGAGTGATTCAGACTATCCCATCCCTTGCGTTAATAGTGTTCATGATACCGTTATTGGGAATTGGAGCCAAACCGGCGATAGCTGCTCTATTCCTCTACAGTTTACTCCCGATCGTGAGGAACACTTATTCCGGATTGAAAGATATTCCTCTTCAATTGAGTGAATCGGCGGAGGCATTAGGATTGCCTTCAAGAGTCAAAATGATTAAAATCGAACTACCACTCGCGTCACGTTCGATACTGTCCGGAATTAAAACAGCAGCGGTCATCAACGTTGGTACCGCAACTTTGGGAGCGATTATCGGCGCTGGTGGATACGGTCAGCCTATTCTAACAGGAATCCGGTTGGATGACACGGGACTGATTTTACAAGGAGCGATACCGGCCGCGTTATTAGCTTTTGGAGTTCAATGGCTCTTTGAGATGTTAGAGCCTATCTTTGTTTCCAAGGGTTTGAGGTTAGGAGAATAAAATCTAAACGAAGTCATACGGCGAAATAACATCCTTGTTATGTTCGTTTTTCGTTGATAACAAACGTTCTCTTTGATTGACCAATTCTTCGTTAAAGGACTTCGGCATTTCTAATTCTTCACCGAATATTTTTTCCATTCTATCCAGTCGGCCCAAAAGTTTTTCAGTTCTGATAGAAAAGAGTTTTACGTAAAGTTCACTTGAAAAAGGTTTATCAAACAGTTGGGAAAAGAGGGAAAGAACATCATCATATAAAGGAATGAATCCGATAGGTGTTTTTATCGCATCGAATTCGTTATGGACTCTGCCCTCCATCCAGAGCAGCCATATTTTTTTATCGGTTATATCATTCAGGAATTTCTCCCCATCCTTCAGGAAATAGTTGGTGGAGAAAATTAAGGGAACGTGTTCAAGCGATTTACCGAAGTTCAAATGATTCTCTATATACGTACCAAGATTCAGAACAAGGAAATCGAGATTTGCCATCGGATTATGTTTTCTCACGCCCTGCTTTCCGATAGTGGCGGCGGTTGTCTCGGATTCTAAAGTTGCGCCCATAAATACTCCATGCGTCCAGCTGAGCGATTGGAGAATAGGAGGGTTAATATCCGAATCTCTTCCACCGTATATAATTCCCGATACGGGAACACCTTCAGGATCGTGCAGTTTAGGGTCGCAATTATCCAATTCAGAAATCCTGACTGTATAACGGGCGTTTTTATGAGCGGGAATTATTTCATTTCCTTTGCTGTCGGTTTTGCCTAAAGACCATTCACCGGAAAAATTTACTCCATCTGCGGGAAGAGATTTGCCCATCCCAAGCCAGTAAGGCACCCCTTCTCTTACCAATACGTTAGATACTATCAATTCTCTCGGAGTGGTAATAGTTCGGTATATTAGGGGATCGTCAATCGGGTTCACATTCTCAATGATTCCAAAGATACCCTGCTCTACATTTACGGCATACGCCTTTCCGTCATCTGCTTTACGGATATACGCGATGTCATCACCTACTATCAATTGCCCCGGTATCATAGCGGTTGACGTTTTGCCGCATGCGCTGGGGAATGCGCCCGTGAAATAAGTTATGCGGTCTTTGCCTTCAGGCTTTGCTCCCATGACAAGCATATGCTCGCATAGCCAATCTTCCCTGTTTGCCCTGTTTATGGCAAGCCTCAAAGCTAACTTTTTTAGACCGACACTATTACCGGCATACTGCGTATTAACGGTGAATACGCGTTCTTCCTCGATGTCCATATAGACACGTCGTTTATCAATGTTAATTGAATTCTTATTTTCATCCAATTCGCCGCTTGAATGAATAAAATGGAAGAAATTGTCAGAGCCGTTAAGATTTTTGAATTCGCCGTATCCCGGACGATAGAGAATGGTCTCGCTATGGGCAACATACGCCGAATCCGTCAGTTGCAGGGACGGTATGGAAAAGCGTGAATTCACGGGACCAAGACAGAAAAAACTGATAAGCATCTCTCTATCCGCCATAATACCGTCAAGCAAACCCATAATTTCTTCTAACCCATCGTCTCTATCCGCGGTGTTCATATATTTACTGAGTTTTTCTCCCTTAGGAATAAGTATCTTAGTGTTTTCTTTATCCCTGGCTTGGTCATAGTAGCCGTCAAAATGAACAGTGTGTCCGGCTGTATCAAGAGGCGTTTCTTCTTTATTGTCTATCGCTCTTTGTTTCAGATAAGCTATGTCTTCATCAGAATCGGTTATGACCGTGACCTTTGAAGGTGTGCATAATTTCACATACTTATCTACAATCTGTTCAACAAAGGGATTCCCCAAATCTTTAAGTTTTTTGATGTTCAGATCCCCGAAAACTGCTATATCAAAATCCAATTGATGCTCCAATAAACATTATGTTCCAACTCTTAATTTAAGTACACAATTCTACAGTTAAAGTTATAGCCAGTGAATATAAGTACTCAAACGAACTAAATCAAATATAGATTCACTATCAGATTATTGCATCATAAACTTGCAAACTCAACGAAATTGAAATATATTTCACATCATCTTGTTTAGCATTATTACAGAGAGGCAGATAATTCGCGCTATATTAAAAATAGCTATCTATAAATTCATCATTCTAATACCGCTGACAATCTCAGCTGAAGATGGGGTGAGAGATAAGACCCGAAATAAATACAGTTATGGTCTTTTACCGGCGCTGTCATTCAGCTCTGATAAGGGACTGGGTTACGGATTGATCTTTCAGCTTGATGATAAAAGAAAAGAAAAATTCAAGCCATATTATTCTTCTCACCGAATCGTATTGCAACAAAGTACAAAAGGCATCGCAGATTATTCTTACCGGTTTGACAGTAAATATTTCCTGCCGAATCAAATGAGGATAACGCTGAAGGCTCAATACCGTTCAAGTATTTTGCAGCCCTTTCACGGATTCGGAGGAGCGCAAACCAAGTACGCAGCCGCATATGAAGATTCTTCAGACGCGGCAAACTACAAGGGTAAGTTTTATTATAAATATGACTACCGTTTTTATAGGATCGATGCAATTATACAGGGGAGCATAATTGAAAATAAAGTCCGTTGGCTTGGTGGATTTACCTTACTGACCACAAATATTGATACGATAAACTACATAGATTTCGATGAAAAACTGTTGGATTTATCGAAGCAGTCGTTGCTTGCGAAGTTAGTCAGGGAGGGAATTATTGATTCTGAAACCTACAATGCCGGGAGTGAACATGGTATAATTACCGGGCTGATCTGGGATAGTCGTGACCATGAATCGACTGCCACCAAAGGTGTATGGAGTGAACTGTTGCTGAGATGGGTTCCGAGAGCTCTTGGAAATAATTTTTCCTATGTCGCTCTTACTGGCACTCACAGGCAATATCTGTCATTTAACAGGAAGCTGACATTTGCCTACAGGTTCGGAGGCAGATTAATGAGCGCAGGCGCGCCGTTTTTCTCCGCTTCACAACAAGACGGTTCATTTGAAGTGGCGGAGGTAATGGGTGGAAGCAAGACAATCAGGGGGATATTGTATAATAGAATTATAGGAAGAAATATAGCGTATGCTAACTTAGAATTGAGATATAAAATTCGCAATCTTTTCTCTGACGGTTTTGTAGCCATGTTACTGTTTCATGACGCGGGTAGATCATTCGATTCTGTTCCGGATTTGCCTGTTGGTGATAAAGGAGAAGAGAGTGATGTGTTACATCGTTCTATTGGAACGGGAATTCGAGTTGCCATGAATTCTACGTTCATAACCCGGTTAGATATTGGAAGGGCGTTTGATTCGTCCATTGACGGTGAAGGCATAAAAATATACATCGGATTGGATTGGCTATTCTAAAATAAACCCCCGAAGCGGTAACTTCGGGGGACTATTCAGACGTTAATTAGCTTTTGTTAAAATCGACTTAAAGCTTCTTCAGCCGTGATAGATTCGTGCGCTATAAAACCGAAATTGACGAGAGCGGCATCATAAGCGGCATCTCCCGGAGCGGCAGTAGCATCGTTTATCACGATTACTTTGTATCCTCTTTCTTCTGCGTCTCTCAAATGCGATTCAACACAAAGATTAGCAGCCATTCCACAAAGGTAGATGGTATCTATTCCACGCTTGCGAAGTTGGATGTCGACATCGCTTGTGTGAAAACCACTTAGATTCTTGTGAGGAGCGCATATGATGGTCGAATCGTCCGGTGTTAAATCCGGATGAAAATCGGAACCGGAACTGTTGCGGTCAAACATTTTACGCTCAAACATGAGGCTGTCTATCGGATTATTATCCTTCCACGCCTCAAATTCCTTATCGTAGTAATGCGGTGAATAGAAAACTTCTACACCCGATTCCTTAGCCTTGGCAATAAGCTTGGAAAGTTTATCAACTACTTGATTTTTAACGACTCCCTCGCCTACGAGATCCCATACCACTCCGGTTTCGGCAAGAAAATCATTTTGCGGATCGATAACTAACAGCGCTGTGTTGCTTGAATTAATTTTGCTCATTATTATTCCTTTCATTGTTATTGTTAATCACGAATAGTTTTTACAATAACAAAAAGGTAGAAGGGAAGAAGTAATTTTGATTACAAAGGCAAATAAAAGAGATTTTGTTAAGGTTCTCTGATTTATTTAAGTCGGTTGGTTTGACTGACGGACAATGATAGTTTCCCTCCCCCTTTGAAGGGGATGCTCCGCAGGAGCGGCCTGCCCGACTAATGTCAGGCGGGGGATGTGATTGTTCGGATTACTTAATTTTACACAGAAAACGATAAAGCACACTCTCCGACCCGCACCGTTGGCAATGCTACCTTCAAGGGAGGAGGGTTATCTTCCCCTCCTTTTTAAGGAGGGGACCGCGAGGGGTGGTTCAATTTTGAATGCGATCAGGGCAAGACCCTGTCTGACCTGCACGGTACTGTCATTACAAGGAGTCCGGCTGAAGCCAGACGCGCAAAGACAGCTTGTTTCATTTATTTTGCCAAATTATCAGTTCTCTGTTTCGCCTACTGGATGGAAGCATCTTTTCCATCCGCCATGCTCAGCGTCTTCACTATCTGGTTCCGTTGTAGAACAAAGTTCATCGGCAAATTCACAACGGGGATGGAATTTACATCCCGATATCTTTTCCTCCATAGACGGGATATCGCCCGGAATCGTTTCAGGCAGTGAGCCGCTCATAAAAGATTTTGACAGATCCAACAAAGCCTTAGTGTATGGATGAGCCGGAGAAGATAAAATTTTATTTGTTTCCCCTAATTCTACTATACTGCCTAAATACATTACCATAATATCATCAGCCCAATTGGAGACAAAATCAATATCATGCGAGACCAATATTACGGATAGACCCATTTCTTCTGTCAGGCGGGAGAGCGACTTCATTGGTCCTGTACGGCTACTTACGTCTAAGGCTGTTACAGGCTCATCCGCGATCAATATTTCTGGCTCTCCTGCCAAAGCCGCCGCAAGGGCAACTCTTTGAAGCATTCCACCGGACAGTTCATGAGGATATGAGTTGGCTATCGCTTCAGGGTTTTTTAATCCTGAGTTTTCGAGAAGTTTAAGGACTTGCTGAATCCCGTTTTTTTTATTTGCGCGTTCAAAATTGGGCAGCGCGTCAAAAACCTGTTTCCCGCATTTCATCACCGGATTCATGGAAGAGCCGGGTTCTTGTGAAAGGAAACCTATCTTTTTCCCCCGGATAGAACGCAGCTCGACTTCAGACATGGATAATAATTCTTCCGGCTTTCCGGAATCAGGATAAAACGTCACATTTCCATCGAGCCGGCTTCCCTTCGGCAGCAGGTTGACGATAGATTTACACAGCATGCTCTTTCCGCTGCCGGATTCACCGATCAATCCAAGTGTCGAACTTTTACGCAGATCGAAACTTGCATCATTGATTATAGTCAAGTAAGAATCCCCTGTGGAAAGTCTGACGCTCAAGTTTTTGACGGATAATACGTTTTCGTTTTCAGGTCTATGCACGCTATTTTATTCCCGAGTTTTCTAAAAGCTCTTGAGAATACGGATGAGTCGGATCGCTGAAGAATTTTTCACATGAGGCTTCTTCCACCAAAATCCCCGATCTCATCACCGCAACCCTGTCAGCAAGGATCCGCACCACATTCAGATCATGCGAAATGAGAAGATAAGTAATATTTTTTGCCTTTTTAATTTCCAAAAGCAAACTCAGGATCTGAGCTTGAATAGACAAGTCTTGCGCTGAGACGGGTTCATCGAGTATGAGAAGCTCAGGTTCCGGAGCAAGCGCCCGCGCTATACATAGCCGTTGTTTTTGACCGCCGCTAAGCTGGTGAGGATATTTTCCCATATGGTCCGAGCTAAGACCGACCGAACGAAGAAGAGAATTAGTTTGTTCCCTTTTTTGAAGCTGGTCCGGTGTATCTATGGAGTCAGCGAGACTCGTTTCCACGGTCATTCTCGGATTAAGGGCGCTGTTGGCATCCTGAAATACAGGCTGTATCAAACGCATTGTTTTCCGCCGTTTATCCGCCTCCAAAGAAAATAAATTCATACCGTTAAACTCTACGGTGCCGGAAACAGGCTTAACAAAACCCAAGATCGACATTGCGATTGAAGTTTTCCCGCTTCCGGACTCACCCACTATGGCAAAGGTTTTTCCTCTTCTGACAGTTAGAGAAACATCGTTAACGGCAACTATCTCTTCTTTACTACCCCAGAAACTCGAACCGGAGCTTCGGTAACTGATAGAGAGTTCTTTTATCCTTAGTATCAGTTCTTTATTATCCAAGCATATTCACAAAATTAAGATTGAGAATTTTCAGTTCGGGGATCAAGAACGTCTCTAAGACTATCTCCCAACAGATTGAATCCTATCAGTGAAAGAAAGATTGCAGAACCGGCGGACGCCGATATCCACCAAGTTCCCAATGGGTCAATTCGTCCCTGATTCATAATCGTGCCCCAACTTGCATCGGGAGGCTGAACTCCGAAGCCAAGATAGCTTAAACTTGCTTCCACTAATATCATCGTTCCAACCAGGAGCGTCGCGGAAACGATAATTGAGCCGGAAACATTAGGTAAAACATACCTCATTGCGATATTCATCGGACTTAAGCCGAGCGCGGTAGCAGCCTTGACATAATTCATCTCCCGTATAAGGACAACTTCTCCACGCACGACTCTCGCTATCTCCATCCACGAAAGCGCTCCCAACACTGTTGCAGTCAGCCAAATAGAAGGTGAACCCAATCCGACAACAAGCAAGAGTATAAAGAACTTAGGAAAACCTAAGAGCAGGTCAACTATTCGCATAAGAAACGTATCGATCCCGCCTCTTAAAAATCCGGCAGACAATCCTACCGCGCTTCCAAGAAAGACCGCTAAAAATGCCGAGCCTAAACCGATACCCATTGATACTCTGGCTCCGTATAGCAGCCTGCTTAAAATATCTCTGCCGAACAGGTCGGTACCAAAGAGATGAGAAATGGACGGAGGGGAGGATTTAAGAAGCAAATTTTGTTTAATCGGGTCGTACGGAGAGAGCAGCGGCGCTCCGAGCGCTAAAAGAGAAAACAGCGCTACTAAAATCAGCCCTATTCTTCCCGACGGGCTCTTCCAAAGCTGAGAGATCAGATTTTTAAAAGCGTTCATGATGAATCACCTAATCTGACTCTCGGGTCAGCGACGGCATATCCAATATCTGCAAGAAAGTTGCCGATAATTACCGCAACAAAAGCGACTGCGCTCGCAGCCATAATTATCGGATAATCTCGCCCGAGCGCGGCATCTACCATGACCCGTCCCATGCCCGGCAGCGAATAAATTACCTCGACGATCACGGCTCCGCTAAACAGCGCGGGAAACGAAGTTCCAAGAATAGAAATAAGCGGCAGCAAGGCATTTCGTAATCCGTAATTAAAGACAATTTTTCGTTCAGAAAGACCTCTTGCTCTTGCGGAAACAATGAAATCAGAATTCAAAACCTCAACCATGCTGCTTCGCACAAATCTGCCGTAGACGGGCGCAGTGGTTAGTCCGAGGGTTAGAACAGGCAGAATCAGATGCGCGGCGTAATCTCCGATTTTTCCAAAGAAACTAAGCCGCTCATGAAAGATTGAAGTGATTTGCGAGCCCGGCAGCCAGTTTAGTTCTATCGAAAAAATTCCTAAAAGGATTAGACCGAGCCAGAACGAAGGAACCGAATAGAAAAACATCAGGATAGATGTTATGGCTCTGTCTACTGGAGTTCCGACCCGTAATGCGGAATACACCCCTGACACTGTTCCTAACAGAAGCCCAAAAAGTAGTGACAGCGTGGACAGAAGCAGGGTGTAAGGAAGAGCGTCCATAATTACGGTGGATGCTTTACGACCGTTTGCGAATGAATCTCCGAAATCAAAGTCTATAATAACATTTTTCACCCATGTCATATATTGTATTGGAAGCGGTTCATTCAGTCCTAACTTTTCGGTGATCGCCGCCTTGACCTTAGGACTCATTGAGGGGGTAAGAAACCGATCGGTAGGATCGCCGGGGGCAAGCCGTATTACAAAAAAAGTAAGTGATACCCCGAGGAAGAGAGTGAGCAGTGCCGTGATAAGCCGCCTTATGGAATAGGCGAGCATTAACAGTTAATTTTCCGCGAGCATATCGTGGTCGGAACGCTCTTCAAAAGGTATCCACCACTCTTCCATATTGATAAAAGCTCCTCTTTTATCAACCTTGACTCCTTTGAATCTGCTATGAATAACCGTCGTTTCAGTCTTGTAATAAAGCCAACTGTAAGGCAGCTCCCATGACAAAAGCTTTGCAATGCCATTCCAGTGCTTTTGGGCGATAGCCTGACGAGTTTCACGCTTAGCTGCATTTTCTAAGTCATCAAATTCTTGAGAGCGATAACTTACAAAATTAAACGGAATAAAGATACTCGAACTGTGGAATAAGGGAGTCAGTTCCATCTTTAAACCTACGCTCCATCCAAGCAGAGCGGCATCAAGATTTCTTGAGGGCAGCATTCTTCCGAAAAGAAGAGCCGGTTCGAATACTCTTGGTGTCATTTCGATGCCTACTTCCAATAATTGCTGCTGGATGATTGTAAGAGCTTGTTTTCGTTCCTCATTTCCCGCATTTGTAACCATTTCAAAACTAAATATCGTTCCATCTTTGTCGAGGATGCCGTCTCCATCCGTGTCCTTCCAACCCGCATCGCCAAGAAATTCTTTTGCTCCTTCGACATCGTATTCCCAAATTGAATTTGCGTTTGGATCATACGCCCACATAATCAGCGGAATCGGACCGTGCATCGGAATTGCAAGCCCATTCGTAACGACATCAATAATAGTATTCCTGTCAATTGCCATAGTCAGAGCTGCGCGGACTTTCCAGCTTCCAAATAGCTTGTGAGGTTTCAAAAGCTCTTCCAAATTGGGATCGTTATCGCCGGCTGCCTCCATCACCTGGGAATAATTTTCGGGATCGATGAGATTCCACCCGATAAATTCATAGCCTCTGCCGAGAAAATTATATGGTTTGATATTAGAATTGCCCTCATTCCATTGCTTTGATAACTTATTGAAATCTCCGGGAGGTACGTTTTCCATAAAATCTATATCTCCGCCCAACACCTGGCGATAAAGATTAATATTATCAGGTATGATTTGAATTACGATAGCGTCAAGTCTTGGTTTACCCTCCTCATAATAGCCTGAAAACTTGCTAAGCGTCAGCGACTGTTGCGATTTCCACTCCGACAGTCGGAATGGACCGGTGCCTATAGGGTTTCTGCTATAAGTCGAGGACTCCATCTCTTCAACAGGTATTTTTGATAACAGATGTTCGGGAATTATATAGCCTTCGACGGCATCCATAAGAAGAGTTGGAGATTTTTCGCTGAAATAAAAGATTACGGTAGAATCATTCCGGGCAACAGCGCTCTGAATATTCTCTTTAAATGAATAACCTTCCCAGCCTAACAAATCATTCTTGTGCAGATTAAATGTAAATACGACATCCTCGCTGTTAAAAACTTCCCCATCATGCCATTTGACGTCTGTTCTGAGGTTAAACAGTATGGATAAGCTGTCTTTGGAGAATTCCCAGCTCTTGGCCAGCTGAGGGGAAAAAGTTGTCAGGTCTTCGTTCAAATCCGCTAATCGTCTGTAAATCAACGAAATAGCGTCTTTAGCATTTTTAGTATGCGCGGTTAACGGATTCAGCCCGTCGGGTTCCCCTGTGGTGCCAATAATCAAGTTTCCTCCATTGACGATATCTTCCTCGGAGTATGTTTTCTCTACCCTTTGAGAGCTTGAATTATCATTCTTGTCACACGAGATAAACAAAAATAGAAATATAAAAAGGACCCTGACCATAAAAAACCTCATTAGCAATATTTACTAAAAATAACTAAAGTGTACGGTAATAATTAGTTGGCGCAACAATCAATCATAATGAGAAATATAGTATAAAACAAGACTTTTAGTCATATATTAGTATGCGTTTAGCGCCATTTCTCCCAAGATAATTTAAGAATAAAATTTTCAATAATTGTGTTTACAATCACTAATACACAAACGATAAAACTTTAAGCTTGAAATTCGCTTAAAAATATGTTAAATAGGTAATGTAGGTAATCAAATACGCCCTAAATACATTAAAAGTATATGGTTACTTGTGGTTGAAGGGATTCCGTTCTTAGAGAAAACAGTGAATTAATAGTATAACTATGCCCAAAAAACATGCAAATATCAATATGATGGATCGAAAGGCGCTTTTACAATCCGTTGTTGAAGAGATTGATGAACTGATGATGATCTTCGATCTTGAAGGAAGAATCGTCTACGCGAATAATTCGACTCTCAAAGCGTTGGGTTATAATGATGACGATCTAAGTGGAAAACCAATATCAGTACTATTCGAACCAGGCAAAGGGAAGAAACAGCTGGCGCATTATGATTCTATGATCAAATCTAAGTCAAAAATCGGAATGTATGAGGTAGAACTCAAGAGTAAGGGAGGTAGCAGTGTCGCTCTTGAGATTTCCGGGAAACGGTTATATGAAAATAAGATTCTCATTGGCGCCGTAGCGGTTGGCAGGGACTTTTCTACGAAAAAGGATTTAGCTTTCAAATTGGCTGTCCGATCAAGAGAACAATCATTAATCTCTGAATTATGTAAAGATATTCTTCGAGGGGAAGATTGGATTTCTGTGTTTCAAAAGAACATAGATCAAACATTTCAGCTGCTTGGTGTCGGTTCGATTGCCCTCATTAGTTTAGAAGATGAGAATAATGAATTTAAGATATTAAGCTCTGTAGGATGGAATGAAGCGAAGATCGATTCATTCCATCTGAGTCTTTCTGATTCAGGAGTCAACGGTATTCATCCGGATCAATCTTACACTCTATATTTTGATTCAGCCAAAAACAAAACAGTTCCGCCATGGTTTGCGGATTTTCCAAAAGAGATAAAATATTCATTTTTCGTCCCTATTCTTCAAAACGAAAAGATAATTGGCGCGCTATTGGTACACTCGACTGTTAAAGATGAATCGGATCAAAATAAGATTGGGTTTGTCGAACAGATAGCTTCGATATTGATGTTATCCGTTATGGGCGCTGAAAGTAATAAGCAAGATATGGCTGACAGTAATTTAGGTGATCTCATTCCCGATATAGTGATGAAAACGAATCTCAATGGTGAGCTATTGTATGCGAACGCCGCATTGTTTGATGAACTGAAAGCTCGGGGGCTTGGCAAGGGAGATTGGATTGAATTGCTGCCGGATATTCATCTTAAAAAAATGAGAGAATGTTTGGATGAGAATAAAAATCTAAAGGGGGAAACGGCGATAGGCAATAAAACAGTTGAATATTGGTATACACCGGTTCAGGGAGAAGATGCCGTATTACTTATCGGCAGGGATGTCGCTGATAAAGATGAAGCATTAGGGGAATTAATGGTGAGTGAAGCGGAATTGATCACATCCGCGAAGGAAATAGACTCTCTTCACGGCAGAGAACGGACGATGAAGGATCAACTCGCTTATGCCGAGAGACTTGCAGCCATCGGACAAATGGGAGCGAAGATAGCACATGAAATGAACAATCCCCTTCAGATAATATCCGCACGGGCGGAATTGATAGCTGAATTAGACGACAAGGAAAAAATTAGTGAACTGGTTCATGATATGCAGGAAGAAATTCAGCATATAATCAATATAAGCTCGAGTTATATGAGACTGGGTAAGCAATCTCCGGCGGAAATGAAAAGTTTTAATATCAACAATATATTGAGAGACCTTCTTAAAGCGCTTGGAACACTTGGTCATATAAAATATCTTGATGTCAAATCAAATTTCGATGAACCGATTCCCACCGTTTACTGCGACAGAGAAAAAATCGTACAAGTTTTTAGAAACCTTATTATCAATGCAGCGCACTCAATGGAAAAGAGTGAAACTAAATCGTTGAGCATCACGACAACGTATGATGACCAGACTTCATCAATCATAATAGAAGTAACAGATACTGGTACCGGGATAAAGAAAAAAGACCTTACCACCATTTTCGATCCTTACTTTACCACCAAGGAAGAAGGGGTTGGTACCGGAATTGGTTTAGTTATCGTTAGAGATGTGGTTGAGATAGAAATGGGGGGGACCATAAAGGTGGTATCAACATACGGCCAAGGAACTACCTTTACCATCTCTCTTCCTGCCGAAGTATAGCTGTCAGTTAAATAGGAAGTTTCATTTCCAGTTGTGTAACATCCCTTGCGATATATTTATCAGGGTTTTCGACTCCTACAGATAAATCGTTTTAACGGTTTTATATATCTCGGCGGGTAATTCTATCCTAAAAGAGAATAAGATCTGAGATTGCTCCCCAAGGGAGTCCCTTTGGGGCTTCGTCATCTGTCAGCTAACTGACATCCCCGCCATACCGATGCCGTGTCCGGCTTTGCCGTACGGACGGCGCGGGCTGCTGCCTCTTCGAGACTTCCCCTCCTTTTATAATGGGGAGATGAAAAATTCCCCTCTATCAACCCTACCCGACATCGGTTAAGCGGGCAAAGACGATGAGTCTCCCCTCCTTACAAAGGAGGGGATAAAGGGGTGGTTGTATTATAATTGTAGTCATAAGATGACAAAAAAAATCCCCATCAGGGGATTGTCGGGAAAAAGTGTTACCGGGGGAGTGATTAAAGCGCTGTGGCGCTCATCTCTTT
>JACZYG010000044.1 GCA_022571215.1 Fidelibacterota bacterium | reverse complement strand
GAGATTATGTTTAACTAATTCACATTCGGAGATTTTAAAGGATATTGAATGCCCTCTGAGCCTAAACGCAAACTTGTTGCCATAATGTTCATAGATATGGTGGGCTATACCGCTTTAATGCAAAAAGACGAGGTTAAAGCGCGCGAGCTTGTACAAAGACAACGAGACATTATAACCCCTTTGATTGAGAGTCACTCAGGTGAAATTATTCAATATGTGGGTGATGGAACGTTTGTTACATTTGGAAGCGCTATAGAGGCGGTTAACTGCGCTGCGGAAATACAGGGTCATCTTCCGGACTTGAAGGAAATCAGCCTCCGAATAGGTATTCATGTCGGTGATGTCGTTGTTGAGGGCGATGAAGTATACGGAGATGGTGTGAATGTTGCATCAAGGCTCGAGCCGTTGGCGGAGCCGGGTGGCGTATGTATATCCGGCAGGGTTTATGATGACATCAAAAATCAACGTGATATTGAGACGGTCTTTCTTGGTGAGAAAAGTCTGAAAAATGTTGATAGACCAATAAAAGTATATGCCTTAAAGGGAGATGAACTTTCTGTGCCACAAGAAGAAACGGAAGCGGCGCATCAAACTCATGGCGATAAAAAGATGCCGAATTGGCTTTCGGCAACAGCATCACTCATAGTGGTGCTTCTTTTAGGAAGTTACTTTTTCTTCTCGGGTGATATGGCTTCTTCTCCTGATAAAAAAATGCTGGTTGTTTTACCATTCGAAAACTTAGGTCCACCTGAGAATGAATATTTCGCTGACGGGATCACAGAGGAGATAACAAGCCGGTTAGCTGCTATAAGCGGTTTGGGTGTAATCTCAAGAACGAGCGCAATTCAATTTAAAAATGTTGCGATAAGTGCCGCGGAAATCGGTAAACAGCTGGGAGTGCAGTATATACTTGAAGGGACTATCCGTTTTCAACCGACGGATGAAGGAATAAATCGGGTACGAATTACACCTCAGCTTATAAGAGTGTCAGATGATACGCATCTATGGGCTACTACTTATGATGAATTTATGGTGGAAATATTCGATCTTCAGACCAAGATAGCCGAAAAGGTGGCATCCGCTTTGGATATCACACTTCTCGAGCCGGAAAGAGAGCTGCTCAATCGAAAGCACACAAATAACCTTGAAGCATATGATTATTTTCTAAGAGGAAATGATTATCTCTATCGAGGTACAGATTATAAGAATTTTATTGAAGCAATTAAACATTATAAAATGGCTGTTGACCTGGATCCGAACTTTGCATTGGCGTATGCAAGGCTTTCATTGGCTTACACAAATCTCTTTTGGTACGGGAATCATGCTGAAGAACACGGTATTGAAGCGGAAAAAGCGGTATTAAAAGCAATTCAGTTAAACCCGAATCTGGCTGAAGCGCATCTTGCATTAGGAGAATTTCAAAACCGAATTCACCAAGATTACGATGAAGCATTGGAGCATTTCAGTATTGCTCTTAAGAGTCAACCTAATAACAGTGATGTTTACGCAGCTATAGCGCTCGTTCAAAAACGCAAGGGGAATTGGGAAGACTCTATCGATAATTATAACAAAGCGATGAAATTAGATCCCCTTTCTCCTGTAAAAGCGATAGAGTCTGGGCTCACATACCTATATATGCGCGAATATTTGGAAGCTGAAAAAAATATAGCCCGTGCCAGGGCTCTTAATCCTTATTCTTCCGATAATTATACGCATGAAGCATTGCTGTATTTGCTCTGGGACAAAAAAGAGCGTGCTCAAAAAGTAATTGCTGAAGCAACAGAAGTGGATCGCAATAAAGTGATGGCAGGCGCAAAATCATATCTTGGGGGACGGGGTTTGTGGAGTTTTGATCTCTTGAATGCAAACGACATGGAAGCTCCGGATGCTTTATCTATGGATTCTTTTGGAGAGGACAGATTGACCTACTACCTTTCCAAAGCGCAACTTTATACGCTCAAGGATGAAAAAGAATCTGAGCAGGCATATTATGACTCTGCTCTCGTAATTCTGGAAAGACAGGTTAAAAACAATCCCGAAAATTTTCACTTACAGTCGCTTTTAGGATTCGTAAATGCTAATTTAGGGTTTAGAGATCGCGCTATTGAAGCGGGCAGGAAAGCTATGGAAATAATGCCCATTTCTTTGTGTTATTACTGAGGACCTTTGGCGGTCATGGTCATGGCCGAGATATACACTTTGACGGGCGATCACGACAAAGCAATTGATGAATTAGAGTATCTCCTTACCATACCTGCTCCAATATCAGAATCATCGATTAGAAATAACACAATATTCCAGCCGTTAAAGAATAATACCCGCTTTCAGAAAATAATAAATTAGCTCTACAGTTAATTCAAAGGAATTTTTGAGGTCAAATTACTAACCCATCCAATCGGACGTAGAATCAACGGGAGGCTATGCTCTCACTAGAATAATTACCGGAATGATCTGGTATGAATAATTTATCGGTACTTCGTTCTTAAAAGCCAATGCTTAAATAATTTAATAACCATTTCGGCATTACGGGACAAACCGGGACAAAAAATGGTCACTCTCACGTCACTGCTCTCTGTAAGTGCCTGATACTCAAGGGCAAACAGTGTCCTTTTAAGCCATTGGTCGAGGGTTCGAGTCCCTCCTGATTCACTGGGCAGTGGCCTCTGATCCCGTCGGAATTATAGGACTTTTGCATCTTGCTCGATTGGTGAGGTTTGGTGAATTAACCTACAATAATATGGATTTTCATTCTCGAAGCCCGGATAAGGATTAATCTATTCAATTCGCGTAAATTCATGTATATAATAGAAATAATATTCAGTTCTAATAAAATTAGTCGGCCTTGCTGACGTTTCGTTGGCAACGCTAATCACAAGTGAATCCTGGCCAATGGTTTTATAAATGGCCAGTACGGGATCATGATGGAAGGGTGTAGCCTCATCAAAATCCATATTCAGGTGTTTGGGAGATGCTGTTGAATCTGTTGTGTAGGCTGCGGAGAAATTCGTCAAACCAAACCAGTCAATCGCGATCTCATCATCGGTAAATGTCCAAATGCTCACAAGGGTCTGATTATCGAATATCATGGTCGATGACCACACACCGTCAAGCTCTGTATGCAGCAAATCATCCTCGGAATCCGTTGACGTTTTATCACAGCATACCAATAGTAATGCACCCAATATGATTATCCGTTTCATGAGTTAGTATCCCTCCTTTTGCATGTGAATGGCTACGCATAAGTTAGTTCATTCTATGCAAAATAGCAAACCCATTGAATGTTTCAATCAATCAATGATCTACTGTTCATTTACTGCATAATTGACTTTCCTGTCGACAAGCGCGCGTACTGCTTTTAAGCCATTGGCATTCGCTCATGTCAGCGTTTATTGTCATCATTTTCTGGTTTATCGTCGGTAGCAGGTTGGACTGAAAATCCTACGCTCACCAATGAGGCATATCTGAGCAGTGGACTAAATATCAACTGGTATCAAGGATTTTCGAGTAATAATCAGATATATAATCGTATTGCTCTAGGCTGAAGCCATCTCAGATGTTGCAGCAGCAACTAAATCACGCCTACCTAATTCCTGCCAGCGGGAGATATACAGATCAGCCAAGGGAGCTAGAGGTATCTCGAACCTTTCGGTAATTAGTTCAGGATTGATGCACTCATAGTCAGCCTCGATAAATAGTTCCATTGTCATGGTTGCTCTATTGCGGATTATCTTACTTAGTCGAGTCGCTACCTGGCCAGCATTGCAAATCGGGTCGGGAAAGATTAAGGCTTGAAGGTCGAGATAAAGAGATTCACCAGATTCTAGAAAGTGTGGAAATGTCTTTGGAACATTATATTTCTCTACAGGCACTGGTATCAGAAAGTCGAATAGTGAACTAGTTTTCCATTCCCCTCCAACACTCAGTATTCTAACAGCACTTGAGTTGGAGTTTTTAATCACTAAGTGCATAATAATCTCTGCATGAATGAGAGTACCATTTTCAATGTGTGTGGTTTTGTTTATCGAGTACGGATTACTTGGGTTTAATCCAATGGCGATATCACAGATTTGGTTCAGGTCAGATATATAAGTATTATTCTGTACGGAACCATATGTTTCATGACCCACCCAAACCAGAGATAGTACAATAATTAAGAGATATGTAAAATGAGGGATATGGAGTTCCGGAAATATAGTATGAACTACTAAATCAGTTAGGTACAAACTAACAAGGATCCACAGAACACCGCCTTGTATCATCTCTTTCAAATGCTCAACAAATAAAGATAGGTAATGCAATTTCAACTCCTGTAGTAATTTGACCTGCCCCCCAAAAGTTGATACAGTATTAGAGTTACAAATTTGCTAAATTTCAACTAAAGGGAGCAAAAAAGATGAGGCCAAGAAAATTCTCTCCAGAGAAGATCATTCTAAAATTAAGAGAGGCTGAAGTATTGATCAGCCAGGGTATGGATGTACCTGAAGCGTCCAGACAGGTTGGTGTAAGTAGACAGACTTTCTATCGGTGGCGTAAAGAGTATGGTGGGATGCGTGTAGATCAAGCTAGAAGACTTAAGAATCTAGAGAAAGAGAACATGCGTTTGAAGCACATCGTGGCAGACAAAGAACTCGATCTCCAGATACTCAAGGAAACACTTTCCTTAGAATCAAAAAACTTTTAAGCCCGGCTAAGCGTCGGAAGGTAGTGGATCAAGTATGCAAAAGATTAAATGTATCCTTACGCCGGGCTTGTAAAGTTTTGGGAGTTCCGCTCAGTACGTACTGTTATAACCTGAAAATTTCCTCGGATGAAAAAGAACTCACTGAACGGATCATTGAATTGGCAATCGAGTATGGCAGATATGGCTATCGTAGAATAGCAGCTTTATTACAGATGGAGGATTGGAAAGTTAATCATAAGCGTGTAGAGAGGATATGGAGAGCAGAAGGGCTGAAAGTCCCACAGAAACAGCCTAAGAGACGACGTCTGTGGTTAAATGATGGATCGTGTATACGCCTTAGGGCAGAACACCCTGACCATGTATGGAGTTATGACTTCGTTCATCATTATACCCATGATGGGAGAAAGTTCAGAATACTAACGCTAATAGATGAATATACTCGACAATGTCTTGCTATCGATGTTGAAAGACGATTGAACCGTGAATCAGTACTTGACAGGTTAACAGATCTGTTTATACGCAGAGGCGCTCCCGAGTATATCAGAAGTGACAACGTACTAAATCATGAGTCAAGATATTTCTTCCGACAATAGTTCTCTTGTCTGCCTATAGGCAGTGAAAAAGTACTCTGTTTTTCGTCTAACCAAGTGGTTTCCACCGAAACAGGATACCTTAATTACCATAGTGACACAAGATCCGGTCAATGCCGGTCTTCAGTGTACTTAAAACAAAATAGGTTCCAAGTGGAAAATCCGAGCATTATCTACGAGGTCATTGTTGCCTCTATGGTACACATTGAAGGGATTTTTCCACCTGGTATGCTTGCTTCGTAATACGGATAGTAATCGGTATCGTTTTTAATCAACCCGTAAGCTACCCGAGCCATCTTTGCTGCTACTGCAGTATAAGCCTTTCTTTTAACATCTGAGTTTGTAGGATCGTTTTTCGTGTACCGGTCAAACTTTCTGCGGAATGAATTCCCTCGGATTCTCACGGCAACGGTAGCGGCCAGCCAGAAGGCATACCTGAGTCGCGCATTACCCCGCTTGGAGATCTTACTTTGTCCGCGGAACTGACCAGACTGCTGTGTGGAAAGATCAAACCCGCAATACTTCAGAAACTTACGGTGGTGACTGAACCGCCTCAGGTCTCCCGCTTCCGCAAGTATGGTAAGAGCTATAATGGGCCCAACACCCGGGAGAGTTTTGAGACGTTGAAAGTCGTGGTTGTCTTCAAGGAAACCCGCAGCTTGCTTCTGTATCCAATCTCGTTTTTCACATAGTTCCCGGTGCTCCTTTAGTACCAGACGAAACACGCCCATGGCTTGAGATTCTTCCGTGACATCTAACCCTATACTCTCTTGAGCCGTCATATATAGATCTTTCAAGAATCCTTTTTTATTTACCTTTCGACCTATGACATCCCATGCTTCTATTTGAAATTGATCCGATGTATAGCACGTTATGGCAGATGGACAGGGAAATCGGTATAACAGTTGTGTAAACCACTGCGCCCTGCTCTGTGTGTAATACTTATCCATCTCCGGAAAATACAAAGGTAAGAAGTGAGTCATTATGCTGTGCTGAACCCGGGTTTTAAGAAGAGAAACCTGAAAGTGGGTTCTCGAAAGTTCCAGGATGTCATTTGTCTCATCTAAAATGGGATCCCGGTAGGTTTGGGTCACGCCTGTCTTCATAAGATGAAGAATCACCTGGGCGTCTTTTGGATCATTCTTATCCCATGTATTAAACAGGGCATCCCTTGTACGCGCTAATGCCACCGATGAGATCAAGCGCACTGCAAATCCATTGCGTTTAAGAAAGTAAGCCAGGGGGCGATGATAGTTCCCTGTAGCCTCAAAGGCAATAACCGGAATATCAGGTAAGGATCTTAAGAATCCCTTGAATGCCAGATAATCTTTTTTATTGTTAGCCATCCTGAAAGCTTTTTTCTTACCATTAGGAAATTGAACCAGGACCGTGTTGTACTTTTTAGCAATATCAATTGCAACTAAGGTTCTATCTAAAGTAGATTTTTTTTTATTGATCATAGCCGATACCTCCTTATTATGTTGTGATGGTTGTATCCTATTTTAGGGAGGTTGTCGGTATTAATCATCATCATTCCCAAGGTACTATGGGAAAGAATTTGCCGACCATGAGGTGATTGCAAAGAACCTGAAGGTTGAGTTTTATTTTGCTCATCCCTATGCTTCTTGGGAGCGGGGAACAAACGAAAATACCAATGGCTTGATCCGGCAATA
>JACZYG010000022.1 GCA_022571215.1 Fidelibacterota bacterium | reverse complement strand
TCACTGAGTTTGAAATATGTGTCAATAATCTCCGCTTCGATTCGCCAGTTATCAGGGTGAAGAACTAAGTTCTGTCGCAGGAGGGAAAGCAGATTTTCGAAATCGCCAATATCTTTGTAGCTTTCTTTTAATAGATTCAAATAAGCGATGTTTTCCGGTTTTTCTTCGCGCAGCTTTTGAAGTATCTTGATGGCATCTTCAATCTTGCCCACCTTATGATAAGCTCGCGCTCTTTTGAATAGTACAGTGTTTCCGTCGATTTGAGCGAAGAGAAGCGCATGCATCGAGAAGATAATAATTATCAGTTTGCTGACTCTGATTGTCAATTGCTCTCCTCGGGTAATGATCGGTTATTCATTGACGGATCGCTGCGAAGAGAATCGTAATACCTTCTGATAAGGTCTTGATAATCCAATGAATATCCCTCTCTAAGCGCGTTTATCAATTCACGGTTGAGAAGTTCACCTCTTTCACCCAGGTTTTGAGGTAGTCCCGACGGACCGTTACGCGCTATGTCAATCCCGCTTCTGGACTTCCTCTTCTTGCTTTTTTCCCGTTCTCTCATAGATTTTTGCGAATCGAGCATTCGTGACAGTATCCGCTGTTGTCTTTGAATGGTTTTTCTCGAAAGCCGCCGGTTATTGAGGTCTTTTATCACCTCATCCATATCATTGACTATACCGTCCAACCTACCCGCGCCATCGTTCTTTCCTGCCATTTCTTTCATCATCTTTTCGAGAGAACGTCGAATCTGTTCCTGTCTTGCCGCTAAATTCCTCATACTCAGTGACGAGCGTGAGCCTCCGGGATTCATACCGGGCATCATATTTAGCGACTCGTTATTTATGCCGCCTTGAGCGTTAGCCATCTGCTGCATTTGCCGCATATACTGTTCAAATCCGGTGCCTGATCCCGAAGCTGAAAGCTGGGACATCGCGCCGCGCAAAGAAAGGATGGTCTGATTTAATCCGCCTAAAGCTTCAGCTTGCGCATCCATGCTCTGCCTCGTATTCCGCTCTGACAGGTTTTTGACCGCTTTCGACATTGCTCCCGATGTTTTTCCTATCGAGCGGGCAATTGCGGGACTGATTCCGAATGTTTTCTTTGAAAGCTCGATAAGGTCTTCCACCATACCGCTCAAATCACGTCTTTGTTCTTCCTGCTTTGCCGCAATTTGGGCAAGATTGGGGCTATTACTATTTAATCCCTTTCCTTCCAAGTTAAGTTCTTCCTGATTCTTGGAAATTTGTAAGGCTTTTCTTGTAATTTTCTGAAAACCTGCCAATACCTCCTGCAGCTGTTTTCGGCGCATCTCCTGTTTTAATGAATCAAGTTTTTCGAGCATCTCCGACAGTTCGCCGCTTGCCCGTTCAGAATTTTCTCTTGATGATGAGAGATCCGAATCCATCATCGCCCGCTCAGATTGTTGAAGAGAATTCGGCAGGTCGCCTCTTTCCATTTGATTTCTCAACCCGGAGATTTTAGCCGTCGGCATTTCTATAAAGGGTTCGGTAATATCTTCCAAAGCTTTCATCTCTTCTGATATGTTCGAGAGCTCGTCCGCTGCCATTTCTTCTCTTTCGGCAAGCGATTTCAGTTCATTTTGCTCATCCCCGGAAAGTTTGCCGGTCTCTTCGGCGATCTGTTTCTGTTCTTCAGCCAGTTCGGTCATACGCTTGACGATCTCATCCATCTTTTGTTCAACTTGTATGCGACGAAAGATTTCAAGAACCCTTTCGAGTTCCCTGGTAAACTGTTCCTGCGAAAGATTGAATTCTTTGAGAGCTTTTGCCATATCGTCTTCGTTAAGGGAGATCAAGGCTTCTCTCATCTTTTCCATCGCTTCCAATAGTTCGGGCGATGCTAAATCCTCAAAAAGGTTTTGAAGTTCCATATACATTTGAAGGCTTTCTTCCGAGAAGAGTTGATTCTTTTCCGCTTCCTCAATTATCTCATCAAGCTTATCCGTGATCGATTCTAATGATTTTTCTATCTCTTCCTGTTTTCGCAGGGTCTCTTCAATTTTCTGTTTTTTAGCCCAATCGAGTTCGGGGTCTTTTTTAAGATCTTCGCTCAATTCTTCGATAGCTTCTCTGAGTTCCTTCGCTTCTTTAAGGGTCTCTTCGGTTGAGTTGTCCGCTATCCGGGTGTCCTCTTCAACTCGATCGTAAAGTTCCGCTAAGGTCGGAAATCGGGCGTAATAGAGACGACTGCGGGAAAGTTTAGGACCCGAATAGCTGTCATTGTCGTATACTACGCCGTAATATTCTATCAGATCATTCGGAGCGAGCTCAAATGGAGCGAGGTCAAGATAATGATTAAGCAGTAGACTGACGCCACGAACAGGCGGCAGTTTAACAGTGATAAATTTAAATGAGGAATCGGACTCTTCACTGTAATCGCTTATAACGCGCAGCGCGACGGCTACTTCACTGATACCGAAATCGTCATCGATCCTTAATCGCATTGGGATTTCCATAGAGGCGTCAAGATCGAAATTTTCAGGTTGTTCCATGAGCGATATCAGCGGAAATTCGTCTCTCATCGCCATGAACCCAAATTCAACCGGATCGAGATTTTCTATCCTTTGTGTGTCATGCAGACTGATATGAAAGGAGCCGCTTTTATCAATCACGAATTGACCGGCGGCGGACCTGCCATCTGTTTTTAAACTTATATTTTCACCTGTTGAGAAGGATATTTCAGCGGACGAGAGCAGTTTGTTCGAGTCGATGGATAGAGTCGCTTTGGTTCCCTTCAGAGCGACAATCTCCGCTATATTTCCTTCAACGGTTTTATTTTCTAATTTCGAATATGCCGGAAATTCGAGCTCGATTCTCAGTCGTTGGATAGAGGGGCGATTGATAACTGAAACTCTGTATTTATCGGATTCATATCCGACCCACGATTTTAGAAATTTGGGGTCTTTTGCCCTGAACCGATAGCTGAAATTTTCCTTGATGGATTCATACACGAAATTAAACTTTCCGGAAGAATCGGTCGCGACTTTATAGGAAGTGACTATACCCTGACTTTCTGTTTCGAAAATCATTTCGGCAGGGATCAGTTTTCCGGAGAGAGATGCGGAAAAATTCAATGTGTCGCCTTTAACGATATCAATGTTTCCGGGGGAGAGTTCAACGGTGAAAGGTAGTGCCGGTCTGAAATCTTCATTCGGAAGCAGTAATCTTGAGGCAGCCTGCTTCAGCTGAATCGGTGCAATCAGAATAAGAGAAGCGGCTATGAATGCCGTTGTAAGAAGAGCTTTATTCCGTTTATTTCTGTTTTTATTTTCAACCGATCTCGTAAGGTCGGCGTTTGAGATCTCCTTTTCAATCTGTTCGATAGAGCTATCTATCAGTTCTTGCGAAAAATCTGATTCAGACGAACCGACGCCTAACTGTATCGCATTGAGCAGTTTGTCTTTAATGGAGGGGTTGTCTTCTCCGATCCTCCGGGCTATTTCCTCATCAGAACTTCCGCTCATTTTTCCTTGTTTGATCCGATTATGGATTATCAAAACAACAGCTGCTGAAATAGCTGAACCGGTTAGAGCTCCAATCAGGATAAACCATCTGACACCGCTTTCAAACCAGAAGACAGCTTCAAGATAGACCGATGTTACCATGAATGTCAGCAGTAAGGCAGTAAAGAGGAAAAAAGAGTTTCGCAAATGATAATTTGCTGTCAATTTTCGGATTTGATCTATATGATTTAGTAGTTTTATTTCTTTATTCATGGCGCTAATTAGTTAAAGCCCATACAATTACGTTTGTTCCCATTTGAAGAGCGGCTGTTCTTTTCTCTGCCGGGTCATTATGCACGGATTTATCCTCCCAACCGTCACCCAGATCACTTTCATAGGTGAAGAATACGACCAATCTGCCCTCGTGAAAGATTCCGAACGCCTGCGGAGGTTTTCCGTCATGCTCATGAATTTTGGGTAATCCATTGGGAAAGCGAAAATGAATATCAAATATTCCGTGTGAAAAAGGCAGTTCCACCAGGTCTTTATCAGGGAATACTTTTTTCATCTGCCGGCGGAAAGAAATATTCATGCCGTAATTATCATCGGCAAAGAGGAATCCGCCTGAAGTAAGATATTGCCGTAATCTGAGAGCTTCCGAGTCTGAAAATCTCACATTTCCGTGACCTGTCATATAAAGTACCGGGTAACGAAAGAGGTTTTCATCGGATATTTTTACGCGGGCTTCTTTTTTTGCGGTTTTTATAGAACTGTTTTCAGCGATATATTTCATGAGATTCGGTATGCTGCTCGGATTGGCATACCAATCACCGCCACCGCCATAATGAAGACGGGCTAAGGTGAACTTACCGGGTTCCATTGAAGATGCCACATCAAAGGGACAAAGAATGAAAGCGATGGCGGCGACAGCGTATAAGAATGATTCTCTCATTTTTAAAAGAAGTAAAATCCTATAGTCACAACCATCGCTACCGCGGTGACGGTTTTCAACGTTTTACCTCCAACGGCGCCTATGAATGCGCCTATACCGGCAAGCAAGGCTCTCTGGAAGTCGCGTGATATAAAGTATTCTCCGATGAACGCTCCGCCGAAAGCGCCCATGAATGCTCCAATGAGAGTTCCGATTATCGGCAATATGGTTGTCCCCCAAATAGCCCCTATCAAACCGCCGAGAATCGCTCCGACGATGGAGAGTTTTGAGCCTCCGAATCGATTTGTCATATAACCTGACAGTGAGAACTCAAGAAATTCGAGCAGTATGGATATTGCGAAGAGCAAAAAAATCAATACCCAGCTGATCCCAGAAAAATCGGTGAGCAGAGAATAAAGCAGAGCTGCTGTCGCTATTATAAAGGTTCCCGGAATCCCGAATATAGTTGCCGCAATACCAATAACGAGCACTATCCAAAAAATTATTCCAAGTAATATTTCCAATACAGTCCTTCTATAAGGTTTCCTTCCCGATAAATCAAGATATCTGTTTAGTTAGATTAAATCAAGGCTGTTAGGAGAAAAGTTGAAATAATTGTGTTATATATTGATATTATTAAACATACGTCTATATATTATGACTTATGATGAATCAGAAGCATATTATCTGTCTGACATTGTTTGTCGTTGTTCTTCAGGCATCATCGGCGAATGGACAATTCTTCGGCTTAAAGAAAAACAATTATCAGACTCCGATCAGCATGACGATATTTGATCTGAAAGCGGGAATCGAACGGTTCAATTACTCCTCAACGGAAGATCTAATAGGAATAAGCAGCTCGAAATTGGCTACGGTGTACACTCTTGATTTCGTAAAATTCAATTTCACCCGGTATTTTTGGAAACAGAATATGTTTGACCTGCAGACAGGATTCTCCATTAATTATTTAACGGCTTTTGAATTCACATCATTACCAACTGATCCGGGATTATCGGCGGAGTTTAAAGGGATACCAGATTTTTCTCCCAGGGTGTTTGAATTCAATATGAATGAAACATTAAACTATGCTATCGGTAGCAAGTTACTTCTTTACGGGCAAATAAGCTATGGATACGCAAAAGCGGATCTATATCGAAGCAGAGAGGGTTCTTCATATTTGAGCGGCTCTTCAAATCCGCTTGGAATTGGCCTCGGAATGCAGCTGCTTATCGCAAGCGACGCGGCATCGCGAATTGCTGTCGGATTCGAATTTAAGTACACTGATCTGCGTTTCACGGAGCTCGATGATCCTCAAGATGTCTCGATCATCAACGAGATAGATCTTTCACATTTTGGAGCAACAATTACTTTCGGGATGTTGTTTGGGGGAAGAACGACTTCAGGTGATGTGGCGGAGAAATATTATAAGATGGGGAAATACAGTGATGCAAGAGCGGAGTACGTGGAATTTCTAAAAATTCACCCGAATCATGCCAGCGCCGGGAGAGCGCGGCAACAAATTTCTGAATCCGACAAACACATTCCGGGCGAGATGTTCGAAACGGCTTTAGATCTCCAGCAAGATGGCAACTTGGATGGAGCGTTACGCTTATATACCGGAATTGATCAGCTCAACACATGGGATTTCGATCTCGAAAAAAAGGTATCGGAAAAAAGGAAAGAGATAGCGCAACAATATTTTGGGAACGGTCTGAATAGTCATGCAGAATGGGATTTTGTTAATTCCGAGCGGTGGTTTATCAGAGCGGAATTTATCGATACAAGCCTTTCAGACGTGGTCAGAATAGCCACTTCACAAATGTTACTTTCAAAAGCGGAGCGAAAATTAGAGGCGGATAACATCCGGGCGGCAGAAGCGTTGCTCATTCGGGTATTAGAAATGAATCCCGATCTGAAGCCGCAGGTTGACGTGGTTTATAGTAAAATGGCTCGGATTCTCTTTGAAGATGGAGTGGAGGCGTTAAACAGAAATGCCTATATATACGCTAAGGCTTCATTTGAAAAAGCGGCAATATATAATGACAAACTGAGAAAAAACGCTGATCTCCAGATAGCGTACGTCGAAGATGCTTTCGCCAAAGAAAAAATCAGCGAGGCTAAGAGAAGACACGCGGAGATTGTAGCGCAGAACAAAAGACACTTAGCGGACAGATTGATAGCGGGAGTGGACAAGGGGAAGGTTCTTCGACTCTGGGGGATGCCGGATTACAAATATTATGCCGCGGAAGCGCCTACAAAATATGAATTATGGGTATATCACTCCGCAAAAAGCCAATATTATTACCTTTATTTCGCGGAAGACAGACTGCACAGCTGGGAGACGGCAGAGTTTTAATAAATCAGACGATCCTGTAGCTTTTAAGCCCCTTGACCAATTCTTCCACGACTACCTTGATTATGCTCGTAAGTGGAATGGCGAATATCAATCCGGTCACGCCGAGCAAGCTTCCGCCGACAAGAACCGCTAACATAACTACGAGCGGGTGAAGGTCCACAGCATTTGACACCACTACCGGGGTTATCAATACATTATCTATCAATTGCACGATTGCGAAGACGGCAGCTATTTTGATTATTATCATAAGACTTTCCGGGTTGCTCATAAGCGCAACTATAATAGCTACAGTTGCTCCTATCAGAGGTCCCATATAAGGGATCATATTTGTCAGACCTGCGATAATACCTACAAAATAAAAGAAAGGAAGACCGATCATATAAAGACCGATAGAGCTTAAGATAGCGACGAAAAATCCGTCTATCAATACGCCTCGAATATAACTGCCAAGTTGATTTTCGATCCTGTAAACCATTACGAGGGACATTTCGAAGAATCTGTTCGGAACCATTCCAATGAGATTTTTCTTTATTGTCCGTTGGTCTTTAAGGAAAAAGAAAGTCATGAAAAGAATTACCAATAGAGAAGTGAAAGCGGAGACAAAGCCGAGAATCACATCAACACCCTTTGAAAGAGTTGATGAGAGATAGCTCCCAAGTTTTTCGGTTATCATCTGGGTGTCGAACATCGGAAACCGGGATTCGATAAAATCACTGATATTTTGGAATACCTTTTCAGGTCCCTGCTGTGTTATGGTTTCCTGTAACGATTTAGCTTCATTTATGATAGGCGGAATGATAAATTGAAGCGCCATTCCGGCAACGAAAAACCCGATTAGAAATACTATGATTATGGAAAACGCGCGAGGAATCCCTTTGCTTTCCAAATTGTTCACAAGCGGTACCAACAGCGAATAAAATAAGAGCGAGATGAGAAAAAGAATCAGTATATCTTCCACGCGGGGAAGAAAAAAGAAAAGCGCTGCGATGATTCCAAGCGTGATTATGAGCCGAGTGGTGTATCGTATTACCGAATGTTGGGTTGAGGAACTTTGAATCATTCGGAAGATTCGTCTTTGCTCTGTTTCGCGTCGTAGCTTGCTAATTTTTCCCGCAATTCCTGAGCCTGAGAATTTGAATGCCGTAAGCGTTCGCTGACCACTCGAGCCAAATTGACTATTATCTTTATCGCAAGCTTCGGACGCCGTTCGACGAGCTCATACAGGTCAGTCCTGTAAAAACCAAGAATCTTGGAATCTCCTAAGCTTATCGCAGTAGCCGTACGGGGTGACTCATCAAGAAGAGCAATCTCACCGAAAAAATCGCCGTGTTCAAGAGTCACGAGATTTTTTTCATGTGTTCCGCCATGATTCTTGACGATAGAGACGTTTCCCTCCATAACGATATACATCCCGCCACCGGGATCCTTTTCATTGAAAATTGTTTCGTCAGTGTCATACTTGCGAGTATGAACGAGTTTTTCAACAGCCGCTAACTCTTTCTTTGAAAGTTGTTCAAAAATGGGAACGTTTCGTATGGCGGTTGCCGCCTTCGATTCGCCTCTACGGTTGTTGAAAATGTTACTCCAAATTGAATCACTATTCATCTTTAACTATCCTCCACTGAGAAGGATATATAATACCCGATGTGTCTTTTGATGTCAAGCGAAAATGGGTAAAGCGACATCGTCATAGCGTATGAATGATATTTTCCGGTTGGAAGAGGTCTAAATTCAATTGAAACTCAATTGGTTCGGGATTAACTTAAATTCATATGAATTTATGCTCTGATAATATATTCAAAATCTGTTTCTCGGCAGCAATAGTCCTTATGGCAACAGGGGATGACATTCTTAACGCACAATCGCCTTCCGATATCAAGGAGAAGATATATAGCCGTGGGGAAGAGCTGGACGATCTCAAAACTATAATAGAGGACCTCAAGAAGGAGATAAAACAAAAAGAATCGACCGAGTTCAGTGTTGTCAGACAGATATCGAATTTGAACAAACAGCTGGATTATACGACGAGATACCTATCGAGGCTCGACCAGGAGATAAAACAGAGAGATATGGAAGTTGCCGAATCGAGAAAGGTCATAAAAGTTTCGAAAACTCATCTCACAAAATTGAAACGCAGGTTTTCAATACGAGCCGTTCAGATGTATAAATCCGGTACGTACAGTGATTTTGAGTTATTGCTCACATCCGCAAGTGTCAGTCAATTTTTCTACCGCATGAAATATCTGAAAATAATCAATGATTATGACAGAAAACTGAGCAGCTCCATTAATACAGCTATTACGGATCTGGAGATAAAGGAGATAAGTCTTGTTAAAGGGATCAACGTGCGGCAAAAGATCATTAAAGAAAAAGAAAATGAGAAAAAGAATTTCAACAAGAGCAGAAGAGATAGAAAGAACCTGCTTCGGAAAGTAAGACGGGACAAAAGTTCATTACGGCAGATAGTTAAAGATAAGGAAGAGGCTGCCAAACAGGTTGAATCCATAATAATAGCTCTCGAAGATGAACGAAAACGATTAGAAGAGCTGGCTCGTCGCAGAAAAGTACCCATAGAAGATCTCGTGATAGACGCGGATTTTGCAAGTTATAAGGGAAACCTACTTTGGCCGGTAGTCGGCAGGGTTGCCTCTCGATTCGGCAAGAGAAGACATCCTACTCTGAATACTATCACAGAAAATACCGGAATTGATATCGCCGTAAAAGAAGGAACGGAAGTTGTATCCGTATTAACGGGAAGAGTCACCAGCATCACGTGGATTAGAGGTTTTGGAAACACGGTGATTATTGATCATGGAAATGGGTATTACTCGGTGTATACTCACCTTTCGGAAATTTTTGTTACTCCCGCTGAAACGGTTTCTACCGGTCAAAAGATCGCTTCGGTAGGTGAAACGGGATCGCTTGAAGGTTCTGAATTACATTTCGAGATTTGGCACGACCGGGAGAAACAAAATCCCTTACTTTGGCTTAAAAAGGCTCTTTAGCAATGGCATTCGACAATATCATAGGGCAAGAAAAGTGTGTGAAATTTCTTACCGATGCTTGGAAGAAAGATAGGCTTGCTCATGCCATTCTTATTTCCGGACCCTCAGGCTCAGGGAAAGAATTTCTTGCTCTCGAGATGGCAAAATTATTGAATTGTCCCGAAGAGGAAAGCGGCGCTTGCGGAAGCTGCTCATCTTGCAGGCGCATCAGCTCGCTTGAGCACCCTAATGTGCAATTTGTGTATCCGTTACCCGGAGGGAAAAGTAGAAGCGATTCAAAAAACAAACCCGCCGATCCGCTTTATGGCTTGAGCGAAGAGGTTTTAGAGTCAATCCAGATTGAGCTGACAAAAAAAGCGGAAAACCCGTACCACAGGATTGAAATTCCAAAGGCTAAATTTATAAGAATAGACAGCATTCGCCATCTTAGAGAGAATGCCTACCTCAAAAGCGCTGAGCCGGGCAAAAAGGTTATCATTCTGTCAATGGCGGAGATGATGAACGATGAGGCTGCGAACTCATTCCTGAAATTGTTGGAAGAACCTCCGTCAGATACGTTTATATTTCTTACAACCTCCAAGCCAAATTCTTTGATACCCACGATTCGCTCACGTTGTCAGGAAATTAAGCTAAAGGGTCTGACTGATGAGCAAGTTGCAGAGAAACTCGTCAGTTTCGGGAAACCGGCGGAAGAGGCGAAAAGTATAGCAAAAATTGTTGAAGGTGATATTTCAAAAGCTTTAAAATTGTCGAAAGAAGGGGAAATAGAAGAACGTTCGGCAATCGCGGATGAATTGGTGGCAGCCATCAGATCCGGTTTAGCTTCAGATATTGTCTCCATGAATCGGAAGTTGATGGAGCTGTCATTGGAGGGGAAAGAAAAATTGGCGGATATTTTTCAAATAGCTCTCAGATTAATATTAGGCGGCGGGGTTACCGATGTATCTCGAATTACCGGCACAAGAATAGCGGCGCAATTCGACAAAGCGATTGATTTGGTGGGGAGAAACATATATATTCCAATGATTTTTTCCGCGTTGGTGTTTGAATCACGCATGCTCTTGAAATTGAATGGAAATGAGGGGGAGAGAAGGTAATTGATTTGAATAATGTCGTCAGTATAATGTTTAAAGGCTCCCGGAGAGAATATTACCACAACGCTCTTGAATTACCGTTCGCAATCGGGGATTATGCCGTGGTCGAAGTAGAGAAGGGTGAGAATATGGGCGTAATTACTCAAAGGAATCTCAGTATAGACGAAAAACTCGTTGAAAAAGATCGTAGCATTCTTAGAAAAGGAAACACTAACGACATAAGAAAACTTCAGGAAAATCGGGAACGAGAGGATAAAGCCTATGAGGATAGTCTGAAAAAGGTAAAAAAACACGGGCTTGCCATGAAGATAACAGATGTTGAATATCAGATAGACAGAAAAAAACTTACATTCTATTTTACCGCCGATGAACGCATTGATTTCAGAGAATTGGTGAGGACTCTTGCCGGTAAGTATAGAACCCGAATCGAACTAAGGCAAATAGGTCCGCGAGACGAAGCGAAACGTCATGACGGATGCGGTGTTTGCGGTCTAAGGCTCTGTTGTTCGTCGTGGATGCCGGAATTTAAGCCGATAAACACTCAGATGGCTAAAGAACAGGCTTTACCGATAAATCCGTCGCGGCTTGCGGGTGTTTGCGGACGATTGAAATGCTGTCTTCGGTTTGAGCACGATTTTTACAGCGATGCTATGAATCATTTCCCGAAAGTGGGAACTAAATTTGCAACCGACAAAGGGACGGTAGAGGTGGCAAAAGTAGATATTTTTCGTGAACTTATTTACGTAAGATATCCTACCGAAGAGTGGGAGGCTGTAAAGCTTGATGATTTTAACAATAAATTCTCAACACTGAGCGCCAATTAGGTCAATGGGGAAATTTGTAAGAACTTTAGTGACGTCAGCGCTTCCGTACGCAAACGGTCCTCTACACATCGGTCATATCGCCGGAGCATATCTGCCGGGTGATATCTTCGTCCGGTACAATCGGCTTAAAGGCAACGACATAGTTTATATTTGCGGCACGGACGAATACGGAGTGCCGATAACCATTTCCGCCGAAAAGGAAGGAAAAACTCCTCAGGATATTGTCGATCATTTCTACCCTATAATAAAAGATAGTTTTGATAAATTAGGGATAATCTTCGATAATTTTTCGCGAACATCCAATCCGATCCATACGGAAACCGCGCAGGATTTCTTTCTGAAATTCCTGGAAAAAGATCTGCTCGTCAAACGCGAATCGGAACAATG
Source organism: Fidelibacterota bacterium (assembly GCA_022571215.1). Taxonomy (GTDB): domain Bacteria; phylum Fidelibacterota; class SORT01; order SORT01; family SORT01; genus SORT01. The sequence continues at coordinate 14,865 of JACZYG010000022.1, read as the reverse complement.
GTATGATCCGGAAAAGAAGATGTTCCTTCCCGACCGATACGTCACGGGCAGCTGTCCGGAATGCGGGCATGAAGGCGCTAAGGGTGACCAGTGTGAGGTATGCGGAAAGTGGTACGAATCGGTGGAGCTGAAAGACCCTATTAGTCTGCTCAGCGGTAAGACGCCCGTCTTAAAAAAAACTACTCACTGGTATATGAAATTCAATGAATTTCAAGACAGACTGAAGGAGTTCATTGATACGCGAAAAGATTGGAAAAATAATGTCATCAACTACTGTAAGGGGTGGCTGGATGAAGGATTGGAAGAACGAGCGATAACGCGGGATCTTGATTGGGGGATACCGGTGCCATTGGATGACGCTGAAGGAAAGAAAATATATGTGTGGTTCGAAGCCGTCTTAGGGTACATATCATCAACAAAGGAATGGGCGGAGAAAAAGGGCGATCCGTCATTATGGGAAAAATATTGGAAGAGTGAAGACACCCGATTAATTCATTTTATAGGAAAGGATAATATTTATTTCCATGCTCTAATGTTTCCGGCGATGTTGATGGGTTACGGCGGTTATGTTCTTGAGGATGATATTCCGGCAAACGAGTTTCTTAACTTGAAAGGCAGCAAATTATCCACCAGCAGAAATCATGCGGTTTGGCTGCATGAATATCTTGAGGCATTCCCTCCCGATCCGTTGCGATACATACTTGCCGCGAATGCGCCGGAAGGAAAAGATACAGAATTCAGTTGGGCGGATTTTCAATCTAAAAATAATAACGAGCTCGCTGATATCTTGGGAAATTTCATTCATCGAACTCTGACATTTGTTCATAAATACTTTGACGGCAAGGTGCCGGTACAATCGAAGCTAAATAAAAGCGACGGCGTGCTGTTGACGCATATTGAAGAAGCCGTTTCAAAGACAGGGGAGGCTTTCAGCACGTTTAAAGTCAGGAATGCTGTCAAACATATGATGGATTTAGCGAGAGCGGGAAACAAATACTTTAACGAGAACGAACCGTGGTTGACGCGAAAAAGCGATATAGAGAGATGCGCGACAACTTTGAACATGAGTCTACAATCTATCAAGACTCTTGCGGTCATTGCCGCTCCGATAATCCCATTCACGTCAGAAAAAATTTGGAAATTTCTGAACTTATCTGAAACTCTAAACTGGGAGCAGGCAGGAGTAACCGATCTGAAAGCAGGTCACGTCCTAAACATTCCCGAAGTGTTATTTAAGAAGATAGAAGATGAACAGATAGAAGAGCAAGAGCAGAAATTGAACGGTTCCTAAATAAGAAATAACAGATAAATCCTCTATTCAATGCTGATAGATTCTCACATACATCTGGACTCGGGTGTCTACTCGAAAGATTTGGATGCGCTTCTGCTTCGCGCTAATGATGTAGGCGTGCAAAAGTTGCTTACTCCAGGTACCACAGTCGAATCAAGTAAAAAATGTATCGAAATTGCCCAAAATCATAATGGAGTTTATGCCGCGGTAGGCGTCCATCCGCACGATGCGGATACCGCTCCTGACGGTTATCCGGATTCGCTGAGCGATCTTTTATCAGAAGAGGTCGTCGTCGCTATCGGAGAGATAGGATTGGATTTCAATAAGAATTATTCAAAGGTGGAATCGCAGCTGTCAATCTTCAATGCTCAGATAAAATTAGCAAAAGAGAAAAATTTGCCTATGATAATTCATAACAGAGATTCGGATGAAGAGATGGAGAATTGCCTTAAAGTCGGGGATTATTTTAATGGGGTGATACACTGTTATACGGGAGATGTTGGATTCGCTGAAAAGCTATTGTCTATGGGCTTTTATCTTGGTTTTACGGGTATCGCCACATTCGGCAAAAAGGAACTCGAAGACGTAATAAAAATGGTGCCTGATGACCGGTTACTTGTGGAAACTGACGGACCGTATATGACGCCCGTTCCACATAGAGGCAAGAGAAATGAACCCGCTTACGTTGAAATTATAGCAAAGAGGATAGCCGAATTGCGAAACGCCTCATATGAAGAGGTTTCCGATCTGACCACCCAGAACTGTTTACGTCTATTTGAAAAAATGAATAACAGTGATGATTAAAGATTTCCATCACAAGAAAAGTCTCGGTCAAAATTTTATGATGGACAGAAACGTTGCCCGAAAAATAGTTGAGAATTCCGGTATTAGAAATGGTGACGAAGTTTTGGAGATAGGACCCGGCACCGGTTTCCTAACAAAGGAGATCCTGAAAGTAGCAAAAAAAGTTACCGCAGTAGAGATTGATGAACGGCTTGTGGAATATCTCCGTGAAGAATTTGCCGATGAGGATCGCTTTGAGATAATACATCATGATTTTCTGACCTTCGATATTTCCGGTCTGGCGAAAAAATCAAATAAAAAGTTGAAACTGATCGGAAATATTCCATACCATATAACGAGTCAAATATTGATTCATGTCTTCGATCATTTCAAAAGTGTTGAAACTTTAACGGCAACTCTTCAAAAAGAAGTCGCGGACAGGTTGTTGAGTCCTCCGGGAAGTAAAAGTTATGGTATCCTGTCTGTCTACACATCGCTCTTTTCCAAGAGCGAGAAACTGTTTAATATCTCACGAGGAGTTTTCAATCCGGAACCGAAAGTAGAGTCATCCGCCATAAAATTGACTCTAATAGAAAAACTTCCGGACGATATCGGTGACCTTAACCTGCTTAAACAGGTCATCCGGACTACCTTCGGGAAAAGACGTAAAATGTTGCGAAACAGCATTAAGGGAGTCGCTGATTGTGTAAGCTTTTTAGAAGAGCGTGGATTCGATCTGACACGCAGACCGGAGACACTTGACGTTAAAGGATTTATTGAAATCAGTAATGCCGTGAAAGAATGGAAGGAAAACGAAATCAACGACGATGGCGAAACAAATTTATAGTCATAACGTATATAATTATATGAAAATCAACGCAGTATTCTGCGGTAAATAGGAAAATCTGATTATGAAAAATATTTTTGCTATTTCAATATTGATGGTAATGGTTATCGGAATAAGTAACCTCAAAGCCGGTGATAGGTATGACTATGAGTGGGATTTTGATGACGAAAATGAAAACGGTCCTTTCATGTTTTCCTATAACAGAGTTGAGGGATTCTTCTTCGGTTTTGGAGTGCCAAAAGAATTTAAAGACGCTTATGGAATGGACAGCAGGCTCGCTTTTTATGGATTTTTAGGTTATGGGCTGTCCAACGACAGGTCAAGTTACAGAGCCGGCTTGACGAAAAAGTTTTTCGGCAGAAACAGTTTTGAACTCGGCGCTGAAGTGTTTGATCTGACGTATAGCGAAGATTTATGGGTGATTCCAAGAAATGAAAACAGTCTGACCGCTTTTTTATTCCATGAAGATTATCTCGATTATTATCGAAAGAACGGAAGTTCGGTTTATGGAATACAGAATATCGGAAGGTTCCTAAAGATCGAAGGCGGATATGTGGAAGAGAAGCATGCCGATATGTCCGTAGAGAAAGACTGGTCGCTTTTCAGGCAGAGCCAAGAATTCAGAGATAACCCACCTGTAGCAGAGGGCGTATTCAAGAATACATATCTTGTTCTACGGACGGGGAACTCGAGAACGCTCAGAAATTGGGATGCTGAGCTTCAAGCTGAGTGGAACAGCGGTCTCTTCGGTGATGAGATGCCGAATTATGAAAGATACATCGTCAGCGTCAGCAGGTATCAATCAGTTGGGAAAAACGACGATATTAATATTAGATTACGTTATGGAATCACAAACGGAAGCGCGCCGGTACAGAAAAAATTCGACCTTGGGGGTATAGGAACTTTGAGAGGATACGAGTATAAGGAGTTTCAAGACGGCGATAAAATGGCAATGGTAAATGTAGAATATACAACAGATGGGAGGGATATAGACGGATTGGGATTCACACCGGTTTTTGACGATTTTATAGTCGCTTTATTCATGGATGCGGGGGTAGTGTGGAGTGATAAGAGAGACCTTCCCGATCTATCGGATTTTAGAAAAAATATCGGTGTTGGAATCGGTTCTACTAACGGAGGCTTTAGGGTCAATTTTGCTAAACCTCTTGACGGTCCTGAAGAGGAAAGGGAAGTCGTGGTTACCATGCGATTTAATAAGATGTTTTAACTGATTTATTATGCCTATTAAGGCTTACCGGCGAAACGGAGCGCTTCTGCTCCGTTTTTCGTTTTGATAATATTTTCTTATAGAACGACTACAAATGGATTGACTTGAGAGAGTGACATTTTTAAATTGATCTCTATGTCATTTCGTATACGCAAGTATCATTGGATAAAAAATTGAACATAAAAGTTTACGCCATTATCGGAGCGGGTGTGATTCTTTTCTCCGTTTTTCTTCTTTATGTAGTAATAATGACGGGCGTTCAAATCCCTGAAAATGAGGATGGTATTTATATCCTCACGATACCGATGGGAGCGAGTTTGAGCCAGGTGGCAGATAGTTTGGTTCTGCTTGGAATTGCAGAATCAAAGAGAGAAGTAACAAGATCAGGCATGATGCTCGGAGTGCAAAGCATGATAAAGACGGGGAAGTATCGTTTACAATCAGGCTCAACTCTCTTTGAAGTTTTCAATCTGATAACATCAGGCGAGGTCGAACCTGTTGTGATTACCATATTAGAGGGTTGGAATTCCCGTAAAATCGCGGATGAACTCCGGAAGGAATTAAAGATAGATAAACAACGCTTTCATTCACTTATATCTGACTCTGTCTTCATAGCTGATTTAGGAATAGATGCGTCGGATTTAGAGGGATACCTTTTCCCCGAGACATATCATTTCACTTACGGAATGAGTGAGGAAATGATGATCAGGTGGATGGTAGGGCAGTTTAACGATAAAATCGGATCTGAAGAAAGAAAAAGAGCGGATGAGCTGTCTATGACATTGAACGAAGTGATTACGCTTGCGTCTATAATAGAAGGGGAATCTATTCACGATGAGGAGCGACCTGTTGTTTCTTCTGTATATCATAACAGATTGGATAAAAACATGCGGCTCCAGGCGGACCCCACAATACAATATCTTCTCCCCGACGGACCTCGTAGATTATCAAGAAAGGATCTGTTCATCAAATCGCCGTATAATACTTATCGTCACAGCGGATTACCGCCCGGACCGATAGGCAGCCCCGGATTAGCATCCATTCGAGCGGCATTATGGCCTGCCGAAACCGAGTACATCTACTTCGTTGCTACGGGAGACGGATACCATACGTTCACGAGCACGCTCGAGGAGCATAATCGCGCTAAACAGAAACTTCAAAAATTGCGGAGAGAGTACGATAAACAATTGAGGAATGACAGCGTAGAATGACGCAAGACCTTAAAAATATATTGAACCCCGAACAATTTGCGGCTGCTACAACCGTTGAAGGTCCGATACTGATTCTTGCAGGAGCCGGAAGCGGTAAAACGAGAGTGTTGACACACAGGATAGAGTATCTGGTTAACGAAGCTGGAATCGACCCGGGGAACATTCTTGCCGTAACATTCACTAATAAAGCCGCCGGAGAGATGCGGGAGCGTACCGTGCAATTGCTTGGAAGTAAAGCCGGAAAAGTTCAAATCGGCACGTTTCATTCAACCTGCGCGATGGTTATAAGGCAGGAGAGCGATTCTATCGGCTTACCGAGAAACTTCAGTATTTACGACAGCGCTGACCAACTGACCGTAATCAAAGAAGTAATGAATGATCTAAGGATAGACACTAAAAAATTTAATCCGCGTCTGTTCAGATCTCTGATCAGCCGTTCCAAAAACAGTATGTTGGGTCCCCAGGATGTGGCAAAACAAGAGGGTTATTTCAACGAGCTGGCAGCAGAGGTCTTTTCAGGATACAATGCAATTCTGAATCAAGCTTCGGCGTTGGATTTTGACGACCTTTTGTTGAAACCGTTGGAAATTTTCGCCAATCATTCAGATATAAGAGATAAATACAAAAACAAATACAAATATATTCTCGTTGATGAATTTCAAGATACCAATAAAGCGCAATTTGAATTTCTTCTTCATCTGTCGGGAGAAAGTAAGAATCTTTGTGTTGTCGGGGATGACGACCAATCAATATATGGATGGCGTGGAGCCGATATATCAAACATACTTGGCTTTGAGAAGTATTTTTCCGGAACCAAAGTTTATAAATTAGAACAGAATTATCGGTCAACTCCTCAAATATTAGATGCCGCGTACAGAGTTGTCAAAAATAATAAAAAAAGAAAATCAAAACGCCTCTGGACGGAAATAAAGCAGGGCAACAAGGTAACCCTGCTTAGATCGCCCGACGATAGAGGTGAAGCGGAAAATATCTTGGCTTACATGCAAAAGGAGATATTTGAAGAGAAAAGAGCGTTTAAGGATTTCGCCATTCTCTACAGAACGAATGCGCAAAGTCGAATAATTGAGGATTCACTCCGGCGTGAAGGAATTGCATACGTTATAATCGGAGGAGTGAAGTTCTATGACCGGAAAGAGGTCAAGGATTTCCTGAGCTACTTGCGTCTGATCTTGAACCAAAATGATTCTATTAGCCTGAGGAGGGTTATCAATTATCCTCCCCGGGGAATCGGAAATGTCACGATCTCTAAAATAAAAGAGTTCGCCTTGGAAAATAAGTTGCTGTTCTGGGAGGCTCTCGATAGGACGGAAGATATAGCTGTTGGCGCAAAGCAGAAAAAAGTACTGACAGATTTTAAGAAACTGATAAATAAATATATCGAGCTTCAAAAGGAACTTCCTCTTGAAGAATTGATTAGAGTATTGGATGACGAGTTAGGTTTCAGGAAATTGATGAAAGAGGAGGGGACGGAAGAATCGCTGCAAAGAGTGAAGAACATTGAGGAACTTTTTAACAGCGTATCGGAATATTGCGAGGTTAATCCCGGAGCGGGACTTCAGGAATTCATGGAAAACGTTTCTCTCGTCTCGGATATTGATAATTGGGATAATAAGGCAAACGCGGTCACGCTGATGACTCTTCATTCGGCTAAGGGATTGGAATTTCCGGTTGTATTCATCTCAGGCTGTGTAGATGGGCTTCTGCCGCTGATAAGAGATGACGATGTTAATAAAGATTCCGATAGCTCTGAAGAAGAGAGAAGACTTTTTTACGTCGGGATGACAAGAGCGGAGCAAAGACTATACTTATTGTCCTCTTCCACGAGACGATTATATAAAGAATTTATCATATGCAGAGAATCTCCTTTTTTGTCAGAGATAGGCGAAGAAAATCTCGAGATCATTGAACCTTCGTACACTACTTTCGGTGAACTACGCACTCAGAAGGCGGGCACATCTAAGCCAAGAAAGTCCCGAAAGAAAAACGTCAAGAGTCCATTTTTAGAGGGAAGTTTTGTCTCTCATAAACTGTTTGGAAAAGGAAGAGTTCTTGAGGTTACGCCGAATCACGGCGATTTCAAAATTGTAGTGGATTTCGGAGAAAAGGGTATCAAGAAACTACTGGCAGGATATGCAAACTTAGAACTGCTTTCTTAAGCAGGGTACCTCTTGAAATTCACTCTAAAATATTTTCTATTATTCTTTGTCCTAAATTTACCAACTATAGACGCTGCTCAGATTTCAGGAGAGAGCGATGAATTTAATTTTGCGTCTAAACTGTATGATGATAGGCTGTACGATGTCGCTGTCACTCAGCTGGAAAAATTTCTGACTGAGTATCCGGCTTCCCGGTATCGGTTAAATGCGCTCAAACTGCTCGGCGATTCGCACTTCAATATACCAAATTTCAGTGAAGCGAGAAGAGTATACATACAACTTGAGGAAGAGTATCACGGCACTGTTGAAGCGGAAAACGCGTTGATGAAATCCGCTGAAGCAAGCGCTCAGTTGGGAGACTTTATCTCGGCAGCCGTCACATTTAAAAAATTTACTTCTTATTATCCTAACAGCAGCCAACTCGAATCAGCCTTCCTTGCAAGCGGATTCAATTATTTAAAAGCTGGGATAAGTGATCTGACCGAATCCATACTGCTGGAACTTCTCGAATCATTCCCGGAAAGTCAGGAATCCTTGACCGCTCTGACCGTACTTGCGGGTATATATGAAAATCAGCGTAGAGATGAAGAGGCGCTCGACCTGCTTGAAATAGCCCGAAAACATAAACATTCTAAGATTCATCTGCCGCTGATATTGCATTCAACCGCGCGGATTCAGATGAGACTTTCTGATTATGAAGCCGCCGGAAAATCATTATCCAAATTATCCAAGTTATCCCTCAGCGCTGACGAGGTACAAAAAGGGATGCTGCTTTATGGAGAATTAGAGCTCTCCAACGGGAATCATAAATCTGCTTATAACAAATTCAAATCAGTAGAGAAGAAAGCAACAGGTGTTCTCAAAAACAGAGCGATCTTACGCATGGGCGATTCAAAAGTTCTTATGGGCAAATTTGATGAGGCTGAAAAAAATTACCGAAAAATTAACAGATCTTTTTCGACCGAGTATGAATATATCCTATTGCAATTCAGACGAGGATTCGCGGCTGAGAATAGGGGAGATATAGTCAGGGCATCGGTATTCTACAAGAAGGTCGTTTCAAGCGACACTGAAGACAGTTTAGGGGTCATCAGTGAGAGTCTCAAGAGACTGATCACCGTCGCCTTAGATAAGAAAGACCCTCAAATCGCCGTTGCATATTGTTTGGACTATCTATCCAATCCTGTCGCCGGGGAGAAGAGCTATTTTGCATTTAAGGCGGGAGAGATTTACAGGCTCCATCTTAATCTGCCGAATGAGTCTATCGAACAATATAAAATTTCGCTTAGAAATTCGGAGAAAAATGAATTGGCGGATGATGCCGTTTTCGGGTTAGCTCTTAGTCAATACAATGCCGGATTACTTAATGATGCTACGGAAGAGTTGAATAAATTACGCGATCTATATCCGGGCAGCAGCGCCACGGTAGAAGCGAGAAAACTCCGGTATCATATTGACACTTATATGAAAAGGGAGAACGATCTGGGATTCGAGCGACTTGCGGAGTTGATGGGCGATCTGCTTTCGGATAAACCAAGAGAGGAGCTTTTTATTGAACTTGCCGGGATTTACTCGGACGAAATGAAAGATTATAAGAGGGCGTCGGAACTTCTTAAAAATTTATTGAAATCGAATCCATCCGATGATCTGCAACCGGCAGTGTTATTCATGCTCGGCGAGCTGAATCTTAAATTATCAGAAATATCCGGTTATGAAAACAAGATTGAGATGGAACTCCTTTACAAGCAGGCTGCCCGCTCATATCTCACAGAACTATTGAGCAAATATCCTCATTACGAAAATATAAGTTCGGCAACCTATCACTTATCGTCACTTTCCAACGCTTCCGACGAGGTGAAGCTAAAATCGTTAGAATCGTTTGTGAACAAATATCCAAAATCTGAATTCATTGCCGAAGCGCTATTATCAGTCGGTTCGCTTTACGCCAAAAAAGGGAAATGGTTAAAAAGTAGAAGAGTGTTCGAGCGAATAATAAAAGGGTATCCGGGGAGCGGGGAAGCCGAAGAAGCTTCTATGGCGATTGTGCTGCTAAGCATTAAGAGCGGCTCTCCCGATCGGAAAAAACTCGATCTTTCAGCATATATTCGAAGATATCCCGATGGAGCTGAAATCGTGCGGGTAAAATACCTTCTCGGAAATTCGCAGATGGCTTCAGGTGAGCAGGAGAAGGCAATGTCGCATTTCACGGATATAGTTCAAAATTATTATTATTCGGAATATGTGGATAGCGTAAGTTCAAAACTCGGACTGGTTTATTTCGGGGCGGGTGAGTATGAGAAGGCTCTAAACAATTTTCTTTCGGCAGGTCCGGCTGAGTCATGGTTTTCTAAAACATTCGTTCCGCGCCGCATACCTAAAAATGACGAAGAAATTTATTATGCCGCAGTCTCGGCAGAGAAATTAGGGAAGAGAAGGTTAGCCAAATCCTTCTACCGAAAATACCTTCAGAAGGAATCGGTTTCAAATAACTCGGCAAATGCAGCATTCGCTCTGTTGTCAATGAAGAAAGCAGATGGAGGCGCGAAGCAGACAAAACTCCTGCTCAGGTCGTTTATAGCAAAGGATTGGAATAGTGAGATCACTTCTAAATTTCATGAAATGTTGGCGGAGCTGTATTTTAAGGATGAGGATTACACGCTCGCGAGGAGCGAATATGAGATAGCGAAAGATCTTCTACCGGACGAAAACAGTAAAAAATTCATATTGAAAATTCTTTCCTGTTATTATCGCGAGGGAAAGCTGATTGACGCGGAACGCGTTGAGGCAGGATTCAAAAGTAAGTATCTGAATGGCGCGACCGATGAGGAGAGGGCGCTGCTGCTTTTCGAAAGAGGTTCGTATTATGTTCGGGAGAGTCAGCTGCCCGCCGCCAAACGGCATTTTAAAGAGATAATCAAAAACTTTGCTGAAACTGATTATGGTCCTCTATCCGGATTTGAGCTTAGCCTGATAGCTGTAAAGGAAGATAAAAAACAGGATGCGCTTGATAGATTAATGAAATTAGAAGATGACTACCCCGAATCCTACCTGATTACAAAGGTATATTTAACTATCGGACAACTCTTTACATCGGTGCAGCAATATAACAATGCGATCGAATATTTTAAGAAAACAATTGATCATCCGAATTCGGGAGAATCAAGAGAGACAGCATACAGAAATCTTGTGAGAGTTTATGAGGAAGCGGGTCTTATTGATCCTGCCCTGACCACGGCGCAAACCTATTTGGAAATATATCCGAATTCGAAAAATCTTTTCTCTATGAAGATGAAGATAGGCAACCTTCTTATGAATGTCGGAGATTACGATAAAGCGGTGGAACACTGGGAAGCTCTTTTGCCGTTTGCCGAGTCTGAAAGTTCGGCGGAAATACTCTTCTGGACCGGAGAAAGTTATTTTAATAAAGGAGAATACTCACGGGCTATTACAGAATATCTAAAAGTTTCATATTTCGGTAAGCCGTCTAAGCTCGATTGGTCAGCATCCGCATGGTGGAAGGCGGGTAACGCCTATGAAGAGTTGGGCGAATTCAGTAAATCGGTTCTTATGTACGACAGGATAATCCAGGAGAAAGGCGCTGTCAGCGATTACGGCAGATACGCTCAGCAGCGGATAGAATCTCTTCGTTCCGCCGGAAAAATAAAGGATTAATTAAAATATCTCTTGCGTCATTAACTGTTACGGTGTAGTTTCTAAATGAGAATGAGTTTCAATTACAGTTAGGGCGGCATGGATAAAGCTTTATTAGAAAAATTCAAAGATACGCTCCATACGAACGGTATGAAGTGTACGCCTGCCCGGCTCTCGATATTTAAGGAAATCTACAGTTCCTCGGAGCACTTTGATGCGGACGAGATTTATTTCCGTATGCGGCAGGAAAAAAAATCGGTTTCGAGAGCCACTGTATACAGAACGCTTGATCTGCTTGTCGAAAACGGATTCGTATCGAAGGTCAATGTAGGCGCAAGTCAAGTGCATTTTGAGAATACGCTTGCTCAGGAGCATCATGAGCATCTCGTATGCACACAATGCGGAAAAGTAATAGAATTCAGAAATGATATGATAGAAAAGCAGCAGGATAAGATATGCAAAAAATTCGGTTTTTTCCCGACAAAGCATAATCTCATTATTTTCGGGTTGTGCGATAAATGTCAGCTGAGGGATAATTAAAAGTGCACGGGCACGGTTCGGTATCGGTTGACGGTAAAACGCCTCCCGTAGTTCTTGTAGGAAATCCCAACGTCGGTAAAAGTGTTATATTCGGCTATCTTTCAGGCAAGTACGTCACCGTATCGAACTTTCCCGGTACCACGGTTGAAATTTCGAAAGGAACAATAAGCGCAAACGGTACAAAAGACACGATAATAGATACACCCGGTGTGAATAATCTGCTGCCCTCATCAGAGGATGAGCAGGTGACAAGGGATCTCCTTCTTAGGGAAAATCCTAAATCGGTCGTCCAGGTCGTGGATTCAAAAAATCTTAAAAGGGGGTTGCTTCTCACAATTCAGTTAGCGGAACTCGATCTACCGATGATTTTGAATCTTAATATGACCGATGAAGCTATCACAAGAGGGGTTTCGATCGACAGCGCCGAGTTGTCGAATCTTCTTGGAGTGGAGGTATTGCACAGCGTTGCCACAAGGTCTAAGGGATTAAAAGAGATCGGAGAGGCGCTAAAGACTCCCGCCATACCCAAGATGCGGGTGAAATACGGACCTATCATTGAACCTGCGATAAAAAAGATAGAAGGGAAGCTCGGCGAGATCCGGTCGGGTTTCAGGGGAGTATCGCTCATGTTGCTGGCTGGTGATGAAACGATACACGGGTGGCTTCAGGACAAGATGTCCTCATCTGAATTTAACGAGGTGATGGAAATAGTCGCCTCCGTTCAGGAGCGGTTTAACGAACCGCTTTCGAGAGTTATCACACGGCGGAGGATGAAGGAAGCCGGAAGAATCTCGGATATCGCCTTAGGCAGTAGCTTAAATGAAAATTCGGATTTAGCCACAAAGATCGGTATTTGGACGATGCACCCATTTTGGGGTCTATTCTTCGTTCTTGGCGTGCTTTACATAATGTATCAGTTCGTAGGAGTGTTCGGCGCCGGATATCTTACAGACTTTCTCGAAAAGGTCATTTTCGGCAAATATCTTTCAGTATGGTTCACAGAACTATTCAGTCATGTTCCGGTCACTATTATCAGGGATATATTCGTTGGAGATTACGGGCTTCTTACTATGGCGCTGCCGTACTCGATAGCGATAATACTGCCGGTGGTCGTTACCTTCTTCATCGCCTTCGGAATTCTTGAAGATTCCGGTTATCTTCCCCGTCTTGCAGTTATGCTCAACAAGGTGTTCAAGATGATGGGTTTGAACGGGAAAGCTGTTCTGCCTATGGTTCTCGGACTTGGATGCGATACTATGGCAACACTGACAACACGGATTCTCGATACGAAAAAAGAAAGGATTCTCGTTACACTGCTTCTTGCTCTTGGCGTGCCGTGCAGCGCGCAGCTGGGAGTAATTCTTGGATTACTCGGCGCTATTTCAATATCCGCTTTGCTTATATGGGGAGTGGTAGTATTCTGCGTTTTAGTAGTAGTCGGGTTTCTCGCTTCGAAAGTTATCCAGGAGGATAGCTCCGATTTTATACTCGAATTGCCCCCAATGCGTGTGCCGAAATTAGGGAACATAGTTGTAAAAACGCTTGCGAGAACCGAATGGTATCTGAAAGAGGCGGTACCGCTTTTCTTCTTCGGCACGCTGCTGCTTTACGTTCTCCACGAAACCGGAGCCTTATTTGTCTTGGAACGGGTGTCAAGCCCGTTAGTGCAGAATGTTCTCGGGCTGCCTGCCAAAGCGACTGAAGCTTTTATAGTAGGATTTCTGAGAAGAGATTATGGAATAGCCGGACTGAACCAAATGGATCTCACAATACCACAAATATTGGTCGCATCGGTAACATTGACCCTTTTCATTCCATGCATCGCCAATTTCTTGATTATGATAAAAGAGCGGGGAGTGAAGATGACGCTCGCCATGTCCGCCGTTATTCTGCCGGTAGCATTCGGTGTGGGTGGACTGCTGAATTTTATTCTTAACCTGGTGGGGTATACAGGATGAATTGTCCTCTGTGCGGTGGTGAATATACACAAGAGGAGATGGCATGCCATTCGGGATGTCCGTTTAATAAGGGATGCAATATTCTTTGTTGTCCTCATTGCGGTTATGAATACATCGAAGAATCGCATATAGTGAATTTATTTAGAAAAATATTTGGGAAAAACAAAACGGATGAAACAAGAGAAGTTAGACCACTTACTTGAACACGTTTTTCTTCTTTTAGAAGATAACGAAGATTCTTCAGAACATGAGAATGGAGTTCGCTGCGACCATGCTTCTTTGAACGGTTACGCTGAATATTTGCCGGAAGCGGAGGAATCAAAATATCTGAACGTGACCGGAGAGACTTTCGAGCTTACCGAATTGGGAGAGAAAAAAGCGGAATCCCTTGTCCGGCGGCACCGGTTGACCGAACGGCTGCTGACCGATCTGCTCCAGGTCTCGGAAGAGGAGATGGAGTCTCAGGCATGTAAATTCGAGCATGTATTAAGCCCTGAAGTAGAGGATTCACTTTGCACTTTTCTCGGGCACCCTACTTACTGTCCTCACGGAAGGAAGATCCCGCGGGGAGAATGTTGTAAGGGATTCAAGACTGAGGTGCGTCAAGTTGTTGTTCCGCTTGACAGGGTCGAGGTGGGTACCACTTCAAAGATAATGTTTACGACCCCCGCATATCATGCGCGTTATGAGCGTTTGACACTGCTTGGCGTGGAGCCGGGAGCGGAGATAAAGTTATATCAGAAACAACCCTCATTTGTTGTTAAGGTAGATGAGACAGAGGTAGCGCTTGATAAGGAAGTAGCGCAGGAGATTTTCGTCCGCCCTTTGAACGGGAAATAATTTGTGGCAGTCAGGTCTTGTCCTGACGCTTATAGAAAGAGATTATACGGTCAGGATAAATCCTGACTCGCACCTAAGGAGTTAAAGATTATCGTCATTGCCCGCCTGACAATAATTGGGCAATCTATACTACTCTTCTTTGCCTGAAGGTAATTTTTTCTTGACAAACGATAATTAATGATTATATTTCTATTGTAAATAACAAGACCCTACAGGGGTATATGGTATTAAAAGGACGGAGTTACGATGCTTGACGAAATTACAACGAAAAAATCGCTCAGAAGACTTAAAGCCATCAAAGGGCAGGTCGGCGGACTCGAACGGATGGTAGCTGATAAT
>JACZYG010000012.1 GCA_022571215.1 Fidelibacterota bacterium | reverse complement strand
GATAGGCTGCTTCCATTGCTTCAGAATGCGGACATTGCCCTTGCTGAATGTTCGTTTCCCGACAATTCCAAAGTAACTGGACACCTGACTCCAGCTGAATTAGCTCGTATAGCGCAAAACGCTAATGTAAAAAAACTATTGCTGACTAATTTGTATCCCGTAATGGACAGCGCGGAACCGATACCTGTCATTCAAAAGATTTTTAAAGGCGATGTCGAGATTACCGAAGACCTTAACGAATATGAAGTATAAAGAGTCCGCGTAGCTTGTAAATCTGGAGCTCGTTGGATATATTTAACGCTTAGTAAAAATTAAATAACCAACGGTGATCCCGGTTGAGAAAATTAAGTTTATTATTACCAATTGGCTTTCTCGCTTATCTACTCTTTTTGGTGATCATGAATGAATCACCTATGGAGAGATTCCAGCGGACAAGTGTATTCGTGCACTTTATAAATACATCCGTATGGACTATTATTCTCACATCCTCAATACAGTTCTATCTTAAATACAATAGACAAAAACAGCTGGGAGGCGCATCACTAATATATTTCATTCTCGCCATCGCGAGCGCAACTTTACTCCTTAATGAACTCTATATGTTGATATATTCACTTAACAGCAGCTATCAAGTTCTCGATAAAGGCGGATTTTTCAGTTTACCCGTACCTTGGATAGCATCGAAACTTCTTGTTACGGTCGGTGGACTGAGCATTATTTATTTATACATACAAGGAAGGATAGACAAAATTGCCTTTCAATCTTCTACCGATGAACTTACAAAACTTCCGAATCGCCGAACGCTTGAAAATCTGTTTAAGAGTGAGTTGTCCAGGTCTAAGAGGCATAAAATTGCTATGAGCTGCGCTATGATAGATATTGATTATTTCAAGAAATTTAATGATACGTATGGACATCAAACCGGGGATTATGTTCTTCAGCAAGTCGCTATAATAATGGATAACGGTAAGAGAGCTCATGACGTGGTTGCAAGATATGGGGGAGAGGAATTTATCTGGCTTCTTATCAGCAGCGAGTTTGAAGACTCTTATTTTGCTTGTGAGCGACTTAGAAAAGAGATCGAAAGCACAGAATTTGAATTTAATGATAAAGCATTATCGATAACGGTCAGTATCGGCGTTTCATCATTCCATGGAGAAGGTGAAACTACAGTCAACTCTCTTATTTATAACGCGGACAGATCATTATACGAAGCCAAAGAAGCAGGTAGAAACAAAACAATATCTTTTAAAGAATCCGATTCTGAATAGTGAATAAATATTCAAATCTAAGGATTATCGCAATTCTTATCGTCTCATTATTTGTTTTTGGGATTTCCGGATTCATGTTGATCGAGGACTGGTCATTTACCGATTCCGTCTATATGACCATAATAACAATAAGCACCGTCGGTTACAAAGAAGTTCACGAACTGTCTATATTTGGCAGATGGCATATCATTATTTTAATATTAGCCAGTTTTGGTACGGTTGCTTATGCGGTTTCTTATTTGACACAGAAATTACTTGAAACAAAATACTTTTTCAGGAGAAAAATGGAACGTTCAATTCAAAAACTCGAAGATCATTTTATTATTGCGGGATATGGTAGAATGGGGAAGAGGATATGCTCAATATTACATGAAAATAATAAGAAATACGTCGTGATTGATAAAAACGGGCAATCGGATGAGTCCAATAATTTCCGCGGTGAATATTTTTTAGAGGGTGATGTCACGGATGATGGAATATTAATAAAAGCGGGCGTTTCAAAAGCAAAAGGATTAGTAACTGTTGTTGATTCAGTTGCGGATAACGTCTACTGCACGCTAACAGCAAGGTCATTAAACGATTCTCTATTCATCGTATCACGCTCAGTAAGCGAAAACGGCACTGCTAATTTACTTAGGGCAGGCGCGGATAAAGTTATAAATCCTTATGAAGCAGGCGGATACGCTATGGCGCAAATATTGTTAAAACCGTCAGCGATAGAATTTATCGAATTGACAACAGGGAACCAAAAATTAGGATTTATTATAGATGAAATACCGATTCCTGATTCATCACCTCTAATTGGAAAATCAATAAAAGACTCTAATATCCGCGATGATTATAATATTCTGATTGCAGCAATAAAAGACTCCCACGGCAGTATTAATTTTAATCCGAAATCCGAGGTCACCTTATCGAAAGGGGACACTCTGATTGCATTCGGAAAGTTGGAAAATATTAACGCATTGGATATTTTAAAATAGGAAGGTATATAATGTCAGAAGACAAAAGACAAAGCGCTGAATATAGTCATATAGAATCTAAAATGTCTGTAATTGAACAGCGGTTGGATATTATCCACGAAAGCATAGTAGATATAAACAGCGCGATTGATATGCTGGTAAGGTTCTCAATGACAGCTAAAGCATTTATGGAGTTATCAATTTCGCAAGGGATAATAGATCCGAATGAATTGAAAAATCTATCAGCTAATTATGAAAATACTTACAGTGATAATTTAAATATTCCTCAAACAGAGAGTGAATACAAGTCTAAATTTGCAAAATATATATTTTAACTTGTATGTATAACCGGAAGTAAGATAGAAGCACAACGTCCATAACGACGCATAACATATATTATGTATAGTTATAAGCTGTATGATAATAGCAAGCGCTTAGGGTGAATCCCCTTCTATCTTGTTGCTATCAGCGCATTTTCCATCTAAGCAGACTAATTGAGGCTCTTCAACAATAGTACAATCTGATAAATAACCATAACGAATATTTAGAATTCTGTTCAATTCGTTATACTCTTCGACCTTTTCATTTATTTTCAGTGTATCGCTATTAGTTGTCGAATAAATCAGATACTCCCACGGTCCTCCGCATGGTTTAGCTCCTAAAGCAAGAGATCTGCACACGGCTAATTCTGAACAGTCGCCTTCGCCAACGAGGCTTAAAACCTCCATTTTAAGAGCGTCTAAACGAGCTAAATCATCTTTTTCATCAAAGTCGTCGCCACAGGACGTCAATATTGTAAAAAAGTATACTATTAAGTATAGAAACGAAGACATTTTTAAATTGATTATTTTACCACAAAATTTACAAGTTTATCTTTTATCACAATACTTTTCAGTAATGTTTTACCTTCCATATGTTTCTTAATATTTGGCAGTTTAAGGGCGTTGTCAACTAAAATATCATCGGTCAGACCGGATTCGATTTCAAACGACCCTCTTAGCTTGCCTAATATCTGGACTGCGACAGTTATTGTTAGTGATTTGGCGATTTCTTCGTCCCATTCAGGCCATTTATGTTCAAAAACAGTACTTTTATGTTCAAATAACTCCCATAATTCTTCGGAAATATGCGGAGCAAACGGCGCCAAAATAAGTATTAAAGTCTCTAAAAGGTCTTTATTGACATTATTTACCTTGTACAAGGCATTGACATATTCCATTATTCTGCTTATTGCCGTGTTGAAACGCATATCCTGAAGATCTTTGGTAACCTCTTTAATAGTTTGGTGCATAGCCGTTGATAATTCTTTATTAGAGTCTTCGGTTATTTTGACAGCAGTTTCACCCTTGCACAGACGCCAAACTCTATTCAAAAACCTGTGAATACCCAATATCCCCTTGTCGTTCCAGTCAGCTCCCTCATCGTAAGGTCCCATGAACATCAAATACATTCTAAACGTGTCGGAACCGTAATTATCAATAAACGAATCAGGGCTGACGACGTTGCCTTTTGATTTGGACATTTTGGCGCCATCATTGGTGATAATACCCTGATGATATAAATTTGTAAACGGTTCCTCAAAATTCAATAATTTATGGTCATATAACGCCATGCATACAAAACGTGCATAAAGTAAATGCATCGTGGCGTGGTCTTGACCGCCGACATATTGATCCACAGGCAACCATTCATTAACTAATGAGCTGTCCCAAGCGCCTTCAGAATACTGTGGATTTGTGTATCTAAGGAAATACCAGGAGGAATCTACAAAAGTATCCATCGTATCCACCTCCCTTCGACCTTTTAATCCACACTTTGGACAGTCGGTATTCACGAAAGACTCCGATTCGGCTAACGGAGAACTTTCCGAACCTATATTTTTTTCGAGGTCTATATCTTCGGGCAAAAGTACCGGAAGGTCTTTCTCAGGCACCGGAACCGTTCCACAGGATTCGCAATAGACTATCGGTATAGGAGCGCCCCAATACCGCTGTCTCGATATAAGCCAGTCCCGCAACCGGTAATTTACCGAATGATGACCCTTTCCTTTAGATTTCAGCTCTTCCGTGATCTTAACTATCGCATCCTTATAATCCAGTCCGTTATAAGAACCGGAATTTATTAAGACGCCTTCCCCGCTGCACACTCTTTTGGTAAGGTCAACTTCTTCGTTATTATACGGTTCGATAACCTGTTTGATAGGCAGCTTGAATTTCGTGGCGAATTCCCAATCTCTTTGATCGTGTCCAGGAGTTCCGAAAATCGCCCCTGAACCGTAACCCGTTAAAACAAAATCTGATGTCCAAATAGGTAATTTTTCAAGAGTGATCGGATTTATCGCGTATGAGCCGGTAAAGATGCCGGTTTTCTCTCTATCGTTAGTTATTCTTTCGATTTCGCTTCTCTCTCGCGTCCTCTCCACATACTCCGTCACTTTATTACGCTGTTCATCGGTTGTAATACTGTCTAAAACATGATGCTCCGGAGCAAGTACGATAAACGTAGCTCCAAATATGGTATCAACGCGAGTGGTAAATATTTCAATTTTTTCATCGTGACCATCCACCTCGTAAAAAACAGTGGTACCTTTTGATTTACCGATCCAGTTTCTTTGCATCATCTTCGTTGATTTTGGCCAATTGATCTCATCAAGTCCTGCCAATAACCGATCGGAGTATTTTGTTATCTTAAAGAACCACTGCGACAGCTCTTTTTTCTCTACCGTAGTTCCGCATCTTTCGCAACTGCCCTCCTTTACCTGCTCGTTTGCGAGGACGGTAAGACATGAAGGACACCAATTAACCGGAGCTTTTTCACGGTGAGCAAGACCCATTTCGAAGAGCTTCAAGAATATCCATTGAGTCCACTTGTAATAGTCAGGATCGGAAGTATTCAGGTATTTATCCCAGTCATACATCGCGCCAATTCTTTGGAGCTGTTCGGTCATATACTTGATATTGTTACGTGTCGATATCGCAGGATGTATTCCATGCTTAATTGCGTAGTTTTCCGCCGGTAGCCCGAACGCGTCAAATCCTATCGGTTCAAAAACCTTGAAACCTTGCATCTTTTTAAAACGGGCCCAGGTATCGGTCGGACCGTAATTATACCAATGCCCAATGTGAAGCTTGTCACCAGACGGATAGCTGAACATGACAAGCATATATAACTTATTTTCCGAGTCGGAAAGATCTATGGTATGCTTTTTCTCAACGCTCCATCTTTCCTGCCATTTTTTCTCAATCTTACTATGATCAAAAGTCTTTGACATCAGTGATTGACCAACGCTCCTAATAATATTATAATCTGTATCTGTTTTAATTTAACAGACCGAATTATACATAATATGATGCTGCAAGTCAAGAAATGTAACATTAAGAGCTATTGATAAAACGAAATTAGATTCGTTTTATTATGCTAAAGCGCGTCGAACGCTTAAAACTCTTCGATTTTCTGTGATACGCCTGGGAGAGATTTGCCGTCTTTCATAAGAAGCGCGTCTATCATTGTCAGCGCGTTTATCTTCGCTATCAATGGTCGCGACATTCATCCTTCTATTTCGTATCGAGCGTCGAATTGGTGTAACTCGCCGGGTTTCGGCAAGCCTCCTGTTAGTATCGCCTCTTCTGTGAATGTCACTGTTTCTAAAACGAAGATTAATAGTTTGACCGATAATTTCTATTCCGTTAAGCACTTTTATCGCCGCTCTGACGTCATCAATACTTTTCATTTCTATAAGCGCTACAGGTAAATCGGTTTGCTTTTCATTCGATATTATAATTTCCCCGACTTCACCGAAAGGTTTAAAGATAAGATCTAAATCATCCTCAGTAAGAAGAAATGATAAATTTGAAACAAATATTTTCATTGAATTTCGCTCAATATCGCAAGAATCTCCCACATTTTAATTGCATATTATTCAGAATTGTAAATATCAGTGCATTTACATCAAAAATCAATATCTTTTTAGTAATATTATTAATAATATCAGACTGCCTTTAAATCGTTGTCGGGGTGGCGAGATTTGAACTCGCGACCTCTTGCTCCCGAAGCAAGTAAATAGACATTTGATTAATTATTTAATACCTCAATTTGACATCTGATCACAGTTAAATAATTTTTCAATATGCATGTTATTTGTTTTTTAATAGCTGTTTTTGGGATTCGTTCATCAATCTTAGTGACAAGGCCAAAGCTGCAAATTCTGTTCCATGTTCACTTAAAACACCACCAATGAAACTAGCACTTAACGAAAATCTCATCCTCTCCATCTGTGCTTTATAATTGTTTTTTGAGATTTTAGTTTTTTTAACTTTTGCAACTTTAATGTTTTTTGTTTTAGTTTTTGGCATATGCTTAACTGCTTTATCTGCCGCCCTTAATTTTTCACTCCTATCCGTAATCCTTTTATCACTAAACCCAGCTACATCAAAATTATGAGCAACTATATTTCTAATTTTCCTAATAATTTCCAAATCATAATAATCATCTCGTTTTAGAATGCCTATCGCATATAAGAATTGCGTTTTGGACCAAAAAGAGGAAAAGGGGCCGTTTATCTCAAAGAGAGACTTATTTACTTTGTTCTTACGTCCTTTTACATTTGAAAGGAGCGTCTTCTTAATAATATTTTCAAGTTGGTGATCCAACATTGAAGCTGCTACTAGAATGCATCCTCTATCAGATTCTTTACTCATAGATTCAAAATATTTTTCTATCTTATTTTCTAATCTTTTCAATTCATCCTCCGGGATTTTCTAATCTTTATTCCTTTTTGTCAATCTTTTAATTCCATTGCAGCAGCGTTTATAAGATTTTTCAGGTCTATTTCACTAAAAGTATTGATCGTATGATTCAAAATTGTAGTTATCAACTCAGAATCTTGGGCTTGATCAAATAGCTGTGCAACATTCATCGCCAATCTAGAAAATATAGACTCATCTTTATATAGATCACCTTCTGGAAGTAAATTCTGAACATTTGAATATTCCATTTCTGCTTCATTTAACTTATCAAATATTTCTAAGAGTATGTTTTGTCTCATATTCTCTGGCCAATGATTGAATAACGTCTCAACTATCGGTTCAATTACTGAGAGCCCTAATTCTCTTTGGAGTTTAATTCTATTTTCATTACCAATTTCATCGTAGGCCATCCTATTCGTTACGTGCATCCAAAAGTATGTGAATTCGAGTGAAACATATATCCTTCTTTCTTGGAGCTCCTTTTCAGGTAATCTGGCAATATAATCCTTCAGCTGCTCTGCGCACATAAATGAACATCCAATTATCGCATCACTAAGATCTGTATCGATGTGTTCTCACTTTTGTTTGTGCTAAACCAGCCCATAAATTTCCACTCGTATTAATATAGATTTACTCAAATTATTTTACTGACAATTTTACTGACAATCTTCGGATTGAAACCCCCTGAAAGTAGCATAAACTCCTGCAAAGTATTTTTGCTGAAAATCAAGTAATAATGCAATTTAACGCCTATACTATAACGTTTACAAGCGTTTTGAATTAGTCGGGGTGGCGAGATTTGAACTCGCGACCTCTTGCTCCCGAAGCAAGCGCGCTGCCGGGCTGCGCCACACCCCGCTCTATTCACAGTCGGATAACTTACTTAAACTCGATATTTTGAGCAAGGAATAATTCTTCAGATAACATACTTCACTACGGCGAACCCGAGTCCAAGCAATAGCATAAAGGCGACTGCCAATAAATTGAAGTACTTGTCAATGAACACCTTGATCGTTGGGCCAAATCGGTAAATAAGAGCTGACAGCAGAAAGAACCGTGCTCCTCTCGATAAGATTGAAGCAAAAAACAGCACAAATATATTTATATTAAAAACTCCCGCGGCTATTGTGAACACCTTGTACGGAATGGGAGTAAACCCTGCAATAGTAATCGCAGCAAAGGCATTCTCGTTATATTTTTGCGCTACATACTCAAACTGCTCGTGTATGCCGTAGAATTCTATTATCCGGTTTCCTACAGCGTCAAAGAAAAACATTCCTATTGTATATCCCAACATTGCGCCCAAAACTGAAGCGACAGTGCAATACATCGCAATCTTGAATGATTTTTTAGGAATTGCCACAGCCAACGCGATCAATAATACATCAGGAGGAATCGGAAAGAACGATGCCTCAGCGAATGACAATGCAAAGAGCGCCGGTATTCCGTAAGGAGTTTCCGCCCAATGAAGCACCCAATCGTATAACATTCTAATCCAATAAAACGGATTAAATCGGTTTTTACTATTTTCTTTTACCAAAAATAACTCCTGATATATAATGAAATGAATTTGACTGTGTCGCTGAATTTATTTATATGGCTGCTTTCGCCGTCGTAGATTGTAGGAATATGAACACTTCCGATTTTGAACCCGGCAGATGAGGCTTTTAACAAGAGTTCCGTTTCAGCCATGAACCGATCTTCATACGTCACTACTTTTTCCAACACAGCGCGTTTTATCAATCGGTACCCGCTTTGACTGTCGGGGATCCTTTGTCCTGTTCTGATTGAGATAAGAAACGATGTTATGCTGTTTGAAAATCTTCTGTCTAACGGCATTTTTGTACCTGAGCGCCATCGTGAACCAATGACGATCCCCAAATCTTCCCGCTTTTTCAGTAATTCAACAAATTGGACGATACAATTAGGATCATGTTGAAGGTCGGCATCCAAAGTAATCACCGCTTCGCAACCGTATTTGAGAGCGGCGCTGAATCCGCTTCGTAGAGCCGCCCCCTTACCTCTATTATTCGCATGGACTATAATCGTAGCTCCCGACTGCTCCACGAGATTGCGGGTTTTATCCGTTGAGCCGTCATCTACAACGATAATATTCTCCCTCGGAACGACAGATACGCATCCATGAATTACACGCGCTATGGTTCTCTCTGCATTAAACGCGGGAATAATTACGAACAGATTCAATTGTGTCGAGAACATCTCAAGTTGCAAAGTATAATAAGCAGCGTTCCCGCCGTAATTTTCATATGGTTCATTTCATCTCCGTACTAATGTAAAACACTGTCATAAAATCGCCTGAAAAAGTAAATCTAAACCCACAAATCCGCAAGTTAATAATGCATGAATATTGACCCTAATGGCACAAATAGAAAATGTTACTCAGCGCGGCTTATCATTTGCCTTTATACGAATTTTATATATATTTGCGTGTGAAATGAGTAACGAATTTATAATAAGAGTGATGCGACCTCTCCGATTGCACGGTCTCATTTGGGCGGTCATGATTCCTTCCGCGTACATCTCCTTTATATCTATCAAATTTTTTCACGAGGTGATAGGACATGGCTTAACAGGCTCAGTGTTGGGAATGGAATGGCACGGATTCGGTCTGACAAGCGTCAGTGTGACCATTCCTGCTGATATGGCGCCGCTAAAACTTTCTATATATCACTTAGCCGGAAATATATCGGTATTCCTTTTAGGAATTATACTTTTTAAATTGGTAAGCAGAAGAATAAAACGACCTTCACTACGCTTCATGATGGTGGCTGTAGCAACGGCATCGTTTCTTACTTCGACCCTTCCCGCTGCCTTACTCTTCTGGATAAGCGAAAGCGATTTCCTCTCATTCTTGGAGGTAACAGGTTATGACTCGTTTATCTATACAGCGCTCTTTTCACTATCAGGCAGTCTGCTGTTTTTTTACACGGCATCATACTCCATTACGCGGCTGTTGGAAGAAGCGTGGACAGGATTAGCAGAACCTAAGCGGAGATACAGGAGCGCATTTCTTACTTTAGGAATTCCACTGAACCTGATGTTTCTAATACTAATATTTTACTACTCTTATTTCTCACCGAATACAGGGATGTTGACCATTTCAGCAATGATGGGACTGAGCTTTAATTTGATACTACCTTCAGCCTCGGCGCATGTAAAACTCCAACCCGAGAAGCGGAGAATCCGTAAATCAGGCTTGATGATATTGACTTACATCGCCCTCTTCCTGTTCATACTGCAATACTCCACATTCCAAAAAATGATATTCTGGTCGTCGCCTTAGAAGAAAATCCGTATTGATATTGAGATTTACGTTACTTCAGTGTGAGTTGGGGCTTGCCCCGACCACAAAAAAGCTAATGGAAAATCCGTTTTGATTTTTACCTTTGGACTACTAACTTAATAAACAGACGGAGCGTGGCGTAGCCCGGTAGCGCACCTGACTGGGGGTCAGGGGGTCGCGAGTTCAAATCTCGCCGCTCCGACTAAAATGAAAAGCCCTGATATTTTCGTTTTATTTGATAGATCATTCCAGTATAAAAGTTTGATATATAAATGAAACTAATTACACACCCCGTCTTCTCATCCCTTTGGGATTTGAATCCTCGTATGAGTTCCTTCGGAACACCCCTCCCCGCCAGACCAATGTCGGGCTGGTTTATAGAGGGGAATTTATCCACCACTCTTTTTTAATTTGGAAAACTTTCTTAAAATAGCTCTCCGTTATCTTTCCTTCGGGATTTTCTTTTATGTTCTGTATTCGGGTTACTATTTCTTTATGCAGAGGAGAATTATATATCCGCGGCATATCATACGAACACCGCCGGACATTTCCGATAGTGTGCCCGGTCTTGAACGAATCTGGCTCGATACGAGTTCGGGAAGAGTTGAATCGTGGTACATCCCCGCATCGGACAGTTCCGAACTGCTTCCTCTTCCCGCAATGATTATCGCGCACGGCAACGCGGAACTGATAGACCACTGGCTCCCGATCGTAGACGGCATCAGGGAAATGGGACTAAGCGTGCTGCTTGTGGAGTATCCCGGTTACGGACGTTCGGAAGGAAAACCGAGCGAGGCAAGTCTGACCGAGACGTTTATCACCGCTTACGATTCACTGGTAAGCAAACCGGATGTTGATTCTTCTCGGATAGTGCTTTTAGGCAGGTCTGTCGGCAGCGGCGCCATCTGCGCTCTTGCGGAGGTTCGTCCTTCGGCGGCGATGATATTGATGTCGCCGTATACAAGCATTAGCGCTCTGGCTTCGGACTATTATATTCCGGGATTTCTCGCTTTGGACAGGTTCGACAACCTTGATATAATTAAATCATACGACAATCCGGTCTTGTTCGTTCACGGCAGCAGAGACAGGATCATTGCCTATAAACACAGCCGTAAACTATTGGCGGCATCAGAAAATGGAGAACTGATCACCTATGATAGGGGACACAACGACCTTATAGATGATTGGAGCCGGTTCTGGAATGAGGTACGGCCATTCCTGATAAGATCAGGAGTTTTGAATTGAGATACATATCCCCTCTGATAAAGGGGAATTTTGCATCCCCTCCTTTCCAAGGAGGGATAATAGGGGTGGTCGTCTTCTGAATGGGATCAAGATCAGCCTGACTTATGTCTGAGGGCAATGAAATCAGCAGCTGACAGCGTCATATTCAGCTGACCTTATACCGGGCAGTATTCTATTCCGTGCTTCTCGAAGTAGCGTTGATGGTACTCTTCAGCCCGATAAAATTTTGATGCTTCGGTTATTTCCGTCACTACCGGATTAGAGTAGCTGTTACTTTCATCTAATTGTTTTTTGGATTCTAACGCCGCTCTTTCCTGCTCAGGCGAATGCGTAAATATTGCCGAGCGATATTGAGTGCCCACATCGGGACCCTGTCGATTCAGAGTAGTAGGGTCATGATTCTTCCAGAATTCATTTAGTAAATCTTCATACTTTACCCTATCAGAATCGAATTCAACCTCCACTACCTCCGCATGACCTGTCGTACCAGTGCAGACATCTTCATACGTAGGATTCTCTTTTGTGCCGCCGGAATAGCCCGATGTCGCGCTCAGAACACCTTCGACAGACCTGAACAGAGATTCGACTCCCCAGAAACAACCCGCTCCGAATGTTGCTTTTTCTATTTTCAAGATATGCTAATTAGCGGAAACCTCTTCTGTTCCGCTGTCTATGGCGCCGATGCTGCCAATAAGTTCTTGAAGTTCTCCGCTCTCATACATATCCATCATAATATCCGAACCGCCGATAAGCTTGCCATCCACAAAGAGTTGAGGAATGGTTGGCCAATTTGAGTACTCCGATAGAACTTCCCTCATATTTGGATCCGGAAGAATATCCATCGAATTGAATTTCGCATTAAGAGACTTCAGTATTTCAATCGCTTTGAATGAAAATCCGCACTTCGGCATTTCAGGCGTACCTTTCATGTAAAGCATGACTTTATTATCACTGACGTCTGTTTTTATTTTATTTAAAAGCTCGTCTGACATAGCTGTTATTTCCTTTCCGATTTAGGAGACATTCTCCCATTGTTTTTTTGTATAGGCTTTGATCTCCACAGCATGAATAGCGGCGCCGAGATTTTCACCAAGCGCGGAGTGGATCATTCTGTGTCTCTCCAAAATAGCGACACCCTCAAAATTATCTGAAACTACCATTATTTCGAAGTGGTCGCCGCTTCCCCGGGTATCAACGATAGCTATATCCGAATCGGGAAAATCCTTTTCCAATAATGCTTGAACTTCTTTCTCTTCCAAAATAAATCCTTTCTTCTGTCTATTCAATATAATGACATCAAGCAATTTTCCAATATTTTTCGCATAAAAGCAATAGGATTAGCAAATTATATTAAAATAAAGCGCCTGCGGTGGGATTAGGTGTCAGGCGCCTTAATTCGCATACAGTAGGATGTGCATGCAGTTCTGTATTAATGTCTTGTAGTTAGTCCTCTAATATCTTTTTCAGATCAAGTAATCCATTTCTGATAACCGAGAGAGTACTGATTAATTTATCTTCATCGTTGTTCTCTCCATCTTGGGGATTGCTAACGCTCAAATTTGAAGCGGAATCACCGGATTGCATCATTTCTTCGAAATTAGCCGATTTAAGTTGCTTCCTGGCGCCCTCTATGGTGTATTTCTGGTCGTATAAAAGATATTTAATGTGGAATAATATTTTTAAATCACGATCTTTGTAAATTCTGTTGCCGGCACGGTTTTTAGTCGGTTTCAGAGCAGGAAATTCAGTCTCCCAATAGCGTAGAACATAAGGTTTTAATGATGTAAGTTCGGCGACTTCGCCAATTGAATAGTATAGCTTTTTAATTTGAGGTTGATTCAAGTATCACCTTATCAAATAATATTTATGGTTCAAGTAACGCTTTATATTATAACAATAAGATGCAGCTGATACAAGTATTTTTTCTATTTCTGAAGAGTTTGAGCAAAACCGGTGACCGAAGAGTGGTTATTTATCATGTTTTGTTTTAATATTTCCAATAGCTTAGGAATGTCACTGATTATTTTGATTTTGAGGAGAAGTTTTGTGTCCCGGATGTAAAATCCGGGTATTTTAAATACTAATGGTAATGTTCTTCTTTAAATTTTTGAAATATAGTGTAAAAAAACGGCGTTGCTCATATAATCTATACCTTTAACTGTTTCTAATTCCATTAGCGATATGGAAGAGTAAGACCGGATGGTCTAATGACATCTTTCTTACGCGGTTAATAATGCCTTATCGATCGGAACGAATTCCATTCCGAAGGCATCCGCAACGCCTTTATGTGTGATCGTTCCTTTATATATATTCAATCCCAGTTTAAGGTCTTCATATTCGTTCAACGATTTCGAAAAACCATTATCTGCCAGGATCATTATATAGGGTAACGTTGCATTGGTTAGCGCTATTGTGGATGTATAAGGTACCGCGCCCGGCATATTCGCAACACAATAGTGGACTATTCCATCTATAATGAATGTAGGATTATCGTGTGTCGTGGGCTTACAAGTTTCTATGCATCCACCCTGATCAACGGCAACATCCACTAACACTGAGCCCCTTTTCATCAAGCCGAGCATATCTTTCGTAACTAAGTTCGGCGCTTTCGCTCCCGGAATCAGAACCGCTCCGATAAGCAGGTCTGTAAATTTAAGTAATTTCCTGATATTAGCCGGATTCGACATTAGTGTTATTACATTGTCAGGCATCACGTCATTAAGGTATCTTAGTCGGTCTAAATTTATATCAAGGATGTAAACTTTTGCTCCCATTCCGGACGCGATTTTAGCCGCGTTAGAGCCGACAACTCCTCCACCTAAAATCGTAACGGTTGCCGGGTTTACTCCCGGAACACCTCCGAGCAGCACGCCAATCCCACCTGATGGGGCTTCAAGATATTTTGCGCCTTCTTGAACTGCCATCCTTCCCGCAACCTCGCTCATAGGCACCAACAATGGAAGAGATTTATCCTTCAATTGCACCGTCTCATAAGCAATCGCTATGGCTTTGTTTTTGATGAAACTCTCCGTCAACTTTTTGTTAGCCGCAAAGTGAAAATAGGTGAATATCAGCTGACCTTCCGATATCATATCGCATTCTACAGGCAGCGGTTCCTTGACTTTAACGATTAATTCGGCATTTGCATAGACTTCCTGCGCGCTGTCGAGTATCTTCGCTCCGGCAGAACTATATTCATCATCGTTGAATCCGCTCTCCGTACCGGCATTAGATTGAACGATGACTTCATTCCCGGTATTGACCAATTGCTCGACTCCACCGGGAATGATGCCAACTCTATGCTCTTCCGATTTTATCTCTTTCGGAACGCCGATAATCATCTTTTACCTTTCTTCATCACTTTTTCAAGCCGTAAACTCTATGCTTCCGGTTGAATAACAGATACAACCATATCTCCTTCGACAAATATATCGTTTGCTAAATCTTTCACATCTTCAATTCTAACGGAATCTATTTTTTTGATGAGCTCGTCAATTGAGGAATATTCTCCGAAATGCATTTCCAGCATAGCCATGCGATTCATCCGACTCATCATACTTTCCATAGATATGAGGGCGCCGCCTTTCCATTGAGCGCGCGCGCTTTCGATCTCCTCGATTTTGACAGGCTCGTTTTTAAGAGCCTTTATCTCCTTTTCAATCAGACCGATGACTTCATCCGTCTTTTGAGCGTCAGTACCGGCGTAAGTGCAAAAATAACCCGTGTCAAATAGGAATTCCGGGAAACTGTAAATACTGTAAACGAAACCATATTTCTCCCTTATATTCTGGAAGAGGCGGGTGCTCATCCCACCGCTGAGAATTGTGTTCATCACCAGCATTGCGTGTCTTCGTTTATCCGTGTAAGGAAGAGCGCGATATCCGAGGCAAATATGCGATTGCGTTATATGTGTTTTGACCTTATTTATTCCGTTTCGAAGAGTGCCGTTTGGAGCCGTGAGAGCAGGCAGTTCCTGTCCGCCGGGAATGTGAAAATACTCGTTGACCAGTTCAACTACTTTATCGTGCTCCAGATTGCCCGCCGCGGAGATGACAATATTTTCGGGAATATAATTTTTCTTACGATATTCCTTCAATTTCGCGGCTGTCATTGATTTAATAGATTCTTCCGTACCAAGTATCGGCTTTCCAAGTGAGTGGTCCGGAAAAAGATCGGAAAGAAAATTTTCAACCACCAATTGACTCGGAGTATCCTCTACTCCTTTTATCTCTTCTATTATTACACCTTTTTCAATCTTGGTTACATCACTATTTATAACAGCATTTTGCACGAGGTCAGAAAGAACTTCAATCGCATTTTCCATATGCTCATCAAGAATCCTGGAATAAAAAACTGTATACTCTTCAGAAGTTGCCGCATTAAGCGAACCGCCGATAGATTCCAAGGAGTTGGCTATTTCAAATGAATCTTTCGTCTCAGTTCCCTTGAATACCATATGCTCAAGAAAATGAGCTACGCCATGATTATCCGATGTCTCGTTTCTTGCTCCGCTTTTTATGAAAATACCGATTGCCGCGGAACGCACATAATCATTACTTTCGGTGACTATGCATAAACCGTTTTCAAGTACGGTTTTTTTGTGATTCCCTTCGGTCATCTGCGATTCCCGCCTCCCCTGCCACCCCTGTTATCTCTTCTCGGCGGTCTACGGTCTCTCGGAGGCTCGTCCACCCATCCTTCAGGTTTTTCCAAGAGGTCTCTCATGGAGAGATCGTATCGACCCTGATTATCAACCTTCAGGAGTTTTACTTTTATCACATCACCCAACTTCAAGACGTCATCAACCTTTGCGACTCTTTCATACGCGATTTTAGAAATATGGACGAGACCTTCTTTTCCGGGAAGAAATTCAACAAACGCTCCGAAGTCCATAATCTTTTTAACGGTAGCTTCATATTCTTCACCTGCTTCAGGTACTTTTAGAATATTCTCTATGATTTCTTTTGCTTCTTGGGCAGGTCCGCCGCCAACCGAAGAGATTATGATGGTGCCGTCATCTTCTATCTCTACCTTAGCCCCGGTATCCGCCTGTATCTTCTTAATTACCTTTCCGCCAGGCCCTATTATGCCTCCGATCATATCAATCGGCGCTTTCAGCGTCAATATTCGTGGCGCGTATACAGAAATATCATCAGCGGATTCACTAATTAACTTTTCCATTTCATCGATGATATGTATTCTTCCCTTAGTCGATTGCGCAACCGCTTTTTCGAGCATTTCAACGCTGATACCGTCTATTTTAAGATCCATCTGTACAGCCGTAACGCCGTCACGGGTACCTGCGAGCTTGAAATCCATGTCGCCTATATGATCTTCCGTGCCGAGTATATCAGAAATGATCACAGTCTTATCACCATCCGTTATAAGTCCCATCGCTATTCCCGCAACTGATTTTTTGATAGGAACACCGGCATTCATCAACGCCAAAGATGATGCGCACACTGTCGCCATAGAAGAAGATCCGTTCGATTCCATTATTTCGGAGACAATTCTTATCGTATATGGAAAATCTTCGCTTTCAGGTAATAACGGAGAGAGTGCTCTTTCAGCGAGCTTTCCATGCCCTATTTCTCTACGACTGACTCCTCTTATCATTCTTGCTTCGCCGACTGAAAATGGAGGGAAATTATAATGAAGCATATACTTACTGTAGCTTTCACCGTCTATACCGTCAGTTTTTTGTTCATCCATCTTGGTACCAAGAGTAATAACCGTAAGGCTTTGAGTCTCACCTCGCGTAAATAGCGCAGAGCCGTGAGTTCTCGGAAGGATATCAATTTCACACGATATTTCTCTTACATCGGTAGGACCTCTTCCGTCCAGTCTCTTGTTCTCTTCAAGAATAAGTTTCCTTAAATCTTCTTTTTCGAGATCATGGATTATACCTTTTATAGTTTTTTCTTCTTCAGGATATTTCTCCTCTAATTCAGCCAATAGCTCGTCGGTAAACTGCTTTATGAAATCAGAGCGCTCATGTTTAGCCTTATCAGACATTCTATTGGCTTTTTGAATTTTTTCACCTACCAATGACGTCACTTCTTTTAAGAGTTCTTTATCCACCTCAGGAACCGGAAATGATTGTTTTTCCTTGCCGCATTCTTTGACAAGTTCAGTGATCAATTTAACAATATTTTTTACATTCTCCTGTCCTAAAGAAAGCGCTTCGAGCATCCTGCTTTCAGGAATCTCCTTCATACTTCCTTCAACCATGATTAGGGATTCTTTTCCACCGGCTGTAATGATCTCCATACTACTCTCTTCGATCTTACTTAATTCCGGATTTATAACCAATTCACCTTCAAGGTCCCCAATTCTGACGGCCGCGATAGGTCCGTTAAATGGTATGGATGAAATTGACAATGCTGCGGATGCCGCAATCATTCCCAGAGTATCCGCATTATTTTCCTGATCAGCCGATAGAACGTATATTATAACTTGAGTTTCATTATTGAAACCGTCGGGAAATAAAGGTCTGATTGACCTGTCCGTCATCCGGGCAGAAAGAATTTCCTTTTCTGTCGGTCTTCCCTCTCTTTTGAAAAATCCGCCGGGTATTTTACCCGCCGCATATTGCTTCTCCCGGTATTCAACTGTTAGCGGGAAAAAATCTATCCCTTCTCTCGGTACATTACTTGCTACCGCTGTGGCAAGAACTATTGTTTCGCCGTAAGTCGCGAAGACAGCTCCGTCAGCCTGCCTTGCGATTCTACCTGTTTCTAACTTGAGTGTTCTTCCCCCAAGTTCCATTTCTTTGATTATCAATTAATACTCCTTTTAATATTATGTAGACGAAGTTATCGTCTTAAATTTAATGCTTTAATAACGTCTCGATAACGATTCAGTTGAGTTTTTTCTAAATAATTCAACAATCTTCTCCTCTTACCCACCATCATTACCAAACCTCTTCTTGTATGATGATCATGTTTGTGCTCTTTAAGGTGCTCGGTCAGATTGGCGATTCTCTTTGTCAAGAGCGCAACCTGTACCTCCGACCTTCCCGTATCTCTATCGTTTGAGCCATAATTCTTTACAAGCTCGAGTTTTTCATCTTTCGTAATGCTCATTCTTTTAGTCCTTATTTTGTATATAAGTTAGATGCTGCATGCTAGCTTATCCTTTTGCAGCTGTTTTATTAATTCTTCTGAAGAGTTAAATCTAAATTCGTCTCTCAAACGTGATATATACTCTAACGATATTTCTTCACCATACAAGTCGCCGAGATCGTCCGAGAGTATATGAGCTTCTATTGTTCGGTCGCTTCCATCGAATGTAGGTCGAAATCCTATGTTGCACATTCCTTTTTGGGACTTACCGTCCCGTAAGACATTTACACAGTAGACGCCGTTTTTGGGAATTACTTTAGAATCATTGTGCAATTTGATGTTTGCGGTGGGAAAATTGATTTTTCTCCCCCTTCCCTCACCTTTCACGACACTGCCTGTAATTGAATATAGCCGGGATAAGAGCTTTGAGGCGGTTTCAACATCTCCCTCACCGGAAAGTAACTTTCTGATACGGGTACTGCTGACCGCGCCGTCCATCAGATCGAAAGGTCCAACCATCTTAACCGAGAAGCCGCATTTTTCACCGAGTGAGAGCAGCGTTTTGTGGTTGCCTGAGCGGTCTTTCCCGAAATTATGATCGTAGCCGACAATGATTTCTTTCGCCTTAAATTTCTTACACAGAATATCAGTCACAAAAGCATCGGGATCGGTTCTGGAAAATTCCATTGTAAACTGTATGACTATCACAGTGTCTATATCGAATTTGGAGAGTGCCGCCAATTTTTCTTCAAGAGTTGTAAGCAGCTCGATCTTATCAGTTCCGTCCGGAGTAGAAATGACTTCTTTCGGATGAGGATCGAATGTCACGACTGTAGATTTTAGATTTCTCTTTTTTGCGCTTTCAATAATGGCTTCGATAATCTTTTGATGACCTAGGTGCACGCCGTCAAATGTACCCACAGTTAAAACTCTGTCGTGAGAAGATTGATAATCCGTTATATCAGTCAGCAGTTCCACTTTTATTTTTCGCCATGTTCTATATCATAGAGCAATTTTTGAACTTTAATGGAGTTATCAAGAGAATCATCTCTGTATAATTTCAAATTAGGAGTGTAGCGTAGGTCTATATTTTTAGCCACAAGGTATCTCATCCTCTTTTTGTTTTCCATTAACTTTTTAAACTGCTTCTTTTTTTCTTCTTCGTCTCCGTGAATTGATATGAATACTTTCGCATTTTTCAGGTCATTGGACATCTCGATTCTTGTAACCGTAACAAATCCGAAATCCACACCCAATTCACCTCGGACAAGAATCTCCGCGATACCTCTTTTTACGACATCCCCTACTCTATCTGAGCGTTTATATTTTCCTCTTACCATACTTCTTCCACCTTGTTGACAATCTCCAACGGATACCGTCTCTCAATATCTTTTTGAATATTTTGAAATTCTTTTCTGATCACCGAGGATTCATTACTAACTTTTGATATTGAAATCTGAGATTTTCCCCATTTATCGTGATCACCCGTTTCCGCTATAGAAACATTGAATTTTTTCCTAACCGTTTCTTTTAGACTTTTGATTACGCTCCGTTTATCTTTTAAGCTTCGACTCTCCGGAATGAATATTTCTAATTGAAGTAAACCCAAAATAGCCAACTTTGCTAATTCCTATTAAACTCTTGCCTCATCAAGAGTACGTTTCCTGTCGGTTATTTCATAAATTTGGATAATATCACCCTCTTCTATCCCGTTCACGCCTTCGAGAGTTATACCGCATTCAAACCCCTCCGCGACCTCTTTTACATCATCCTTAAACCGTTTAAGGCTGCTTATGGTACCTTGCGAGACCATCTGCTCATCTCTTAGCAGATTGATCATATCACCTCTTGAAACCTTTCCGGATAGCACATAACATCCTGCGATAGCGCCTACCTTGGAATTACTGAAGACCGCGCGTATTTCAACGCTGCCAATTACATTCGTGAGTTTTTCAGGCTCAAGCATTCCCTCAAGAGCGGTTTTGATCTCATTTTCAACATCATAAATGACATTGTATATCCTAATATCTATACTTTCTTTTTCAGCAAGTTGTTTTGCTTTTGCGGTAGCTTCTATATGAAATCCGATTATTACCGCGCCGGATGCCGTAGCAAGAAGAATATCTGATTCTACTATGGTTCCCACTGCGCTGTGTATCACCTTAACGGCAACCTCTTTAGTGCTTAAATTTACTAATAGATCGTTCAGTGCTTCAACTGATCCGTCTGTATCTCCCTTGATAATAATAGAAAGTTCTCTGACCTTACCTTCTTTTATCTGCTGTGATATCTCATCAAGCGTACGGAGCTTGATTTTACGGAATTGTTGTTCGCGCTTGATCCTTTGCCTCTCAAAACTGATTTTCTTTACCTCGCGTTCCTCTTCTAATACGGCAAAAAAATCATTCGCAGCCGGGACGGCATCGAAACCCAGTACCTGAACCGGTATGGAAGGCGCCGTTTCTTTTACTCTATTGCCTCTCTCGTCCATGAGAATTCTAACTTTCCCTGATGTGGTTCCGCAAATAAAGACGTCGCCAATTTTAAGA
This sequence comes from Fidelibacterota bacterium, assembly GCA_022571215.1. Lineage (GTDB taxonomy): Bacteria > Fidelibacterota > SORT01 > SORT01 > SORT01 > SORT01. The sequence goes on along the minus strand of JACZYG010000012.1, from coordinate 70,322 downwards.
GTGCCTTTCTGAATCAGTATAGTTCCTAAAGGACCAAGCCCCTTATCAAGACGCGACTCGACAACAATGCCGCGCGCTCTTCTATTCGGATTAGCCTTCAATTCCAATAGCTCAGATTCTAAGAGTATTCCCAACAATAAATCTTCTATGCCTTCACCTGTTTTAGCGGAAACCTCAACCGACTGGGTCTTGCCTCCCCAGCTTTCAACAACTATTTTATATTCCGATAATTCTCGTTTTACATTCTCTATATCGGCATTCGGTTTGTCAATTTTGTTGATTGCGACGATTATGGGAACTTTCGCCGCCCGCGCGTGATTGATTGCTTCAATAGTCTGCGGCTTAACGCCGTCATCCGCCGCAATAACAATTACCACAATATCAGTTACCTGAGCGCCTCTTGCGCGCATAGCGGTAAATGCTTCATGCCCGGGAGTATCAAGGAAAGTGATCTCTTTACCATTATCTAAAATAACTCGATATGCGCCTATATGTTGAGTGATTCCGCCCGCCTCACCCGCGACGACCGATTCATTTCTAATGAAATCAAGCAGAGAAGTTTTTCCATGATCGACATGCCCCATGATGGTCACCACAGGAGCTCTCTCTTTCAAGTCTTCCGGTTTTTCTTCAATATCTACTTCATCTACAACCTCTGACCCGAATTCTTCCACTCTTTCAACCTTGAATTCATATTCGGCTGACAATAAAACTATGGTATCAAAATCGAGCCTGTGATTGATAGTAACCATAAAACCGAGTTCCATACATTTGGCGATCAGTTCATTCGTCGGTATGTCCATTAGAGTTGCCAGATCACCTACTGAAGTATATTCCGCGACCTTAAGTAAACTTGAATCAATTTCGACTTCATCAGATGTGGAAGTTTTCCTTCTTTTCTTCTTTTTAGAACTCGCGTCAACAGCTGCCAATGTTTTTTTAATCGATTCATCAACGGCTTTTTGGTCAACGGGTAGGGCTTTTTTTCGCCTTTTAAAGGCTTCAGCGGGTATTGTTTCAGCTGTATCCTGCCCGGCTTTCTTGATCCGTACTCTCTTACGCTTGGGTTTGAGTTCTTTAGAACGCTTTTTATCGGATGGTATTTTGTCAAGATCGATTTTTCTTCTTTTCTGTTTAACATCCGATATTGGCTCTATTTCACTAACCGATGTTTCCTGGTCGGTAGATTGATCAGTTTTTTCCTTGGACTTTTCAGAATCTGTAGATTCAGCCGGCAAATCAGGTTTGACAATAGCAACTTTTTCTGTTTTTTCTTTTGCATCTGTCGGTTGAGAATCAACCGCTTTCAGATCTGTCGGATCCTCTTTCGATTTGGGATCAACTTTTTCTTTACTTTTTGATTTTTCTAATACAGGAACTTCGTGCGGCATTATCGATGCCGTTTCAATTCGCTTCTTTTCAATCTCTTTTTCCAATATCCGGAGAGATTCCTGTTCCCGTTGAATAGATTCACTCTTCTCTCGTTCAACAATGACTTTTTCTTTCGCAAATTCAGCTAAAATTTTATTGTAAGTGGTTTCATCTACCGGAGACATATGACTGGAAACGCTAATTTCATTTTCTTTGAGGAAAGATATTATTTCTTCGTGAGAAAGATTTAATTCCTTGGCGATCTGATAAATCCGCTTTTTAGCATCTCTTTTTTCAGTTTTATTTTTCTTGGTCTCTATATTCTTCTCAGCCATTCTTTTCCTGTAATTCTATTCCACTTCCTCGAAATAGACCTCAATCGTTGAAATTATCTTTTCAGCGGTTTTCTCTCCAATACCTTTAACACTTTTTAATCCTTTAATTCCCGCGTCTAAAATATCTTCGGCTCTTTCAAAACCACCGGCGGTTAATTTTGCAATCGTAGACGCTGTCAACCCTTCGACTTGGTCTATTAGGAGATCGCCTTTGAGTTCTTCATCCGATTCCCTCAACACTTCAATCTCATAACCCGTCAACTGGTTTGAGAGGGTTATATTTTGTCCGTTTTTACCAATCGCCAACGGATATTCTTCATCCGAGACGATTATCGTCGCCTTTTTTCTTTCCTCGTCTATCTCTGTGCTGATGGGTTTTGCGGGGGATAAAGCTCTTTGAATATAGATAAGCGGATCGTCGCTCCATGGAATTATGTCGATTTTTTCATTATTCAGCTCTCGTACGATAGATTGAATACGAATACCTTTCATTCCCACGCAAGCGCCGACAGGATCAATTCGCTTGTCGTTTGATATGACCGCGATTTTTGATCTGTCACCAGCTATCCGGGCGACAGTCTTGATCTCCACTATACCGTCAAATATCTCAGGAACCTCAATTTCAAAAAGACGTATCAGAAATTCTGATGAAGCCCGTGAAACTATTATCTCCGGCCCATGCATGGTAGATTCTACCGCGTTGATAACAGCTCTAATACTATTACCTCTTCGGTATCGTTCTCCGGGTATCTGCTCCCTCTCAGGGAGAATAACCTCAGTCTTACCTACCATGATATAGACATCTCTTCTTCTTTCCTGATAGACATCTCCGATGATAACTTCACCAAGGCGATCTTTATATTCGTCCATAACTATCTCTTTTTCAGCGTCTTTTATGCGTTGGGCAAGGTTTTGTTTAGCTGAGGCAATAAGCCTTCTTCCAAATGTATCAATATCAATAATCTCTATAAATTCATCCCCGACTTCAAGATCCGGTTCCACCTCTTTAGCTTCTTCAACTAAAATTTCAATTTCAGGATCGGTAACTTCTTCTACGATAGTCTTGAACCGGTAGATCTCGATCTCTCCTTTGTCAAGATTGACTATAACGTCGAATCCGTCTAACGTGTCGTATTTCTTTAGGATCATCGTTTCAAATATGCCTTTGATGATGTCGGCAAGAGAACGCCTGTCTATGTTCTTTTCCATCGCAACTGCCGAAAATGCCTCTACTATCTCACGATTGATCAATTATCTTCTCCTCTGAATAATCATCGTATTTCTATTTTTAATAAACCTTTATCAATTTTATCTAAACTTATTTCGTTTGTAATTCCCTTTTCTTCCAACAATAAAAGATTTCGTTCTATAGACTTTATCACTCCTTCAACCGGAGAAGCGATACTCGCTTCATCATGCCACAATTCGATCTTTCTGCCCGTTTTTCTTCGAAAGTCATCTTCCGTAACCAAAGGTCTGTCAACTCCCGGTGAAGAAACCTCAATTTTAAAGTTACCTCCCGCATAATTCTCGTCGTAAAGTGAATTTCTTAAACGTTTCGTTATTTTTGAACATGTTTCAATAGAAATACCCCTCTCCGCGTCAACAATTATAACGATTTGCTGTCCTTTTTTTGTCGAACCGATCTTTACCTCTATAAGCTCCGCTCCGAGCTCATTTACAAAGGTTTCCGCCAAACGACCGATGCGGTCTGTATCTATCTCCGCTATTGCTTTCATCTCTTCTTCATCTCAACAAAAAGAGTGGGTCTGTCAACCCACTCCAATCAATGATTATAACCTCTATTTTGCTGGCAAGCAAGCAAAATAATAAGGTTATAAACCGTATTCAGTTAGCCGTCCGCCCCCATGATAATAGAATTCCAATATTTCACACTCTCTTTAGTATTATTGCTTATATCTTCGTCGGCAAGCATATCATCCACCATCTCCTGCGCCCTCTCAATTTCACCTGATTTATAATAATTCCTAATGGATGATAACATATACGCTTCTGATTGAGTCTTGCCGTTAGAGATAAACGATGCTTTCATATAGAAATTCGCCGCTGATAGATTATCGTCAGTGTCTTCCTTTATAGCAGCCAATCCGGAATTGGCTGAAGATTCAAGAATCGGGTCATTTGAACTCTCGGCCAAAAATTCTATATAATATTTCTCGGCTTCCTCCATATTGCCTAAAAGATAATGAGCGTTGGCAAGATAGAATTTACCTTCTCTTGCCGCCTTGGTGCCGGGATATTTCCTTAAAACGTCCTCAAGCCGAACCTCAGCATCTTGAAAATCTCCGATCAAAAGCTTGTATTGAGCTATGCCGACGGCAGAATCCGCTTTTACTTCGGCTTCCCTTTTGGAATTCAACATCATAACAGAGACAACTATAAGCGCTACTAACCCTGCTCCACCATACATCACCTGCTTAGAATAGCTCTTCATAAAGGTTTCCACCTTATACATTGCCTCTAACATAGCGTCATGCTTGAGTTCTTTTTTAGTAATTCTCTTTCTTGCCCGTAACATTTATTCTCTTTAACTATTTAACAACAAATTTTCTTCAGCACAGAATCTATAATCTAATATCCCAACTTTCAAGAAGTATTATGAATTTATTCGACGCTACTTGATATTTAACGGCTTATCCAGTAATTTATCAACACTACTGTATCTTATTTATTCATGCATGAATATTATTTTTACAGAGAAACTATAACCGGATTGTAAATTAAAATCTTAAGTTTTATGGACAGCGCTAAAAAATACGTACAAGATCGTTTCAATTCCGCCGATATAATCATAAATGGAAATCGTCCTTTCGATATTCAAGTTAAAGATGAAAGATTCTACAATAGAATTCTCTTAAACGGCGCTCTCGGCTTAGGGGAAGCGTATATGGATAGCTGGTGGGATTGCCCGCAATTAGATGAATTTATCAATAGACTTTTAAAAATAACGCCAAACGAAAAAACACGAAAATTCAAAGAATTCGGTCTGATAATAAAAGCTGTTATTTCAAATATGCTATCCGGCGTAAAATCATCCGAATCCGTAAATAAACACTATGACCTCGGAAACGAACTCTTTAAAAATACTCTTGATAAAAGAATGTTATATACCTGCGGGTATTGGAAAGATGCAGATAATCTTGATGACGCTCAAGAGGCAAAGCTCGATCTGATTTGCCGAAAACTAAATTTAAAACCGGGTCAGAATATTCTTGATATAGGTTGTGGATGGGGTAGTTTCGAAAAATTTGCCTCAGAAAGATATGAAGTAAATGTCGTGGGGATCAGTAAGTCTAAAAAACAAATTGAATACGCACAAAGCCTTTGTAAGGGTTTACCTGTTGAGATAAGATTTCAGGATTACAAAGAGATAAACGAACAATTCGATCATATATTAGTTATGGGAATGATTGAAAACATTGGCTCTAAAAATTTCAGGAACTTCATGAAAGTGGTATCTAATAATCTAAAACCGGAAGGTCTGTTTTTATTACATACAATCGGCAGTAGAAAATCAAGTCGTTCTACCGATCCTTGGTTCGACAAATATATTTTTCCTAATGGTGTATTACCATCTGAAAAGCAGATCAGTACGGCAACTGAAGGCATTTTCGTATTAGAAGATTGGCACAACTTCGGATCGGATTATGACAAAACTTTAATGGAGTGGCATAAGAATTTTATTGGCAATTGGGAGAGTATAAAAGATTCTTATGACGAACGGTTTTACCGAATGTGGACCTATTATCTTCTCAGCGCCGCCGGCGGTTTCAGGTCCCGGAAAAATCAACTCTGGCAGATAGTCTTTTCCAAAAACGGTGTCCCGGGAGGATACGAATCCGTTAGGTGATTCCGCTTTGAGTATAGATTGTTACTAATTTGATTTATACTTGCGGAGAGGGTGGGATTCGAACCCACGTTACCGTTAAGTAAACACGCTTTCCAAGCGAGCGCCTTCAGCCACTCGGCCACCTCTCCAGAACTTTATTTTCTTTTATTTACCATAAATTAAGATTTATCAGCTTATTCCGAAGCCAAATATTGCCTTTCCCTTTTTTGAGATGTCTTTCTCTCTTCACAGCTTCAGACCTTAATTGATATTCTTCCTGATAAATCACTATAAACGGATTACGAGCTTTCGATACCTTTACCCTTCCCATATTATGTTGTTTTAGTCTTACATTCAGATCTTTTGTATGTCCTATATAGTGGTATTTGTAGTTTATACTTTTTAGAACATATACTATAAACAACTTTCTCCAATATATATCGCTCATGTGGTGGGATTCTTCCGTAGGTCACGAAGGACTCCTTTGGAGAACTCCTTCGGAGGAACCCACCTGCCGTTAAGTAAACACGCTTTCCAAGCGAGCGCCTTCAGCCACTCGGCCACCTCTCCATTTATTGCGAGCGTAAAGTAACTTTTCGTTCAGGTAAAGGCAATAAAATTGATCAGCATAATGTGAACTGTTTATCGAAGATGAATAAAGTTCTTATAACAACCGATCATTCACCTAAATGATTTCCCGGTATAAGATAATTTTGAACGTAGTCGTCAACCGCTTCCGAGAGGTTCATTAGCGGATCATTATACCCCAAACTTTCAAATTTGGTCATATCAGCCTTTGTATAGTATTGGTACTGATTACGTATATTCTCGGGCATATCTATATATTCAATTATAGGCTCCATATCAAGTGATTTGAACAGATTGCCGATAAGTTCGTTCCAGGTCTCCGCCTTACCGGAACCGATATTATATATCCCGTTAATTTGAGGATTATCAAGAAAATATAGAGTCATCTCAGCTGCATCCTTCACATATAGAAAATCTCTTTTCTGCTCCCCGTCTTCATAATCATCTCTGTGTGAACTGAACAGGCTCACTTTGCCTTTAGCAAAAATTTGTTTGTATGCTTTCAAGACCATGCTTCGCATGTTACCTTTATGACCCTCGTTCGGACCGAAAATATTGAAGTATTTCAGCCCTACTATTTTTTCCATGATACCTTCTTCTATCGCCCACAGATCAAACATCTGTTTAGACCGCGCATATTCATTAAGCGGTTCGTAAGTAGAAATCAAATTCTCATCATCCGAATAGCCTTTATCACCATTTCCATATGTTGCGGCGCTTGACGCGTAAATAAACCGAATTCCTTTATCCACGGCGAATTCGGCTAAAATTCGCGTGTACTCAAAATTATTCTGATAGAGGTACTTTTTATCCGATTCCATTGTATCCGAACACGCTCCAAGGTGTATAATCGCCTCTATTTCATCACCGTATTTGCCATCAAGTAATGGTTTAATAAAATCAGCTTTATCCACATAATATGAATATCTTAGAGGAAAAAGATTAGCGTCCTTGAGATCTAACGGGTTATGGTCGACTATTAGTAGATTGGAATTGCCTCTTTCGTTCAACTTCCAGACGACACTGCTCCCTATCAGTCCCGCTCCACCTGTAACTATTATCAATTTATTATTCGATACCTGTTTTATTATTGGTCATATTTAATTGTTATTGCAAATTGCATATAGATCCATAGACGTTGCTGCGCCTTTAATTGTGCTTGTGTAACTTGTTAAGCCTAATATTTGCGAGACATATTTTTTAAATTTGCTATTTCGCTTTAACATAGCGCCCCAATTATATAACGGCAATTTTCTGATCATCGTTTTTAGTACTCCTCCTGAACTATAAGTTTGACCTTCAATTTTAAATGAATTGAATTCTGAGGTTAAAAGTTCGTTAAGGTCATAATAGCTCATTTCATTAACATGGAAACTGTTATTTGAGCTCTTTTTTGCTTTGTCAGAAACATTTGGTGTGGAAATAAATATCAATCCTCCGGGTTTTACTACCCGTTTTAATTCTTTTAAGAATTTACGAACATCTGAAATATGTTCAATTACCTGGAATGATGTTGCAATATCAAAGCAATCGTCCTTAAAAGCTAATGACACTGCTTCCATTCCACTATACGCTATATTATTTGCGGAATAAATGTTTTTACAATATTCCAGCGCCGGAATATGATAATCGATTCCTGTTACTGTTCGCGCATGATTTGCGAGTATAGCTGCTCCATATCCCGTACCACATCCCACATCCAAGACATCTTTATTAAAAATATGTTTGGATGTAACGTCATATGTAAATTTATGATGCTCAAATACTACACTCACCTCACCTTCCTGAGGGGGTATAATTCGTTCTCCGCTGTCCTGAAGAATAATTGTCATGTTATCTTATTGAACTGTCCATTTGTAGATTATCTGAGAGGAATAAATTTGTGGAGCTGATCGGGGTCGAACCGACGACCTCTTGAATGCCATTCAAGCGCTCTCCCAACTGAGCTACAGCCCCATAAAATAAGCAGTTTAATAATACCTGACTCCGTATCGGATGTCAAGCGTTTCATTCATCAATTGAGCTTGTGAATCTCCGAGATAAATTCCTGCGCGTCTTTAAACTTCCTGTAGACGCTTGCAAAACGTATGAACGCTACCTCGTCAGTCGCTTTGAGTTTCTTCATTATCGTTTCACCGATGATACGCACGGGCACTTCCCTCCTGCCTAATGAACTCAATTCGAGTTCGACATCGTTGATTATCAGATCAATCTGCTCTAATGAAACGGGACGTTTGTTACACGCCAGCTGGATTGATTTCTCCACCTTTTGACGCATGTAGCTTTCCCGCCTCCCATCGCTCTTTATGACCATGACGGGGGTATTTTCGATATATTCATAAGTAGTGAAGCGGCGACTGCATGATTCGCATTCGCGTCTTCTTCGTATGGCGTTATCGCTTTGAACTCCTCTCGAGTCAACGACTTTTGTTTCGGATGAATCGCAATAAACACACCTCAAATCAGTGTCCTCCCATATTTATACGAGGTAATCATATAATGGGAATTTATCACAAAGCTCTCCAATCGAAATCCTCACTTCTTTTCGGACTGAGGCGTCTTCAGGCGCGGAAATGACCCTGTCAATATAGTCGGCTATGATCCTCATTTCATCCTCTTTCATTCCCCTGGTTGTTAGGGCAGGCGTACCGATCCTCAATCCGCTTGTAACAAAAGGACTACGTTCATCATATGGAACCATATTTTTATTGGTTGTGATATTCGCAGCCTCCAACGTTTCTTCGGCTGCTTTTCCCGTTATATTTTTATTTGTAAGATTCAATAATACAAGATGTACATCCGTACCACCGGAAACAACCTGAAAATCATGTTCTAACAGTCTTTCGGCAAGAGCTTTCGCATTTTTCACTATCTGTTCAACGTAGCTCTTGTACTCGGGTTTTAAATTTTCGGCAAATGCCGCTGCCTTGGCAGCGATAATATGCATTAATGGTCCCCCCTGAATTCCGGGCATGATCGTACTGTCAAGAAGCTCGGATATCATTTTCGTTCTTCCCGACTTGGGAGCTACGACCCCGAGCTGGTTTTCATAATCCTTACCCACCATTATCATGCCGCCCCTCGGACCTCTGAGGGTCTTATGAGTCGTTGTAGTCACAACATGGCAATGGGGCAGAGGATCGCTATGCAAACCAACGGCGACCAGACCTGCGGGATGAGCAATATCAGCCATTAAGTACGCCCCGACCTCATCGGCTATTTCACGGAATTTAGCAAAATCAATATCTCTCGGATAGGCGCTGGCGCCCGTAACTATCATCTTAGGCTTATGCTCTCTGGCGACTTTTACTACCTCGTCAAAATCTATCCGCTCTCTCTCTTTATCGACCCCATAAGAGACGACGTTATATATCTTTCCGGAGAAATTCACAGGTGAGCCATGGGTGAGGTGACCGCCCATAGATAGATTCATTCCCATGAGTGTATCACCCGGCTTCAGAAATGTAAAGTAGACTCCCATGTTCGCTTGTGAACCTGAATGCGGCTGAACATTCACGTATTCAGCGCCGAAAAGTTTTTTAGCTCTATCGCGGGCGAGATTTTCAGAAATATCAACATAAGCGCAACCGCCATAATATCTTTTGCCCGGATAACCCTCGGCATACTTATTTGTAAGCACAGAACCGGCTGCCTCCAAAACGGAGCGACTTACAAAATTTTCTGATGCGATCAGTTCAAGAGTTTGACGCTGGCGGGCAATTTCGCCTCTGATTGACTCATATAGATCGGGATCATTGTTCTTTAAAGTAGACAGCATCCTCATATTCCCGTCAATGAGTGAATTTTACCGACACGGCGTTCATGCCTGCCTTCTTCAAATTTTGCGTTCAGCCATTCATCAACTATCTTTTCAAAACTGTCTGAATGTTCGATCCTTGATCCGAGACATAATACATTCGCATTGTTATGTCTTTTTGAGATCTGAGCGGTTTCTACCGAATTACAAACAGCCGCTCGTATTCCGGGCAGCTTGTTAGCAACGATGCTCATACCGATACCGGTACCGCAAATTAATATCCCTTCGTCAGTTGAATGTTCAGATACTGATTTTGCCGTTGAATAAGCAGGTTCGGGATAATCAATTGCATCGGCTGAATATGCGCCGAAATCTTTAACTTCGTATCCCTTCTCTTTAAGGTACGCGGCTAATTGTTCTTTAATCTCGAAACCGGCGTGATCAGATCCGAGAGCTATTTTCTTTTTACTTTCCTCTTTATCCATTTATAGCAATCACCTTCCGGCGCAAACTTGTCAGGATGCATAAACAAATCACTCTTGTTTGGAGCGAGAAGAGTAAGATATTCTATTCTTGATTTCGCTTCACCGTAACCTAATCGCGCGCTTACGTTTAGGTCGTCAAGAGCGAGTTCATAGACTAACTTGTCAAATATTGACGCTACTTTTGCTTCTCGTTCATTTTGGCAGAAATTAGCCGCCTCTTCAAGCACCAAGCCTCTTATATAATATCCTCTGCCGTCTTTCGGTTTAGCGGCGATAGTTTTATTTGCCCAACTGTAAGCGGTTTTAATCTGACCGCCAATTTTATATATTTCTGCGATATCATAAAGAAGGTTCTTGTCATCACCTCTTATTTTTAAAATAGTTTTAAGCGCTTTTAACGCGTCTTTCGGCCGGTCCAAGTTCTTGTAAGACGATGCGATCCTGTCCAAAGCAAGCATATGTTTAGGCTCAGCGGCCGTAACTTGTTCATATAACCCCACTGCTTTTTCATAATCTCCTGTTTCAAAGATGGCGTTAGCGTATTCAAGCAAGAACTCCGTGTTATCGGGATTGTCTTTAACCCTTTGTTCAAGGAGCTCGGTGGCATCACCGCCCATGAGTTTTATTACCGTTACCATGTCATTTTTCGCCATAATGTCGCCGGGGTCCATTTCAACGATCTTTTGAAGAATATTCAAATCCTTCTCATAAAATGCGTTCCTGAAATATAGATCGTGAAGTTTTCTCCATCTTTCAATATTAGCTGGATCCAGAGAGGCGATAGTTTCATAACGTTCAATTACTTTGTTATTATCTCCCTCCATCTGGAATAAGAATGCCACGTTTTCATGGAGAGGGATGTTATCGGGAGCTTGGCTTAATCCTTTTTCAAACGCCCACATAGCACTGTCAGCATTGTCCAATTCTCTATATGAGTTACCGAGATATATCCAAAGCTTATCACCGTAATTCTCCGCGCAGCCACCATCGACCATATTGTTATAATTCCGTACAGAACCCACAAAATCACCATTCTTGTAATATTCGAAACCCGTTGAAAGCCAGATTTTGCATCTGCGATCCTCAACCTTCGCTATCGAATCCAAGCGGGCTTTTTCGATTGCGCTTATCTCCCCATCCGTCGCGGGCGGAGGAGCGCAGCCGGTGAGTACGGCATAAACAAAAGCCGTCATTATAACACCAAATAAACCAAACTTCCTGAAATAGATTTTAACATTAATCATTTACTTCACTTTCTCCTTAAGTTTTATCTACCTCTTCTTACAAACCATTTTTCCCCAGCTGAAAATCCTATCATAAAAAGAAAGGTAGTCTCTTCAACTGCCGTGCTCTTTTCGCTGCCTCTCAACCCGTACGAAAATCCTAAATCTATTATTTCTTTCCCATTGTGAGCGGGAATCCCAATCCCGAATGTCAGCGCCCTTTCAGTGATTAAAGACTCCTCCAAACCGCCTGTGTACAGCCGGCGAAATGTGAATCCGCTCCTAAAAGCTAATTTCCCGAGTAGATTATTTCTTCTCGGAGAAATTTTCTTTTCAATTCCACCGAATATATCATACGCGGCACCAAATTTACCATTAAAATCTGATTCTAAGGAACTCCAATCACTTATTTGATAATCCATCCCTAAAACATATCGTTCATCCAAATCATATGTGAATCCCATTCGTAATTCGGTTGGATAATCAATTTCTTTTTCCAATAATATTTTAGGCTCTAATGTTTGTTCACTTATTTCTCTCGTCATTCTGAAATTTAAAGGAAATGTTATTGAGCCGGCATAATTAAAATTATTCAGATTCTTAAATAATCCGATAGTAAAAAGCGCTCCGTCGAATGAATTTGATTTCATATATGTTGTACTTAAAAAATTAACATTATCGAATCGGGTAATCCATTCTTCATCTTTCTTACCGAAAACCCAATCGTTTTTAATCCCAATGGAAAAACTCTCGGTAATCTGGAAAGCTACTCCAAGCCCGAATGAGCTAATTCCCCCGTTACCGTTTATAGTGAGATTCCATGGCTCACCGTTAACAATGTCGGATTGACTTAAAGCATAATTAGAATTCGATATAGGATTAATACCACCGCCTATGGTAAACTTGTTGCCAATTGGTATTCCCATGATGAAACCGTTAAAATCGGTAAATGTGGATGAAGCGCCGTCATTTACACTGTTATAGCTTGTTAGACTACGAAAATTCACCCTGACCGGTGAAATATTGCTCCATTGAGCAGGATTCCATCTGCTCAGAGTAAATTCGTCGAATAAAGCCAAATTGACACCGCCCATGCCTAATGAACGGGCGGAAACCGCATATTGTCTCTCCCCGATACCAAAAAGACCGTAAAGACTTCCTGCATCAACCGTATTGGGAAGAAAGAAAAATAAGAATGTCAGCGTTGCCAAATATTTCATTTTCACTCTTCGATCCCCTCGGTTGTTGTGTAGTAAATATTCAGCTCAGGTTCTACGCATGAAGCGTCAGCTGTCACATCACAACCTTCTTTATATAAGGCGACCCTGAACAGATGGCTTTCCTCAGAACCGCTCCATATTACCAATCCCCTCTCTTCAATATTATCAGAAACCCATCTCTGAAGAATATTGGTCATGTTCAGCGAGATAATATTTCCATCTATAGGGATTTTAGCGAAGGAGAAATTTGACTGCGTTGTTGGAAAGAGATCACCGCCCTCTGAAGAAGAGTCAAGGTAACTGAAATACAAAGTATCTCCGATACCTGTTACGGAGCTATTCTTAATCGGAAGAATTGATCTTGAAACATCTATGGCTAAATTTAATTCCGCTCTTGATATTTTCGATGTTTCAGATATGCCGTCAAAAAGTCCCGAATTGAATTTATAAATTCCTCTGTACGCCTTCCCGCCGCCAATATATGTTCTGTCCGGATCAGATAACGGCAAACCAGTAGATATAGATAGCAAATATCCATTCCCCGTAGCCGATATACCGGTTGAGATCGTTGTATCACTGTCTGTATACTTCACTTGTAATAAAGGCTCCAACGAACTGCTCAAGGCGCTCGTTCTTGCCGGAGAGGAAATAATAAAATCAGAAGAACTATCGCCGATGATTATTACGCCGTTTGTATCGCTGCTGTCTATCCAGCTCTGTACAAGAGAGAACGGTATATCAAACGAGAATTTTTCCGATGTCGAATCACTGTTACGCCAAAGTACTGTGGTCGTATCGATAAGATCTTCCGGTAGCGGAGCAAAATCCTCAAGTTTGAGATTCACTACGTTGTTCTCATTCCACTCAACTCTGTTCCTATACATAGAAAGTAAAATTGAAGATGAAGGTTGTTTACTAATAGTATTAATAACCGTCAATTGTACAAATAAGGATTTGATAAGCGATTCTACCGGCAGTTCCGATAATTTCCCGAACCGAAGCAATGCGGCAGATTCATAACCTTCAATTTTGCCGATGAGAAGCCGGACCGCCTTTTCCCTATTAGGCGTCTTCGTCCAGGTGCTGTCATTGATAGCAGATGACGAAACGCTTAAAAAATTGACCTGATCCACAGGTTCAAGTATCGTATCTATCTTGTTATCAAAGACTATACTGTCACAACCTGGAATAACCGCTAAAAACAGCATCAGTAATAAAAGATGATAATATTTTGTCACCGATTGTTTAATATTACTTGAATGAAAATTCACTTTCTAAATAGGGCTACGGAAGACAGCTTAAGAAACCACACTTTTGTATACTTCCAATACTTCTGTGGAGAGATTGACGTATTGGTCTAGCTTATCCGACTTTATCTTTATCGAACTAATCTGATTTTTCTTCTCTTTTAATATTTTGGAAAGGTTTGTATTTGATTTCAAGCCCTTCATCACATTTTCTTTGTTATTTGAGAATACAATTGTTGAATCTGAATATTTTATTCCCGCGTGAAAGGAACTGAATCTTCCCTTTTTATCGATCAGCAGGTCTTCGGATAATTCTTGGTCTACATTAATTTTCGCGAATTCAAGACATTCGGCTGAGTAAGAGGATCCTTCCTTGGAAGTGAACGGACTAAATACCACCTTAATATCCTTGTAGAATGGATCATCCTTATATATAGTTTTCAACATCAAAGGAACCAATGCTGAAGTCCATCCGCAACACTGAATCAGTTCAGGTTGCCAATGTAAAAACTTCAGACTTTCAAGAGCGGATTTCACGAAGAAAGAAAACCTTAAATCTAATCCCTCAATGACTTTACGAGCTCCCTTTCTTTTATAAATTCTGTGATCTAATCCGTTAAATATTTCGTTTTCCTGAAGAAAATAAACCTGTACTTTAGAATCAGGTATAAATCCGGACTTAATACTGGATATCTTCGTCTCAGAGTCCCATTCAACAGGAATTTCTCTCAGTCTGATCACTTCGCGAAGAGTATATTTTCTATCGCTCACAAACGGATACTTCGGCATTATCAATCTTATGTCATGCTTTTCTTCCAACATGCAGATAGGAAAATTCCTGGAAAACTCGGAAATTATTCCTGTTTCCGCAAACGGGGCAACTTCGGGGGCAATTAAAAATACTTTCAATTTATATCAACATCTCATTTTAAAGTTTCTTGATTAGTAGATTGGATAAAGGGATATATTCACTCTCTGGATAATATTGTATTAGTCTATTAAATTCTTCTTTGGCTTTAGCCGGATTTTTTAGTTTTAAGTAGCAAATGCCTAATTTTAACTGAGCAGCATCCATCTTGTTATTATTTGGAAACGTGAAAACTTTTTCAAATTCTAACAAAGCGCGCTCATAATCTTTCAAGCCGTAATAAGACTCGCCGATCCAATATTGCGAGTTATCCGCAAGCTCGTTATTAGGATTCGAATTTACCAATTTCTGAAAAGCAATCAAAGCAGCGTTGTATCGCGCAGAGTTAAACGCTTGCAAACCGTTTTCGTACTCGACCAGATAAACTTCAGGACTAAGAGGCGACTGAAGAAATGAATATCGGCTATTCCCCGATGTAGCCATCATTGACTCAACTTTTAGCAAGCGTAGATCATATTCCTCTACCTGATTATTGATATTGGTCACCGCGGCTATGAGATTATTAACTTTAGCCGATTGAACCGCTAATGTGGATTCTAACCGTTGTAAATCCCTAATGAGTTCTCGAATTCCGCGATCGGCGGTCTGTTCCGTAGCAGGAGAGTTTTCATCAGGATTTCTTGCGGCTTGACTTCCCCCGCATGCAGGGATTAAAATAGAGCCGATTAAAACATATATCCAGGATCTTTTCATATATTCCATTTTGTGCATTAACATGAACTCTTAAATTTAAAATATCGCCATAACTTATGCAACATCTATGTTTTATATTATTCTGATATTTATCGTTGTGTTTTAATAATTCTAAGGTGAAACAGCAGTTAAATATTTCTGCTTACGCTTTGGACTAATCCCATTAGAATCATCATCGCAAGGAGAGATGATCCGCCGTAGCTTATAAATGGTAGCGGTAATCCGGTTACAGGCACTAATCCGGTGGTCATTCCGATATTGATAAATATTTGGAATAATAGTAATGCTGATATTCCTATCAATACAAGACTTTCAAATACGTTTTTCGAATTTGAAGCTTTATTTATAATTTTAGCCAGTAAAAAGAAAAAGAGCAGTAATACAGTTGATACTCCTATAAAACCTAACTCTTCGCCAATAAGGGATATGATAAAATCGGTGTGTTGTTCAGGAAGAAATTTTAGTTGTGATTGTGTTCCGTCTCCCAACCCTTTTCCATACATTCCCCCTGATCCTATAGCCACCTTCGATTGTAGAACCTGATACCCTGAACCCCTCGGGTCCAACTGTTTGTTAACATAAGTTAAAATCCGTTTCTGTTGATAAGGTCTTATATTATTCCACATCATCGGGGTTACCAAGCCGACAGATACATTCAGTAAAAACATCAAAACGATAAATCTTAATGATTTGCGGGCAAACCATAGCAATAGTAGAATCAATCCTATCCAGAATACAAAAGATATGAGGTTGAAGGCGCTCAGCAAGCTGATTATGGGCGCGATTATCAGAAATAAAGTCATTACGGGAACAGCCGACCAGAAAAGCATCGGGAAGAGAATGGCGGGAAAAACCATTGCCGTTCCAAGATCAGGTTGCCGCAGAACAAGCAATGTGACAACACCTGCAATAATAAAAGGTAAAATTAAACTCTTTGGTTTACTGAGATTCTTAATGTTGTCGGTCAACAGCCTTGCCAATCCGATTATTAAAAAAACTTTCATAAACTCAGACGGCTGAATGGTCAATCCTCCAAAACCAATCCACCTCCCCGATGCGCCTTTGCTAATGGCCGGTATATAAGTTAATAGCACTAATAATATTCCGGCTAACAAAGCGAAATAGGCTAATGCATATAGAAATCTGAAATTAATCAGACTGATAGAAAAATAAATTAAGAGTCCTAAGATCGCCCATATAATTTGTTTCTGAAAGTTAGTTTCCTTCATCTGCGAGCCGGAATCAACCGTAGCGCTTTGAATAGCGACAATACCAATTAATATCAACGCTATAATGATAAAAAATAATACCCAATCATGAGAAAATAGTGTTGAAAGCAGCTGCTGACCTGCCGGCATTATAATCCTGTCTCCCATTCAATTGAAGCGAACTCCGAAGATAAGGTCTGATAGTATTTCATTATCAAGGCTTTTCCGATTGGTCCTGCCGTGGTGCTTCCCGCTCCGCCATTCTCAATAATGATCACAAACACGAGCGGATTAAGCTCATCTTCGACATAGCCTACAAACCAAGCGTGATCATCTCCATGAGGGTTTTGCGCTGTTCCAGTTTTAGCGTAAATATCTAACCCGGGTATGCGTGCTATTCTACCCGTTCCCTTATCATCTTCGATAACCTTTTTCATTCCCGCCTTTAAAACCGACCATGTGGTATCCGAGATGCTGACCGCAATCTCTAATTTAGCCACTTCAACATGGTCATAGAATTGCGCGCCCGGGTAATAATATTTTCGCGCCACGTGCGGCTTGTAGTATATTCCTTCATTACGAATTATCATCATGAAATTTGCCATTTGTATCGGAGTCACGAGTAAGTCTCCCTGTCCCAATACTAAATTGAGGAGATGCCCTTTTTGCAATATCCCCGCACCATATCTTTTATCGAGAAAGGCTTCATTGGGAACATTTCCCGTGCTTTCTTCGCGGATATCCATACCTGTTCTTAGTCCAAAACCAAATAACTTGCCATATTCACTCCAATTTTTTAATCCAAGTTCAAACATCAGATTATAGAAATAAACGTTGCATGATTGTCCCACTGCCTCTTCCAAGTTCAATCTTCCGTGACCCGATGCTCTATTGCATCTAAAGACTCTTCTGCCAAGCTTATAGTAACCGGGACAGTTTATCGTCCAGTTTCTGTCAATAACCCCGCTTTCAAGAGCTGCTATCACAGTCACGAGCTTATATATCGAACCGGGTGGATATGTGCTCATGGTAGCTCGATTGAACATAGGATGGTCGCTTTCATTCTGCAATGTTTTCCAATCCTCTGGAGATATAGGTCCTGATAAAAGATCTAAAGAATAATCCGGCGCGCTTGCAAAGGCGATCAACTCCCCGTTATTCGGGTCGAGAAGGATGATTGCTCCTTTCTTGTTTTTCAAGAAACGTTCAGCCTCGATCTGAACATTTAAGTCAATTGACAGATGAAGGTCGTTTCCGGGTTTAGGAGTCTTAGTTTCTGCCGTCTCTATTTTTCCTATTCTTCTTCCTCGGACATCAACCTGTATGTATTCAAAGCCTTTCACTCCTCTCAACATCTGTTCGTAAGACTTTTCCAAGCCGACCCATCCGATAAGATCGCCTTTATTATATCCATCATTTTTGTGTTTTAAAAGATCAAAATCATTGATCTCCCGAATATAGCCGAGTAAATGGCTCATTCTAGCTGTTGTAGGATAAAATCGTTCTGGTAAAAGTCCATAAACAACTCCCGGAAGCTCCACAGAATGTTCCTCCAAGACAGAGAGAGTGCTTAGCTTAATTGAGCGTTTGATTTTAGCAGGGTGAAAATTACCTATTGAATTTTTTTTAACCATAGAAAGAATAAACTCTTTATCGCTACCAAGGTAATTAGAAAGAAGATCATACACGCCGGGAGATTTATTCGCTTCCCATGGAATTACCGATACAGCATAAGAGGGACGATTTTCTACAAGTAATATTCCGTTGCGGTCATAGATCAAACCTCTTGGCGGTTCAATCGTAACCTGTCTTACTCGATTTTCTTCAGACCTTTCAAGAAATGACCTATATTGCTTTACCTGCAAAACATAAAATCGCCAAAGCAAAACGCTCAACGCCATAAATAATACGAAATATGAAAAGTTAAGGCGAGAATCGGAAATAGAAAATGTCGCTTTATACATCTATATCAGATCCTCTTTTGGTTTGAAAATTGAAAATATGATTAAAGATATTACAAAGGTATAGATAGATGAGGGTAATGCTTTTGTCAGCATAGCGGAAAGAATGCCTTCTGATGTTCCCGCTATTCTAAACATAGTTCTGACGAACTCATTTATAATTATGCCGATACTCGTAGGAAACATAATTCCGGGAAATAAACGTGACCTCCTGGACTCCGTGAAATAACCCATAATGAAGCCCGTAATACATTTTGTAAGCGAGGATAATCCTAAAAAACTTACCGATACTATGAGATCCTCTATTAGACCCATCGTAAAACCGGTAGACGTTCCCTTTATTTTTCCTTCTTTTATAGCAATGTAAATCAAAAGAATGATTATCAAATCAGGAGTATGATTTCCAATTGCATAGAACCATGATAGGTTAGATTCTATTATGAGAGCAATTGAAAATAAAACTCCATATTTTATCCATTTCATTATTTTTCTGTAACACCCTTATTTAAATTCAAATCCAATAAGAGAAGAACTTCTTTTAATTTCGCCATTGTCACGAAGGGTTTGACTTTTATATCTTTAAAAAAGTATTCGGGTCTTTCGTCAACGGATCTCACAATACCAACCATAAGACCGATTGGATATATATCACTGTAACCGGATGTTACTACGGTGTCACCTACCGTGACCATTAATCCCTTAGGAACCTCCTTTAGGTCACTTAACCCTCTATTCCCATGAAGTATGCCGTTCGCGCCCCCGGGGTTTATGGTCACCGCTATTCTGAAATTTTGATCATCAAGGAGCTGAACTACAGAAGATTTTTCGCCTGCATCAATCACCTTCCCAACGACTCCATCCGAATTTACTACGGGTGTATTCTTTGAAATTCCCTTTTCAAGACCTGCGTCAAGAATAATAGAATTCGAGAAGGATCCCATGTTGTAGCCTATGACTTCTGAAGATACAAATTCATATACCTTCTTACTTTCACTAAAACTAAGAAGGTTTCTCAGCCGTTCGTTTTCAATTCTTGCTTCCCGGAGATTGCTGACCATTACAGATAGTTCAATATTTTTTCGCCTGATAATCTTATTCTCTTTTCGCACTTTCATCAAATCGGAAATAGTGAATATCGGTTTCTGAATAAATCGGTAGCTGTCTAATACGATGCCTCTCATCGAACTCACCGCAGGATTATCGTTCGATGATATGAGAAAAAGAGAAAGAAATATCGCAAGGAAAAGTGTTAGATAATCCCGTGAATTGTAAATAAACGATATAAAGTTTGTCATGAACCCTCAGCTAAAGGGTAATATAATCAAGTTAAAACACTCATGTATTTATCGATATTTTCCAAGACCTTACCGGTTCCGTATGCAACTGTCAATAATGGATTTTCCGCCACATTAACGGGCAATTGAGTTTCATCTCTGAGTCTTTGATCAAGACCCTTGAGCAAAGCGCCGCCTCCCGTGAGAATTATTCCTCTGTCGAGAATGTCGCTCGAAAGTTCAGGCGGAGTTTTTTCAAGAGACTCCGTGACGCTCTGCACTATAGCGTCAACCGTATCTCTCAATGCTTCACGTATCTCGGAAGAAGTGACTTCTATTGTTTTCGGAATGCCTGCGATAAGATTCCTTCCCTTTACAGCCATGGTTACTTCTTCAACGGCTGTTGCCGAGCCAATTTCGCATTTAATATTTTCTGCTGTCCGCTCGCCTATAAGAAGATTATGCTCTCTTTTAAAATATTGCACAATTGCCTCATCCATTTCATCTCCACCTATCCGAACGGATTCGTGCGTGACTATACCGTCTAATGCTATGACCGCTATTTCCGTCGTGCCGCCGCCAATATCCACTATCATATTTCCTACCGGTTTATCTATTTCCAATCCGATACCGATAGCTGCCGCCACAGGCTCTCCTATCAGAAAAACTTCTCTTGCATTTGCTCTCTCTGCCGAATCTTTAACTGCTCTCTTCTCTACTTCGGTTATCCCCGTCGGAACGCCGATAACCATACGTGGTCTGGCGATCCTGCTTATCTTTACTTTCTTAATGAATCCCTGAAGCATCCCTTCGGTAACCTCAAAGTTAGCAATAACACCATCTTTGAGAGGTCTGATAACTTCAATATCCTGGTGTGTTTTTCCGAGCATCTCTTTGGCGTCATTACCTACGGCAATGATTTGACCTGTTCGACTGTTACGCGCAACGATAGATGGCTCGTCGATAACTATGTCCTGACCTTTTAAATAGATGAGTGTGTTTGCGGTACCAAGATCTATTGCCATGTCCCCAGATATATAATTCCAAAATGAAATTCCCATTAGCTATTTTTATCTCCTTTAATGTCTAAAGTGTCTATATCCTGTGAAAAGCATCGCCATATTATTTTCATTTGCCGCTGCTATCACTTCTTCATCTCTTATCGAACCGCCCGGTTGAACAATCGCTATTATTCCCTCTTTTGCAATAACGTCCAATCCGTCTCTGAAAGGGAAAAATGCGTCTGATGCAGCAACTCCCCCTTTTAACTGGAGGTTTGCGTCACTTGCCTTCAGCGCCGCAAGACGTGAAGAATCTATACGAGACATCTGACCTGCGCCAATGCCGAGAGTACCTTCTTCATCGCAATAGACTATCGCATTTGATTTCACATGCTTCGTAATTCGCCACGCAAGTGAAAGAGCGATTAGCTCTGAATCCGTGGGTTTTCGTTCGGTAACTATTTTCGCGTCTTTAATATCCAATCCCTCACTGTCGCGTTCCTGCATCAACACTCCAATTCTCATCGCCCTAAATTCGTAATCAGGTTCGTCAAGCCGGTCATAAGTAAGGATTCTCAGATTCTTCTTCTTTGAGAGCAGCTTTACCGCTTCAGAATCGTATTCCGGCGCAACTATGCATTCAACAAATAATTCAGACAGCGCCGTAGCTGTTTCGATATCCACTTTACCTTTGAGACCGATAACACTTCCAAACGAACTGACGGGGTCGGTCTTCAATGCGCGTCTATAAGATTGGGAGAGCTCCGTCATCTCTGAGCATCCGCACGGATTACCGTGTTTGAGTATCACCACTCCATTTTCTTTCAGATCCTTTAAGATACCGAGAGCGGAATCTAAATCGAGATAATTATTATATGAGAGCTCTTTTCCGTTCAATAAATCAAGCTCGATCCTTCTTAACTGCGGAGAGCTATATAATGTTGCGGTTTGATGAGGATTTTCTCCATAGCGTAACGAAGAGATTTTATCCATCACTATTGTGTTGGATGAACTGTGTGAATCTCCGTTCCGTTGAAAGTAATTACTTATCGCCGCTTCATAATTTGAAGTGTATGCAAAGGCTTCCTTTGCCAATTTAATCCTACTTTTAGAACTAATATAACCGCCCGAGGCTGCCAACTCTCCGCCAAGCCAACTGAATTGCTCGGAGCTGCAAACGGGCACTACTGAAGAATGATTTTTAGCTGATGCCCGTAGCATAGAAGGACCTCCGATATCTATCATTTCTATCGCATCGGATAATTCCTTGTTTCCATCGCTTATAAAATCTTCAAAAGGATAAAAATTAACCGCTATAAGATCTATTTCTTCAATACCCGCTTCCGATAAATCCCTGCGGTGTTCTTCGTTATCTCTGTCCGCTAAAATGCCCGCGAAGATTTTAGGATGAAGAGTTTTTACCCTGCCACCCAGCATCGAACCATAGCCGGTTATTTCGGCGACTTCTTCTACTTCGATATTCTTTGACGTCAAATACTTTGCCGTACCCCCGCTCGCTATGATCTTAGTTCCGTTATCAGCCAACGCTTTCGCAAAAATTTCGCAACCGCTTTTATCCCAGAGGCTGAACAATGCGCGTTTGATTCTTATATCCTTACTCATACTTTATCTATTATTCTCACACTGTTATTTGTTACTTTCACTCTGTCATCAGCAAACAATTGAAGAGCTTCAGGATAGATTTGATGCTCAACTTTTAGCAGCCGCGCAGCAAGTGACTCAGGGCTATCATCCTCAAAAACCGGTACGGTCAATTGAGAAATGATCGGACCCCTATCATAAGCTTCGCTCACCAAATGAATTGTGACGCCGCTAACTTTACACCCAGCTTCAAGAACGGCTTGATGTACTTTTTTACCGTAAAAACCCTTTCCTCCAAAAGACGGCAGAAGCGCCGGATGTATATTAGTTATCTTATTCTTGTACTTTTTTATCATTTCAGGTTTTATCAATTTTAAATATCCCGCAAGGGCTATAAAATCTATGCCATTGTCATCAAGTATACCAAACAGAGAACTGTTATATGACTCCTCGTTGTCAAAATTCCTTTGGTCACTAACACAGGAATTCACATTAAACGCTTTTGCTCTTTGCAATACACCGGCGCTTGCGTTGTTACTTACCACCAATCCAATTTCTGCTGACAATCTTCCATCTTTCGACGCGCGAATGATCGCTTCAGCATTGGAGCCGCTGCCGGAAGCAAATATCGCAATTCTCATACTCTCATATCAAATTTAATCTGACACTTGGGCATTTTGGTATACAGCTATAAAATATACTGCCGATATAAATCATTTCCTAATTGAATACCGTTCTTTATGCTTAATCAAGGACAATACTCTTGAATAGTATCAAGAATATTTCGCAGTTTTTTCTTATCCTTAAAAACGTTGATTTTATCAGTCTCAACGATAAGGATATTTTGCTCGGTTTTTGCCCTATCGATCCAATGTTCGTAAGCTATATTTAGCATGTGAAGGTATTCAGGGCTAATAGTCTTTTCAAATTCCCTTCCCCTGCTGCTTATTCTCGACAGAAGTGTATCGGTTGTTGCCCGGAGATATACTATCAAGTCCGGCTTACTAAGAAAAGATGTCATTGTCGAAAAGAGCTCGCAGTAATTATCATAATCTCTCACTGACATATTTCCCATTTCCCGCAGATTATAAGCGAATATTTCAACGTCCTCGTAAATCGTGCGGTCTTGAACGCAGGAATATCCCGATTCTTCCATCTCTTTATGAGTTTTGAATCTGTTTGAAAGAAAATATACCTGAAGATTAAAAGACCATCGACGCATGTCACCATAAAAATCAGATAAGTAGGGATTATTAATAACCTGTTCGTAATACGGTTTCCAGCCGAAACTATCGGCGATAATATCGGTAAGGGTCGTTTTTCCCGCTCCGATATTTCCGGCTATCCCCACAAAATATTGTTTTTTCTTTTTCTCCTTCACCGCCATAATGAGCGTTAAACTATCTCCACACGACTGTGATCGGCTATCATAAAACGATTTGTCAGGGGTCGTTCTGTTCTCCTGACTATTTCAACCGAATCACCTATAATACTGCCATCCATTCTCTGTCTCACGTTGGAAATGTTGCAATTACGCAAGATGATGCTGAACTCGAGCGCGCTTTTGTAAATTGACGTACCGTCGTGGATGGATGTGTAAGGACCGATGAAGGATTTTTCTATTTTGCACCCCTCTCCGATGATAACCGGTCCGCGTATACGACTGTTCTTTATAATAGTGTTTTTGCCGATCTTTACAGTTCCAACAACTTCTGAATCAGAACTCACATCTCCAAGAATTTCGTCCTCTGTCATCTTATCGAGGACGAGACGATTCGCTTCCAAAAGATCCTCGGGTTTCCCGGTATCTTTCCACCAACCTGTTATCTCCGAATACGTAACTTTTTTACCGTTATCCAGGAGGTATTGATGCGCGTCGGAAATTTCCAATTCTCCCCTGCTTGAAGGTTTTATACTGTTCACCGCTTCAAAGATGCTCTTGTCATAGAAATAGATTCCGGTAACGGCAAAATCGCTTTTGGGTTTATCCGGCTTCTCCTCAATACACACAATTTCATCACCTCTGATTTCCGGAACTCCGAAACGCTGAGGTTCTTTGACTTTGGAGAGCACAAGATGACAATTTGATTCCGATTTTTTGAATGCATCAAGAAATCGCTTGATCCCTCCCACCACAATATTATCTCCAAGATAAAACACGAACGGACTGTCACCGATAAAATCCTCAGAGATTTTTACGACATCAGCGAGTCCTCGAGGTGAAGTTTGAGGAATGTAAGTAAGATTCAGTCCCCATTGTTCCCCCGAACCAAGCGCTTCTTTGATATCCAATCCCTCGTCTTTGGTAACAACACCCACTTCATTTATGCCCGACTCCGCAAGATATTCAAGAGCATAATGTATTATAGGTTTATTCGCTATCGGAATAAGATGCTTGTTCAATGTATGCGTTAAGGGTCTAAGCCGCGTTCCGTGACCACCTGTCGTGAGCAAGGCTTTCATAAATTTCCTTTTTTTTATAATCCTAATTCGTTAACCGTTGCCGGCTCGGAAGTGTAATCGTAAAAGCCTTTACCTGACTTTCTTCCGAAATACCCTGCATGAACCATTCTTCTCATGAGAGGTGGAGCGGCATACTTATGTTCTTTAAACTCTTCAAACATTATATCGGCTATATATAAAGTTGTGTCTATTCCCACAAAATCCAATAGTGTGAACGGACCCATAGGATATCCCAATCCCAATTTCAGCGCGTTATCAATATCTTCCACCATCGCAAGACCATTCTCCAACTGCCGTATCGAATCCAACAAGTACGGGACCAGGAGCCGATTGACTATGAACCCTGCGGTGTCGCCGCACTTTACGGGTGTCTTTCCAAGAGATTTAGCAAATTCATAAACGGTGTCAAAACTTTCAGAACTTGTGGCTACGCATCTGGCAACCTCAACCAACTTCATCAGCGGAACAGGATTGAAAAAATGAAGACCGACCATTTTATCAGGTCTATTGGTGTGAGATGCCATCTCGGTGATTGATAACGACGATGTGTTACTCGCAAAAATGGTTTCAGGCTTACACACTTCACTCAGTTCCTTATACAGATGAGCCTTCAGCTCCATATTTTCGATAATCACCTCTATCACTAAATCGCAGTCCGAAAGATCGCCGAGCTCTGTCGTACCGGCAATTTTAGAAAAGGTCTTATCCATATCAGATTGACTTAACTTTCCTCTTTCAACGCCCTTAGAAAGAAAGTCTTTGATCCTTCCCAATCCTTTGTCGAGCAGCTCCTGATTTACCTCACGGACAACGACTTCATAACCGGATTGCGCGGCAACCTGAGCGATCCCTGAACCCATAAGACCGCATCCCAATACGCCTACTTTCTTCAGTGCCATTTAATTTTGCTCCATGAATTAAACTTTATTTTTTTTATGTGGTTTCCAAAATAATTGCCGCCCCCTGACCTCCGCCTATGCACGCCGTGGCGAGTCCCCTCTTTAATCCTCGCCTCCTCAATTCGTAAAGGAGAGTAAGGCTAAGCCGGGAGCCTGTAGCGGCTAAAGGATGCCCGATAGCAATCGCGCCACCATTCACATTTGTTTTATCTCTATCTAATCCAAGTTCCTTTTCCACGGCAAGATATTGAGGCGAAAACGCCTCATTTACCTCGATAAGATCAATCTCTTCAAGGGTCAGATTTGCTCTTTCAAGAGCTTTCCGTGAGGCAGGTACAGGTCCAATCCCCATCAGAGTCGGGTCGCAACCTGAAATTCCCCAATCAATAATTCGTCCAAGTGGTTTAGCATTAACTTTTTCAGCGTTTTCAGCAGTCGTGACTATCATAGCGGCGGCGCCGTCTGATATTCCTGATGCATTTCCTGCCGTAATAGTGCCCTCCTCCTTAAAGTATGACCTTAAGTTAGTAAGGGCTTCTATCGTTGTATCAGAACGTGGGTGCTCATCAGTTGATAGTAATTCTATCCCTTTCTTATCGACTACTAATACCAGCTCCTCATCAAAATTACCCTTTCGTATGGCATCTTGAGTTCTCGTCTGACTCAAAAGAGCATAGTTATCCACCTCTTCCCTATTGATATTTCTCTCTTCCGCGAGTTTTTCAGCAGTTTGAGCCATTGATAGTCCCGCTACAGGATCATATAACGATGCCCAGAGCAGGTCCACCATTACGTCATCTTTAAGTTTTGAGCCCCATCTTAACCCCCAGGAGCTATGAGGAGCCATGCTCATCGATTCCGCGCCTCCTGCTAAAACGAATTCCGCTTCTCCTAAAATAAGCGTGCGCGCTGCCTGTATAATTGCCTCGAACCCGGAACCACAAAGACGGTTAACCGTAAGCGCCGGGGCGGATTCAGGTATTCCCGCGCCTAATCCTACATGTCTGGCGAGATATATTGCATCAGAGCTCGTTTGTAACGCATTACCGAATACAATGCTGTCTATCCTGTCTGCCGGGATACCGGATTTCTTAATCGCCCCTTTCGCGGCTATTATTCCGAGCTCGGTAGCCGTTAAATTTTTCAAACTTCCACCGAAAGAGCCGAATGGCGTTCTCACCCCTTCGAGTAATACTATATTTGAATCTTTTATACTTCTATTCATAAATGACTTAACTATGCTTATTTTTCAAATAATTTACCATTCCGCCTGCTGCAATTATATCCTGCATCATCTGTGGAAATGGAGCTGAATTAAACTCTTTCTTGGAGGATTCGATCATTATCTTGCCTGTGGTGATGTCCAAAGAGACGATATCGTCTTTTTTTATTTCATTTACCGCTTCAGGTGATTCAAATATCGGCAATCCTATATTTATCGAGTTCCTATAAAAGATCCGGGCAAAGCTTTTTGCTACTACCGCTGATATACCCGCTCCTTTTATGGCTATTGGAGCATTTTCCCTACTGCTTCCACATCCGAAATTTTCTCCCACTACCAAAATCTCTCCCTCTTTAACCTTTGAGGCGAATTCAGGATCAAGATCTTCTAAACAATGAGCGGCGAGTTTCTCAGGATCGACCGTAATACAGTGTCTTGCGGGTATTATCCGGTCGGTATCAATATTATCTACATCATATTTATGTATTTTACCTCTTAACATTTGCTTATCCGCCTTTTAATGGCTGAGTATATTTATAGTTTTGAACCCTTTTTCGCAAGATCATCCGCTAAGGTATTTTCTTCTCTTGGAACCCATTTGATAGAGAATCTATCAAGTTTGCTTATAGATTTCATCGCGCGGTCATATAACGGCTTTAAATTAGGCGCTTTTACCTTATATTCACCGTGAATATGCTTCACAAGTAACTCGCTATCAGAGTATATTTCGATACTTCTAAAGTCATTCTTTAAAGACTCATCGATAGCCGTAATTAAGGAATTATATTCAGCTTCATTATTGGTTGCTTTTCCTATAGACCGGGAAATCAGGAATTCCTCCCCTTCTTTAGACCGAAATACGATCCCAATTCCCCCATTTTCATTGCTATCGCTTGCGCCGTCAATGAAAATAGAAGTATTAGTCTGTCCTAACCCGCTCTCCTTCTTCGTACGCTTCGGGGAATCGCTGTCAGTTACGTTATTTGAAAGAAGATATGATACCTTATTGAAAAATTCATCCAATTGACCTTCGCTCATCCCTGGAAGAGTTGCTGTTAGATCCTCGGATTTTACATTCGATTTCAAGGCTTCAAGTATTTCGTTTTCGGTATGTTTCATATTTTTGAATTATTAAAGAATTAAATTAAGATTGATGTCAGATAATGTCAAGTTTATTAAGGCTATAATGACGTAACAATATGCGTTATATCCTTCTCTCCAATAATTCAGTAACATCTGATGCCTGATTGACTATTAAAATTGGCTTTCTTAATTTAAAACGCTTTAAATGTGTTCTCAGCTTGATAAAGTATAATATAAATATTTGAATAATTGAACAGAACAGACTATAATTCGCTCGCGGAAAAAACGAATACACCGGATGATCTGTTGCTTCGGATGGATCTGAATTCTACCATCGCTCATCTTGCTCCTCTTCTTCTTAAACCGATGCTGAATCTTTTAGAATCATTGTTAGAAAATAAACCTGATCTATCCGATAAGAAACAATTTGAGAGTCTGCGAAATGAGTATTTGTATAAGATGGAATCTATCATTTCAAAGATGGTATACATCGGCTCAAACATGGAATTTTATCCCGGAAGATCTCAGATAGACCTAAATAATAACTTTAATAAGTACGTTATATCAGCCATATCATCAGTATTTAAAAGATTCTCGTTAAAAATATCTTTATCTGATTCAGAAAAATTACGAATATATAAAGGAATGCTCCATACACGGTATCTTGATGCCCGATTGAAAAAGTTCTTCATCTCAGGTGAGATAAAAACGCCTGACGGCACTCAATTTCAGGGAAAAGGATTTCGCTCAATGGGTCAGGAAGCGATTTATGCCGCTGGAATCCGCTTAAAGAACAATAAATCCGCTCGGGACTCAGACGCTGCTTATATGGGTGATTATGTCGCTCCTATGATACGCGATCTTGGTTTAGCTCTTGCAATGGGTCAGCGTTCCTATGATGTTCTTGCCGCTCAGATGGGCAAGGTCGGCAAGCCGATGAACGGAAAAGATTTTCACATCGGCGACTTCGACAGTGGAATTCTTCCGCCTTCAGCTCCAATTTCAATTAGCTCATTGACGTCAACAGGAATAGGATTAGCGTTAAAAGGAACAAAACGTGTGATCATAAACTGTACCGGTGAAGGGGCAACCTCAACAGGAGAATGGCACGAAGCAATAAATTTTGCGGCTGTCCATAAGTTGCCGATTGTATTTATAGTCCAAAACAATCAGACCGCTCTCTCCACTCCCCTCAATGAGCAATATGCAACGTATTTTCTCGCGGAGAAAGCAAAAGGTTACGGCATAAGAGGGGTTACAATTGACGGTACTGACCCGGAAGCAGTGTTCGCCGGTGTCACTGAAGCGGTAGAAAGTTGCAGGAACGGCGAGGGTCCTGTTCTCGTGGAATTGATATGTATGAGATTTGCGGGACACGCTCACCACGATGACATGCTGTATTTCGGCGTTGAACCCGATCAGTTCATTGAATACCCGGAGATGAACGAAAAGGGGTATATAGATAAAAATAATTACGACTTATGGATAAAGAAAGACCCTATTGCCAACTATAAAAGGAAATTAACGAACGAAGGGCTGTTGGATGACGTGCTTAACAGTCAATTTATCGAGGAAATTAGCGAAGAGATTGAAAATGCCGCGAATGAACTGATCGATGCTCCATGGCCTGAACCGGAGAATGCCGGCGATTCCCCCTATCATCTTGGAGATGTTGAATCTCATACCGAGCTATTGTCCAAAAGAAACATGGCTATAAAGAATTTAGACCATTCATGGTACAACGAAAGTGAGATTGGCTTTAAATCTCAACCAAACGGGAAAACATTTTGGGAAGCGATAGTCGAAGCTCTTCGCGAGGAGCTTAACAGAGACCCGGACACGTTCATACTTGGAGAGGATGTAGGAGGTAAATACGGTAACGCTTTTGTTATATTAAAATCTCTGCTTAATGAATTCGGAGACCGAATTATGAACACCCCTCTTTCCGAATCAGCTATCATCGGCGCTTCCGTTGGAGCTGCGTTGTTAGGGAAACGTCCGATTGCCGAAATTCAATTCAATGATTTTGTCGCGAGCGGATTCAATCAGCTGGTCAATAATGCGGCAAAGATTCATTACAGATGGAATCACAGCGTACCGTTGACCATAAGAATGCCTTGGGGCGGGCTTAGACAAGCGGGACCATTTCACTCGCAAAACACGGAACCGTGGTTTTACAGAACTCCGGGTCTCAAAATTGTTTGCCCTTCCACCCCAATCGAAGCAAAGGGTCTGCTCAAATCGGCAATCAGGGATGATAATCCTGTATTGTTTTATGAACACATTGCTCTTTATCGCGCAACCGGGATAAAACAAATTCTCCCTTCGGAAGATGATGATTACCTGATACCTTTGGGAACCGCCCATTTGAAAAGTCTGGGCAGTGATATTACGATAATCACGTACGGGGCGTTTGTGCACCGATGTTTAAAAGCCGTAGACAAGTTAGAAAAAGAGAATGGTATTTCCTCTACACTGCTTGATCTCAGATCGCTTGTCCCGTTAGATAAGAATGCTATTCTCTCATCTGTGGCGAAAACCGGAAAGGTATTGATCGTCACCGAAGACAGCAAACGCGGAAGTATCGGTCAATCCGTTGCCTCGATAATAGCCGAGGAAGTCTTTGAATATCTTGACGCTCCGGTAAGAGTTTTAGGCGCGCTTGATACACCCGTTCCTTACAGTCCTACATTGGAGGAAGAATTTTTGATAAGCGAAGAGCAGATTATTGAAGCGGCGAAACTTTTATGCGAATACTAAATTCCCTTTAACTTTCCTGCGACATTCTCTTCTATATATCTGACGATATAATCACCGACTTCGACCGTCCCGAGAGAGCCGCCGAGGTCGCGAGGTGTCCAATCATGTTCAATCGCATCCTCGATAGCTTCAGATATGACGTCTGACTGGGGTTTAAACCCGAGAAATTCGAGCATCATTTGAGCAGAGAGAATCGCGGCCATCGGATTGGCAATATTCTTACCGGCATATTTCGGAGCTGAACCGTGAACCGGTTCGAACAGTCCGATGTTTCGTTCCGGGTTTATATTTCCTGAGGCTCCTAACCCCAATCCTCCCTGTAGCTGAGCGCCGAGATCTGTAATTATATCCCCAAACATGTTGTTTGTGACAATCACTTCAAACTGTTCAGGTTTTTTAATCATCTGCATTGCAATCGCATCAATATAATAATGATTCGTCTTTATTTTCGGATACCGTTCTTTAACCGCGTCGAAAGTCCGCTGCCAAAGCCCGCCCTCATATTGCATAGCGTTACTTTTATCGGACATCGTTACATGTGACAGCCCGTTTTCGACGGCATATTGGAAGCTGTATTCGATTATCCTTTCCACGCCTTTACGTGTATTCACAGATTCCTGGATAGCTATTTCATCGGGCGTGTCCTTTTTGAAATTCCCGCCTATACCGACATAGAATCCTTCTGTATTCTCTCTGAACACAACAAAATTAATGTCTTTAGGCATCTTATCCTTCAGCGGGCATAATTTCTCATGGATGAGCTTAACAGGGCGGTGGTTTACGTAAAGGTCAAGTCGGAATCGGAGACCGAGAAGAATATCTTTGGCGTGTTTCATATCTGGAATCCTCGGATCGCCTAATGCGCCAAGAAATATCGCATCATAATTGTCTCTTAATTCTTTGAAGCCAGATTCCGGCAGAGTAGTTCCGTCCTTCAGATACCTGTCCGCCCCATAGTCGAAATGATTTAGTTTCAGATCCAGATGGAACAATTTGTCCATTGTCTCCAAGACTTTGACGGCCTCTATCGTGACATCTTTTCCTATCCCGTCGCCGGGTATCACCGCAATATTAGGCAACCAATATTCTCTGCATCGTGCGCGTTGGAATCATGATTAGGGCTTCCCTTATCAGAGAGAGACTCTTCAATAAAAATCGCTCCTGCTGAGATCATTAAGTGGAGTAACGAGACGGTATTCACCGAATCCTGAATAATCCTGAAAGACAAAATTCTTGTTGATGTCATAATAATACCAGACTTCATACGGTTTGCTGTTAATGTCAAACGGGTGCCTTTCTATTTCATTCGGATGACCGAATAAGATCAATACCATTCCCATATCGGCCTTCCATCCTTCTTGGAAGGTTGCAAAATGTTCGTTACTGTATTGTATTCTTCTGTAATATTCCTTCATAAGTTCGTTCGTTTCTGTTTCGGGAGAGGGATCACGCTTTTTCCAAAATCGGATGAACAATTTTCTTTTTTCTTCGGATTCTGAAGACACCATTTTATCATAATCTTTCTTTGAGGCTATATATCTTAGGAAATCAACAGCCATATCAAGATCAGTTATTGATTCGGACATTCCAAACCAGCGAACCTGGAAGGTCTTGCTTTTAGATACTTTTTTCCTTCCTTTTTTTGAAACAGAAACATGAAATTTGTATTTATTAAATCGAAGGTCATCTTTTACGATACTGACAATTTCTTTTATAGTTCCATCTTTTGACCTTCTCTGGAATTTATCGGAATAAATTGTTACACCCTTCATATCTTTCACTTCATTCTTGATTTCAACCACGCCATCCACACCGTAAATTTCGTAATATGCTTTAAACTCCGACGATTCAGAAATGAAACCTCCCGAAATATTCAGATACATTATGGTCTCGTTTGTCTCCGTCTCTTCGACTTTATCTATGAAAATTATGTCGCTGATGGATAATTTATCACTGTAGTCAGGTACGAATAACGTAATTCGCCGCGATCCTGTTTTGCGGGTATCCAGGTCCATTACTCCTAAGTTGACACGGTAACTGTCTTTTTTCAGGAGGAAATTGATTTTAGTGACCCTAAATAGTTCACGGGAATTAGTGTCGTCGAACTCTATTACCTCAATTATCTCTTCAACTGTCTTACCCTCTTGCTGGTCTCCGGAGGCATCGAATATAATGACCGAGATTTCATATTTGGCAGTGAAACTGTTTTTACTCTTAATGAACTGAAGCTCATCATAAGAGATCTTCACGTAAATATCGAGATTCGTGCCTTTTCCATCAGATGCTCTACTTGTGATAGTCTCGTAATAAAAGTTCGGAACCTCATTAATTCGATAAGTTGAGAGTTCAGCTTGAGCTAAAAGTTGATATGGACTCATTACGAGTATTATCAAAATAATCTGAATATTGCTCAAGGTTTTCATTTCTTATCCCATGCGGAATCAGTATGGTTCAATTGTCGGATCTATTAGGATCGTTCCAGTAAAACTGAGTAAGACCATTATCTGTTCCTATCCAAATATAATCATTGTCTATATATAAGTCATTCACTGAATTATTTGCAAGTCCATCTTCGGTAGAATATTTTCTCCATGAAGAATTAGCTATATTATAACGGAGCAGCCCTAACGATGTTCCGACCCATAAATAGTCGTCTAACACAACCATTCGTCTTATGTTTCCTTTGAAGACCGAGGGATTAAGAGGCAGTTTTTTATATTCATTAGTTAATTTATTAATTTGGGTTATTCCAATATCGTCCGCTAAATATATGTATTCATCGTTGAAGCCAAAAGCTCTTACGTTTCCGCCGCCTCTTGAGTTCGGAGCAATCATTTCTCCGCTGCTGCTATAGTGATAAATTAGATTATCAGTTCCATCTATCTTGTATGCTCCATATGACGTTCCAATCCATAAATCCTTCGAGTCACTTTTGATATCAAATATACTTAATTGTAGATCATTGAATACTCCAGGAGTACTGACTTTCTTAGTGATGATATCCACAGTTTGAATACCAAACACCGTTCCTACCCACAGACTCGAATCGAATATGGTTAAACTTTTTATTTCATCTCCCCTTAAGCCGTCAAATTCGGTGATTCTTTTCCATTCGTTCGCCTCTAAATCAAGATAGACAAGTCCGTTTCCCGTTCCAAACCAGATATTAGATTCGCCTATTTCTATTGCTCGAATATTATCCATATCAACGCCTATATTCGATATAGATTCATAATATGTCCACTCATCTTCTTCTATGCCCCATTTAACTATTCCCGAACCGTCGTGGCATCTATTAAATCCTATTGAGCTATACGTATTCTGCTGCAGAAAAGTTTTGATCCCGCCTATCCACATCTGATTATCGTCGTCTACCGCGATACTTGTGACATAGTTATTGAGTAATCCATAATTATAATTTTCTAAGGTCTGTAATTTCGTATTCCCAATAAACGGACCTGAACCGCAAGTCCCGCTGTACTGATTACCAAAGTCATCTGTCACAGATGCAGTCACATCAAATTCCCTCAGATAAGCATCAATTATTATCGCGGAATTTCGGCCGTATTGATACTCGAATCCGTCGCTCATAAAAAATGGAATATTATTATCAGGCGTCCGAGAAGCCGACCAACTTATTTCTCCCGGAGGCTGGATGTTTTTTCGTTTAAAAAATCCGCTGATTCGATCAAGTTCAACATACCCTAAAGTAGTTTTTAGCCAGACAGTGTTAGAAGCGAATCCGATAGAGGAGATACGCTCCCTTTGGAAAAGATTCAACTGCGACATAGAAATATTGTATATCACCCGGTTATACTCATCGAAGCGGCTTAAACCGGAAGGCGTGGAGAGCCATACCATGCCGTTAGGTCTGTCTACGGCAATTGAGTAAATAAAATCACTGCTTAATCCATTACTTTTATTTATGGGGTCAGCCCATTCTCTTCTTATCATATCGTATTGTATTATTCCGGCGGTCGTACCGAAATATACGTATATATTCCCTTCGGATATGCTTGTTATGGTTCTTGTATTTAGATAGGTTACCCAATCACCAGGCGAATAAATAGAATTTAAGGATTGCGGAAACACTGCCTGCTGGAACGCTGATATTGGAAATAACAGATAAAACAGAATCCCAAATTTAATTAAATAATATTTTAAGTGAATCCTATTCGCTTGGGTTTTCCAGGTACTCTCTGATTTTCCTGATTTCAACTGGTACAACACCTACTTCTTCGCATACAATTCCGGCTGATATCGCTGCAATGTGCGCAGCATCAACATAACTCGCGCCCGTGGTGAGCGCAAGCGTAAATGACGCGATTACGGTATCTCCGGCACCTGAGACATCCGATACTTTTCTGACATGCGATTGTATCTGCTCTACCGTGCCGTTTTTATGAAAAAGCGTCATACCATCGCGCCCTTGAGTAATCAGAACGCAGCCGCACTCCATTCTGTCGAGAAGTTCGCGACCCGCCTTACGAACGTCGCTTTGAGTTTTTATATTCATACCCAACGCTTTTTCCGTTTCAGGCACATTAGGCTTAAAGAGCGTAGTCTTCTTGTAGTTGAAGAAATTCTCAATCTTTGGATCAACAGCAAGTATAGTTTCATTTGCAATACACTTTGCGATAACCTTGTCTATGAGTTCGGCGTCAATAACACCCTTGTTATAATCCTGAATAATGACCGCGTCTAAATCACGAATAATGGTATTTAGATAATCAATGATCTTGCGCTGAATCTCCTCACTTACTTTGGATCTTCCTTCCCAGTCAAGTCTAACCACATGTTGACCGTTTGAAATGACTCTCTCTTTCACCGATGTAACGCGTGTGGAATCAATAAATATTCCGTCGGTAGGCAAATTTTCAGTTTGGACTTTCTTTTTTATGATCTCACCTGCTTCGTCATTGCCGACGACCCCGATTACTATCGGTTTTGCTCCAAGGAAATAAAGATTATTAAATACATTCGCCGCTCCACCGAGACTTTCTGATGTAGAGTCTATTTCAATGACCGGAACGGGCGCCTCGGGAGACATTCGAGCGTGGTTACCCCACCTGTATCTGTCAAGCATGATGTCACCAATTACAGCGATCTTCTTATTTTTGGATTTATTTAATATTTCCAGTAAATTATCTTTGTCATACTCCATCTAAAACAGATTCCTCATCTTCAATAGTTGATTTCAAGTTAATATTTTCTATAAGTGAGACTCCGGTCATCTCCTCGGGTTTTTCGATCTTTAACAAATCCAAAATAGTAGGGGCAATGTCCGCCAATCTACCTTCCCCATGCAGTTTTACATGAGAATTTACGCCCGCTAATATAAAAGGCACGAGATTTGTCGTGTGTGACGTATGAGGAAGACCTACTTTTTCATCGAACATCAGTTCGGCATTGCCATGGTCAGCCGTAATAAGGCAAACTCCTCCCATTTCGATCATCGCGGGAACTATTTTCGATAAACCCTTGTCAACCGCCTCCACTGCCGCTACGGCTGCATCGAACGACCCGGTATGTCCCACCATATCGCAGTTTGCATAGTTTAAGACAATAAGATCATATTCATCGTCTTCGATAGCGTAATAGATTACGTCTGTCAGCGCCTCGGCGCTCATTTCGGGTTGAAGATCATAAGTCGCTACCCTTGGCGAGTTGACCAATTGCCTCTCTTCGTTCTCTAAAGGTCGCTCAATTCCTCCATTGAAAAAGTAGGTCACATGAGCGTACTTCTCGGTCTCCGCTACACGTAACTGACTTAATCCAGCGTTCGACACAACCTCCCCGAGAATATTATCCATTCTTTCCGGTTCAAACGCGTAAGGCAATTTATTGCTCTCTTCGTACATTGCCATTGAGGCGAAATTCATTTTTAGTTTACTGCTTTCAAAGTTTTGAAAATGTTGATCCGTTAATGCCCTGGTCATCTGTCTCATTCGATCCGCTCTGTAATTAAAAGCAATCACGCTATCGCCGTTATCTATACTTCCTATCGGTTTCCCCTCGTTGAACAACGTACTTGGTATGATGAATTCATCCGTTATTCCTTTTTCGTAGCTGTTTTTCAAAACTTCTACGTACGAAGAATATTTTTCACCCTCTCCATTGACCATAGATCTAAAAGTCTCTTCGGTTCTATCCCAACGTTTATCACGGTCCATTGCATAATACCTGCCGCTGATAGTGGCAATTTCACCCACTCCGATCTCATCTATTTTTTCTTGCAGCTCGCTTAAATATTTCAGTCCCGAATTCGGTGATGTATCCCTTCCATCGGTAAACGCATGGATAAAGACTTTTCTGATCTTACTATCTTTAGCCATTTTTAAGAGCGCGTATAAATGCTCTAAACTGCTATGCACTCCTCCCTCAGAAACTAATCCCATTAGATGCAGCGCTGAGCCCCTGCTCTTCGATACGCCGATTATATCCTTAAACACATTGTTTTGATAGAAACTGCCGTCCGCGATACTATTATTTATTTTGACGAGGATCTGATTTACGATTCTCCCAGCCCCGATATTAAGATGACCTACTTCGGAATTTCCCATCATACCGTCAGGCAAGCCTACATCGAGACCGGAACAGCGTAATTTAGTGTTAGGATACTTTGAAAATAATTCGTCGAGCGTGGGCTTTTCAGCTGCCGCCACCGCGTTATATTCATTTTCCTCTCTTAAGCCATAGCCGTCTAAAATTATAAGTATTACTTTTTGCATTGAATAAATCTGTAAATTTTGTTCGGTAGTTTCAAGTTGATAGAATTTACTTTGAGAGTCAGTTATAGTCAAGTGATATGAAATATGAGCGCCGGTTAGGGTTTAGGATAGTAATTTTTAGAAGTGCAACGATTGATATTATATGATTAAAATATCAGCAATGGAATAAACTACAGGCTTGTCAGAATACAACATCAAATATTCGATTTACCGGAATCGGCGTTCTTTTCCGAAGAAACTATTTCTGTTTTCTTATTTTTCTTATTCCTGGGACTCCTCCATAAAAGCAGACTACCGATCAGTATCAGGAAGATCGCCAATATCCTGTTGCTGTTATACATAATTTCATAATAGAAGAAACCGTTGACTTCCATAAATATGTAAGACCCCGAGAGAAGGAATATACCTCCGGGAATCAATGCGGCTAAGTCGTTAGGTTTGATGTATATTGTTGCCATAAACGCAACTCCCACAGAAGCTATATATAGAGGCCATATGTCTATCAGATACGGATGAATAAACCTATAATCTTGCAGCAGATTCATGCCGCTGACAAGCATGATCAGCGTTCCCCAAAAAGCCATACGTTTGCTTTTTTGATTATATCCGCTGATTAGTAAGAATAATCCAAACACAAAGAAAACCCATGCGCCAATGCTTCCCCTGATTAAATATCCAAATCCCGTTTCATCCAATATCCAACCAATACCGCTGAGAATTAACAATAATCCGAAATATCGAGATCCGTTCCCCTTTTTGAGAGCGCTCATGATTTCTCCCCCTCAGGTGAATCTTCTGATTGGCCTATTATGACCATAAATATCAGATATGCGAGTATCCCGAAACCGGCCGATGCCAAAGTTGCGAGCACCCAAAGTATCCTTACAATTGTAGAATCTATGTCGAAATACTCCCCTATCCCCCCGCATACACCGCTTATCTTTTTATCCACTCTGGAACGTTTAAGACTTTTAGGAGCATCTCCATCTTTATCTTCTTCCTCCACCTCGGACTTTTCGGATTTAGATGAAAGAGTAGAAAGCGGATTAGAGGGTCTTAGCAGAAGCCATGCGCCAAGCCCAATAACCATGACGGGAATTATAAGATCCCAAAAACCGTATCCCATCCACATCCGATGCATCCTCATATAACCGATATCGGGAAGGATAAAAAGTAAACCCGCTATGATGAGTAAAATTCCCCAAAATCCCGTATTGTTCTTTTTTGCTTTTACCTTCTCGTCGGAGAGTATTTCCTTATCCCCTTCCGGTATAATCAGCAGACCCGCAATATAAACGATTAAACCGGTGCCTCCGAAGAGACTCATCAGCACGAACACAATGCGAATAATGGTTGCATCAACTTTTAGATATTCAGCAATCCCACCCGCTACACCGCCAATCATACGGTCATATTGAGATTTGTATAACCGCTTTATATCATCTTTCTGTTTGGCTTTTTTATTCTTTTTTGTGACTTTTTTTGTTTTGGATTCCTTTGCCATTGGTTCAATCCTTGTTTAAGCTATCAGACTATTCTCACGCACAATAAAGAATACGATATTCAAATGCTTTTGTTTCGTTCATCGTTAGAATCAGACAAGCGGAACAAAACTTACCATGCCGCACTTTTCGATATTAAAGCCATCATTATTTTTCGTAATCCGCAATAATTTTTGTTTATTCGCTCCAATCGGAATTATTATTCTACCACCAACGTTGATTTGATTTTTCAATTCTTCAGGTATTGACTTTGGCGCCGCAGAAACGATAATAACGTCATACGGAGCGTTCTCCTTCCACCCGAGCTTACCGTCGCCCAACTTCATTTGAATGTTATTATAATTCATTTTTGTCAATAAGGTTTTTGCCGAGTTATACAAAGGTTCCAGCAGTTCAACTGAATATAAATCTGTTACTATATTCGCCAATAGCGCTGTTTGATAACCTGAGCCTGTACCCAATTCAAGAACCTTTTGATCGCTGTCCAAAGTCGCAAGATCCAACATCAGAGCGCTAATATACGGTTGACTGATTGTCTGATTATGGCTAAGCGGCAGTGGGCTATCTGAATACGCCTTTTGTTTATGGATATCGTGTACGAATAAATGACGCGGAACATTTAGCATAGCGGATATTATGGAAGGTTCGGTAATCCCCCTTTTAATAATTTGATCCTCAACCATTCTCCGCCGGAGCGTCCTGTAACATTCTTCACTCTCGAAATCAGAATCGTTATTGAAGAGTTCGCCGTCCACGGTTTATTCCATTAACGCCAGTAAATGTTCCCCTATGCTTCTACGCAGTGAACCAAGATTGTATCCACCCTCTAAAACAGAAACAATTCGACCGCCGGAAAATTCTTCAGCCCACTCCCGGACAATCATTGTCATATCCCGGAAGGCATCGTGAGTGAGGTTGATGCCCGAGAGAGGATCGTCTCTATGAGCGTCAAAACCTGCCGAAATAAAAATAATATCCGGTTCAAATTTTCTTATTTCAGGTTCTATCCGGGTTTTGAATATTTTCAAATAGTCTTCGTTGCCGGCTCCTTTTTGCATCGGATAATTGAGCGTAGTTCCGTAACCTTCTCCCTCACCCTTTTCGCTTACCGCGCCCGTGCCCGGATAATGCGGATATTCGTGCAGACTCACGTACAACACGTTTGGATCTTTTTCAAATAAATGCTGGGTCCCGTTACCATGATGCACGTCCCAATCAATGATCGCAGCTCGAAGCAATTCGTACTTTCTTGCGTGCAAAACTCCTATTCCGACATTATTAATGAAGCAGAATCCCATCGCTTTATCTCTTTCGGCATGATGCCCCGGAGGTCGCACGGCGCAAAATGCGTTCTTTACCTGTTCGGACATGACCATGTCAACCGCTTTGACAACTCCTCCCGCGGCAAGAAGCGCAACATCGTATGACCGTTCATTTATGCCGCAATCCAAAGCGTCAATGTATGTCTTGCCGGTTGAACAAGCTTCCTTTAGCCTGTTGATATATTCCTCATTATGAAGAGTTGTAAGCAATTCACGGTTAACTTTTTCCGGAGCGTAATGTGTAAGCTTGTCCCAGATGCCTTCAAACTTTAAATGCGATATTAGAGAGGTGAGCCGGTCAGGTCGTTCTGGATGATTGTCGCCGGCTTTGTGGTCAAGATATTTATCTGAATAGATGAACCCCGTATCCGAAAATTTTATATCAAAAGTCTGACGCTCCGGAAAGGTCTGACTATCCATTAAACGCCTCTTTGATGGAGCCGATGAGATTATTGAAGTTCATCTTCTCGGTCGAAACGATCTTAACCATCTCCTCGGCATTCAATTTT
Organism: Fidelibacterota bacterium; assembly: GCA_022571215.1. GTDB lineage: Bacteria > Fidelibacterota > SORT01 > SORT01 > SORT01 > SORT01. The sequence goes on along the minus strand of JACZYG010000012.1, from coordinate 29,088 downwards.
TGGCCATAATGCCACAATTCTTTCAATTTTCCGCCGGTCTCGGGGTTTAAAAACCAATCTTCGCCGAACTCTTCGATAAGATATGAATTATGCAGCGATTGCAACATCCATGCCCTCAGATACCTCACACAATAAAATTCTGAATCCACATCGTTCAAATAATTTACAGGCTTACAATCTATCTTAGTAGCTTCGGTTAAAATTGATGAATACGCATCAGGGATATCCGCTATATCCGTATTGCCGTGCAGCTCTTTCTCATAAATGAATTTGGCGCAGTAGCGTCGCAGCATATATAATTCCAGTAAGTTTGCCATCAGGAGATAATTTTTCGGGTCGGTCATTTCCGCGATCTTTTTAAGCCAGTTGGCATTTAGAGTAAGATGGTCAAATAACATTGCGAAACTTTCGGTGACGGAATTGTCTCCTAAATACCGAAATTCCATCGGCAGCGTATGATCCGTATGAGCATAATGCATCGCATGTCCCAATTCATGCATAAACGATTGATAATCTGAGAGTCCGCCCTGCGGCATAATAACCAACATTATCCTGTCGGGTACTGAAATGGGAGCGCAAAATGCTCTCGACGATTTCAATGGGCGGGATTCGGTGTCAAATGTGATGTTACCTCCTACCTTCATATCAAGACCCATTGAAGAGATAAACTTATCTACTCTCGGAAGAAGGTCTGCCGCCGGGAAGTAGTCATCAAATTCAGTCATTCTGAATAGATAGGTTGAATCATACGTCGTTGCCTCTTCCAAGCTTATATTGAGATGTTTCCTGAACGCCCACGTTGCGACATCCGTATACATATCCTCTGTCTTGCTGAGAAACTCCTCACATAGAACCAAAAAGTCAGTAAGATTTATTCCCGACACATCTTCTACCAATTCTGAATAATTCTCATAGCCGAATTCGTCCGCAGTCCGATGAACGGTTTGCAACATCTCCAATCGTTTCGGATTATCCCTCTCGACGATCTCGTGAACCGCTTCCTGTATCAACTTTCGTTTTTCTCTATTTGATTCGTTTTTGAGAATTACGGGAGCTTGACGATACGGAATCACCTCACCTGCTATATTCAGCGTTGACGTAGCCTCAAGACGAAGCAGTTCATCGCTGCCTTTTCTTGTAAGAAATCCCTGATACAGAGAGTGAAGAAATTCTAACATTTGTGAGCGCTGCCGATCTGCTCCATTGGCAGAGTTCTGCTCAATAAGCGAGTTTATGATATCCTTACTGCACAGATCCTGATACTCATCGTAAATCTCGGAAAGGTTGCTCTCTTCTTTCAACCCGGAAGATGAAAGGTAATACTCCTCGGATATCGCATGGAAGAACGACTCGGCTCGTCTGGAAACCTTGTCCATCTCCATTAGAATTGTTACTCGTTCAAGAAGCTGGCAACCGCTCTGTCAACCGATTCGTAAGTTTTGAAAATGGTCATTAGCTGCGTGATAATCAAAAGGCTCTTAACTTTTTCAGTTACGTTGGCGAGTCTAAGATCACCATCGGCGTTACGCATAGATGTCATTGCGCCCATTAGGGCTCCTAACCCGGAACTGTTCATCCATTTTACTTTCGCAACGTCAACAATCACTTTAGTGATATTGTCTCCTAAAAGACTTTTAACCGATTTTTGCAGCTCAGCGGTCTCCGGTCCTCCCATCATTTTGCCCGAAAGAGACAGTATTGCTACATCACCTTCTATCTTTTCCTTTATCCGCATCTAAATCCTCCAATATTCATAAAATAATCCCAAAATGTAAGAAATCATATTAGTTGACAGAGGATGAAATTACAAAAGAAAATCATTCGGGTAAAGCAATATCTTCATCTCTTGCATTTCGGTTGAAGCAAGTTTAATATTGAATGTTATGGGAGAAAAAGTTATTGCCAGCAATAGAAAAGCCCGATACGATTATCATATTATCGACACTATAGAAGCCGGTTTGGTACTCATGGGAACGGAAGTCAAATCTCTTCGTGACGGCAAAGTCAATATCAAAGAATCGTACGCGCTGATTGAGAATAGCGAAATGTTCCTGTTAGGAGTGCATATAAGTCCTTACTCCCATGGCACCACCCACGCTCATGAACCTGACAGAAAGAGAAAATTACTCCTGCATAAAGGAGAGATATTAAAATTAAAAAGAGTTATAGAACAAAAAGGTTTAACTCTGATACCTTTAAAGATATATTTTAAACGTGGCAAGGCTAAAGTACTCTTAGGAACCGCAAGAGGTAAGGCAAAACATGACAAAAGAAGAACTATTGCCGAAAAAGAAGTAAAAAGAGAAATAGCTCGCTCGGTGAAAAATAAATATTAAATCGAATATGGGACAGACTTAATGGAAAAAGATTTTCAAAAGCAGAAAGCTTTAATTAAAAGAGGGACGGAGGAGCTGCTGCCTGAAAAGGAGTTTGACGCTCTCATTAAAAAAAGTATAGACGAGAATAAACCTCTCAGGGTAAAACAAGGCTTCGATCCCACGGCGCCCGACATTCATCTCGGTCACACGGTCTGTCTCCGGAAATTGAAACAGTTTCAAGAACTCGGTCATCAGGTCGTTTTGATAATAGGAGATTATACGGGAATGGTGGGCGATCCCTCCGATAAGAACGAAACCCGCCCTCGTCTCACTCATGAAGAGGTCATGGCAAACGCAAAGACCTATGAAGAGCAATTTTTCAAGGTATTGGACAGAGACAAAACTGAGATTCATTATAACGGCGAATGGTTCGCAAAAATGGACTTCTCGGAAGTCATGAATCTCGCGTCGAAATTCACTGTTGCGCGAATGTTGGAACGGGATGATTTCAGTAAACGCTATAAAGGCGAGAAACCGATAAGCATACACGAGTTCTTCTACCCTCTCATGCAAGGCTACGATTCTGTTGTCGTTAAGGCGGATGTGGAAATAGGAGCCACCGAACAGAAATTCAATTTATTGATAGCCCGTAAAATACAGGAAGAATTCAACGTTAAACCCCAGTGCGTATTGACGATGCCGGTCTTGCCCGGAACCGACGGTAAGATGAGAATGAGCAAATCAACCGGCAATTATATAGGCATAGATGAATCGCCGAAAGAGATATACGGAAAAACGATGTCTATTCCCGACGAGCTTATCTATCCATACTTTGAACTCGCTACCGACGCTTCTAACGAAGAGCTCGCTCAGATTAAAAAAACCTTAGACTCTTCCGACACCAATCCTATGGAACTCAAGAAACAGCTCGGCAGAGATTTAGTTTCGCTCTATCACGGAAAAGATGCGGCGGTGATCGCCGAAGCTGAATTCACAAAGGTATTCGCGAAGGGAGACCTGCCCGATGATATTCCCGAGGTAAAAGCCGTTGACGGTGAGCTCATTGTCGATCTGATGGCGGCTAATAATATAACGTCATCCAAAGGCGAAGCGCGACGATTAATAAAGCAAGGCGGAGTGCGGATAGACGGCGAAAAAATATCAGAGATAGATCATAAAGTAGAAGCCGGCAACGAATTTATATTGAAAGCGGGTAAAAGACGATTCCTGCGTATTTCTGTCAAATAAGCTAACATTTATGTTCATAAATATCATCACAAATGGAGCGGCAATATAATCATGCAATTCAAATTTAAATTATACATTCAGATAATTCTCACAATTCTGGTAGGCATCGAGGTTCACGCTAAATCAATAGAAAAACCTAAGTCCATCATACTCTTCATAGGTGACGGTATGGGCGTTTCTCAGGTTACCGCGGCGATAATGAATAATGTAGGTTCTAATTTCATGAGATTCACGAACGGTGGTCTCGTTCTTACAAGCTCTTCAAGTTCATGGATAACAGATTCAGCGGCAAGCGCAACGGCATGGTCAACAGGAGTGAAAACTTATAACAAAGCTATCGGCGTTGATGATGATAAGAACGATCTTAAACTTCTTGTAGATTATGCCTCGGAAAAAGGGATGTCAACAGGGCTTATTGCTACCTCCAGTATCACCCACGCCACACCCGCAGCGTTCGTGGCAAGTGTAGATTTACGAAAAAAAGAATTTGAGATTGCCCTGCAAATGTCAGAATCCGAAATAGATCTGATCATTGGCGGCGGTCTGAAATTTTTTCTACCTAAAGTTGATAAGGGTGAACGGAGAGACGGAAGAAATTTACTGAATGAGATGAAAAGCAAGAATTTCACTGTGGTCTATGATATGGAAGACCTTATGTCGCTTGACAGGGAAAAAACCGAAAAGGTCATCGCTCTACTTTCTTATAAAGCCTTTAATAAAAGGGAGAATCCATCGCTGAAACTTGCGGATATGACAAAGGTGGCTATTGAAATCCTGGATAAAAATGAAAAAGGTTTTTTTCTTATGGTCGAAGGATCGCAGATTGACTGGGAAGCCCATGACAATGATTATAAGGAGATGTTATTTCAGTTGGAAGATTTTAACGAAGCTCTCGGCGTAGCTCTTGACTATGCCGAAACAAAAAAGGAATTACTGATATTGGTCACGGCGGATCATGAGACAGGCGGGCTTACCCTCCTGCAAGGCAGAGATAAATCACGGGAATTCAACGAAAAATGGTCAACACACGGTCATTCCGGCAGTTCAGTTCCATTACTCGCAGCCGGAGCAGGCTCGGAATTGTTTGGCGGAGTAATGGAAATAGACGAACTCGGTCGCCGTATCATCTCTCTTATTAAAAACAGATGACAAAATAAAATCACAATAAGTAAGCATTCTTACGGTTTTCAGAGCGCAAAAACCGATATTACTTCTGTTAAGATTTGAAACGGGGTCAACTATTAAATTGATTGACCGATATATATAAGTAAGTAAATGGATTAACAATGATAAGGATATTGCATATATAGTTATTGAATGTTAATATCCACCACATATTGAGCGTAAACGATTAAAAGGTAAATAGGAGATAGTAAAATATGGCGATAGAATTTACAGATGAGAACTTTGAAAGTGAAGTCATAAGTTCGGATGTTCCTGTATTAGTAGACTTTTGGGGCGAGGGTTGTGGTCCCTGTGTCGCTATGACTCCTGTTCTTGAAGAATTGGCAACCGAATATAAAGACACTATAAAGATAGGCAAGGTTGATGTATATGCTAACCCCAACATATCATCGAAATACGCTATCAGAAGTATTCCGAGTTTTTTGTTCTTTAAAAACGGCGAAGTGCAGGAAACCGTGATCGGCGCCCGACCGAAGGATTTTATGAAAGAGAAGTTGGATGCAGTTTTATAACTGACATTAATACCGATTATAGTTAAATTTTAAGGCTCACTTTTTAGTGAGCCTTAATTATTGGAAGACTGATAATCAAAGAAAAAAGCGACATAAGAAAAATTTACGCCGAGAAACGCGCTAACATGGCGCCTTCCGAAGTTGACGCTAAAAGTGAACTAATTCACAAACATTTACTTTCTCTTCCGGAATATCAAAATTCAATTTCTATACATACATTTATAGGCAGCCTTCCCGGCGAGGTCAGGACTAAACCTCTGATTGAACAAGCGCTCTCCGAAAATAAAAGTGTAATGATACCGGTATATCACGGCGTTGATAAGCCTCCCTCACACTCTTTGATTCGTAGCCTCGATTCTCTTGGAATGACACAATTCGGTATCGAACAGCCGACTGAAGAATCTATCATTCCGTCAGAAATAACCGATGCTGGTATAATTCTCGTTCCTTGCGTAGCCGTAGATAAATCTGGAAATCGTATCGGAATGGGCGGCGGATTTTATGACAGGATTTTAAAGAATCTCTCCATTATCAAAATTGCGCTTACCTTTGATTTTCAATTCATAGAGACTCTTCCCGCCGAGGAGCATGATATTAAGGTAAACTTTGTCGTAACCGAAAAGGGAATTACTCAAATAAAAGGATGAGTAAACGATTACGTGATAAAGCCGTCAAGGTTGACCTGCTCCTCGAAAAGGCATACGGCGTCCCGAAAGCAGGTAAAAATATTAATGTTCTCGACGAGCTTATACTTACACTGCTCTCCCATAACACCAATGACGTGAACAGGGATAAAGGTTACGCCGAGCTCAGAAAACGGTATCCCACATGGAATATAGTCAGGAAAACACCGAGAGAAGATATAGAAGAGGCAATTCGTGTCGCGGGTCTTGCGAAAGCAAAATCGGGATATATAAAAGACACGCTTGATTTCATAAAAGAGAATTGGGGCAAGTTAGACCTGCAATGGCTGCGCGACAGAGACCCGCAGTGGGTCGAAGATACGTTCACTAAGGTGAAAGGTATCGGCGTTAAGACTATCAATGTTGTTCTTTCATTCGCCTGCAATGCGGACCGCTTTCCGGTTGATACACACATTAATAGGATATGCGCCCGCCTTGGTTTCGTCCCTGAAAACAGTTCTCCCGAAAAGACTTACAAACTTATGGCAGCTGTTTTTCCCAAGGGAAAAGCATATTCATTTCATATCAATATTATTACACACGGCAGACAAACCTGCAAGGCGAGGAATCCGCTCTGCGGCGAATGTAACTTAAGAAGACATTGCGTCTATTTTAAGAATATTAAATAAATTCATCTATATTATTCATCTCCCATCCCCTGTCTTTGCGAGGAATGCCAACGGCATGACGCGGCAATCTCAGAGTAATTTATTAAGCATAAGATCGCAGCGACCTGATAAATCAGGTCTCGAATGACGCAGCCTAATTATGGATGCGCGGGGCGTATAAAGAGTCATATTCCTTTGATAATTCCCGCTTTAGAATTAAATTGTTGTTAAGCTTACAATAAGAAAGAATACACTATGACAAGAGACACGAACGAAATCGAATTGATAAAAGAAGAACTCGTTAAAAGAACCTCCCCGACTCTCACCATTTACGACATAGACGCTAATGCCGAGCTGGTTCACGATATATTGGCGCTCAAAAAGAAACATAACGTCCTCATGCTCGGACATAACTACATGGAACCGCTCGTTTTCGGACTATCAGATGAGAACGAGAAGGGCGACTCTCTCGGATTGAGTATGTCCGCTTCAAAAACCGACTCTGAGTATATAATATTTAACGGCGTTCCTTTCATGGCGGAAACCGCCAAGATACTCAACATGAGTAAAAGGGTATTCGTTGCTGATAAATCAGCCGGCTGTTCTCTTGCGGATGAATTCACACCTGAAGACGTCCTGAGGCTTAAAGAGCTGAACCCCGGTGTTCCCGTTATGACGTACATAAATACTTACGCCGATGTGAAAGCGGAATGCGATGTATGCTGCACATCAGCAAACGCTCAGGATATTGCGATGCGTATGCCCGGCGACAGCATTATCTTTGTACCCGACATCTATTTCGCCCAAAACCTCAAAGAGGAACTCGGCGACAAAAAGAAGATTATCTATCCGAACGGAAACGGGGACGGCGTAAAAGGAGCCATCTGTGAAGTTCATGAGATGTTTACGCTTGAGGACATCAGGCTCGTACGGGATTCATTCGGAATTGAAAAAGAAAACCCGGACGGAATGATCTATGTCCATTGGGAATGCAAACCCGAGGTTCTCAGGGAAGCGGATTTTTTCGGCAGCACGACTCAGATACGTAAGGACATAGCGCAGAGGGTCTCGGAAGGCAGCCTCAAAAAAGCGTTTATAGCCTCCGAATGCGAGCTTACATCCAACCTGATGCAGGAGTTTCCGACCGTTGAATTTTGGACGGCATGCTACGTCCGCTGTCAACACATGGCTAAAGTAACTCTGAAAGGTATTCATGATGTCCTCGTGGCTATTGACTCCGGTTCCGACCTCTCTGAATACGAGATACTGATCGATGAGGAGGTAGCGAGGAGAGCAAACCGCTCTATCAATAAAATGATGGAACTGAGTGTTTAACGGCGTTCACCAGATACTCTATTCACTGATTTATAATTACCACCAATATAGAATGATTTTACCGTAAGGAGGGAACCATGAAATTAATATATTCAATAAGCATTATTCTTTCGATCTTGCTCTATCTGCCTTCCAATTCAACCGCGCAGGAAAAACCGACCGACGGCGACCTCCCTCCCGCCGTTCTCGGAACGGCGTCCTCCCTGAGAGGCGAATCGGTAAATTATTTCAGTGAAGACCCGAAGACAGCGGGGTATATAGTCGCACCGGACACAGAAGGAAAGAAACCGGCTTTGATAATCGTGCACGAATGGTACGGTCTGAAATTGCGTATAAAGGAGATGGCTGACGCTCTCGCTGATGAAGGGTATGTAGTTCTTGCCGTGGATATGTACAGCGGGAAAACAGGCTCAAACAATGCGGAAAACAGAACGCTGATGACTGAATCGCTCTCTGACCCTGATTATATTATTCGAAATCTTGATGCCGCGGCATCTTACCTCAGAGGCAGAGACGATGTTATAACTGACAAAATCGGAACTATGGGTTGGTGTTACGGCGGTGGTGTCGCGCTTTCATACGGCATTGGCGGAGAACATCATGAAGCGACCGCGATTTTCTACGGCAGACTTATAGACGATCCTGAGAAGCTCAAACATATCGGTCATGAAGTTCTTGGTATATTCGGCGAGAATGACGGCGGCATCCCTCCCTCGGACGTGAGAAAATTCGAGAAGGCTCTCCGAAAAGCAGGTATAGAGAATGAAATCCACATCTACGATGATGTCGGACACGGCTTCTTCCTCTGGATAGACAAACGACCGGAAGGCAAATCAGCGGCAACCGACGCATGGAAAAGACTAAAGGATTATCTCAAGAGAACGCTCGGAGATTGATTCTATAACGGCTCGCACTCGCTTGTCATTGCGAGGAGAAACTCCGCAGAATGCGGGGGGAGCGACGAAGCAATCTCTTTGGAGCGAATTGACTGTGTCAATGCCGCATCAACGCAGTTGACGCACTCCATAGAACACACCCCGTCTCAATCTCCGTTTAGTCTTCATTATCGGAGTCCTGAAATGTCCTTCCGATGCAGCCACATCAGCACTCCCCACCCAATCAGCGCGACATAACAAAGGGGAACTTCATTAAATTTGGGACATTCACTTAATCCGATCAGCTGATCTGTAGAAAACCAAAATGCGGTCAGCATACCTATCAGGCTTGCTGTCCAAAATATTCTTTCCGTTAGAAGCTTATCGGAGGTGAATTGTGAGCCAAAAACTGCCGCGTATAACAGGAATACAAGATAGCATGTCGGAAACCCGAATAACGGAAACGGCGGGCATGTACCTACAGAGTTTAGTTCGCTGATTATCAGCAGTAGAGCTGCTACCGTAGAAAACCCCGATATTCCGATTATCGCTTTTTTATAGACAGTCACGATTTATTTCAACAACAACATCTTCCTCGTTTGAACGAATTCGCCTGCTTGGAGGCGGTAGAAGTAGATGCCGCTGGAGATGTTTGACGCATCCCAATTGATATTATGATATCCCGCCTTCTGAACACCATCAACGAGGCGAGCTACTTCTTGTCCGATGAGGTTAAAAACTATCAACGAAACATTTGCCGATTGAGATATACTGTACTTTATCGTAGTTGTCGGGTTAAACGGGTTCGGATAATTCTGAAGCAGGGCAAAAGTATTGGGCAGCTTAATTGTGGCAGGATCATTGACTCCGGTTACCAACGAGTATACCGGGTGCATATCAAACGATTGTTGGTCAAAATAGGCAATTCGGTTGGGCATCGCCTCCTCTATCAAATCTTTTAGTGATTGAGTGATCCGATCTGATCGGAACCGGACGGCTAAATAAAGCAGAAAACTTTCTGCAATATCTTCGCGATCCGGATTGTCTCTGGCATAGCTAGAGATAAACAGATCATCAGCGACCTGCGCGGCGAGCCATCCGGCTGACGATGCATGGTCCGCGTCAAGGGAAGTGTGTGATGCCTCGTGCACAAATGTCTCCTCGAGGATGCCGTCAGCGATATAAAGATCAGTTTGACCTGTGTGGATGAGCAGGTTGTTATTCCCACCTCCAAACGGCTCAACGCCTTTGTGAATCCAGACGGTTTGCACATCGACCCGAAGCGCTGTGGGTATTCTACCGATAACTTCCCCATACTTCTGCGCCTCCGCCAAAGCCAAAGCTACGCTGCCGAATTCGGGATTGACCTGAATCTCGGCGGATAGTCCATCGTCAAAGCTCGCGTTGAACAAATACGCATTCACATTGACCCAGTCATTGACACGTCTGTCGAACATCGTTCGAAAACCCTGCCCGGCGTTTGACACGCTCTGGAATGAGGTAGTGTCTGATGACGTAATGATGTCCGGATCAACGAAGATAGTTCCAACGAAAGGCGGATTTTGTGCCGGAGAATTTATCGGTATTATTACATGTATCAAAAAAAGGATAGTCCCTTTAATTGTTAACCGCATACATCTGGACATGCTCACGTTTCCTTATTATTAGTCTGATTTTCAATTTACTTATTAGATATTTTAAGTCAAGATTTTAATTAGTGTGACCAATATGCGCCTCTCCGGGTCTTCCGACTCATAAAAAGATATGCTTATCTATCAGGGAGATAGGCATTTCGCTTGCATTTCCGAGAGCAATTAGTTATTCTTTATTGGTACTAAATCAATCCAAACTATAGGGGGTGAAACTATGGTACATAAACACCCGACTCTTTCTCTGCTCGTTCTGACACTTGCTATACCCTTTCTGGTGAGTTGCACAACAGCGACTCAAGATACTACTGCTGAGGACGGTCAAGCTATCAGAGCTGCCAGCAAGCAATGGGAGGATAACTTCGACTCCGGCGATCTTGCCGCTTTTGCCACACACTACACAGAAGAGGCAAAAGTTCTTCCGCCAAACAATCAAATGGTTACCGGTAGAGAGAGTATACAAGAATTTTTCCAAGCTTTCTACGACGCAGGCGGACGTGATTTACATCTCACAGTTATAGACCTTCATGTGAGTGGTGATATGGCGCACGTGGTCGGCAAATATACGCTTACCATACAGCCCGAAGAGGGTGAGGCTATCAGCGATAATGGCAAATACGTGGAGATATGGAAGCGTGAAAACGGCAGTTGGAAGATGATTACTGCCACCTGGAACAGCAGCCTACCGCTTCCTGTCCCTGAAGCGCTTCCTGCCGCCGAAGAAGAATAACTGTAAAGCATACAGGCTGTTTTCAGGCCAATATTTAGAGTTAAAGAGACTCTATGCGCCTGATTTCTAACGCAGAAGCGCTAATAGCTCCCTATTTTCATAATACCAACTTCTTCGTCTGGACGAAATTGCTTACTTTGAGCTCTGAAAGTATATGCTGTTTGCCACTACGGATAAAAGGCGTTACTATTGAATATGATTGTGAAACAGCTTTATTAAGTTGAAGCAATTTGCAAAGTCTGCAACTGAGGTGTCTATGATACAGAATAAAAGGTTGCTTCGTTGGCGCATTCTTCGCAGTGACAGCGATATGAACAATATTAGATATAGAGATAATAGTTAATCATGCCCTACAAGTTTTTCGCGGATGTGGTTTTACTGATTCACTTTACTTTTATCCTATTTGTAGTTTTCGGCGGTTTTACAGTTCTAAAATGGAGAAGGATTCTCTATTATCATATTCCGGTAGCTCTGTGGGGAGCGGCTATTGAAGTCGGCGGCTGGGTTTGTCCCCTGACAACGTTGGAGATAGAATTGAGAGTCAGAGCCGGTTCAGGGTTCTATACGGGAGGTTTTATAGACTATTATTTGATTCCTATTGTCTATCCGCCGGGTCTCACGCGGCAGGTGCAATATTACTTAGCAGCTGGAGTGATAATTATAAATGCCGCAGCCTACTATCTCGTCTGGAAAAAATTACGTTAGAGTCGGGATTTACCTTAGTCCCGCAATCGGCGATGAAACTAACCGGTATTCATTATCCTGATGCCCTAAACAGTGCCTTTCGCTGCATTCGGCATACATAAATCAAAGTTTAAAAACGTTTAATTTCGGTGGCAGTCAGGGCTTGCCCTGACGCTGAATAGAATCTTTATATATTCTAAACGTCGGATTTCTAACGCAGAAGCGCTAATAGCTCCCTATTTTAATAATACCATCTTCCTCGTCTGGACGAATCCGCCAGCTGCCGGACCCGCCTGGAGGCGGTAGAAGTATATGCCGGAGGCAAAATTTGATGCATCCCATCTAACAGTATGGTTGCCTGCCGATTGCTCGCCGTCAACAACACGTGCTACTTCCCGTCCAAGGAGGTTATAAATTATCAGACTAATCTCCGACCCGACTGGTAGAACGTATTCTATCTTCGTCACAGGGTTAAACGGGTTGGGATAGTTTTGCAAAAGCGTGAATTCATTTGGGATATTATATTCTTTATTATCAATGCTCACCAATGTACTCCAGTTCTCCCCTCCATCGGTAGTATGTAGGATAAGATTATTTTTACCCAGCACCCAACCGGTCAGAGTGTCGATAAATGACATCGAAAATAGATCTGTCTCGGTACCGGATAATTGTTTTACCCAGATAATGCCACCATTTTGAGATTTAATTATCGTACCGAATTCTCCAACGGACCATACAATTTTCTCAGTAAGAAACTGAACGGCATCGAGTGGTTCACTTCCGGTTCCTTGTGCTTGAGAAGGCATCCATAAAAGAGAATCTTTGGATAACAACTCAATAAGTAAGGGGAAATAATCTATACTATCTTTGAATGAAATATTGAGACACCAAACTGTCCCTACCATCAAGCCGGTTGAGTCATTAGCCATATCAAAATCTTCTGTCCACGCACCACATATTCCGATATAAGCAAACCCGGAAGGTATATTTTCTATTGAATTTCCGCCATCTGCGGATCTATACACCCTAAATACATCTTCTTCAAACCACACAATGTTACTGTCAAGCACGGATAGAAATGCTATTCCCAGACTATCAATTATCTTTTCCCATGTCGCACCACCATTTTCAGTACTGTACGCTCCCGTGCCGTCACTGAACCATCCTATGTCATTATTTGCAAATTCAATATCTAAAATAATTTCTTCCGAATTTGTGGGGGTCGATTGCCATGAATTACCGGAGTCAGTGGTTTTAAGAAGGATTCCGTTTTCGCCGCCTACCCAACCATGTACGGCATCTATAAAAAATAGGGTCGTTAAACTGTCAATGACACTTGTGGGGGACTTACTCCAGGAAATTCCCCCGTCATTGGTGCGCGCGATAAATCCACTGTCGCCGATCACCCAGCCATTTTGAGAGTCTGTAAAGAATATGTCAGAAAGTTTTTGAGTAATTTCAGGATCGCTTTGAGAATACACGTTCCCGGATGAAAAAACTGTCAAAAGAATTATTAGAAAATATTTATTCATATAAACAACACCATCTTCTTCGTTTGGACAAAGACACCTTTTCGGAAATAGTCCTACTTCAGTTCCAGAGCTGCCTGTCGAGCGTCCTGTATTGTATTGCCTCCGAAATGTATTCGGGTTTGATCTCCTCGGAGCCTTCCAAGTCGGCAATCGTTCTTCCGACCTTGAGTATCCTGTCGTACGCGCGCGCTGAAAGTCCGAGTTTATTGATCGCTGTTCGAAGCAGCTCATCGCCTTTCTCGTCTATAACGCAATAATTGCGAATCTGTTTCGATCCCATCTGAGCGTTGGTATGTAAGCCTTTCACATCGCTGAAACGTTTCGTTTGAACGTCACGCGCAATTTCTATTCGCGCTCGAATATCGGCGGAAGGCTCCCCCCTCTCTTTGCTCGACAGTTCCGAGTAGTTCACGGACGGCACTTCAATATGTATATCTATCCGGTCAAGAAGGGGACCGGAAATGCGTTTCATATAATGATGGATCTCACGGTTACTGCAGTTGCAATCGTTATTCGGATCGGTAGCATACCCGCACGGGCATGGATTCATGGCGGAGGAAAGAAGTATATTAGACGGATATGTAAGAGACATCGAAGCTCTTGAGATCGTAACCCAGCCGTCTTCAAGCGGCTGACGCAGAACTTCAAGCACGCTCTTTCCGAATTCAGGCAATTCATCGAGAAAGAGAACGCCGTTATGAGAAAGACTGACCTCTCCCGGTTTCGGGATGCTGCCACCTCCTACCAATCCCGCCTCGCTAACAGTATGATGCGGCGAACGGAACGGTCGGGTCGTAATCAAGCCTTTATTTTTCGGGAGCAGACCCATCACGGAATGGATCATGGTAGTTTCTATAGCCTCTTCAAGACGCAGATCCGGGAGTATGCTTGGAAGCCGTTTCGCGAGCATTGTTTTACCGCTTCCGGGAGGTCCTATCATAATGATATTATGACCACCTGCGGCTGCCACTTCAAGCGCTCGTTTAACATGCGCTTGACCCTTGACATCGGCAAAATCCATCTCATATTCACGCGCGGTTTTCATTATCGAGTCAATATTCACCGTGAATTGAGACAGATCCTTCTCTCCTTTTAGGAATTCGACCACATCACCCAAGCTTTCGGCGGGGAAAACGGGAACAGTCCCTGCTACTGCCGCCTCTTCCGCGTTCTGTTTTGGAAGGATAATACCAGCCAGATTTTTCTGTTTTCCTGCCATCACGGCTATATTAAGAGCGCCTCTGATAGCCCGGAGAGTGCCCTGAAGACTCAATTCACCGAGAATGAGATATTTATCGAGTCTGTCATTTGGAACGACACCGCTCGCAGCGAGAATTCCCACAGCTATCGGGAGGTCGAACGCGGAACCCTCCTTACGAACGTCCGCCGGAGCGAGATTTATCGTTATCTTCTTCATCGGCAATTTATAACCTGAGTTCTTTATCGCCGCTGAAACCCGCTCCTTGCTCTCTTTAACGGCCGCATCCGGAAGTCCGACCGTTACAAACGCAGGCAGTTGGGCGTCGAGATGTGATTCGACTTCCACTATGTACGCTTCCACTCCGAGAACCGCCGCGCTCAGTAGCTTTGAGGCTTTGTTTGTGTTTAGCTTATTCTCCATCATAGAAGCCGAAGCCCCGCAACTGATGCGATCACGAAGAGCGTAAATTTAGCCAATTTTTTAAACCATTTTCTCGCTTCACGTTTTTCGAAACGACTAACATATAATTCAACTTCCTTATCCGAAGTGGGAGCCAAAACCAGTGTATCAGACGCGCTATTATATGTGAGATAGTATATTTCATTACGGGTTATATCTTTGTGTTCCGGCAGATAGAAATGAAGATTCATTTGCTTATTAGGATAAATCTCGTTGTCAATATAATCATAATCGTATTTGGCAGCCTTAATATCAGATTCATATCTGACTATGAACAGGTTGTCCGATTTCGGGTCGAACCGGATGAACCTATCATCGTTGAAATTCATAAGTTGCAGATCTATTATTGAAAGTTCGATGACCTTGCCGACTACAATTACGTTGCCTTTTGAGGCGTAGAGATAGACTTTGTTTTTTGAAAAGGTGGAATCTTCTATCTTCTGAGCAGATAAACCGCTTGATATGATTAGAACTGAGAGAAATATCGGAAGAAGCAGCCGCATACTTTTCAATGATTGTTCGAGTATTCCTCTATTTCTTGTATAAGCCGCTCGACTGCCTGGTCTTCCGGTATCTTGCCAATCGATTTACCGTCCCTGTACAACAGCGCTTCATGTGTTCCACAGGCGATTCCGATATGCGCTTCTCTTGATTCTCCCGGACCGTTCACGGCGCAGCCCATGATTGCGACTTTCATAGGCGTCTTTATGTGCTCTGTCCTCTCCTCTACCTCATTGGCGATTTTGAAAAGGTCAACTTCAAGCCTGCCGCAGGTCGGGCAGGCGATGATCGTCACGCCGCCACTCGCCAATCCGAGAGATTTCAGTATCTCTTTACCGACCTTTACTTCCTTAACAGATTCATCGGCAAGCGAAACACGTATAGTATCTCCGATACCCTCGGCAAGCAGCGAACCTATTCCGACCGAAGATTTGATGCTTCCGGTACGAAATGTACCCGATTCCGTAACACCGAGATGCAACGGATAATCATATTTTTCGGAAAACAGCCTATACGCAGCCATCATAAGAGGAACGTCGGAAGATTTCAGCGAGACTATTATATCGGTGAAATCGTTTTCTTCACAAATTTTGATATGCTTCGCGGCGGACTCAAGCATCCCTTCAGCCGTAGGATAACCGTATTTTTCCGCAATTTCTTTTTCGAGTGAACCGGCATTTACTCCTATCCGTATAGGAACGCCCTGAGCTTTGCATCCGTCAAGAACCATTTTTACGTTTTCAGGTTTGCCTATGTTCCCCGGATTAATGCGTATCTTATCCACACCCGCTTCAAGGGCAAGCAGCGCCATTTTATAATTGAAATGAATATCGGCGACCAACGGTACCGACATCTCCGCCTTTATCTTTTTGAGCGCGGCGGCGGACGCTTCATCGGGAACCGTAACCCGAATTATCTGACATCCGGCTTTCTCGAGATCATGTATCTCTTTTAAGGTATCTTTGACGTTCCAGGTCTTTGTGGTGGTCATGGATTGTATACTTACAGGGGCGTCGCCACCCACTGCCACATCGCCGACCATCACCCGGCGAGTCTTTCGCCTGTTTATTTCCATTTGAGTCCTTTCTAAAGGATATGTTCTAATTTTGCTATTAAAATTAACCTATTAAATGTAATAATTGCAAGGAGATAAATACTATTTATCGCATGTACAGATACCATATTTCGATGATTCGTACATTCTCTACGAGAATTGGAAGTAATTGGTTATCGTGTTGGTCTAAGCTTTCGATATTAATTCTTTTGGAGCGCATTGACTGAGTCAATGCAGCATCAACACAGTTGATGCACTCCATATTACCCTTTATTCATATTGTGCGAGTTCGGGTAAACTTTCTGACCGCCACAAAAAGAATACAGAAATTCTAATCTTCGACCAGATCAGAAGGCGGCAGGTCAGACCCTTCCGTTATGCTGCCCTGCCCGTGAACAGCGGTCCAATTCTTGTCACTCATCTTATCTCCCCTTCTCTTCTTATAGGAGAAAAGGAAAATAAACCAGAGAATTGCCGGAATAATAGGTACCAATGCCAATCTAAATCCTACTTCCCGCGCGGTCAGAGGAAGGTTATCCAGAGACCAGCCAACGACTACGGTTGAGATCGAAAAAATAAGCGTGAAGATGGCAAGCTCAAGAGCGAAAAACCTGCCTCGATACCTGTCTTCAACTTCTATATGAATCAGAGTTGTGCTGAAAAACCAGATGCATGCGCCGCCGAACGTTCCGGTCATTATAAAGAGCGAACCAATCCAGATGTTTGGCGCCCAGCTGAACAGAATAAAAGATATTGATATGATAAGGTAACCGAAACCGATGGTTCTTCTCATTATCCTCGGGCTTTCACCAAAGTAGCCGCGTACAAAAATAGGCCCTATAAATGCGCCCGCTCCTCTCGAAGCGTAGAGTAGACCGAGAGCTGCCGAGGTAGTCAGCAGCGGCGTAAGCATTATTTTTTCTGCAAAAATGGGGAATAGCGTCAGAATACCTCCGCTCAGCGCGAGACCCGGTTTAACGAAGAGAAGACCGACCTTGTATATGTCTTCTTTAATGTATCTTATTCCAGCTATAAGCTGCCTAAATCCCGCTCCGGTCTCCTTTTTCTCTTCATGGTCTTTTGCCTTTAGCGATGGTATTGTCCAGATAAAATAAGCGGAAAGCATGAATGTGCCCGCGTCAATGATAAATGCTATATCACGACCCAACAGCGCTGTTACCAATCCACCGATTGCGGCGCCGATAGCGAGCATGGCTGACCATGTACTCCCCGCAAGAGCGTTCGCCGCCACGATCTCGCTCCGTTTGGTGATGTTGGGGATAACCGCATTCCTCGCCGGCTCGAAAAAACTGCCGAGAACCATCTGAAGTGTCATCAGAAGGTACGCAATCCATAAATGTTCAGGTTTGCTCAAGAAGATAAATCCGAGAGCAAGAACGCCGCGTAAAATATCCGATAAGATCATTATCTTCTTTCGGTCAAACCTGTCCACTATCACGCCGGCATATGGTCCGACAAAAAAATTGGGGAGCATCTTTGCTATGAGAACGCCTGCGATTGCCTGTCCCGAACCTGAGAGTTCTATTATTATGCCGTAGATGGCTATGGTGCTGAACCAGTCGCCTAAATTGCTGACGAGTTGACCGAGCCATAACTTCCGGTAACTTTCGTTATCCCGAATCAGCTCCCAGTACGTGATTTTTTTCGCCATCAGTGCTTAATCTATTTATTCCTAACATATTTTTCCATATAGTCGAATATCCTTCTGTATTCATCTGTCCAGGCTTCAGGAGTCTTGAACGAATGAGCCTCCTTCGGATATATCATAAGATCAAATTTCTTCCCGCCGTCAATCAGTTTCTGCACAAGTTGAGCCGCATCCTGAAACTGCACATTGTTATCGAGAACACCGTGCAGCAGCAACAACGGAGATTTCATGTTGTCGGTATGATGTATCGGCGAAGAGCGAATATAGGCTTCTTTGTTATCCTTCGGTATTCCGAGCCGTTTTGCAGTGTAATACGGATTGCTGTAATAATAGTTCTCCCAATCGGTAACCGAACGTAATCCCGCGCCTGCGGCGAATACATCAGGTTCCATAACGAGAGCCATTATCGCCATGAAACCGCCGTACGATCCTCCGTAGATGCCTATACGCTCTTTATCTATAAATCCTTCGGAAACTCCCCATTTTACGCCTGAAATTATATCGTCAAGGTCTCTTCCTCCGAGATGCATATAAACATCTGTCCGCCAGTCACGACCGTAACCCGCGCTGCCCCGGTAATCTACATCCATGACCACGTAACCTGCTCGATTCAACAGCGTATTAAACATGAATTCACGCCAGTAATGAGTCCAACTCTTCTTTACATTCTGCATATATCCGGCTCCGTGAACGAAGAAGATCGTCGGATACTTTTTGTCTTTCTCAAACGATTCAGGCTTGTAAAGATTTGCGCGAATCGTCTTTCCGTCTACATGACTTTTAAATTCTACTATCTCAGGAATAGTCCAGCCATAGCCGTTAAAATCATCGGGTATGGTGTTTGATATTCTGACAGGTTCGGCGCCCTCCTCAAGGCTCAAGGCGTAAATATCAGATGGCTGACCGAAATTATCATGCGTATAAAGCAGCGTTGAGCCGTCTTTTGAGATATGCACTCCGCTGTTATAGCCTGCTTCCGTTTTCAGTTTCTTATACTTTTTACTTTTAACGTCTAACAGATAAAAATGTCTTTCGGAGGTTTCTTTTTCATTAGACGCAAAAAGTATCTTCCCGTCGGAAACCCAATGGAATTCCTGAACTTCCCATTTGCCTTTCGTAAGAGTTTTACTTTTCTTCTTTCCGGTTTCGTTAAGATAAAGCCGGTTCCAGCCGCTCTTCTCAGACGCTACAAGGAGTTTATCTCCTGCGGGTGACCATCGGACTGACAGGCTGGGACCGCCTATCCATTTTTTATCCACTTCATGCCAGACCTCTTTCCATCTATCTTTCTCAACGTCGTAAACGAACAGTTTACGGGTGTGGAAATCAGTCGAAACGAGCTGAACGACCACTTTTTTTGAATCAGGCGACCAATCAAAACTGTATATCCGGTATTTTTCTTTCCAATCGGGTTTTATCCATTTCGGTTCAGCCTTCCCGTCTGTTTTTATCAATCCGATAATTCCCGAATCAATGCCCCGCATGGAAGACTTAGGTTGGACCGTTTCGGGAACGTAATCAGCCCAATGCATTTTCCAATGACCGCTTTCATCCACCCGTTCAAACAAGAAATACTCATTATCGGGAGATAAACTGCCTCCGTAATCTACTTCGTTTTCACCTGGCGCGGAGTTTATTTGAACGTGCGTACCATCGGTAACGTTTTGAATGTGATAGGTTTTTTCGTATTTGTAAAATACGCCTTGACCATCTTTCGTCCACTCCACGGATGATTCATTTTTGGGAGTTTTTGTCAGCTGCTTAGAATTATCAGCTTCAAAATCATATACATATATATCGCCCTTCAATGTGTACAGCAATTTACGCTGGTTCGGATGCCACGCTATATTCTTTGAAGCTTTATCGAATCCCTCGAATAATTTACTCAGACCCGAACGCGTATCCGCCAAATACAATTCGGATTCATTATCTCCGTCAGAATCATAATGATATAAAAGTTGACTGCCATCGGGAGATAAAGCGGCTATTCTTGCTCTTTGTCCGGCAATCGAAGGCTCTGCCATGATTTTTGCAACGGTTAGTGAATCGCTTGCTGACGCGATTGAAAATCCCAATAGTGTATACAGAACAGCCGTGTGAATCCGAATTATGAATTTCATCATACCTCCATTGAACGTGTGAGTAAATAATTGAAAACCAATATCAACTTTAGTCCCTAAATAAGCAAACTATTCACTTAGTAAATAAAAAAACCCCGCCGTAAGAGGCGGGGTTTTAAGATTGATCAGGCGATTAATACATTCCGCCCATTCCACCAGGAGGCATTCCCGGCACCGCAGATGATCCACTATCCTTCTCAGGCTCATCCACAATTACCGCTTCCGTCGTCAGCAATAAGCCTGCGATAGAAGCTGCGTTTTCGAGCGCTATTCTTGCTACCTTCGTAGGATCTATCACTCCGGCTGCAATCAGGTTTTCGAATACTTCGGTACGCGCGTTAAAACCGAAATCACCTTTTCCTTCTTTGACTTTCTGAGCCACAATGGAACCTTCCCAACCGGCATTTTCCGCAATCTTCCTAAGCGGATATTCGAGAGCTTTTTTGACTATCGCCACACCGATATTCTGGTCACCATCTAATTTTAATTTATCGAGAGAATCTAACACTCTTATAAACGCAACACCGCCACCGGCAATGATTCCTTCTTCCACCGCAGCGCGAGTAGCATGCAGAGCGTCTTCCACTCTTGCTTTCTTCTCTTTCATCTCTACCTCTGTAGCTGCTCCAACGCTCAGCACGGCAACACCGCCCGCTAACTTAGCAAGACGCTCCTGAAGCTTTTCCTTATCGTAATCAGAGGTGGAAGAATCAACTTGAGCTTTTATCTGTCCGATTCTTGCTTTGATATCGCTTGATTTTCCGCCGCCTTCGACGATTATCGTGTTGTCTTTGTCAATCGTCACTTTTTTCGCCTGTCCGAGAGAAGCGGTCGTAGTATTTTCGAGCTTAAATCCTTGTTCCTCGGAAATCACAGCGCCACCCGTTAAGACTGCTATATCTTCGAGCATCGCTTTCCTTCTATCTCCGAAACCCGGAGCTTTCACTGCCGCTACCTTCAAAGTTCCTCTGAGCTTGTTGACTACGAGAGTGGCAAGCGCTTCTCCGTCAACATCCTCCGATATTATCAGAAGAGGTTTGCCCAATTGTGATATTTTCTCAAGCATGGGAAGGAGATCTTTCATATTGCTTATCTTCTTGTCATGAATGAGAATGTACGGCTCTTCAAGAACTGCTTCCATACTCTCCGCGTTCGTGACGAAATAAGGTGAAAGGTATCCACGGTCGAACTGCATCCCCTCAACAATCTCAAGAGAAGTTTCTGTGGATTTTGCTTCTTCAACCGTAATAACGCCGTCTTTACCAACTTTATCCATTGCATCCGCAATAAGATCGCCGATCTCGGTGTCATTATTCGCCGATATACTTCCAACCTGGGCGATCTCCGCTTTACCCGGCAGAGGCTTGCTCATCTTGTGCAATCCCTCAACTACAGTCTTAACCGCTGCATCAATACCACGCTTCATATCCATCGGATTGGAGCCTGCTGCCACATTTTTCAAGCCTTCGCTGAAAATGCTTTGCGCCAACACGGTAGCGGTGGTAGTTCCGTCACCCGCTACATCGGATGTCTTCGAGGCAACTTCTCTTACCATCATTGCGCCGATATTTTCCACCGGATCTGAAAGTTCTATCTCTTTGGCAACCGTCACGCCATCTTTGGTTATGGTAGGCGAGCCAAATTTTTTATCTATAACAACATTTCTTCCTTTAGGTCCGAGAGTTACCGCAACTGCCCTGGAAAGTTTATCAATTCCAATTTTCAGTTTTGCGCGGGCTTCGGATTCAAATTCAATGTTCTTTGCCATTTTTATCTATTCTCCTGTTTTAAAAATATCATTCGATGTTGTTTATACTACCGCAAGAATATCGCTTTCTCGCATAATGAGGTATTCAACACCACCGACGCTGATCTCATTACCTGAATATTTACCGTAAAGTACCTTATCGCCGACCTTGACTTCCGGCTTTATGAGTTCGCCATTATCTGAAATTCTTCCCGCTCCAATAGCTATAATGGTTCCTTTTTGAGGCTTTTCTTGCGCCGTATCCGGCAATATTATTCCACCCTCACTCTTATCTTCAGCTTCATCAGCCTGAACTACAACCCTGTCTGCTAAAGGTTTGATTTTTAATGCCATTTTTTGTTCTCCGTTGTTACTTTAAGTATATGTTTATTATTAGTTTCTGTCTTTTAGCACTCACCAAGTGAGTTTGCCATTACAGCCTCTTAATATATACGATAAATTTCAGGGTGTAAAGCTTTTTTTACAATATAAACGAGATAATTATTCAGACGGGCAACTTACTGACTAAAAGTATTTAAATAACTCTATCTGGAGCATATCATCTTTTCGGAAACCGTATATAGGGTCTGACTCATTCGCATTTACAAAACCTCTAATTTGCACTTCGAGTTTCCAGCTCTCTCCGATTCTTCGTGTTGATTCGAGAACCAACGCGCTACCCCCTGTGTTAATATCAATTATAGCCCCCACGAGAAGGTCGGTACTCTGCACATCGTTCAGAGCGATCCGTGTTCCGATGAAGAGATCATCCTGAAACGGTGTAGTGGCAGCTGAATCTCTGTCGTCATAGTGGTATTCAAGCAAGATACCCATATCCGTGTTAGAGTCTTTTATGCCGTAAAAAGTGTATTCCAATCCGCCTGATACCGCAAAGAAACGATCCGGAATGCCTTTGCGGGTCAGAGCTTCCAATTTAAAGAGTAATCCACTTTCAGCTGTTCCTTGAAGATCGAGACTTGTCTGATTTATCTGGTCATAGAAAGGAACGAGTATCGGATCACCCGCATCGGTGAAGCGTAGAGAATTATTTTCGTCAAATCCTAACTGAAACGAAGGTTCTCTGTTCGTGCCGATAAAATGGGAAATACCTATATCCCAAATGCTTAGAGAATGTTCATATCTGACAGCAAAATCTATATGTTTTTCTTCGTCACCTGATTCATATAGCGCCTTTTTCGTGTCTATTCTCAATGGAAAACGGAGCCGTCCTTCTTCACCGGCGAACGTCCGCTCCCTGAATCCCAAGAGTAAAAATAGATCAATAGTACCCCAGTCGTTGATGATTGCCAGATTCAACATAGGCTGACCGAGTTTATCCTCAAAATCGATATTTTCAACCAGATCGGTCTGGTTTATCACATCCACTAAATGGTAAGTCTCTATAACGCCCCAGAATACTCTCCGATACCCGGCTCTAAATTCCCATCTCCGGGCGATATACTGCCACTGTAGTTCTCTGAGATCGAAGTGTGTTCGTTTATCGTCGGCTTGGTCAATTCTATAATATGGAACGAATGTAAAACTTTGATAACCACCACTCCATTCGAGATAGTATTCAGGTTGAAATGCAAGGGAGAGATTATTCCCTCCCTGCACTTCCGAGAGAGCTGATTGGGGAAATAGACGGGTTTCCACCGAAATATTACCTGAAATTTCCCCAGCTGTCAAGTATGAAGGAAAAACGGTAATAGCAAGTATGGCGTACCATTTAAACGGATAGAACAATAATCTACCGTGCGCGCTTCAGACTGTTCTTATCGAAGTCTCTATCTGTTAAGCCTGTCGCGAATTTGAATTCTCTCCATTCCAACCGGGTGCTTTTACCTGTCTGATGGTTGATCATATTCATCTCACTTGCGCGCCAATATTTATCGAGATACTGCTTATAATTTGAAAACGTAAGAGTTTTCAATAGCGAAGATTTCCTATCGTAAAAATCTATTTTACGAGGTATGTACTCTTCCTTATCAATCCAGACAATCTGTACCGTGTAACCGGATTTCGGGTCGACGGGATCGCGTTCCAACATAAAACAATTGATACCGTCAAGGACATCATCGCCGACATATCTATAAGTATACTTCTCGACTTCCTGAGAGGAAAGGTCTTCAAAAGCGAATTCGCTTCCCATGAAAGGTCCCGATTTATTATTTGAAGATATTTTTTTTACCCTTTTGAGCGCAGGCAGATAAAGCCATTGGTCGTCCGCCCCTTCTTTGTGGCTGAACGAAAGAAATGCTGTGCCTTTTACATCTCTAGGTTTATCGAAGATAGAGAGTGTCTTGTCTCCATCTCCAATTACTTCCAATGTCCTGGAACGGATATATCGCTCGCTCGTCTCTCCGTGCCGGTTTTTAAGTATCATCGTAAGCTCTGCCGTGAAATCACCGAATCCGGTGTCTCTTTTCTCCGTTTCCACGGCTATGGCAAGACCGTATGCCACAGGGTCGTCGGATTTATCTTCGTCAGCAGATTGCGCGTACATCGTTTCCATATTTAACAGGAAGAGTGATGCAAGAACTGCTCTTGGTAGAATCTTTGTTATTCTTTGTTTCATTTTATTCTTCTCCATTGAATCGTTTATATTTACAGTAAGTGCGAGTCAGGATTTATCCTGACCGCGAGACCTACCCCAAACGGCGTCAGGACAAGTCCTGACTGCCACGCATTTTTCTCCATATGAATCGTTTATATTTATACTAATTATTTTCCTTTTTTGAAAAAAGCATTATCACAGGCGGCAGCATGACAAAATCTATCAGCAGCGCAAATGCGATAGTTATCGCAGTCAGTTGTCCCATTCCCGCATTGACCTTGAAGGAGGAGAGTGAAAGAACCGCAAAGCCTGCGATAAGAATGAGTGTTGTTACAAGCAGCGCCGTTCCGACAGATGAAAACGCATATCGGATCGCTTCCTCCGTACTCAAATTTTTCTCTCTGCGCGCCCGTAAATACTTTGATAGGAAGTGGACGGTATCGTCAACGACAATACCCAAACTCATGCTTGTAACGATTGCAAGAGCAAATCCGACTTCGCCGACCAAAAGTCCCCAAACTCCAAAAGCCATCAGAGCTGGCACTATATTCGGGATGAGACTTATTAATCCGAATTTAAAACTTCGGAGAGCTATTATGAGCGAAAACGAGATCAGGATCAACGCGAAAGAAGTTCCCTTAAGCATGCTGTCAATATTTCTGCCCGATATATAGGAGAACATTACTGCCATACCCGAGCCGGGATAAAACATATATTCGGGCGCGTTTTCTCTCAGCCAGGCAGATCCCTTATCGGACATCTCCCTCATCTCTTTTGATGTCACATCATCGAATGTGGCTGTCAGACGAGTCGCTGATTTATCCACATTTATCTGATTGTTGAGGTCCAATCCGTACGGCAATGACATCTCATAGAGAAGCAGATATTGCGCGGCTAATTCACGACTTTCGGGTATCCTATACCACTCTTCATCGTCACCATGCATACTTCTGTTAAGTCGTTTCATTATTTCGCTAACGGTGTAAACCTGTATGACTCCATCCTGCTCACGATACCAGTTTGCGAAATCCTCCAGCTTGTTTAGATAAGCCGGATTACTTATGCCTCCGCTCTCACCTGCTCCGAGTGAATGCTCGATCTGATAAACTCCCGTGAGATTATCGATGGTAAAATCCGTATCAGTCCGGAACTTGATACTCTCATCGAAATATTCCACGAACTGATCGTTCAACTCGTTACGCGTGATAAATGACGCGAGTATGATGATCAAGATGACGGAACCGGCCAACAATAATTTTGAATTTTTAATTACAAAATCAGCAAACCTGTCCATGAATTGCAGCTTTTCCTGATCTCTCAATTTAACTTTAAAGGGAAGAACAGAGATCATTGCCGGCAGGAAGAGTATCGAATAGACATACGCCGCCACAATTCCGGTCGAAGCTATATTTCCAAGATCATGTAGTGGTGGAACATCGCTGAAATTCAAGCTGAGAAAACCGATAACCGTTGTAACACTCGTCAGAAATACCGGCATAAAATTCAATCGCAGACTCTCCGCAAGAGCGTCTGATTTGTTCATGCCGTGACGCATTTCCCGTAAAAATATCATGAGTATATGAATACTGTCCGCAACCGCCAGCGTCAGTATCATCGTAGGAGCGGTTGCCGACGGCGGAGTCAATCCAATCCCTGCCCATCCGGCAAGACCCATTGCCGTTGCCGCTGATAGTCCTATGACCAACAATGCCGCAAGAGTTCCGCTAAATGACCGCAGCAGAATTATCATGGTGATAATTATTAGGAGATACATCAGCGGAATAAGTGTTTGGATATCTTTTAATCCCGCTTCGGTGAAGGCATTATTCAGCATCGCCGTACCTGTCAGGTATGTGCGAATATGGGGATAAGTCTCTTCCAATTGTGTCGCGAGTCCGCGAGCATATTCTACCGACTCAGGCACCTCAAAGATAGATTCTCCTGGCAGCTGCAAAGTAATGTTCACACCTGTTACATGAGCCTTGCTAGAAATCAGCCGATTGAGCAATAAGGGATCCTTAACAGCCGTTTCTCTTGCATAATCAAGTTGTTCCTGAGACATATTCAGCGCATCGTAGACCAGATCTTCGACTATAAGTTCATCTCCCTCTGCCCGGATGTGTTGAAAATTGGTTATCGCGTCCACCCGAATTGCGTAAGGCACTTTCCATGCCTCACCGGTCAGCCATTCAACCGCATCGAGAGTTTTTCCGGTGAAAACTTCACCGTCGCTCGGTTCTAAGATGACTATGATATTATCGTTTTTCGTATAGATATTTTGGAGTTGCTCAAAATCGGCAAGCTGTGGATTGTCGTCGCCGAAGAAAACCCTGTAATTCGTATCAAACACCAGGAATCTTCCGCCGCTCGCGCTGACCCCGGCAATGAGAAAAGTCGTTAGAATTATCAGCCAGCGCCATTTGATTACCCACCTGCTGTAATTAACCACTTTGCTGTCGAATTTACTTAGTTTTCTGTTCTCTTCGCTCATTATTCAACTCCGTTTCGCAATGTTTTCGGCATAAATAGAATCACGGAATTTATTACTGATATAGTCATAGATTCAAGCGGTTTGATTCGCTGTATCTCCAGTGATAAACCGATCATCTTCATATTCTGTTTGCTAACCATTTGTTTCAGTCTCCTTAATTTCTATTTAAATATTTAATAACGTTGTAATTAGATGACCAGTCATCTTAGGTGTCAATCTTTTTTCTTCATTTATTATTTTAAATTCAAAAATGATGCGGGTCAGGTTTTATCCTGATCGTTACGATCATGGTACGGGTTAGGGCTTGCCTTGACAGCCCTTAATGATTAATTAGATGCGTCATGGTAAGCCATGACTGCCACCTAAAGACCGAGATTGCTTCACCATCCGTCGGCTGACGGTTTCCTCGCAATGACGAGTCTGTGCGGAGAGGGAGGGATTCGAACCCCCGTTACCTTGCGGTAAACACGATTTCGAATCGCGCGCGTTCAGCCAGGCTCTGCCACCTCTCCTACTGAAAATAAGATAAACAATTAACCGAATCGTATCAAACAAAAAGTTGCGACTATTTCACTATCTGCGAGATCGCAGCATCCGTAAGCCGATTGTGCGAGTCATCCCGAAGCTTCGGGATGACCGTATAACCATTTCTAAGGTGTCAGGACAAGTCCTGACTACCACGAATCCATAATACGAGCCGAAAGACACGAAAACAGTGAACTATCTCTTTTACGCAGATTTCGGTTTTTTCTTTTTTCTTACAGAATTAAAAAACTTGGTCAGCAGTAATTTACTGTCGTGTTCAAGTATGCCCGGCAGAACGCTTATCTTATGAATTGCATTATTATCCGTTGCGATATTGTGTACCGTGCCGCATGAGCCGACGTCTGCGTCTCTCGCTCCGAACACTATCTGACCGAGTTTGGAATTCACAGCAGCGCCCGCGCACATCGGACAGGGTTCGAGAGTTACATAGAGTGTGCATCCTTTCAGTCGCCAATCTCCGAGATGATCTGCGGCTGATGTTATAGCAAGGATTTCGGCGTGAGCCGTTGGGTCGGTGAGCGCTTCCCTCCTGTTATGTCCTCGCGCTATTATCGTGCCGTCTTTGACGATAACGGCTCCTACGGGCACTTCCCCTTCATCTAAAGCGGATTCCGCCTCTCGAATCGCGTGCAACATCCATCGTTGATGTATTTCGATTATATTCAATTATTCTCTGTTCGTATTATTAGATGTTTTGAGTCTCTTCAACAGATTGTTGCCGCAGAATAGATAAAAAGTACGCCCGGGAGGACTCGAACCTCCAACCTCGTGGTCCGTAGCCACGCACTCTATCCAATTGAGCCACGGGCGCGTGCCGATAATATAAAAACCGCCCGGACTATTTCCAACAATTTATTCACCGGCCGCGCTCCTTATCCGTTCAGCAAGGCTAATAACGCCGGGATATTGCCTGTCTAACGAATAGAGCTTTTTAAAAGACTCTTTCGCCTCTTCAAGCCTGCCTGTTTCTATATACGCGACTGTCAAATTATAAAGCACGTCTTTTTCAAAAGGCTCCATTTCATCCGCCTTCAGTAAAAAGTGAATTGCATCACCGGGAAGATCGTTCCCCAGGAGAATAGAACCCATCCATTTCATTGCGAATTGTGAAGAGCTTATTTTGGTCGATAGTTCCAAGAGTTCGTATGCCTCCTCGAGTAATCCTTTTTGCAGAAGCAATTCCGCAAGTCGTAAATACGGTATTACATCTCTCACATTCGCGACTACTAACGCTCTGTAATCGCCTTCGGAATTTCCGAACTCCTTGAGCTCGTATAACGAATCCGCATAGATTTTATGGGCTTCCTCCCAACTTAGTAATCCCTCCTTCACATCCAGCGCGAGTTCCTCTACATGCTCGCTCCTGAATGTGCTGAAAGAAGGC
>JACZYG010000011.1 GCA_022571215.1 Fidelibacterota bacterium | reverse complement strand
TCTATTAGGTGCTTCAGGGATCTGCCTAACCTATCTAACTTCCAAACTACTAGAGTATCGCCTCCTCTCATGAATTCTAATGCTCTTTCCAGTCCATCTCGATTAGATTTAACTCCACTGGCATGATCTTGGAATATCTTTTTGCAGTTTTCTTTCTTCAAAGCATCCATCTGCATGTCTAGATTCTGATCCACAGTCGACACACGGGCATAACCGACTTTCATAAAATTGTCCTCCTTCTTGTGAGATATTGAAATAATGAATGGGAAAAAGAGATGAAGACTAAGAAATCTTCTTTCTCTATTATACATATACGAGAAATTCTGTGGAATTTTCTCTTGTAGATGCCACACAATAAAGGCTATATCATATTATGAAGTGTCCCGATAGGGTGACAATATTCGCTAGTTTCAGGAAAATTGAATCGGGACGGGATTTCAGGACTTAAAATATGGGTTTTGGGAGAGGTTTATGATACTCGTTCTTATGTCCCGAAAAGGAACGTTTTTAGGACTACACTTTTTTGGTGCCTCACCCCCTTCTATTTGAAAAGTCTTGTGCTTTTTAAATCAGTTGGTTTTGAGTTCCTGCTGGATTCTCTCCGACAAAAGCATCTTCAGGAGCGACTGATAGGGGACATCCTTTTTATGAGCAAGGAACTTCAATTCCTCAAGCATCGACTCCGGCAGCCTAAGGGAAATAGTTTTCACCGAAGGCTTAAGTTTTGGCAACATTAGCCTCTTGGCTTTCTTCCAGTCAAAATACTCGGTCGCGTCGTGAGTAACCCAAAACTGTCTCTCCTCCTCTTCACTGTTGAACTTGGGAACCCTCTTCTTCATGAGACTTATACTCCTTTCTTTCCTTTCTGTTCATATCCCTTGCTGAAATTACACGAATATCACTCCTTCGGACTGTAAAGACCATAAAAAGAAGCCTTCCGATATCGGTGTGGCCAAAAGCATAAAACCGGTTTTCTTTCTTCGAATGCTTGACGTCGTCTGCAACTACTAGAGGTCGATTAAAAAATATCTCCTCGCACTCCGACGGCTTAACTTGATGCTTCTGCCAGTTTTTTTTTGTGTTGTACTTATCCCACTCAAACCCGGTGCATTTCAGCAAGATGTTAATAATATCCATCTATTTATAAGTATATGACAACTATATACAATTGTCAACTATTGAATTCAAGGAGTTACAGGAGTTTTCGGTCAAGTCCTATAACTGGATCAAATAAAACATATAGGTTTAACAAGTTTTGGACTGCCGAATAGTTTTGTTATAAGTAGGCTATACGAAACAATTGATATAGAGAGCAATGTCAAAATATTTGCTCTGCGTGAAAATACGATTTAAATTTTAATCGAGTGGAAGTATTGCAAATCTAAACTAAATCAAGAATGCGATCATCTAGTATGCCCATCCGTAACGTGTGAAATGATTGATGTAGAATACGAGTGTCTTTTCCTCTTCATTTACAGTGTACTCCACTACCTCGCCACCGTCACCGTCTTCCAATATAAAGTAGATCTCTATAAGGTAAGGGTCACCGTCAAAACCGAGCGCGTCATAATCCAACGTGATCTTTACATCGGTGTTGAATGTCATGCTCGGTAAAAACTCTACCTCGGCTGAACAGGGATTCTGTCCATCCATACAGGTAACCTGTACCGATATCGTTGTGTTGTCGTCAACCGCTCCGGCAGGTATCTCTACCGTGTTGCCAAATGTCTTCTGACCGCCGACCGAACCACCGGCGCTAACCGTGATCGTCTTCTCCGCCACATTTGATTTGTTGAGCGCAGTCAACTTCGCCATTGATTTCGGGCTCCACTTTAGAAAGTTCACACCTTCTAATGATGTAGCCGCTCCTGCTACCGAAGCAGATGTCTTAGCCGATTCCGGCGCCGTCGTCGCTGCGTAATCGCAAGCAACGCTCAGCAACATCGCTACTACTGTTAACGGTAAAAGCAGGTTTCTGAAATGCTTTCTGCTTGTATTCATTGTTCGTACCTCCGCGTCCTTTTGTGTTTGTTTATAATTATAAGCATAGCGTAAGCCTAAACTGTTATAGAGACTGTAAGTTGATTCACTTATAGCCTCTATAGTTTTGTTTGTTTTTGCTGTGTTGTTTAAGTCATTTTGCATAGTATGCTCGATTCGCACGGTTAATATAGTAAATCGTATATGCCTTGTCAAGGTTTTTTATATAAATAATTTGTAAAATGTGATTTAAATCACATCAGAAAAAGTTAATATATTGGAAATACGGAGTTTAGGGAAATATCAAAATGAATATATACAATACTAACAATTCATATTCAGGGTCTACCTGCCGACTAATGTCAGGCGGGCAATCTCGTTCAAGGATTCAAAAAATACGTAAAACATTGTTAATTCAGGAATTACATAAGATTGGACTAAGTATCTATGTTAGAATTGCCACCTGACGCTAAACGGTTTTTCAATTATTGAAAATTTCAATTCATGGAATGTATGTTCTCGTTTATGTTTATCAAGACCCTTTTTTTCCGGTCCGAAAGTTACCTTAACGCCCTCGGGAGAAAGAATTTCTTTTTCCTCAAAGCCTTGTTTTACAGTAGAAGAAACGATTGTCTGATACCCGCGGGCAAAAGACATCAGGCGTTGAGTATCGTTTATTCCCGGTCCCAGAACATTCCAATGACTGTTTATATCCCGAAAATCAAAACAGGTGCCTATATTCACGCCATATCTGCACTTTATATTGTTGGCGGTATGACCAAAATCGCGATTGTAGCCCTCGAATTGTTGCTGTACGGCATAAATACATTGAATAAGTTGAGGAATTGAGGCAGCTTCAAGAACAATTATAGTTCCATCGCCTATGGAGATCTTATGTTCGATATCGAAATTTTCGAGAGCGTAGTTAAGTTCTGTTTGATAACGTACAAGTAAATTCAACTGGTCATCAGCTGAAAGATGAGAAAATTCAACAAGATCTATTATAAATGCCGCTTTTTCCTTTAGTATTCTTTTATGGCGATCAAATTCTTTAGATTGAAGAAATTCTTGTACCATATCGCTGTCAGGTATTGAAATTAGAGATTCTATACTTTCATTTGAATGGAGTGAAAAGGTTATGTAATTGATATCGTCTTTTATTTCCTGAAAATAACTTGATATAAGAAAACCGGCTTCCAATTGCTTACGAAGATCACCAAGTTTTATCTCATCTATAGAATATGAGTCAGATTGAAATTTTGATTTGTTCAGCATAAGATTTCATTAGCCATGAATCTGCAACAAAGTTAAGATTCAGTACAATTTGATACAAGAGTTTTAACTGATTAAAAAATAATATAAAATGTAATATATTATTATAAAAACGGATTTTATACACAGAATATTTCTTGATAAATAAAACGAACTAAGTTAGGTTATGCGTTATTGGCTACGAGAATCACCTAATAAAAAGGAGCAGTACCGTTATGAAATATGCTAAAGTATTAGAAGCAATTGACTCCAGGGTATTGGAGATGGATCTGTTGAAGCATCCGTTTTATCAGGCATGGTCTGAAGGAGCGCTCTCTATTGAATCCCTGCGAAGATATGCTGTTCAATATTATAAATTTGTGAACTCTTTTCCACGGTATCTAAGCGCTGTTCATTCTAATTGTGATGATTTAACGATCCGTCAATTCATTTTAGAAAATCTCGCTGAAGAAGAAAATCGTGAAAAACCGCATCCTGAACTTTGGATTAATTTCGGTAAAGCTCTCTCGTTGTCAAGAGAGGAATTAACCGAGAGTGAGCCGAACAGCGAAACAGACGAAGCTCTTGAGATACTCATGGACATAAGTAGGAATGGGTCATATTTAGAGGGTTCAGTCGCTCTTTATGCTTATGAGTCGCGTGTGCCGGACATTGCCAAGGCAAAAATTGATGGACTTAAAAAATATTATGGCATCAGTGATAAGAGAGGTTTGGAGTATTTCACCTTGCATCGTGATGTAGACGTGCTTCATGCGGAGATCTGGCGGCAGATTATTTCAGCGGGAGATATAACACCCGAAGCGGCTGAAAAGTTGGTTGATACGGTCGGGAGATCAATGAAGGCGTATAACTTGATTCTTGACGGTGTTCAGAGGGAAATGGCTACAGCCTGAGCAATATTAGATAAATCAAGTTTCCGCATCTGCGGCGATTGATTGGATTTGTGAAACAAAATCATTAAGAATTTGGATAGATTTTTCCACAGATTCGTTAATATCGGAAGCTGATTCTCTAATTAACTCTTTATCCGATTGATTTTCCAGTATTAGCTCAGAGCCTGTTAATATAGGAAACAGGGTATTATTCAGGTCGTGCGATACTTTCTCCGCCAGCTTCACAAAAGAGAGATATTTATCCAACGATATTGATTCCCTTTTCGATTTATCAGAATTACTCATAAGTAATTTTAAAGTAAATTATTTGACGATTGAAATATAATATAGATTTTAGTATGGAGTCAACAGATACTCAAATCCAATATAAATAATAGGTATAGAAAATACGATAATAACGGTTCTGATTTCTATCAGCATTGATTATTCATTTGACAATTGAGTAGATTCATTTCGATGAAATTTTATTACAGAAAATTACTTAGTGCAAATTAACTCTCTATGTTATTAATTAGGACGCTGTAACTGTTTGGACGTAAATTTCAGCTGTAACAGAACAACCAGAAATAAAATAAGGGCGCAGTATGACGCATAGTTTATCATTATGGGTGGGATTCAACTTCCTGATTCTCATACTCATAGCAATTGACCTTGGAGTATTGCACAAAAAATCCCATGTCATATCCGTAAAGGAAGCTCTTATATGGAGTGCGGGATGGATCTTTATTTCTCTTACGTTTAACGTTGGAATTTATTTTTGGTTCGGGTATGAATCCGCATTACAATTTCTCACAGGATACTTAATCGAAAAATCTTTAAGCGTAGATAACATATTTGTATTCGCTATTCTTTTTTCATACTTCAAGGTCAAGCCAGAATACCAGCATAAGGTGCTAATGTGGGGTATCATCGGCGCATTGATTATGCGGGGAGCATTGATAGCGGTGGGGACGGCGCTTATCAGTAATTTTCATTGGGTTATATTTATCCTCGGCGCCTTCCTGGTTTATACGGGAATCAAGATGGCATTCCAGAAGGAGATTTCTGTTCATCCTGAAAGAAATCCTGTGGTTAATTTAGCCAAGAGATTCATTCCTATGTCGAAAGATTACGATGGCGATAAATTTGTGACCGTGATAGACGGGAAAAGAATTTTTACTCCGCTTATAGTAGTACTGATTGTTGTAGAAGTCACGGATCTAATGTTTGCGTTAGATTCAATTCCCGCAATATTTGCTATTACAACCGATTCTTTCATTGTATATACATCAAATGTTTTTGCCATACTCGGATTGCGCGCGCTCTATTTCGCACTTTCGGGAGTATTGGAGATGTTTCATTATCTTAAATACGGCCTGGGTTTGGTTCTATCGTTTGTCGGAACAAAAATGCTAATTTCGGAATTTTATATTATATCTATCCCGGTTGCTTTAGGAACCGTTGCAGCGATTCTTATACTGTCGGTAATAGCATCGATTATGATTCCAGCTAAATCTGTTACCAGCGAAGGGTAAGGTTAGGCAGAGTTAATTTTTTCATAAGATAAGTAATTTCATGTTACAAATATTTTTAGGAAGCCTGCTGTTAAGCATCATTCATGCTTCTATTCCAAATCACTGGTTGCCCTTGATTGCGATAAGTAAATCGGAGAATTGGAGTAGAAGAGAAACAATGACGGCTACTGCCATAGCAGGATTTTCACACACGGCAAGTACGATAATGATCGGTATTTTAGTCGGATTATTGGGATTCAAGTTATCTGAAAATTATGAGCCGGTAATAAGAATTATTGCGCCGGTTGTGCTAATAGCATTGGGAAGCATATACATTCTTGTGGGCATAAAACATTCCCATTTTCATGATTCAGAAAGAATAACCAATAAAAGTTCAAAAATAGCGATTATTGCCTCCCTGAGTTTTGGAATGTTCTTTTCACCCTGCATCGAAATAGAGGCTTATTACTTTTCTGCCGGATTGATAGGCTGGAACGGAATACTGATAGTTTCTGTTGTATATCTTATAGTTACGGTAATCGGCATGCTGATTTTAGTGGATCTTGGTCTCAAAGGAATTAATAAATTGAATTGGCATTTTTTGGAACATAATGAAAAACGAGTTACCGGAATTGTGCTTATATCAATTGGATTCCTGGCGTTTTTCGTTTATTAATAATTTCTCAGACGGTAATATCAGAAAGATAAAAAACAAAAAAGGTATTGTATAATACATTCTTATTTGTCATTATACAATACACTATACAGCGAAATGATAAAAGTAAACTGATTGTTAGGAGTAATTGATGAAAAACAATAGAATAGCGTTGACATTTTTGATTGTAGCAGCTGCCACCGGACTATTATTTGCGGCGGCGCCTGCAAATTTACCGGGAGATAACGATAAAGAAACATGCGTCATTAAAGTTGAAGGAATGACCTGTTCTTATTGCGCCAAGACCGTAGAAACAACGCTCAACAAGGAAGCAGGTGTTTCGTCTGTTGAATTAGACCTCGCTACCGGTTTGGCAACGGTCACATATGACAAAGAAAAAACTACTCCCGAAAAAATAGCGCAGAATGTTACAAAAAAGACCTATTTTGAAAGCGAAGTAGTTAAGGATGAAACAAGGGTCAAGTCCGAATAGGCGTAAATCGGACTTAAGTCCCGAAGTAATCTCAAATTTCTGTAGTAGTCAGGGTCTGTTTTGATCTCCTTCGGAGCCCAGACGCTATTACAGAAATAACCCTGCGGTCAGGATGCCGCCTCCTAAGGCGGGATTGTGAAAATCCTGAATCGGCGCATACAAAAGTAAACTGTTTCTTTACCCGACTGTTGTCAGGCGGGAAATGACGGTAAGATTTAACTCCTGCCCCTCTCTTTTTCGCAATTAAAATCTATTATTGGAACTTACCTGTCATTCAGCGTGTAAAATCTCTATATCATTGACAGACTCTTAAATTTAAATTATATTCTCTGGATATTTTTAGTCCGTGTATGAGCGGGTGGGGGAAAACAAAGGAAATGTAAATGAAATTATTGTTACTTATTTTCGCTGTTTTGCTGAATTATTCGCTCTCAGTCGCGGCATCCGCGCCCAAAAAAGGCGTTAAGATGAGCGCGGAAGTCCGTGAAGCCATACAAGAAATGGCTAAACAGTACGGAAAGGGAAATCTTCCCCAACTTTTACGAAAGAGAGCAGGATTACTGAAATCAAGCGTTGAATTCTCAATTCCACAGGAATTCAAATTTCCGGTAATCACGGGAAATTTTTCCGATACTCCATCTGATAGGTATCCCGTAGAAAATCTTCAAAAGGAACTCTTCGACGGTCCCTGGCCTACAGGAACTATGAAAGAGATGTATCTCGAACAGTCCTACGGTCAATTTTTAGCGGACGGCACGGTACACGGATGGTTTGATCTGAATCAGACGGAAGCGTGGTACACCAATGGGTCAAACGGTTTAGGAGCTGATGGAAGAGCAGCAAATTTCGTAAAAGAACTGGTAGCCATCTCAGATGATTCCGTTGATTACGGTCTGTATGATAACGATAATGACGGATGGGTGGAAGCTGTGATAATCGTCCACGCAGGTTACGGTGGGGAGACGGGGGGCGATGGTATTTGGTCACATCGGTGGAGTTTGAACGGAAGTGGATTAGGTTTTTATACGACAAATGATACTAACGCATTAGGTATCCAGGTAAAAGTAGATGATTACATTATACAACCCGCGTTGAGCGGTAGCTCCGGTAATAAGATGATAGAAATAGGCATTTTCTGTCATGAGTTTGGTCATGTTCTTGGACTTCCCGATCTCTACGACACCGATGATTCTTCACCAGGTATTGGTGAATGGGGACTTATGGGCAGTGGTAACTGGGGAGGGGATGGTATTCATCCGGATACACCGACGCATATGTCACCCTGGTCAAAGGAAGTAATGGGATGGATTCAACCAAAAGTTCTGACTATGAATGAATTCAACGCTTCGTTTTATCCTGTTGAGGATACATCGGTTGTATATAAGCTTTGGACGGGCGGTAACATCACATCGCGAGTTTCAGTATTTGGAAACGGTTTAGACGTAGGAACAGAATACTTTCTTGTAGAGTACAGAAAACAGAAGAAGTTTGATAAGTATATTCATAATAGCGGGCTTCTCATCTGGCATATTGATAACAGACAAAGTAATAATAGAAATGACAGCAAAAGACTTGTTGATGTTGAGGAAGCGGACGGCATCATGTCTGGAAGGGGAGATGCGGGCGATGTATACCCCGGAAATAATAGCGTATTCAGTTTTGGTCTTTCATCCCCATCAAGCTCAATAAGCAATGATGGAGAGATCTCATTCATTGAAGTTTTCGATATTTCTCTTCCCGATACGACAATGACCGCCAATCTAAACGTTACCCCCGGACCGAATCTCGTAACCAACTATATATGGGCTGAAGATGATGGCGAAAATGACTTAGTGAACCGAACGGAAGCCGGAGAATCCGGGAAGCTCTTTATCAACGTGTCGAATATTTTTAGCGGAGCGGCTGATACAGCATCTATATTTGTATGGACAGACGAGGCTGGAATTAGTATACTGGATACTTCATTCGATTTTTCCATAGCGGGAGATACTACCAAAACACTTGAAATCTCGATACCATTTTCGGTAGACGTGAATTTTTCTCCGCCAAGGATGGTGGATTTTAATGTAAAATTGTTCGCGGATTCATACCTATATCAATCCACAGGGTTGAGTATTCCTATCGGATTCCCTGATACGCTTATCGTAAAGTCTCCCTTCAATAACAACAGTTATGAAGACTTTTATACTTCCGCATTAGACTCTGCGGGAAGAAACTATGAATTCTGGGATCTATCGCTTGGAATGCCGAACTTGTTCAGTAACAGAAACACAATAATATGGTTTTCGGGTGATGCGGATTCGCAAACCGTATCAGCAGAACATCAGGACAGCCTGAGCGCATTTCTCGATAATGGAGGTAATCTTCTTATCACTGGGAAGAATATCGGAAACGATATCGGAGAGACTGATTTCTTCCAAAACTATCTTCACTCAAGATGGATTGGAGAGACTTCGCTTTCTCTCTTTGACGGCTCAGCTGGAAGTTTCACAGAGGGTATGTTCTTAGCGGTTATAAGCGGGGATGGCGCGGATAATCAGGGAGATGAAGTAGATTTGCTGGCTCCGGATTCTAATCTTGCGAGCCACGCTATTTTTGAAAGTACCGATGGCGCAGTTGCAATCGCTACAAATACTGATTACAACGTAGTATATTTAGGATTCGGATTCGAGGCTGTAACCTCTCCGTCAGGTAGTGTGACATCCCGCGAGACACTTATGAGCGCTATAATGGATTGGTTCAGAACCGCAGTGTCGGTTGATGAGGATGAAGGGATCGTCAGACCTTTAGCATTCGGAATAGAGCAAAATTATCCAAATCCCTTTAATCCACTAACGGAAATAAATTATGCCA
The DNA here is from genome assembly GCA_022571215.1 of Fidelibacterota bacterium. Lineage (GTDB taxonomy): Bacteria > Fidelibacterota > SORT01 > SORT01 > SORT01 > SORT01. The sequence continues at coordinate 82,833 of JACZYG010000011.1, read as the reverse complement.
TAGACAGGGCAGGGCAGACAAAGTTGGATGTTTATAACCTGCTCGGTCAGAAGGTTGCAACGCTGGTGGATCGGTTTAAACTTCCGGGCCGATTTAGTGTCCAATGGGACGCTTCCGAGTTTGCGTCAGGCGTGTATTTTTATAAGCTGAGCAGAGGTGAGAACACTACAACCCGGAAGATGATATTGCTCAAGTAAAATCCGATAAAAGTGGGTTAGCTACCCGCACTTATAATATCATCTAAATTCTTCCAATAGAATTATTATTAACTTGACCTTGCAATTCGTTCATTTTTACCTTTCAACTCTATCGTGTAAATTATAGAATTAATTATGCAAAGTATTTGAGTTTAAATAATTAGGAAAATAATTTTAGTTTAATAATGCTCTAAATTCTAAAGAAGTAGAGATTCGATTTGGAAAGCGAATATATAATAAGGTCTATCAAGCGCCCCATGAGAGCTTTAATAATTATGGATGAAATCAATCCAGTTGTTAATCTTGAAGATGTCATAGAATTTTGCTGTAGTTGCTGGGGCGGAATAGATCATATCCTAATACCATCAAAGAAGAGCAGTATTGCCCCGGAATGGTTGAAATTTGCATCAAATTTAGATCCCGATTTGTGTCTGATAAACTCAAAAGAGAATATAGGTGATTTTAAAAGCCAGGTTTATAATAAGATTGGGGGCATTTCCTGCTACAAGTGGGATGACATGTACGTAAATTTATTTTTAGAAAATCGGGATACTCCATGGGGCTTTATCCATTTGGTTTCACACTTATCAAGTAGATATGAGGGGGTGAACAAAAAACAAAATACATTAACTGACTACGATTTCTTGAATGCTCAAGGTGTGTATTACAATATGGCTATTAGCAGAACGGGGTTACTTACAAATTATCTGAGAGAATTTCTTGATATGTCTTTCACGTGCGAGTCTTTAAGCGTGTCGGGAGATGGGTTATACGATTATATGGAATGCCTATCGCATGAAAAATATACATTATCTCCATTATGGCTTACAAGTGTAGGTTTAAAGCGAATAATTCCTTCGCATTCTATTGATAACCCACTCTTCTCAAGTGTATTTACAAATTCGCTAACTCTTGTGATATCAAGTCCACAAGAATTTTATGAAGGATTTTGCCTAACATGGAACCTTAGAAGGATTGAGGGATTAATTAAACCAATTATTTTTCTTTCACGGGAGTCTTTTTCATCAAAATCAAAGCGTTCAATCATTGAAGAAAATCTATTTAATCATTATCGTGGTATTGACTCCTTAGATATAATTGCTCCTGGTTTTTCTAAAAAAAAGGCGTTATCTCTAAAAAAAGCAGCACTTAAATTGAAATCTATAAAGAGTGTTGATGTATATCCGCAACTTAACGGAGATTGGATGCCGCAAGGTATACATTTGCGACAAGGCGAAATAAATTCAATGTTACAAGCAGGTGGGAATGATACTCTGAATTTAGTGATACCAGGAATTAAGAATGTAATTCTCTCTAAAAATAATAAGTGGTCAGTTGATATAGAGGTTGCCGGATATAGAAAAGGGGATAACGGATATATATTACCTAAACGCTATGAAATAGACTCATTGTTAGATAAAAATATGCGAGTATCTTCGAATGGAAAATTTACTGTCATCGCCCCCAGTGAAGATAATCTTATTAATTTATCTAAGCCATCCATAGTCATGATGCTTAATAGATTATTAGGTAATAAACCATACATTGTGAGGGAGACCAAACTAACCGCTGAAATCAATCAAATTTACCAACTTTTTGGGGGGATTGAAAATATCGGTTATATTTTCAGAAATAATAAATGGAGAGAAGTATTTCGTTTGGCAGTTGAGGAAGCCGGAAAGACGAAAAATTTAAAAGCCAATAGCATTTTCACTATAATTGGCAACTCAAAGGAAGCCAATAATATGCTGGAGTTCTTAACCACCCGAAACATTTTTATTCGCGAGGTTAAGATTAGTTGCAAGAAATGTACTTTCGCTAATTATTACACACTTAGAGAAATAGACGAATCAGTAATTTGCAGGGGATGTGGAAACACAATAAACGCTCCAAATAAATTAAATAATTATTATCGCCTAAACAACTTAGTAAGGGAAAGTTTTAAAAATAGGGGTTCAATACCAATACTTTTAACAATATATTTTTTAAATAAATTAACTAAGAAGAGTTTCGAATTCTCTGCCGGATTGGATATAATTAGAAGGGGTACAAATCAGCGCTTCAGTGACATAGATTTAGTCTGTGTATGTGATGGGCGATTAATTATCGTTGAATGTAAAGATTTAGAAGATGGTATTGGCAATAAAGATCTGAAAGATATTAAAGAACAGATTTTATCTCTAAGAAAATGGGGGGCCAGCATAAACATAGACTCCGTGATCTTATCAACTCTTGCCCATCCTATTCGTAAAAATGGGAAAAGATTAATGAATTGGATATTTAAAAATGGTGGAATGCCGCCACTGAAAATACTTGATAGAAGCGAGTTAATCGGCTTGGACAATAGTATGAATTCAATAACGCCAACAACAAATATTGAGCATTTATTTACCCCGAATGATTATAGGACTAAAAGGGAATTTGTCTAATTGAGTAATTAGAAATTTGAAAAGGTAATTTCTGAATTGCTTGATGATGAATAGTGGTTGTAGTATATAAGGTCGCAGTAATGGAATGAAAGTATGTCCCTTGTAACCATTGATAGTAAAGAGTTACAGAATTTATGTAGAGGATTAGCTCCCCGCTCTTATCTACTTATTTCTCAAACGTCTTTTTCTTTTAGAACGGCTTGCGCAGCAGCGAGTCTCGCTATCGGTACTCTATAAGGCGAGCAAGAAACGTAATTTAGTCCGAGGTTGTGACAAAATTCGACAGATAACGGATCGCCGCCATGCTCTCCACAGATACCGATCTTGAGGTCAGGCTTTGTTGAACGTCCTTTTTCCACCCCGATTCTGATAAGTTCGCCGACGCCGTCAAAGTCTATCGTCTGGAATACATCGCGTTCGTATATCTTCTTTTTTTCGTATTCGCCGAGGAACGAACCTGCGTCATCACGGCTGAATCCGAATGCCGTCTGAGTAAGATCGTTTGTTCCGAATGAAAAGAAATCTGCTTCCTTGGCAATCTGATCCGCCGTAAGGCAAGCGCGCGGCAGTTCTATCATCGTACCGATAAGATAATCTATCTCGACACCCGCATCGGAAAGTACTTCATCTATGACTGTTTGCACGATGGCTTTCTGGTCCTGCAACTCTTTCCAATGACCGACAAGCGGTATCATAATTTCCGGTCTCACGTCTATTCCAGACTTTTTAACTTCAACGGCTGCCTCAATTATTGCGCGCGCCTGCATCGCCGTTATCTCCGGATATGTTAATCCGAGCCTGCAACCTCTGTGTCCAAGCATTGGATTGAATTCATGGAGCGAATTCACTTTCGCCTGTAGTTTTTCGTAAGTAGTGCCCATCTTTTCGGCAAGGTCGCGGATATCTTTCTCTTCATGCGGTAGAAATTCATGAAGCGGAGGGTCTAAAGTCCTGATGGTAACGGGTTTTCCGTCCATAGCCTTATATATGCCTATGAAATCTCCCCGCTGCATCGGAAGGAGTTTTTCAAGCGCTTTTTCCCTGCCTTCCAAATCATCGGCAAGTATCATCTCTCTTACCGCGTCAATACGATCGCCTTCGAAGAACATATGCTCGGTACGGCACAATCCGATGCCTTCAGCCCCGAAAGCGATGGCAACTGCGGCGTCATCAGGAGTATCAGCATTTGTTCGTACCTTCATTTTTCTAATTTCATCAGCCCAACCCATCAGTTTTTGGAAGTTTCGATAGAGAGCGGAATCTTCCGCTTGCATACTCTTTGTCGCAAGAACCTGAACTATTTCCGACGGGCTGGTTTTGATAACTCCCAACATAACGTCGCCCGTATTTCCGTCAATAGAAATTTCATCGCCTGCCTTAACAACTTTACCGCCTGCCGTGAACTGCTCAGCAGCATAGTCAATCTCCAGCTCACCGCAGCCTGCTACGCAGCATTTACCCATTCCGCGGGCGACTATTGCGGCGTGGGAGGTCATTCCTCCCCGGGCGGTAAGAATACCTTCAGCGGCATACATACCGGCAATATCCTCAGGTGATGTTTCGAGACGTGTGAGTATTACCTTTTCGCCGCGTTCTTTAGCCTTCACCGCATCTTCCGCGTTGAATACAACCTTGCCCGATGCAGCGCCGGGTCCGGCGTTCAAGCCGTTAGCGATGACTCTACCGTCTTTCTTGGCGCTTTCAAGGTCTTTAATGTCGAAGATTGGAAATAGCAGTTGATTGAGTTGTTCAGCGTCTACCCTAAGCAAGGCTTCTTCTTTGGTTATCAGACCCTCTCCGACCATATCGACCGCAATGTTAAGCGCTGAAAGAGCTGTGCGTTTTCCATCTCGTGTTTGGAGCATCCAGAGCTTTCCATCCTGGATCGTAAATTCTATGTCCTGAGTGTCCCGATAATGGTTTTCAAGTTTGATTCTGATATCATTAAGCTCGTTGTAAATTTCCGGCATTATTTCTTCAAGAGTGACCTGAGAATCGTCCGATTTTATATCTTCGTTTAAAGGTTGCGGGGTACGAATTCCGGCGACTACGTCTTCGCCCTGAGCGTTCACAAGATATTCGCCGTAGAATATCTTATTTCCGGTTGCGGGATCACGCGTGAAGGCAACGCCTGTTGCGGAATTTTCTCCCATATTTCCGAATACCATAGCCTGAACGTTTACCGCTGTTCCCCAATGTCCGGGAATGTGATTAATCCTTCTGTATTCAATTGCGCGGGGGATGTTCCATGATTTAAAGACTGCGAGGATACCACCCCACAGTTGAACCTTCGGATCTTCAGGAAAGGGACTGCCGGTGTCTGATTCGACCAATTTGCTGTATTTTTCTGAGAGTTCTTTTAGGTCATCTATGGTCAAATCGGTATCCAATTTAAATCCTCGAGCGTTTTTCATTTCTTGGATAAGATGTTCAAATTTCGAAGAATTCACTCCGAGTACCACGTTTCCATACATATACATAAATCTACGATAGGAATCCCATGCTGCCCGTTCATTTCCGGTTTTCTTCGCAAAGCCCCGCAGAGAATCCTTATTCATACCTAAATTCAAAACGGTGTCCATCATTCCAGGCATCGAAGTTCGCGCGCCGGAGCGGACTGAAAACAGAAGCGGATTTTCAGCATCGTCGTATTTTACGCCAAGAATCTCTTCAACTGTTTTAATGTGTTCTTCAACTTCTTCCTTAAGACCATCCGGCAAGGTATAGTCATGTTCGAGGAAGTAGACGCAAGCTTCGGTTGAGATGGTAAATCCGGGAGGAACCGGAATGCCTATGTTGGTCATTTCCGCCAAATTGGCTCCTTTTCCCCCGAGAAGATTCTTCATATCGGAAGAGCCTTCCGCCTTGCTGCCGCCAAAAGAGTAAACGTATTTCATTCTTAATATCCTGTATTAATAGTTGTCAAATTTCATTCCCCTTCGTTTGGGGAAGCGGAAGTTAGTGAATGTAAAAGCTAAATGCTACCTCATTGAAAAAGCAGGGAAAGATGCGGGGATGGAAATTGCGGGAAAATATATTACGAGATTCGAAAATGGAAGTGATTTGAAGCAGGCGGCACTAATTTTATGAATAGCGCCGCCTGAATTGGTCATCTACAAACTTCTTTTTATCTATTTTATCCTCTGCCTGAAACTAAGTCTCCTACGTCATTAACGATTCTTTTTATCGGCAAGTTGACGTTAACGCCCAACTTGACTTGAATATCCGAGAGCTCTGATTTCGAATTATAAAACCGTACGGCGCTGTCAAAAGAAATATAATCATGTATGAAATACCGTAAACCCCACAGTATCAGGTAGTCATGAGTGAAGCTTACAGAATATTCCTGCTGTTCCACATCCAAGTTTAAATTCAATCGAGGGACCGTGGAGAAGTCAATCAGGAGCATAGTTGACGGATTCACCATATTGGTAAATCCGAAAAATACGCCCTTGCCTTTTTTAGAGCGTTCCTCGTTATCCACGAATGAATCATAGCGAATAAATTCTAAAGCAAGATTTTTATATCTGAAATCGGTGAGAATAGGACCGAAGTGAATAGCCGTATTCTTAAATTTGAACGAACCTATCAGATAAAGTGAAGCAAAGCGGGTTTCAAATTTAGCGCTGGTCAAGCTCGCATCCGCAAGAAGACTCCCAGTTTCTAAATAAGCGTAATTGCTTTGCTGTCCTGTCCAGTCCGCGCTGCGAACCATTCCGGAAAATGAAACAGCCGCCGACTTGCCGAATTTCATCGTAGGGACAACCATAATTTTTAAGGATTTTGTCTGGAGGCGCGCTCCATTAGGAAAGATATTTGTGAATATTTCCTGTTGAGAAAAGGCGAGCTCACCTACTCCGCCAATTCCAAACCGAAAATGATTTCGCCAGCTTCCCTGACTGTCCAACCCAAAAACGCCACCCCCGCTCAGATTGATTGACGCTGATTCTATCATCGGGGCAGTAGGCGAAACGAATAGTTGTTGAAGTTTTTCAATTTTTAGATCACCGGCAGCCGCATTTGATTGTGATGTACCAATCAGGATAATGCTCGCAAATAAAAATCGGATCTGCATAATACTCCCTCCATCGTTATTACAACATAATTATATTATAGGATTTGACACATAAATTATACTTTATGAGGAACGTGAAGGTTCCCCGTTATTTTTCAGATTGAATAAGAAAAAAAGTAAAAACGTGGCAAGAAGTCCGGGGAAAATGGGCTCAATAGAAAATGGATACATGGGTTCTGTGAGCGAACCAAGCATATATCCTGCTGTCAATTGAAGAAGGGATAAAACAAATCCCGTTACCATAATGATGAAAGTGTGTTCTCCGTTGAGCCGGTAACGTGGGAAATATGTTGACATCACCGGCAGCAGGAGCGCCGGAATCAGAACGCTTCCAAATGTATACCAAATTCCTATCACGGAAGGTATCAGGTAGGCGATAAATATAGCTGATAAAAGAGTTATGAAAATTCCGACTTTGCTGTAATAAGTGCTGCTTTCGGTAAGGTTATTTTTAAGTCTCCAGATCAGGTCTCTCCCTATTGTAGCGCCTGATATCAAAGTAAGACTATCTACGGTGGACATGATGACAGAAAGAATACCGATGAAAAAGAGACCTTTTGCAATCGGCGGAAGGATCATCTCCGCTAACAAGGGGTATGCCTGTACCGGATCGATACCGGGAAGCAGCATTCGGGCGTATAACCCGGAAGTTATTGTCATTATGTCAAATAGGAACCAAAATCCGATTGATATGAAAATTCCTTTCTTAGCTGTTGCGGGATTTTTCGCCGCCGCGCATCGTTGGTGAAATGCCGGGTCAATCATCGTCCAGAGCGCGATGAAGAACCAAACGAAAACGTAACCGAAACTATTTCCCCCGTGCCAGGTCAGATAATCTTCAGGCAACGATGAAAACAAAAGTCCCAATCCACCGTGTTCGCTCACCGCAAAAAACAAAAGCAGCACGAATCCTCCGAACATAAGCAGAAATTGCAATTTGTCCGTAATGACAACAGCGTTGAATCCGCCTAAATATACATATAATGCGGAAAGCAGCGCTCCGACTATAATTGCGAAAATAAAGCTCCAGCCGAATATCAATTGAAGAATAATTGCCACCATTAGCACGTATGGAGCCGGTGAGGAAATTATGAAGATTAAGACGCTCCCGAATATCCCAGTATTTCTTCCGAAATTCTCATAGAGCCGGTCAGGAATCGTAATAGATCCCGCTTCTCTTATTTTTCCGGCGAGAAAGGTTCCGAATATCATGGAAAAAATGTAGAAAGGTATGCCAAAAACAACCACAGTGGAAATTCCATATTGATAGCTGTACTCTCCAATGCCGAGTATGCCTCCATACCAGGTAACGACAAGAGTGGCTACGAAACCGGACAAGGTCAATTTTCTGCCGGCTAAAAGAAATGCTTCGTCATCTTCAGGTTTTTTCCTGCCTGCTAAGAATCCTAATAGGAGAACCGCTGACAAATATCCGAATATCAGAATTAAGTCTATATTAGAGAAGTTGATATTATTCATTTATAGGAGTGCCGTCACTCATTTCGAAAATCTTGAAAAGAAAGATGCCGCTACCTTCAACCTCTATCGTAACGGGTGAATCCGCCACCTCGTTGCTGATTCCGAAAGGGCTGAACCGTTGAGATTCACCATCGAGCTCCCATCTCAATCCTTTTGAAGTCACGGAAGATTCCCCTCCGAGAACCATCAAAGATATTTTTCTACGGACAGTAGAATTAAAGGTAATTGATTTTTTTATGAACAGCGTCTCTGTCCGCTCGTCCATTATAGAAATTTTAATGAGATCGGCATAACGAGTCAGTAGGCTAAGGTTTGAAAGAGCATGGTCTATTCTTCCCCCCGTAGCGCCGAGCAGCAAGAGTTCTTCCATCCCTAAAGAAAGTTCGTGATTGATTATCTTCATCGTGTCGGTGCTGAATTGGTCGGTGTCTTTGATAGTTTCCACATCCTTGAAGCGCTGGAGAGTATCAGGATGCACGGAGTCCAAATCTCCCAGAATCAAATCGGGAGTAACGTCAACGGCTGCCAGATGATTTGCGCCGCCATCCGCGCATACAATCCGATCGGCAGACTCGATCTGTTTTCTTATCCTATCGGTATAAACGAAATTTCCGTTCGCTACGACGACCGATTTCCGGGCGTTGCTCAAAAATTAACTGTCACTGTTAAAGACGCGTTTCTGAGCGCCGCGGGAATAAAAAAAGCGGTCCCGGAAAATACCGACCCATGAGTTTCGTACTTCCTGTTAAACAGGTTATTTACGTTAATTTGGACGCTAAGCGGCAATGGGAAATCGTTGCCGGACATATCACGGCTCAATGAAAGATTTACAACATTGTAACTTTTTATTGAGAGTGATTCTGTTTGGGAGTTGTCCAGATACTGTTTACCGACAAATCGGGTATGTATGAATAGTCCTGTATGTTCATCTCTGTAACCGAATTTGAGTCCGGCGAGATAATTGGGAAATCCTGAGATTGTATTTCCTGAGCGATCCAACGGTATCTTATTTTCAATACTATCATGTCCGACCTCGTTGTAGGTGACAAAATAATTATCGTTAAGACTAAAATTGCCTGATAAATATAAATTGCCGTAAAAAGAAAATGAGCCGTCAACTTCTATTCCTCTATGAATTGATTGTTCAGCATTAAAATAGATCCGTTGTCCGATATCGTCCAGCTGCCCCGTCGGGACTATCTCGTTCCTGAAGTCCATCCAGTATAGATTGAGCTTTATTGAGGAAGCTGAATTACGCCATGAGCTTCCCAATTCATAATCGTAAAGGGTTTCCTCACCGATCAGAGGTTCAAGAAAATTTAAAGTGCCGTCCGGGTTCAAATCAAAATGAGGTTTCACAAACGGATCATTTGCATCGTATATATCAGCGTCTCTGGGTTCACGTTTTGCGATTGAGAAATTTACGAATGCTGATAATTTGTCGTTGAGTTTCCTATTGATACCCAATCGAGGGTTAATGAAATTATAATTTAATTCATATTCATACCCGTTAGCGTATGCGCCGATTGTTTCCTGAACAAACGATGAGCCGATGTGTTGATACTGAATGTCGAGCATCAGGCTTGTCAAATCGTCAATGTCAACAACACTATGCACATACCCCGTCGCTGACAGTTTATTAGACTTATATCCGTAATACCTGTTGTTTGGAGGGGTCGCGCTATTGTTTTTTGTCCATACCACTTCGCCCCAATGGTCTGAAGCGAACAGACTTAATTCTCCTCCTACGGTGAGAGACCATGAATCTTTAACATAGGTCAATCTCGGAAGCCAACCCCATTGCGATTTATCTACTACATTTTTCCTTACTAAATCGGTTCTACCGCTGTCGGATAGGTTATATTCATCAGGGTTTCTGCCGAACTTGTAATCCTGAAAGAAACCGTCCCCCTTGATGTGGAAGAAAGTATTTTCAAGTCTAACGTTCTTGGACACTTTCCAGTCGTTAAGAAGCTGATAATGACTTTGCAGAAAATCATCAACCTGTTCGTCGAAAAAGCCGTTGAACTCGCTTGGAGAATAAAAATTTGTTCGACGTTCGTCCTCATCCTCTAATTGCTCTTCGGTAATTCCAACCCAGGCGAATTTGGCTTTTAAAGGTCCTCCGAAAACATTGAAAGTGGTGGTCATGTCACGGTCATAACGGCTGGCGGATAAGAAATATGACGATGCATCAACTCCGGAATCATTCCGGTATCCGTTTGTTTGTATTTTGGAAAATCTACCGTATGCGGAATATTTGTTTTCAATATAACCTGTTCCAAAAGAAAAATTTAATCTTTTCGTATTGTAACTGCCCGATGTTCCGGATAGAGTGATACCCGGTTCCGTGCCTGCGCCTTTCGTTAGAATATTAACCGAACCTCCTATAGCGGCAGTTCCATAAAGTGAATTGCCTACTCCTCTTTGTACTTGTATATCATGGATATTGGCTGAAAAATCGGCAATATCATAAAAATAAGTGACATGATCCTCGGGGTCGTTGAGAGGCACATTATTTACCGTGACGGCGACTCGTGTGGCATCGAACCCCCTTATTTTTATCTCGGAATAACCCATACCGTTCCCTGTAAGGGAATAAGAATAGAGGCTCGGGACTTCATCCAAGAGTAGCGGGACTTCCTGAAAAGAATATTTTTCCGACAAAGTCCTTGAGTCAATGTTGCTGAATGCTATAGGAGTTTTTCCCGTAACGGCGCGACTGCCGCTTATCACCACATTTTCTCCTTCAAGAGTCCTCGATGTCAGGGAAAACGTTATAGTTATATTTTTCGATTCGGCATGAATTAGCTGTTTTTGTATTTCGTAGCCGATGACACTGGCGCTGATAGTGTAATTTCCTACGGGTAGATTCCGAATAGAAAATATACCGTTTCCATCTGTCGCTCCACCAAAAGGAGTCTGTTCTATCAAAATATTTGCCCCCTGCAAAGGCTCGCCGGTTTCAAAATTTATCACCTTTCCCATGACATCGATAAAAGATTGTCCATAAGAGTGCAATGGGGATATGATCAGTGTAGCTGCAATTAAGAGTGTATTGAGATTCATATTACCTCCCTCCGCCGGTATTATCCGGATCAGGTTTTAAGGGTATACTCTCAGGCAGTTTGAATGGAACCGCCACCCCTGTTTGTCTCTTGAATCTATACTAATTAAAGGCTTAAGGCAAGGGGAATTTATATTTGAGGAATTTGATCAGTGATTATAAACGAAAGTGATGACTTCCGGCGTGAGCTTGAAAAATAATATCAACCCATAGGAGAGCCAGAGAACAATTTTCCCCCAATTCTTTTTTTCTATGAGGTCATTGTTCACGGTTATCGATTCTTTGTTATCCTTCCCGCCGTATTCGAGGTAATAGGAGATTCCGAGCAGTAAAATGGTGGCGCTGACGTTATAAAGCCTGTGCTCGGCGAACCAGGGACCGATATTATACCCTCCTAATCCCAATAAATTGAGAGTTGCCGGTCCGACACAACAGAGGGTTGACATGAATCCGGTGCCGATTGCCGCTACGGAAGCGAAGAGACTCCAAATCATAATCTGTTTACCATAATTTGAGATTTCAACGGATTAAACCAACCTGAAATTCAGCGGGTCGGTGTCCAATATTGCCCGCGCACCGATAGGCAAAGTCACTCTTTTCTTAATATGACCATAAGCGAAATTCATAACTACGGGAATGTCATATCCTTTAAGCGCGGAGTCGAGAATTGACTGTAATGCTTCAATTGGGTCCACATTGTCCTCGAAACAGTCCTTGAATTCTCCGAGAACCAATCCCGATATCTGATCGAATACGCCTTGATATCGAAGTTGATGAAAATGTCTGTCGAGTTTTCCGATATTTTCTCCTATGTCTTCCAACAGTAATATAGCTCCATCTAAATCAGGAACATAAGATGTGCCAAAATAGGGGAGTAAAACTGTAAGCGTACCTCCAAATATGTAACCTTCCGCGTACCCCTTTTTATATACCACTAAGGGTTGTCCTGCGGGATTATCAATGATAGGTTGTCCCATGAGCATTCTCCAAAGCATCTCCTCGGAATAAACGTCAAAATTCTCGCCCATATCGCTTGCGACCATCGGTCCTGAAAATGTAATCACACCGGATTTAGCCAGTATCGCGGAAGAAAGCGCGGAAATATCACTATAACCCACAAGAATTTTAGGAATATCAGTGATGAGGTTGTAGTCAATTTCTGTTAATATTCTTTGAACTCCGTAACCGCCGCGGACGCAGAATAAAGCCTTTACTTCTTTATCCGCCCAAAATTTATTAAAAGAACTGATACGATAATCGTCACTCCCGGCTAAGAATCCCGATTGCCCGCTAAGGTTATCGGCGGTCTTAACGATGAATCCCTTCTCCTTTAGATACTCGATTCCATCCTTGACTTTATCTTCAGCTGCCGCGGAACAAGGGGCAATTACCGCTATTGTATCTCCAGCTTGTAATGGAGGAGGCATCTTATATTTCACTGTTTACCACCGGTTTTTTCTGGATATCAGGCAGTGAAATTACTGAGCTCTGTGTCAAACCTCAAGTTAAATCGGCTTGCACGTTTGCCGGCAGTGGATTTACATTAAATCATATTTTCGATCTATATTATTATTAAAACGGAGGAATGATGATAAATGTCGTATGGCTTTTTCTGATAGTAGTAGGAGTCGGAGTAGCGATGATTAATTCGATTATCAGTGGAGATCTCGAGCCGCTCAAGGAAATAACCGCCAGCGCATTCAATATGAGCAAAACTTCAATTGAGATCGCCATAGGGTTGATTGGGCTTATGATGCTATGGCTTGGATTGATGAAACTCGCAGAAGAATCGGGATTGATAAGCATATTAGCAAAGATGCTAAAGCCTATTATGACGAGGCTGTTCCCTGACGTTCCCGCGGATCATCCTGCCATGGGAGCGATGATAATGAACATCGCCGCTAACATGCTCGGATTAGGCAATGCTGCGACTCCTCTTGGACTGAAAGCAATGATGGAGCTTCAAAAGCTGAACAAAAACCAAGAATCGGCCACCAACGCAATGGCTACCTTTTTAGCGTTGAACGCATCAAGCGTGACGATTATCCCTTCGACAGTGATAGGGATCCGCGTGGCGACAGGCTCGGCTGATCCCGCCCGTGTGATAGGGACGATCCTTTTCGCGACAACTTGCTCGACAATCGTAGCGATAACATTAGCCAAACTATTAGGCAGGATGAAAAGATACAAAGTTGATTCCAGTCCACAAACTGAACAGCAAAACAGATAGGAGGGAATAAAATGTTTCTCAATATCATCGAAGGAATTTCAGCATTTGCGATACCCCTTGTCCTCCTTTTTATTCCTCTATACGCATATTATAAAAAGATAAAAGTTTATGAGGTATTTGTTGAGGGAGCGAAAGAAGGATTCAACGTTGCTGTTAAAATTATGCCCTTTCTCGTCGCTATACTTGTGTCAGTTGGAATATTTCGGGCATCGGGAGCTCTTAATTATATTACGACCATGCTTGCTCCGATAACAAGATTCATAGGAATGCCGCCTGAGACGATTCCTATGGCTTTCATGATGCCTCTCTCCGGCAGCGGCGCCATAGGAGTGATGACAGACCTGCTAACCACATACGGACCTGATTCTTTTATCGGGTTAGTGACTTCAAGCATGATGGGGTCTACGGAAACAACTTTCTATATTCTCGCGCTCTACTTCGGTTCGGTCGGGATAAAAAACGGAAGACATACGCTTCCGGCGGCGCTTGCAGGAAACGTCGCGGGCATACTCGGCGCTGTGCTTATAAGTAACTTAGTTTTCAGATAGAAACTCTTTCTCTATCTTAATGTTGTATCCTGTCTAAAGATGCGAGTTGCGGGGCTTGTTGCCTAAACTCCTTTGGGAGCCCCGACCGTATGTTATTGGAGGCGTCAGGGCAAGCCCTGACTGCCACAATGTTTTCAGATTGACGCTCTTTCTCTTTGACATTGCTTTTTCTGATTCATAAGCTACACACATGAAAAGGAAAAGAAATAATTGACCGTGCTGAATAAATCAGGCAGTTATGATCTGAATTACTGCGCTCAGTGCGGAAGCGATAAAATAGAAAGAAAAGAGGTTGACGGAAGACAAAGAGCGGTTTGCCTCAGCTGTGGCAGAGTATTTTACAGGAATCCGATTCCATCCGTAGTCGGCATTTCGATAATCAATGATAAAATTCTACTCGTTAAAAGAGGAGTGGAGCCCGACATCGGTTCGTGGTGTCTGCCCGGTGGCTTCATGGAATTGGGAGAGACTACGGAAGAAGCGGTAAAGCGGGAATTGTTTGAGGAAACGGGCGTGAAAGTTAAGCCTGTCGAGATAATCACGATTGATACAACGATTGGCGGTTTTTACGGTGATGTGGTGGTGATTGCCTACGGAATAGAATTAGAGAGTAAGAATTTTATACCGGGAGATGATGCTCTCGATGTTCAATATTTTCTCTATGACAACCTGCCTCGACTTACATTCCACAGCCACAGACTGATAGTTGACAGAGCCTTCGAAAAATCGAATGCAAAAAATAAATAGAAAAGGGGAGATAAAATGAACTACGATATGACGAAAACGGTTGATATGAACTATGAAGAGACGATAGAAAAAGTGACCGAAGAATTAAAAAACGTCGGCTTCGGGATATTGACAACCATAGACGTAAAGGAAACCTTCAAAAAGAAACTTGATAAAGAGTTCAAAAAATATATGATATTAGGAGCATGTAACCCTAATCTCGCTTATAGCGCATTGACTGCCGAGATAGAGTTGGGACTTCTTTTGCCGTGTAACGTGATCGTTTATGAGGAGTCGGAGAATAAGACCGTTCTTTCAATTTTGAACCCGGATTTGATGGCAGATATCGCAAAGGATTCTGAGGCGCTCAAGGAAGTCTCAGAAAAGGCAAAAGAATTATTGAGCGAGGTTCTGTCGAAAGTCTGATTTTCAGTGAAGAACTACGAATTTTTGGGTGAACCGGTCACCGTTGACTGATAATACGGCAAGATAAATCCCCGACGATACTCGCTTACCGAATTCATCTTTATGATCCCAGTTGAGCAACGGCTGAACACCGGGGAAGGTAAATCCCTCGTCAAGGAAAGAAATTTTTCTGCCCAATAGGTCATAGATAATAACTTTGTAATTAACTCCGTCGGCGTATTCGGTTTTTTCTTTGATCTTGAAACGTAGCTTGGAGTATCCTGCGGTAGAAGGATTAGGGAATATAAAAATAAATTGGGGATTTAATAGAATTGTTGAATCACACTCAATTATGCCGGTGAAATTTATCGATGCCATTATGTCTATCACTCCCCATCCAATATCGTTATCGGGAGAACATGAATTATCGGCAGCTCCTGTCAAAACAACTTTCACCCCTTCAGGCGTTAATTCCGGGCGAGCCTCAAGGAGCAGTGCAACGGCTCCTGCGACAAGCGGGGTCGAAAAAGACGTTCCGTTAGAAAATGTATAACTCGAGTCATTTCCGGAGGTAGCAACTGCGACCGTAACTCCCTGAGCAACCACATCAGGTTTGAACCGTCCGTCAACAGTCGGTCCGCGGGAACTGAAGGAAGCTAGCGCGCCTGAAGGATTTACCGCCCCTACCGATATCAGGTCATGACCGTCTGCGGGCGCCCAAAGTGAGGTCGGTTTCGGACCATCATTCCCTATGGCTGTTATTACATTGATTCCTTTAGAAACCGCAAAGTCTGCTGCCAGGGTGATAAGGATGGTGTTTCCATCGAGGTCTTCGACAGAATAATCATCTTCAGTTCCGTCAAAATCGAGATATACAAGAGAAGAACTGATAATATCGGCTCCAAGTGTTTCGACCCACTCGGCAGCGGCTATCCAATTATCTTCCTCGGCTTTTGTCTCCGAACGGATATCCTCTGTTTTTGCGAGAATAAAACTCGAGCCGAATGCCGACCCAATATGAACACCATCACGAAATCCGCCTACAGCCGACCAGGTACTCGTTCCGTGCCCCTGAGCAAATTCACCGTTTTCATCGGAAACGATATTATCGTTATTTACAAAATCCCTCTGGGCAATCAATCTACCCGAGTTGACTATATGGCTGAAGGAGCCATGCGATACCCTGAATCCCGTATCGAACATCGCGATGAGTACGCCGTCTCCGGAATAGCCTGAATTATGCGCCGCAACAACGTTAATCTGATCCAATTGTCCAAAAGAGTTGCCATAGTCTATCCCTTCGGTTGAAACGCCTTTGCTCAAGATGGAACGGGATTCAGAGGGAGAGGGCGATAGATATAAATCATGATGTTTCACCCGTTCGATTCGGGCTACGAACGGTAATGCTGAAATAAACGAAAGATTATCGGTTGTTATCTCAATGGAAACCGCGTTGAACCAGCGACTTTTATGCCGAATTTTTAATGCATATTTTGAAATCTGCTCAACGTATGGCTCGTAAACAGGAAGGTCACTGAAATCGATAGGGCTGTTTACTTTATGACGATTCTTGAGGCTTCGTAAAGTTCGATCTTGTCTCTGTTTTTCAATCTCTACGGTCAGTTCGGTCTTGCTCGAGAAACCTTTATCTGTCAGGAAAATCCAGAGCGTCAGGACATTATCACCTTTGGCTGGAATCTTATTGAAGTTTCCGTGGGAACGGATAAAAGAGTCCTCGCGAAAAATGTTAGTCTGTATATAATTGAAATTGGTTTTGTCACCGCCTAACGCGGCGCTGGAAGACATGAGCATCAGTGAGAGCAGGAAAGAAAACCTTGTGAATTTTAACAACTCAGTTATTCTATTATTTCGAATCGAGCAGTGAAATGCCTTAATACGGGAGCTTCGTAGGTTATTTTCAATCCTTTTATCTTCTCTCTGTTTTTGTGCAGGTCAATAAGAGATTCGGCAACGTAGTTCATTTGCATGTTCGTGTAAACTCTGCGCGGAATTGCAAGCCTGACGAGCTCAAGGTCGGGATATTTGACTTCCCCCGTTTCCTCGTCCTTTTTCGCAAACATAAGAGTGCCGATTTCAACGGCTCTGACACCTGCATGCGTATAAAGAGCTACGGTAAGAGCTTGCGCCGGAAATTGCTCGCGAGGTAGATTCGGTAGAAACCCTAACGCGTCTATATAGATAGCGTGTCCTCCGGGAGGTTGGATTATAGGAATACCGTTTTCGGTAAGAGAATCGCCAAGCATCCTAACCTGGTTGATCCGAAATGAAAGATAGTCTTCATCCGTAACTTCTTTTAAACCGACTGCTATCGCCTCAAGGTCTCTGCCTGCAAGTCCGCCATAGGTCGGGAAGCCTTCCACGAGTATGAGCAAGTTGATTATATTTTCGGCAATTTTTTTATCGTTAAGAGCGATGAATCCTCCCATATTTACCAAGCCGTCTTTCTTGGCGCTCATGGTACATCCGTCAGCGTATGAGAACATCTTTTTTGCAATATCCCGTACGGACATATTGGAAAAACCTTCTTCACGCTCTTTAATAAAGAAAGCGTTTTCAGCAAATCTGCACGCATCAAGAAAAAACGGAATATCGTTTTTATGCAGCAGCTCGCTTGTCTCTTTTATATTTTGCATGCTGACAGGTTGTCCGCCGCCTGAGTTGTTAGTTACCGTCAACATGCCCAAAGGAATATTATCTTTACCTGTTTCTTTTATAAGAGCTTCCAATTTGAGGATGTCGATATTCCCTTTGAACGGGTGCAGGTTGGTGGGGTCTTTCGCTTCGTCAATGACAAGGTCAACCGCTATACCTTCATTGTGTTCCACATTTGCGCGTGTAGTATCGAAATGACTGTTGTTAGGCACTACATTACCTTTCTTGAGAACTGAAGAAAAAAGTAGATTCTCAGCAACTCGTCCCTGGTGAGTCGGAATGATATGAGACAGCCCTGTCAGATCACGGATCACCTCTTCGAAATGGTAATAGTTCCTGCTTCCGGCATAAGATTCATCGCCTATCATCATTGCCGCCCATTGCTTATCGGACATCGCGCTCGTCCCGCTGTCGGTCAAAAGGTCTATGTAAATACTTTCAGACGGGAGACCAAATACATTATACCCCGCTTCATCAATAATCTTTCTTCGAGCTTCGATAGTAGTTCTTTTGATAGGCTCTACTACTTTTATCCTGAAAGGTTCAGAAGGATATTTCATCTATTTTTATTCCCAATAAAAAGTTTATCTAAGACCAACTTATCTCTCAGGAGTGATAAAGTCTATACTGCCGGGATCTAAAGTTTACGTTGCGGAAGAAATCAGAGTTCCAAAGATTTCATTGTATCCTTAACGTGAGCGGCAGATTCCTGAAGTTCGGAGATCTCGTTCTCCTTTAAATCGATTATGAGAATTTCTTCTATGCCGGCAGAACCCAATTTTACGGGAACTCCGACATATGCTCCATCAATTCCATACTCACCTGTCAGCCAGGCAGCACACGGCAATATCCGTTTCTTATCGTTCACAATCGCATCTATCATTTCTACAACAGAAGAAGAGGGAGCGTAATACGCTGAGCCTGTTTTAAGGTATTTGACTATCTCACCTCCGCCAAATCGGGTTCGTTCGACTATTGCGTCAATTTGGCTGTCGGAGAGAAAATGATTTAGCGGAATACCGGAAACGGTAGTGTATCTTGGAAGAGGTACCATCGTATCACCATGACCTCCCAAAACCATTGCCTGAATGTCTCTTACAGAAACTCCGATTTCCATGGCTATAAAAGAACGATAACGCGCCGTATCCAATATACCTGCCATTCCTATAACACGATTCGGTTCAAACCCGGAAACCTTAAGAGCAACATATGCCATCACGTCAAGGGGATTGCTAACGACAATTATAATTGAATCCGGGGAACGGGTGGAAATCTCCTCGGTAACCGACTTTACAATATTAGAATTTATTTTCAGGAGGTCATCTCGGCTCATACCGGGTTTTCGAGGAACGCCGGCAGTGATAACCACAATATCGGAATCTTTAGATTCATCATAACCGTTCGTGCCGATGATCTCGCAATCAAAACCCTCAATAGGAGAAGATTCGAACATATCAAGACCCTTGCCCTGTGGTATGCCTTCGACAATATCAATCAGAACCACTTTACGCGCCAACCCTTTTTCCGCTATCCGAACGGCGGTCATTTCGCCTACATGTCCTGCTCCAACAACGCTGATCTTCATATTTAAAATCTCCTACAAATAAATATCCCCGCCAATATTGACGGGGTATAAATTATTCTTGTTCATAGTTATTCCTGAGCCTGTCAGAAATTCCCCAACTAAGATTCGTAAACGTTTACGAATTTGCGTTTATTCTTTTTTGTTTCAAACTTTACATATCCATCTTTCAGGGCGAATAAAGAGTCATCACTTGCTCTCTTTACGTTTACGCCCGGATGGAATTTAGTGCCGCGTTGCTTTACAATAATGCTTCCGGCAGAGACTTTTTGTCCCCCGAAAGCCTTAATTCCTAACATCTTCGGATTGCTGTCCCGACCGTTTTTGGAACTGCCTACACCTTTTTTATGCGCCATGATCTACTCCGATTCCGCTGTTGCTTCAGCAGCAGCCTTTTTAGGCTTGGGTTTAGAAGTTGAGTCGCCGGAGATTCCGTCCACTCGAATCCAGGTCAGTTCCTGTCTGTGTCCTCTTTTCACCTTGTAGCCTTTTCTACGTTTTTTCTTCAGCATTCTGATTTTATCTCCCTTACCCTGCTTCAGAATTGTAACATCAACTTTAGCCTTCGGCACGAAGGGTGTTCCGATGACAGATTTTTTTCCGTCACCGAGCATCAAAACTTCTTCAAAAGAGGCTTTATCACCTACATTCCCCTCAAACTTTTGTACGGTCAACTCGTCCCCAACGGAGACTTTATGTTGAAAACCTTTAATAACAACTACTGCATACATAATTATCAAAAACCTCTTCTTTTATTCGTTGTTCTCAAACAGCTTAATATATTAATTAAAGGCAAATTCACTGTCAAGACATAAATTGGTCAGTAATGTCTTCGCCGGTTTTTTTTGAGATAATTTTGAAATCATTCATACTGAGTTCTGAATCCTTTTTGATATCGATTTTAACCCAGTATTTCCACATTAGCCGTCGAATAGACTCTTTGCTGTTCTCCAAAAAATGGTAAGCTACATCGGGATGCAAATTGAGAATAAGCCTGCGCTCGGTATTTTCGACTTTCATTCTCTTTATCCAGCGTTCTATCTTGTTCATGAGAGTGTCTTTGGAGATTACTCTGCCAAGACCGTCGCAAATGGGACAAACATCACTTACCCTATATAGAAGTCCCGGACCGATTCTCTGTCTCGTCATTTCCAGCAGACCTAGCTCGGACAACTCAAAGACCTTACTTCTCGCTCTGTCCCCAGCCATCTCCTTACGCATGGCAAGATATACGGATTTACGATTCTTTTCGTTATCCATATCGATAAAATCAACAACAATGATACCACCGATATCACGAAGACGCAGTTGTCTGGCAACTTCAGGTACCGCTTCAAGATTGATTTTTAAAGAATTCAGCTCATGCTCTTTCTTTCCCTGAAATCTTCCGGAGTTGATATCCACTGTTACAAGCGCTTCAGTGTGATCTATTATGAGATAGCCTCCGCTTTTGAGCCAGACTTTTCGATGTTGTGTTTTTTCAATTTCAGGCTCAATGTTGTACGCATCGAATATGGGAATTTGTTCGTTATAAAATTCCAATTTTTCGAGCAAGTGCGGAGAGAGATTTTTCAGATACGAACCCAACTTTCGGTAAAGTTTTTTCGAATCAATTACAATTTTTCCTACATCTTCCGTCAGCAAATCCCTTATCACGCTAAAAGCCATTTCCATATCTTTATAGACAAGAGTCGGGGGGGAGCCCTTTTTTATCTCCTTCTCGATAATTTTCCAATCTGACATTAGAAGATTAAAATCATTCTCAATCAATTCAGCCGACTTTCCTTGCGCCACTGTGCGCAAGATAAGACCGAAATCGTCCGGTTTTAAGTTCCTTGCGATTTTCTGCAATCTTCTTTTTTCTTTAAAGCTATTAATCTTACGTGAAATACCAATTTGCTTATCGTTAGGAACCAATACTATAAATCTTCCCGGGAGAGAAATATGAGTAGTGACTCGAGGTCCCTTATCGTGTATCGGCTCTTTAGTGATCTGAACAATTATCTCCTGACCCGGTTTCGGCATCCATTCACCGCGAATTGTCGTACCACGACTTTTGGGAGAACTTTCTTCGTCGTATTCGGATTCGAATAGGTCCATAAAGTCGTGAACAGATTCATTTATATCCGAAAAGTGTAAGAAGCCGTCATGATCAAGACCTATATCTATGAATGCGGCTCGCATTCCGGGATTTACCCGGGCGACCGTACCTTTATAAATATCCCCTACCATTCGGGTATTTTCCGGCCTTTCGAGAAGAATTTCGGCGAGCTGGTCATTTTCCGTGATTGCGATCCGCGTTTCGTTCCGCGATTCATTGATGAAGATTTCTTTTTTTACGGGTTTTCGGGGTTTTCGAGATCTCGAATATCGCTTGTTTTTGTTAGGTATAGTGTTCTTATTTTGAATAACGGTCATAATGTGGCTCAATTCTCCATTAACTCGGATAAGTTAATTCTGAATTGCGAGTCATGCAATCCAATTCTTGTTCCTGTTATTTGCATTGGAATTAATAAATGTATGAAGGACTAAATGTTTAGCGAAAAATAGATTTGAGTTTAATCATTAAATTTCCAGTTAATCTTTCTCGAAAATCCAGGTGCCGTCAGCTCTTTCTATGTTCTTGTCAGGATTCATAAAGACGAGTTTAAGCTTTCCCTTATCGGGAATCCAAAGACGGTCATCAAATTTTTTCTTTGGAAATTTCAAAGCGAATTGAGTTTCTTTAGCGCGTGTTCTTCGCCAGTTATCTCTTCGCCCACTATTAAAGTCGGGTATAAGTGGTTGAAGTTGCGAAAGTTTGAGCGGTTCAAATTGGTTCTGGTCCTCATCTTCCACGAAAATGACCCATCGGTCCGAATTAAGGTAGCTTTCCGCTAAATTCGTCTTCATGTAGATCCAGATGAGATTATTGTTCTCAAAATCGTATAACTCTCTGTATACATTCATAAAAGAATCAGTTTCTGCATCGCTCATATCCAAAAGTAAGGTGTAGTATTCTCCCGCATTTCTGATTATTTCCTCTGTGATTATGGTAGCGCTGATCTTTAAGGGAAATCCGGGATATAAGGAGGTGGACATTCCCGATTTGCCGATGCCGGTGAAGAAACTGTCTCCACCCCCAGTCACCGTAACACCTGTTCCAAATACAATGGTATTTTTCGATATTGATTCAATAAAATCGGATGCATCAGAATTAAAAGCAAATTTACCCGGTATTGATGACTTAGGAGTAGTGTAGCATCCAACGAAGAACAAATTTATCAGTAACACGGGAATTAACATATATCGAGGAAAAAGTTTCATAAATATCAACTCTCTCCGTGCGAAAGCGTGAGGTCAAGCCAATATATTTCTGAATTCTGTCCGGTTCTTGGTTGTAAGCCCGGCGATCTTCTTGTCTGCTGCAAGGGTCTTCCTAAACCGGGAGAGTTCAATGGTTGCAACGAGCGTACATTAGAACGAAATATATTATACCCCGGCAGAATCTCAAATCCAATCGAAAGATTACTCTTCACTGAGCCGACGAAACCAAGTCTGTCTCCGAAGTCTGCATTTAGAGGAATGACAAAATTCAATTGTATATTGTCTTTAGAGATAATTTTATCTAAACGAAATCCTCTACTCCCATCCGCTTCGACCGACTCAATTCTGGCGTTTTTCTTGTTAAAATATAGTATCTTACCTTCTGCATCACTGATTCGTTCTTTTAACCTTACTTCCTGTGCAGTTGTTAAGACACTTTTAAATCCTCCCCAATTTGTTAGAGTAGAAAATTGATTTTTCAAGAAAGGATGCGCTTGTTTTTTGAGCGGAAATTGGAATCCGGAATTTTTACTGTGTAACCCTTCGGAGTTTAACCATAAATTTATGATGGAATTTGAATATATTCGTTCTAAAGAGTCAGTTTTTATAATAATCGATAGATAAACGTAATTATCATTATTCGCCGCTTTGAATTGAAGATTACTCTGTTCATCCACAATTTTAAGAACAGACGGCAGATAGCTGTTTTCATCCATATAGGGAGAAGGAACAGTAGAAACTGAACATCCGTTAATTGTGATTGCGGTCAGAGTGAAAAGAAAGCTTAACAATAATATTAGTATCGGTTTTTTCATCAAACAAAGGTAACCGATGATGGTTGTAATTGTCAAGTTGGATGAAGAAATACTATAAAAGAAACAGAGAGGAAATACCGCATATAGCGTGAGGATAAAAAAATAGTTGGATATTGAAGAAAAATCGCTAATATTCTACCATATGTAGTTATTTTAATTGAGAGTATACTACATTATGAATAATCTACGACCTGGTGCGAGTATACTTAGAAGCTACGTTTGCCCGGAAATAACTATTGAAATTAATAGGGAGAGAGAGATAATGAAAAACAGTACACTGCTATTCGGGGTATTGTGGACTTTCATTTTAACAGGCTCGGGGATAATGTACGGGATTGATTACAATGTCGCCGATGGGATAGAAATACTCGAAAAGGAAAACATATCTTTGCTTAAAGAGTTAGGCAATATAGAGAATTCTCTGATATGGTTGCAGGAGGAATATCGGAAAAATCCCTATAAGGGTCTCTCGCGCATATTATCAACAGCATATAATTCTAAGGAAAATCAAACGGACTCTACTCCTTTTATCAACGCAAGTGGTGAACGTGTACAAGACGGCACGTTAGCATTGAGCCGAGATATGATTCGGGCAGAGAACGAAATGATGCGGAGGATGGGATACAATCCTACCGTGACAATTGCATACGGCGATACTGTCGATCTTATCTATGTGAAAAGGATGGTCGTTCACGACACGATGAATAAACTATATACCAACAGAGCGGATATTTGGATGGATTCGGTAAACGACGCCAAAGCATGGGGAGTGAGGGATGTATACATCGTTTCTACAGAGATGAATAACTAAGAGAACCAGGGTTCTAAAAAAAAGACCGGCATCTGACCGGTCTTTTTTCAGATAAAAATATTCTAATCTGAATCTAAAATATTCAAAGTTTTAATTCACAGAAAGCAGAAGTCCTCTATTTTGTTTTATTATTCATGCTCTTCATGAGTTCGCCGAATTCATAACCGAGAGCTCCTGAGGAGCCGATAATAGTTCTTCCCTTGTCTACGAGCGATTCAGGAATTTCTTCCCAAACAGCTTCCGGTCCATAAAGAAAGAACATATCCCACGCTACGCTACTGCTCACATCGGGAGCGATATTCTTTTTAAAGAAACTACCGCTAATGCGAGTTTGGTCCCAATAGTGAATTACCCTTGAGTCCGGTAGAAGCGCCACCGCATCCGGAACGGCGAGTTTTGAATCTCCGCGAATAACGGGCATCCAAACGGCGTAGATCTTGAAATCAGCTTTAGGATATTTTGCAAGAATATTATTTTGTACCCACCGGGCACCTCGAATACAAACGCTTCAAGTAGGGGACATCAATAAAAAAAGTCGTACTTTTCCTTCGTCCTCATTGAAAAGTTTTTTAAGAACATCTATGCTTTGGAGATCTTTGAATCGGGCGTTTCGATACTGAATTGCTTCAGGCAGGGACGCAATTGATTCCGTCGTAAACAGTAATAAAAGAGGAATAAGAAATTTGCAGAATCTATTTTTGACTATCCGTTTCACAGTTGTATCCTTTTATTTAGAGATAAATTATCAGTAACGTCCAATAAAAATATCTGAAGTAAGGTTATAAGTCAAGAGTAAATCTTAGTAATAATTTCTTGCAATAACGGAGTATCAGAATTATATTGAGAACCGGACAAATTTTGTCCGAATTAAAAAGAGCAGAAGAATAAGATGGAATTTACTTCAAAAAGTGAGCATGCGATACACGGAATATACTACCTTTCCAATAAACCGGAAAACAGTGTCACCTATGTCAGTGAAATAGCGAGGGAACAAAACGTTTCGGAGAGTTATCTCGCCAAGATATTCCAATCTTTGGCGAAGGCTGGGATTGTTAGTTCATATCGCGGTTCGAAGGGCGGTTATACACTTTCAAGAATACCGGAAGATATTAATTTAAAACATATAATCGAAGCGGCGGAGGGATTGAATCCGATTTTCAATTGCAGTGGAGTTAGATCCAACTGTTCGGTAAATATACATTGCGTGATTCAAGATACATTTCACGAAGCCGAAAATAAAATGTTTGAGGTTCTGGAAAATGTTACAATGAAGGGTATATCCGAACAGCTGAATGGTCAAGCCATCGTTATTGACAATGAAAATAATATTAAAGTAGAAGCAGATTAGGAACGTATGAATAAAGAAAAAGCGTTAGAACTCTTCCGGACTATCAAGTATCCGGGATTTAGCAGAGATATAGTATCATTCGGGATTATAAAGGATTTTGAAATTGATAATAAAAATGCGGTAGTCTTCCTGAACATTACGTCGAATGATGAAAAGAAGAAGAAAGAGATCGTTGACGCGATAATATCCGTACTGAAAGAGAGTGGCGAAGTAGATGAGGTGGAGATCAAAGAGGCGGAACAGTTAAAGCGTCAAACAACGCCACAACCGCAAAATCAATGGGCTGGACAGTCTCTTATAAAGGGGGTCAAACAAACTATTGCCGTAGCAAGCGGTAAAGGGGGGGTCGGCAAGTCAACTGTTGCGTCAAATCTCGCCATCTCCTTATCGCTTCTCGGTCACAGCGTGGGCTTGCTTGATTGCGATATATATGGACCAAGCGTTCCTACAATAATGGGTACGAATGAAAAGCCTGGAATCGGTGAAGGAAGAAAGATCATACCTCTTGAAAAGCACGGGATCAAGTTGATGTCGCTCGGATTACTGTTGGATGATGAAGCTCCTGTGATATGGCGCGGTCCGATAGTTGCAAAGCTTATCACTCAATTCATTGATGATATTACATGGGGTAATATAGATTATTTGGTGATGGACCTGCCTCCCGGCACCGGAGATGTGCAGCTCACCTTGGCTCAGAAGGTCAAGCTTACCGGGGCTGTTATCGTAACGACTCCGCAGGACCTTGCTCTTCTCGATGCCGATAAGGGAGCCGCAATGTTCAGACAGGTAAATGCTCCCGTTCTTGGTATCGTGGAGAATATGAGTATGTTCCACTGTCCGCACTGCAATGAAGAAACAGATATTTTCGGCAGCGGGGGCGGAGAAAGGGAAGCGCTCAAGCTTAAAGTGCCATTCCTCGGCAAGGTGCCTATCGAAGCGGTGGTACGTAAAAGCGGAGATGACGGTATTCCGGTTGTTATCAACGCTCCGGAATCTGCTTCGGCAAAAGCGTTTAAGGAAATAACGGAGAGAGTTATTGCCTCCATAGGCGTTCAAGTAGAAACGCCTGTACTTGAAACAGCATAATATTGAGAATCGGAGATATAAAATGGTAAAAGAAGAAGAAGTACTTGAAGCGCTAAAAGATTGTTTTGATCCTGAGATCCCTGTTAATATTGTTGATCTCGGGCTGGTATATGACGTAAACATAATCGATGATGCGGTGAAGATAACTATGACATTAACGGGAAAAGGTTGCCCGATGAGCGCTCAAATTTCCTCTGACGTCACCGGAAGATTGAGAGCGATGGAAGGAATCACTCAGGCGGATGTGGATATAGTCTGGGAGCCTGAATGGAATGCTACAATGATGAGCGCAGCAGCAAAGGAAAAATTAGGCTTTTAGATCAGAAAAATAGAGTATACGGATTAATTAACCCCGATTCATCTCGGGGTTTTTTAATTTAATAATCTTTGAAGTTTTCTATCCCGGTCGTTAAATTGTGAAAAATGAAATATTCGCCAGATAAAGAGTTGAACGCTCTCGGGTTTATATGCCCATATCCAATTATTGAAACTTCAAAAATGATTAAGAATATTGAAGTAGGGGAGATTATAGCCATCAAAGCCGATGATCTTGCCATCATCTTGGATATGCCGGCTTGGTGCCACAGTAACGGTCATGAATATCTTGGAGAGGAGAAGCTTATCGAAACCAAAGGTTATATTGTTTACGTGAGAAAAGGGAACCGAAAAAATTAGCCGGGCAATTCACGAAATAAAGAATTGCCGGAAATGTACAGGCATGGAAATTCACAGGCAGATGTTGACATTAGGCATCATTCTAAGTACTATTATAGGCTAAATAAAAATTGGATAATTGATATTTAATGAAAGAACCGGAACCGCACGACAAACTACTTCAAAATGAATTGAAATCTTCGGGAACGTTGCCCGAACACATAGCTGTCATTATGGACGGCAACGGAAGATGGGCAAAAAGTCGCGGGTTGCCGAGAGTGGCGGGTCATAGCGAGGGTATAAACTCTGTTAAGGATATTGTAGAGGCGTGCGGTCAATTAGGTATTGGGCATTTAACTCTTTATACATTTTCGCTTGAAAATTGGCAACGTCCGAAAAGAGAAGTGTCTGCTTTAATGAAACTTCTCTTCCGAACAATACGTCGTGAACTTAAAGATCTTATGGATAACGAAGTTAGGATATCGACACTTGGAAATCTTGACGATCTGCCGTCAGCGGCAGCAAACGAGATGAGGATAGCGATAGAGGATACTTCCGCTAACAAGGGTTTAAAGTTACACCTTGCTCTTTCGTATGGTTCGAGGAGGGAGATAATAGGCGCGGTCAAGAAAATAGTTGAAGCGGTCGAATCGGATGAACTGGATATTTCCGATTTAGATGAAAAGAAATTTTCCGATTTTCTGCTGACAAATGACACGCCGGATCCGGATCTGCTGATTCGAACGAGCGGGGAGGCAAGAATTAGTAATTTCCTTTTATGGCAGTTGGCTTATACGGAGTTATATATAACAGACACTCTATGGCCTGAATTCCGGAGAGCGCAATTGTATGAGGCATTAAGCGATTATCAAAGAAGGGAAAGAAGATATGGAAAGGTCAGTGAGCAGATTAATTGAATCGATAGGGCAAATTTCTTTTTAAAGATGGGTATGAACATTAACAGAACAGTCGCAATGGTATTCAGTGTAGCGATTATGTCTTTCGCTTCAGCGCTTCAGGCTCAGGAAAAAGTGAAAATATTCAGCGTGGATGTGGTCGGGAACAAGGCTGCAGCCGCGGGTGTCATCCTAAGAAATTCCGGATTAGTTGCCGGAAAAGTAATATCAGGTGATGATATCAAAGATGCGATAAACCGTTTATGGGCTATGAAAGTTTTTTCTGATGTGCAAATAACGGCTGAAAAGCAGGTCGAGGAAGGACTTTATCTCCTGATAACGGTTAAAGAATATCCCAAAATGGACAGTTATGAGTTAAAGGGCAATAAACACCTAAAGGATGACAAGTTAAAGGATGTAGTCACTTTTTTCCGCGGTCAGCGGATTACTCCTCATATGGAAATGCGAACCATTATTGCCATAAAAGAGATTTATAAGGATAAAGGGTATCTGTTGGTTGAAGTCAGCACCGAACGTATTCCGACTGAAAAAGAGGATTACATAATTCTGCGGTTCAATATTAATGAAGGATCTAAGGTTAGTATCAGAGGAATTGTAATAAAGGGCGTCGAAAATTTTTCGGAAGGTAAGATCATTAAACAGATGAAAAATAATAAGACAAAGGGGAAATGGCGTTTCTGGCGTAAGGGTGGTTTTGATGCGGAAGAGTTTGAAGAAGATAAAGAAAATATCGTTCAGTTTTATAAGAATAACGGCTACAGGGATGCCGAGATTCTCTCCGATTCGCTTATTTATGATGATAAAAAGGAGAAGCTTTATCTGAACTTGACCATCAGAGAGGGAAACCGATACAAAATTGGAGAGATAACGTTTGAAGGAAATGAGCTCTTCAGCGAAGAAGAACTTATGTTTGTCTTGGGAATTAAAGAGGGTGATGATTACAATGAAGAAGTCCTCGAAGCCGCGGTCTTTGACCGATTAACCGGTTTATACATGGATAAGGGTTATATATATGTAAATATTCAACCCTTGCAAACGCCATTTTCTGAAGACGTAGTGAATATCAAGTACGATATATCGGAAAATCAAAAGGTATTTGTCAGAAATGTTAATATTTATGGAAATACAAAAACAAAAGAAAAAGTAATTCGCCGTGAACTAAAATTATATCCCGGAGAGGTTTTCAATCGGACTAAACTTATCCGAAGTCAACGAGAAATATTTATACTGAATTATTTCGCGAATGTAATTCCCAACATCAGTCCGGTAGACGATGATGAAGTGGATGTGGAAATCGTGGTTGAGGAGAAACAAACTGACAGGGCTAACGCATCGGCGGGTTTTTCGCAAAGGGACGGCGCTATAGGTTCAATCGGTGTTGACTTCAACAACTTCATTGGTAATGGACAGATACTCTCATTCAACTGGCAATTTGGTCGAATTTTCAGGGCATTCTCCATAGGGTTTACGGAACCATGGTTATTTGGTACGCCTACATTGGCAGGATTCCGGGTCTTTAACACTAAAAGAAGGGGAATTACAATTCCTCTTGATCAGAAGGAATACGGGGGGACTGTTACATTGGGCAGACGGTTCCGTTGGCCTGATGATTACTTTCGTGGAAATTCATCGTTGCGTATAGCGCGCAGGGAATTTTCCAACATAAAAGACCCCAGCATCCTTCAGAGATTGGTTTCACCGGAACGTTTTGCGGAAATCTCCGAAGGTGACATAGATAAAGAAGTAATAAAAACGAACCAAAGAACTCTAACAATAGTTCTGACGAGAGACAGCCGTGACCGTCCGGAATTTCCGACTCAAGGCTCGGTCTTTTCTCTGCTTTCTCAACTTTCGGGTGGTCTTCTCGGCGGCGATGAAGATTTTTATAAAAGCGTAATCTCCGTAGATTGGTATACACCGTTGTTCTGGAATTTTGTATTGTTGAATAAATATAAGTTCGGGTCTATCGGCACATTTTCTAAAAACGCGTTTATTCCCTGGGACGAAAACTTCTTTATGGGCGGCAGCGGATTGACCATTGGTGAACCGTTAAGGGGATATGATGACAGGACGGTAGGTCCGCCGAGTCCAACATCAAGCAATTTCGCAATAGGCGGCAGAGTAATGACGAAGTTTTCCATGGAATTAAGGTTCCCGATTGCTCCAAACCCGACAATCTTCGGGCTGTTCTTTTACGAAGGTGGTAACACCTGGCTTGATTTTAATTCAACTGATATATTTGATCTGCATAAATCGGCAGGTTTTGGGTTACGGATGTTCATGCCGTTGGTAGGCCTTATAGGTTTCGATATGGGATATGGATTTGATGATCTTACCGATTCCAGCAAAAGAGGGGGTTGGAAGGTTCATTTCCAATTTGGCAAACAATTCTAACAATTATATAATCCGAGGGAGTAAATATTGAAAAAAATAATTTTGTTATCGATGCTTTTATTAATTATTTTGCAATCGGCGGTCTTCGGTCAGTCAGTGAAGATAGGCTATGTAGACAAAGTAAAGGTGTTGACGGACCTTAAAAGTTGGCAGAACGCCGATAAGAGTCTACTTCAGATGAAGGAAAACGCGGAATTTGAACTCCAACGTATGTTGACTGAGGCGGATAGTTTGAGTGGAGTATTACAGAATCAAATGATGCTGACGGAAACAATGAGGACCCAATTACAAGAGAAGATCGAACAGATATCCCGTGACTATCAAAGAACCGGTATCACGCGTCAACAAGAGATACTCCAAAAAGAAAATGATCTGAAGGCGCCAATCCTTCTTGGATTTAACGAAACAATAAGGAAGTTGGGTATCGATGAAAATTTTATGCTAATATATGACAACACAGTAAATAGTATTCTCTTTGCTTCCGGCGGAAGAGATCTTACTGAACAGATATTGTTCGAAATGAGAAAAAAATTCGAGTAAAAAATTTATGAATATAGTTAAATTATGCCTCATAACACTGTCGGTTTTTTTGATATTTTCAGCGGCGGCAACCGCTCAAACGAAGATAGGTTATATTGATAGTGAACAGATCTTCGAAAAGTTTGAAGAGTTTAAATTTGCAAAGCAGAAGTTTGAGAAGGAAGCAGCAAAGGCCGAAAAAGATCTGCAATATCTATGGGCGCAGCTCGATAGCCTTCAAAACGAAAGAGATAAAGGTCGTTTTACCTGGAGCAGCTCCAGGCTTGCGCAGAAGGACAAGGAGATAGCCGGGAAGCAGGAAAAAATCCGTAAATCCACGGAACAGACATTTGGTCCGGGAGGCACGATATATCAGACTCAAAAGCAGCTCACTCAAAAATCCATGGACGATATAATAATCGCTCTAAGCGAGATAGCAGATGAAGAAGGATATGAAATGGTATTTGATGCCGCCCGTGGAACAATTCCATTTAAGAAAATAGAGAACGACTTAACTGATAAAGTTCTTGAAAGACTAAGAACGGGTATTGGTAAGTCTTCCAGGAAAAAGTAACAGTGCCGGTTCACCTATCGGAGCTGTGTGAGCTTCTCGGCGGTGAACTCGTGGGAGAAGGAACTGTTGAAATTGACGGAATATCCGAGATAGAGTCTTCCTATCCCGGACAGATAACTTTCTTGGCAAATAACAAATACGCTGAAATCCTGAAATCCTCTGAAGCGACGGCGGTAATAATTTCTGAAGATATGAAAGCCCCGGCAATCCCCGCAATTAGGGTAACAGATGTGCAGATTGCAAAAGCTAAGATATTAGCATATTTTCATCCGCCAAAAGAGTATCCGAAAAATATTGAATCAACTGCTATCATCGGGGAGAACGCGGAAGTAGGTGAGGGTAGTTTTGTGGGCGCGGGAAGCGTAATAAAAAACGGCGCGCGACTGGGTAAAAATTGTTGCATTATGGAAAACGTTTTCATAGACAGTGACGTTAGCATCGGCGAAGAGTGCACAGTCAATCCCGGAGCTGTGATCGTATCCGGCACCACTATCGGTGATCGGGTAGTAATTGGTTCCTGTACCGTAATAGGGTCAGAAGGATTTGGCTATCTGCCGGAAAACGGTAAAATATTTAAAGTACCCCAGGTAGGAACTGTAATCATCGAAAGCGATGTGTCCATAGGCGCTAACTGTTGTGTGGATAGGGGAACTATGGGAGCCACACTGATAAGAAGAGGCGCTAAGCTCGATAACCAGATTCAAGTGGCACATAATGTTGAGATTGGCGAATATACTATAATCATCAGTCAGGTTGGAATATCCGGCAGCACAAAGATCGGTAGCGGAGTCCAGATCGGTGGACAAGCAGGTTTAGTCGGACATATAAAAATAGGCGATGGCGTAAAAATAGGCGCTCGAGCCGGAGTGACAAAATCCTTTCCTGACGGTGTTACAATATCCGGGTATCCGGCTCGAATTCATTCTAAAGCATTGGCAAATGACGCAAATTTAAGCAGGCTCCCCAAATTAGTTAAGAGGATAAAAGAATTGGAAAATGAAGTATTAAAAATCAAAGAGAGGTTTGCTAAGGATGAATGAATATCAAAGAACGATAGCCAACCCCGTGCATTTTTCAGGGGTGGGACTTCACACAGGTTTGAAAAGCAGAGTGACGTTTAGACCTGCGCCCGTTAACCATGGTATTCGATTTGTCCGCACCGACCTCGAAAACAGCCCTGAAATTATTCCGCATATCAGTAATGTGGTGGATCTAAACAGGGGGACAAGCATAGAACAGAATGGAGTCCGGATTCATACTGTTGAGCATGTATTGAGCGCCATTTCCGGCTTACAAATAGATAATGTCTATGTGGAACTTACGAATAAGGAACCACCGGTAGGTGATGGAAGCGCAAAACCGTTTGTTGATGTTTTGCTAAAAGCCGGATTTGTAGAACAATCGGAGATAAGAAAATACTTTCGCGTTGACGAACCGATCACTGTTTCACAACCTAATCGGAATGCGGAAATAGTGGTCTTGCCTTCAGAGGAATTTCGGATAACATTCCTTGTTGATTACGAAAATCCCGCCATCGGTAAAAAATATACATCGATGTATTCGTTAGAAAAAGAGTTTGTTAAGGAATTCGCTCCCGCGAGGACGTTTTGCTTTCTGCACGAGGTTGAAGAACTTCACAAAGCAGGTCTCATCAGGGGTGGAAATCTGAATAACGCTATCGTAGTGGTTGACAGGAAACTCGGAAGCAAAGATATGAAACAACTCAAGAAACTATTAGATATTAAGGGAAAAGTTACGGTTCCCGAATCAGGAATCCTGAATGGAAAAAAATTGCGGTTTGAGAACGAACCGGTAAGACACAAGACTCTTGATCTGATAGGAGATTTGGCGCTTTTAGGAATGCCAATAAAAGCTCATATTCTCGCTGCTCGCAGCGGTCACTTGACAAACGTGATGCTTGTTAAAAGGCTATCAAAGATCCTTGAAAAAAAGGAAATAACAAAGAAATTCCAATCTAAAAAGAAATCCGGCGAGATCTTCGATATTCGAGCGATTGAAAAAATCTTACCTCACAGATATCCATTACTTCTCGTGGATAGGGTCTTAGATATTACGCCCGGTAAAAATATTGTAGCGATTAAAAACGTTACCAGGAATGAACCGTTCTTCAACGGGCATTTCCCGGACCAGCCGGTCATGCCCGGAGTATTGATAGTTGAAGCAATGGCTCAGGCAGGCGGAATATTGATGTTGCACGGGATGGAAAATCCTTCTGACAAGCTGATCTATTTTACCGGAATAGATAAAGTAAAATTCCGTAAAGTCGTTACGCCCGGCGACCAAATCAGAATGGAGATTGAACTTACGAAGGTTTTTAAAACTACCTGTAAGATGAAGGGGAAAGCGTATGTTGATGATAAGGTCGTAGCCTCCGCGGAAATGACCGCGGTCATCATGGACTCAAATGCTTAATTATGTCAATTGATGTTCATCCAACCGCAATTGTAGATAAGAATGCCGTCTTAAATGACGGTGTCAAGGTCGGTCCTTACACTGTTATTGAGTCGGATACCCTGATCGGAGAAAATACGAATATTGGTTCCCATGTTTTGATAGCGGAAGGAACCCGCATAGGCGGGAAATGTCAAATATTTAAAGGAGCCGCACTCGGTCTGATTCCCCAGGACTTAAAATTTCATGGAGAGAAAACTACACTCGAAATAGGCAATGACACTATTATAAGGGAATTTGCCACTCTCAATAGGGGCACGGAGGCTTCAGGCGTTACTCTGATAGGCAATGACTCTTTGATTATGGCTTATGTTCATGTTGCGCATGATTGTGTCATCGGAAATAAAGTTATCCTTGCAAATGGGATTAAT
Source organism: Fidelibacterota bacterium (assembly GCA_022571215.1). Taxonomy (GTDB): domain Bacteria; phylum Fidelibacterota; class SORT01; order SORT01; family SORT01; genus SORT01. The sequence goes on along the minus strand of JACZYG010000011.1, from coordinate 48,155 downwards.
ATGGGCGGGCATGTGATCATAGAAGATCATGTAACGGTCGGCGGGATGACCCCGATACATCAATTCGTGCGAATCGGGAGATATTCGTTCATAGGAGGAGGCTACAGGGCGCTCAAGAGCATTCCGCCTTATGTTATAGCAACAGGTGAACCTATGGTATATCGAACCCTGAATTTGATAGGCTTAAAGCGAAATGGATTTTCACGGGAGACCATAAAAGCGCTGTCGGTCGCCTACAAACAGATATACGGGAAAAACAGTAAACTTCAAGAAGGATTGGCTGCTCTTAAATCCAATGATAATTTGATACCTGAAGTAAAAAATATCATAGAATTTTTCGAGGCTTCAACTCGTGGTGTCATTGGTTCTGAATAATTGGGGATTCTCAACGACTGCGTCTTCATCAGGGGTATTCAACATGGCATTGGATGATCAGATTGCCCGTCAGAAAAATACGCCTTCTTTTCTAAGATTCTACAGCTGGAATCCATACGCAGTTTCAATCGGATATCACCAATCTCTGACCATCATAAATAGAGACTACTGTTTCGAAAACGGAGTGGATATAGTTCGGAGACCGACGGGTGGAAGGGCAATATTCCATTCCGAAGAGCTCACCTATTCTTTAGTGCTAAGACAAGAACAAATAACATTGAAAGAGGCATACATGAAGGTGCACTCCGCAATAGCGGAGGGATTAGCAACAGTAGGCGTTCAAAGCGATTTAGTGGACACGGTTCCCAACCGAAGTGAGTTAAGCCCTAAATCAGATAAAACTTCATGCTTTACGGCTTCGGCTCGAACGGAACTCGAATCTGATGGAAGAAAAATAGTCGGGAGCGCGGGTAAAAAATATCCAAATTCGCTCCTTATCCATGGATCAATATTACTCGGGGATAAGCATAAAGAGATAGTAGATTATCTAAATATCAGTGATGACCGGAAGCGATCTATGAAGCATGAATTGGATTTGAAGACAAACAATCTCTCTGATATCCTTGGAAGGACAGTCGATCCGATGGAATTGATTATTCCCCTTCGTGATTCATTTTCCCGTGAGTTTCAAATAACTATAGATGAAAAGGAAATATCGGAACGGATGTTAAGAACGGTTAAAGAGCAAGAGCGAAAATTTGAGTTTTCGCAGCTTGTAGAAACAGAATTAGCTTAATGAAATCAACAGTCTGTATTCTTATTATTGTAGTTATCGTTCCGCAGCTATATGGACAAGATCTGGATCTGAATATGCTTACAGATGCTTATTTCAGGGAAAAGGTCAATCCTTTGGCGACACTGCTTCCATTTGCAATAGGTGGATCTTTTACCGGTGATGTTGGATTTCTTCAGCCGGGTGAGATCAGGATTAGCGTGAACGAAGGGACGAATTTTGTGTCGAGCGAATTATCGGTAGGACCGATGAACGACGTTGATCGGTTTTCACTTCCTATGTTCAATATAGCGCTTAGTGTAGACCCGAGAGTGGAACTTTCAGGAAAATTCAGTTCCATTAATATCGGAAACAGGGCAGTGGTAATAACCGGATTCGGATTAAGGTACAGAACGTATTCAAATGAAAAGGGGGATAAGGGAATTTCTTTTGGTGTGATGGTAAACGCGCTTAGGGGACCCGAAGATTTCAGAATATGGGATATGACACTCCATTTGGATTTACTGAAGATAAGGGAATCAACATCTTTCAAAGCATCTATAGGGGCTGATTTTTCCGAGATGAGAATAGCGGTGAAAGATGAAGGCAACCTGCTAAATGAAAAAAACGAAAATATCGAACGAACTCAAAGCTGGGTGGCAGTGGGAATATCTCAAAATCTTGGTAAGGTTTTCTTTTCATTTCTGCAATTTCAACAGGGACAGAGCAGGCGATTGAATATTGGATTAGGAGTCAGGCTTTAAGAATGAAAAAGATTCTTACCATACTCGGTTCCACAGGCTCAATCGGCGTTAATGCCCTGAACGTCGTAAGGTCGTTGGAGAGCAAGTTTCAGGTGAGATACTTAGCGGCGGGTACTCAATGGGAAAAGTTAGCCCAGCAAGCATTGGAATTCAGAGTAAAGGCTGTCGCTATCGTAGACGAAAATCTGAAAGAAGAGCTTAAAAACGCAGTGGGGAAGGAAATAGAGGTCTTGACAGGACGCGAGGGTGTCGCGGAATTGGCCGGAAGAGATGACGCGGATATTCTGTTAAACGGAATAGTAGGGAGCGCAGGTCTTGAACCAACGGTAAGAGCGGCGGAAGCGGGAAGAATTATCGCATTATCCAATAAAGAGAGTCTGGTAATGGGCGGCTTGCTGATAAACCGGATCATGGAGCGGACAGGAGCTCAGCTATATCCCGTAGATAGCGAGCATTCAGCGATATGGCAGTGTCTCACCGGTGAGAAGATGGAGAGCGTGAAAAAGCTTATTTTGACCGCTTCGGGCGGTCCGTTCAGAACAAAGCCGATCAATGAATTTGAGAATATATCCGTCAAGGAAGCATTGGCGCATCCTAATTGGAAAATGGGCAAAAAAGTTACAATTGATTCAGCGACACTTATGAATAAAGGTCTTGAAGTGATCGAGGCGTATTGGCTTTTTAACATTCCACATGAGCGGATTGATATTGTAATTCATCCTCAGTCAATAATACATTCTATGGTTGAATTTAAGGATGGTTCAATAAAAGCGCAGCTTGGATTGCCGGATATGAAACTTCCGATACAATATGCGTTGACTTATCCTGAACGCGAGGATGTAGCCTGGGAACAAACGGACATGAGAGAAGTAAAAACGTTGACATTTGAAGAGCCTGATTTTAAGAGGTTCCCCTGCCCCGCTTTAGCGTTTAAGGCATTGGAGATGGGAGGGTCGGCTCCGGCGGTGCTAAATGTTGCCAACGAATCGGCGGTGAACCTCTTTCTTGAAGAGAAGATAAAGTTCACCGACATCGCGATTGCGATTGATAAAGTGCTTCAATCGGTTGAGATTATAAACGAACCGTCGTTTGAAGAACTGCTCGAAATTGAAACGAACATAACCGAACTGGTTCGGGATGAATGGACATAAATAATATGGAAGGAATATTTTGCTGATAACGATTTTAGCGACGGCTGCTGTTTTAGGAATTCTGATTATAGTACATGAATTAGGACATTTTTTTGCCGCAAAAATTTCAAAAGTAAGGGTGGAGGTATTTTCACTCGGTTTTTGGCCAAGAATGGCCGGGAAGAAGATAGGCGATACGGACTACCGTATCTCATGGATACCGCTCGGGGGTTATGTGAAATTAGCGGGCATGATTGACGAATCCCTGGATGGCGATACCATAAAGGGAGAACCATGGGAATTCATGTCAAAAACTCCCATGCAGAAGATATTTATAATTACTGCGGGAGTAATTATGAATATTATTTTGGCGGCGCTGATCTTTTCGGTATTGACTTTCAGTATGGGAATCGGCGAGGTCAGCCAATCTACGGTGGTTGATGAAGTAGTAGCCGACTTCCCTGCCTCCGAGGCAGGCGTGGTTGCCGGTGATAAGGTGGTTTCCATAGACGGAAATCCGATCAACACCTGGAATGAGATGACCGAATATATTCATTCCCGCCCTAATACCGAGCTTGTGGTCAGCTGGGAGAGAGATGGTGAATTTTTCTCTGAAAAGATACTGACACGCGCTGAAAAAGTCCCGGTAGACGGCAGGATAGAAGAACTCGGAATGATAGGTATCAGACCTGAGGTCACCATGAGAGATGCCGGATTTTTCGAGTCGATCCAAGCCGGGATAGGAAGAACTTACTTCTGGATAAGGCTAACACTTACTTCACTCAAGATGTTGGTGACCGGAGAAGAGTCGTTCAAATCTGTCGGAGGACCTATCTTTATCGCGCAATTAGCCGGCGATTCCGCGAGATCGGGAATGGACAGTCTTTTCAATCTAATAGCGATTCTGAGCATAAATCTTGCAATACTGAATATACTGCCGATACCGGCGTTTGACGGCGGTCATTTGATAGTTATTATAATAGAGTGGATAAAAAAGGGTCCATTAGCGGTCAAGACAAAAATGATGATTCAGCAGGTGGGATTTGCTATTTTTCTTGTGATAGCAGCGCTCGTGATATTCAACGATCTGTCAAGATAAAATATAATCGAACGATTTTTTAAAGGGACTATCACCGCGTAGTCCCTTTCTCATATTACGCCGCTAAATATTCTCGAACGTTGTAATGAGAATCTCTTTAAGCATTCTGCGTTCTCTCACTGTTAGCATCGAATCGAACTTGTATGTAATTTCTTTCTCTATAATGGGAACAATCTTATCCGCGAGATTTCTGCCTTTATGCGTTAGAATGACCCGGTGGATCCGTTTATCCTCCGGCAGGATCTCTCTGGAAACAAATTCTTTGTCCAACAATCGGACGAGAACCCCGGATGTGTTACCCTTTGTCCATTGAAGCCGTTCGGTTATTTCTTTTTGGGAAAGCCCTTCAGGATTTACCCATAGCAGGGCGATGACCTCAAATTGAGGTTGTGTAAGATTAAATTTATTATATGATTTAGCGAGCTTTATCTGAATTGCAGCGTTAATACGGGAAATATTGGTCCAGGCAAGAAAAGAATCACTTTTGCTTCTGTTTACCTGATCTCTGGAAAATCTCATAATAGTGGTTTAAGTATAAACTATTCTCGTATTAAGTCAAGCTTAATGAGAATTTTCAACGCTGTTGCGAGTTAGGGGATGGAATGTTAGATTAATCCTATATATCTCATTAATAAGGATAGATTTTGAAATCACTTACCGAAAAACTGCTTTTCAATATCCCCTCAAGAAGAGGATACATCAATATCACGCCGCAGGTTGAAGAGATAGTGAGCAAATCCGGTGTCAGGGAAGGTCTTGTTTTGTGTAACGCAATGCATATAACAGCATCGGTATATATAAATGATGATGAGCCAGGACTGCTTGACGATTACGACGACTGGCTTGAGGAGCTCGCGCCTCATGAACCTGTAAGTAAGTACAGGCACAACAGGACCGGCGAAGACAACGCGGATGCTCATCTGAAACGACAGCTGATGGGAAGAGAGGTAACTGTGGCGGTAACAAACGGCAAGCTGGATTTAGGTCCATGGGAACAGGTGTTTTACGCTGAATTCGATGGAAGGCGGCAGAAGAGAGTATTGATCAAAGTCATCGGGGAGTAAGACATTAGTTCATGAAACTATATCTGATGAGACATGGAGAAGCGGAAGGAATATATGATGGCGAAGAACCGCGTCTCAATGCGAGAGGGGAAGCTGAGGTTAATCGAATTGTAAACGCATTATCTTCAATGGAAATCCGACTTGACCATATTTATCATAGCGGAAAACTAAGAGCCCGACAAACGGCGGAGATGGTCGGAAGCAAATTAGGAGTCGGTATTCCGATAAGCGGGAAAGAGGGTTTGAAGCCGAACGATCCGGTCTCAATTTTTGCAGGTAAATTGAAGGATAATAATGAAAACAGCTTGATAGTAGGACACTTGCCGTTCATGGCTAAATTGACCTCATGCCTGTTGGCAGATACAGAGAGCGATTCGATGATCGCATTCAGCACGGCTTCGGTAGCCTGTTTAGAGTATACGAACCCGTTCGGCTGGAACTTGCACTGGCTTATCAATCCGGAGAATTTTGTTTCAGATAAATAGTCTTAAAAGCAACTGTTCTACGTGATATATTCAGGGAACAAAGGTTACTCTCACATTTTATAAAAAAATCAACAATCGGAGACTTCTTATCCGCAATAAATTAGACATTCTCAATAAATGTACTTCATAGAATCAATAGACCAGACTCTATTCAGATTTATAAACTATTCTCTCTCCAATCCGGTGTTTGATGTTTTTATGCCGTTTATTACGGAACAAAATGTGTGGGGGATACCTATTGCTCTGGCAGCTTTGGCAGGGATAATCTTTGGAGATAAGAAAACCAAATTTATAATGCTTGGTGGTATACTTGCCGTCGGCTTAGGCGATTACATCTCAAGCGGACTGATGAAACCTTTTTTCGGGCAATACAGGCCCTGCGTGGAACTAAGCGACCTTGTGTTGCGGATAAATTGTGGCGGAAAACTCGCATTTCCCTCCGGACATGCGACAGGAACAATGATAATGGCTGTGTGGTTCGGGTATCATTATAAAAAATGGTTACCGTATTTTCTGACATTTGCGCTGATAATCTCATTTTCAAGAGTATATGTGGGCGTACATTGGACTTCTGATGTGTTAGGTGGGATGCTACTCGGGCTTTTTATCGCAAAAAGTTTTATCTCTCTCTGGGATAGTTATATTACTCCAAGATTGGACTCAATCCCGTCAGGCAGCTATAAATATGAGAATAAAGTAAGTTAATTCCTTTATAAACACCACCATATTTTACTTGTGAATCGGTTTGATTGATATTATATTCGTCACGGAAAAACGTTATATATCGATTAATTCTATAAAACGAGGAAGAGGAAATGATTCAAAAAAACCCCATGGCTTTTGGAATAATATTGGGATTAGGCGGTTTGTTTGTTCTTTATACCTGGTGGGGAGACAAAACCGGATTTGGAATATTCGGGACTGTAATCGGTCTTTTTGCGTTGGGAGTCGGATTATGGAATCTAATAGCAATCAAGAAAGATTAATCCAATAATTCTTTATAATTTTTAAGATTCAGAATACTGAAACATATTAAACCGCAGATGAAGGCAGCTGCGGTTTATTTTGTTTATCATATTAAGAAGAGAGCAAGTTTATAAGGTCCACCACCCGGTTGCAATAACCGGCTTCATTATCGAACCAGCCGATGATCTTAACAAAATCCGGTTTTAAGACTTTCGTAAGAGGAGCATCGTATATTGCCGAAGATATATCACCCACAATATCAGCGGAGACTAAAGGTGATTCTTCGTATTTCAATACGTCCTTCAAGTAACCTGTAGCCGCGCTCTTCATAACATCGTGTATATCGTCAACAGTCACGTCAGTAGCCAGATCAAGCGAAAGATCCACTATGGAGCCTGCGGGTACGGGAACCCTGTATGCGATCCCATCGAGTTTCCCGCGAAGTCTGGGGATTATCTGTTCTACTGTCTGAACAGCCCACGTTGTAGTCGGAATTATTGACAGCGCCGCTGACCTGGCTCTCCTCATATCCTCGTGGGGATAGTCGAGAAGGCTCTGATCAAGCGTGTAAGCATGAACTGTAGTTATAAATCCTTCCTTGATAACAAAACTGTCTTCCATCACCTTTAGAAGGACTGCCGCAGAATTTGTTGTTCCCGAGGCATTAAGAATAATTTTCTCTTCACCGGTGAGTATATCATGGTTAACGCCATATACTACCGTGGCATCTACAGGATCTGCGCATGGGGTGGTCAATAAAACTTTGTTTGCGCCCGAATCAATATGAATATTCAAAAAATCTCTACTTCGAGTTATGCCTGTTGATTCTATAACTACGTCTACTCCGAGTTCGCCCCAAGGAAGGTGCCCATCTTCTTCCTTGAGAGAGTAAACAGGAATTTTTGTTCCATCCACAATGATGTTTTCCTCATCATAGGATATTTCACCGTCATAGATGCCATGTATGGAATCATATTTGAGAACGGTCGAAAGGCTGAATGCATCGGCGCGATCGTTTATTGCTACAAATTCAATATCAGATTTTCTAAGCTTCGCTGCCCGAAAAAAAGTCCTTCCAATCCTTCCAAATCCGTTTATTGCTACTCTTATTGCCAATCCTTTCTCCTTTAAATGTTAATTGTTTTATGATAAATGATTTAAGCCTGAGCGAGAGGTTCTGAACTTGAGGGTGGGGGAAATTCAGGTCCTCCGTCGCCTGTTGGTTTGTGCATAACTATCTCACCGAATTGTTTTTCATAACGTCTGATGTTCTCCTGAAGCGCCGCAAGAAAAGCTTTTGCATGCATCGGAGCTATGATTACTCTCGTCTTGATTTTGGCTTTTGGAGCTCCCGGTACCACCCTGCAGAAATCAAAGATAAATTCAGCCGGTGAATGTGTTATCAATGCTAAATTTGCGTACTCGCCATCAGCGATTTCCTGCGGCAGTTCGATCGAGATCCGTCCTTTATTATCCTTATTCATTTAAACCTCAAAGTGTTTGTATTTCAATTGCTTTGTTAAGAGCAACGTAACTTATGAAACATTGATAATCTTATCAAGTCTAAAGGGGGTTGTCAGCTTAATTTAATGCGAATATCTTGCAGTTATAGCGTCGTAAGGATAAATTCGGATAAACTAATACCAGGGGAATGGAGATTTGAGTAAAAAGGGGAAACTTGATGGGATATTTCGACCCAAATCTGTAGCCGTTATCGGCGCTTCAAGCAGGAAAAAATCGCTCGGTTGGGAAATACTGAACAACCTCATTTTATCCGGATTTAATGGAAAACTGTTTCCGGTAAATCCCAAAGCGGATCATATTCACAGCATCAAAGCCTATAGCTCAATATTGGACGTGAAGGATAAGGTAGACCTCGCTGTCATAGCTATCCCTGCGAATGGTGTCCTGAAGGTAGTGAACGATTGCGGCAAGAAGGGAGTGAAAGGATTAGTAATCATTACGGCGGGGTTCAGAGAGATGGGCGGTGCAGGAATCCTGCTTGAAGAGAAACTGATGAAACTTGTCCGAAAGTACAATATGCGGATGGTCGGTCCCAATTGCATGGGAGTCATAAATACGGATGAGAATGTAAAACTCAATGCCAGTTTTGCGGGAGTCAGACCGGAACCGGGCAAAATAGGTTTTCTGTCGCAGTCAGGCGCATTAGGCGAGTCAATATTGAACCATGCGAAAAATCTCGGTATCGGTATCTCAAAATTCGTCAGCATGGGAAATAAGCCTGATATATCGGGGAATGATCTCCTTGAAGAGTGGGAACACGACGAAAATGTGAAAGTGATATTGATGTATTTAGAAAGTTTCGGAAATCCGAAACGGTTTACAAAAATAGCGAAACAAGTAAGCAGGTATAAACCTATCATCGCCGTTAAGGCTGGGAGAACAGTAGCAGGCGCAAGGGCAACGATATCCCATACCGGAGCGTTGGCGGGAGTTGATGTTGCAACCGGAGCGCTCTTCGCTCAATGCGGAGTAATAAGGGTGACATCCATCGAGGAGATGTTTGACGTTTCGAAGGCTTTTCTGAATCAACCTGTTCCGAAGAACGGCAAAGTGGCGATACTGAGTAACGCCGGAGGTCCGGCAATAATGGCGACGGATGCTTGCGTGCGGCTCGGATTGGAAGTCCCGGAACTTTCAAAGGAAACCCAGGCCAAGCTTAAAAAAGTATTACCGATAGAAGCCGCTGTTGCAAATCCGGTAGATATAATTGCTACAGGAGGTCCCGAACGATATGAAGCGGCGCTGAACGTACTTATTAAAGATAAAGAGTTAGGCTCAATAATTACCGTTTTCATACCACCCCTTACAATAGATGCGCCTGCCGTTGCCAGAGTGATAGCGAAGGCTAATAAAAGAACAAAGAAAACCATACTGTCGGTATTTATGGCTAAAGATGAAGCCGAAGAGGGGATACAAATTTTAAAAAACAACAACGTACCGGTCTATCTATTTCCAGAATCAGCGGCAAAAGCTCTTTCAGCAATGGTAAGAAGACGGTTATGGCTCGATAAACCGGAAGGGAAGATAAAACGATTCAACCCGAATATCGACAGAGTGAAAAAGATTATCAAAGCTGCAAGGAGAGAGAAACGAAGAGCTCTGACCCTTCAAGAATCTTTTGAAGTGCTTCAATCTTACGGTATAAAGTCTCTAAAACCGCTTTCCGCCACTGATGTAGAGGAGGCTCTGTCTAATGCAAAGAAGATCGGTTATCCTGTTGTATTGAAATTAGACAGCATCAAAGCAAGCCATAAATCAGATATTGGGGGTGTGATGCTTGACTTGCGTTCTGACCAAGAGGTGAAGGAGGCTTTCAAAAAGATCAAATTGAAAGCTCGAAAAGCCAAGATCGCATGGTCTGATTGCACGATATTAGTGCAGGAGTATATCAGCGAAGGGATAGAGACAATTTTGGGCGTACAGCAAAATCCGAGCTTCGGACCTTTGATGATGTTCGGTCTCGGCGGCGTGCACGTTGAAGTGCTTAAGGATGTTTCATTCGGTATCACACCTCTGAGTGACGTCGCCGCTAAAGATATGGTGCGATATATTAGAGGCTATCCGATGCTGAAAGGAGTCAGGGGTGAAAAAGCAATAGACGAAAATGCTTTGGTTGACTCGCTGCAGCGGTTATCGAAATTTGTCAGCGATTTTGAAGAGATCGCTGAAATGGACATAAATCCGTTCCTCCTGCGACCTAAACCCAAAAGCTCATTAGCTCTCGATGCTCGAATTCTTTTGACGGAACTGTAATGCCCCGCAGGCAATTAAAATTTGATAAACTTAGATTCGGAATTTCATTCGCGTTAGCAGTCGTTTCCTACAATATTTTAGATTGGGTATTCAATTTTAGCTATGATATCTCAATTTGGAAATGGTTAAAATCGCAGGTTTTCGTTAATCAATCGGCGCTAACCGTACTGTTTTCCTGGATAATGCTCTTTTTTATTCCAATTCTGATCTGGTATAAAGTCGTAGGTCTTTTTATGAATCGGCAGAATCAGACATGATCATATAGATTCAGCTTTTATAATATCAACGGAACAGATTAGATCGGGCGCCACAGTCTTGTAAGGCTTTGCGCCGTCTGTCTTCGTTTTTTTTAGTGACTCCTTAGGAACATTGACCGTGTCAATACTGCGTCAACACACCCCGTCTTGATATATACCAGATGAGGAGAGGGGAAATAATAGTTTAATCATTGAGGTCAGGGTATAATTCGTCAATACAATCAGGACATAAGCCATGACTGATGAGGGAATCCGAGTGATCGCGTAGATACTCGTCGACCTGATTCCAGTTTCCTTCATCGTCCCGGATTTTCTTGCAATTGGCGCAAATTGGAAGTAAATGGCTTAAAACATTTATTTCGTCTTTGGTATTAGAAAGTTCGGTACTTAGTTGCGCTCTGTCCTCTTCTGTTTTCCGCCATATCAGCAATAGAACACTTGTTACCCATAGCGCTGAAATTGCAAGAAATCTGTTTAGAAGCGCCACCTGGAAATTTCCTGCCGGAGATAAAATAAAACCAAGTATGATAAGGATCGTACTGACAACAGTGACGATTTTGGTGAACTTTCTTTCCGGTGACCAAATAGAGAGAGCGACCAGTGCAATATAAGGAATTCCGCCCGCTATTCCCAAAGCGGTTTGTAAATCAAAATAAAAAAATCCTGACCCGAGTAATATGCTCGCAGCAATAAGACGATAGCTCGTCTTATCATTGGTACTCATTGCTAAATCCTTTCGGAGTTTCTTAGCCTAATTTATGACATCATAACGGAATTAATCCGTCATTCTAACAGAAATACTGTTTTATATTTTTGTCATAAAAATTGTAAATCAATAATATTACAATTCAAGTAGCCATACATAATATATTTATTCTATTCATAAAGCAAATAAAAAAGCTATGAGCTGAATTTTTTTGTCAATTCGCCGGACAGTCGTTCTGCGGGAATACGATCCTGAGCCATCGTGTCTCTATCACGGAGCGTAACTGTGCCATCTTCAAGAGTCTGATAGTCCACGGTTATTCCAAATGGGGTTCCGGCTTCGTCCATACGTCTATAACGTCTTCCAATTGCCCCTTTGCTGTCATAGAAAATCGCAAAATTTTTGCTTATATCTTTAGATATTTTTTCGGCAATCTCAGGTAAACCGTCTTTATTTACCAAGGGGAAGATTCCGACTTTGATTGGCGCAATTTTGGAATTGAATTTTAGCACAACTCTTTTCTCACCCTTGACTTCCTCTTCCTCATAAGCGTCCACCAAACAGGTCAGGGTGGTTCTATCCACGCCCGCTGATGTCTCAATAATGTAGGGCACAAAACGCTCGTTGTTTTTCTCATCAAAATAATCGAGTTTTTTCCCCGAGAATTTTATATGGCGTTTTAGATCAAAATCGGTTCTGTTGTGTATGCCTTCCAACTCCTTCCAGCCGAAAGGAAATTCATACTCTATATCGAACGCTTTTTTGGCATAATGGGCAAGTTCATCTTCCGAATGCTCATGCAGCCGGAGCTTTGCTTTGTTGATGCCTAATTCGTCATACCATTTAAGCCGTTCCTCTTTCCAGATTTCAAAATACTTTTCGTCATCTTCGGGATGAACGAAATACTGCATCTCCATCTGTTCGAATTCACGTGTGCGAAAAATGAAATTCCCCGGAGTGATCTCGTTTCTGAACGCTTTCCCGATTTGAGCGATACCGAAAGGAACTTTCTGCCGGCTTGTATCAAGAACGTTTTTGAAGTTCACGTAAATACCCTGAGCAGTTTCAGGCCGAAGGTAAGCTATAGATGAACTATCCTCGACAGGACCGATATGAGTTTTAAACATTAGATTGAACTGTCTCGCCTCGGTAAGCGAATCTTTTGTGCCGCACTTCGGACACTGACCTGATTCTATATTTTTTTGTGACAGATCATCTTCCCGAAACCTTGATTTACACTGTTTGCAATCTATCATCGGATCGGTGAAACCATCCACATGCCCGGAAGCCTCCCAGACTTTCGGGTGCATTAAAATCGCAGCGTCGAGTCCGACAATGTCACTCCTGTGAGTCATTGATGTCCACCAGGCGTTCTTTATATTCATCTTGAGTTCCACACCAAGAGGACCGTAATCGTAAGTCGAACCGACCCCGCCGTAAATCTCGGAACCCTGGAATATGAAGCCACGTCTCTTGCAGAGAGAAACTATTTTGTCCATAAGAGAGGACTCTTTAGGCATTTTCTTTTTCATCCATATTTAGATCGGATTTGTCATATTCGCTCTTACAGTTAGTGCATAAATATACGGGATCGTCACTGTTTCCACCTTTCATTACCAAAAACGGGTGTTCACATGAGGGGCAGGTAACGGCAATCGGCTTCTGCCACATCGCAAAATCGCAATCCGGATAGTTCGAACAGCCGAAAAACGCCCTTCCCTTTTTTGTTCTACGCGCAACAATATCCCCGCCGTCTTTGGGGCACTGAATGCCCAAAGGAATCGATTTGGTATTTTTACAGGTAGGATAATTCGAGCATGCAAGGAATTCTCCATTTCGACCTCTCTTTACCACCATATCTCCGCCGCATTTATCGCATTTCTCGTCTGTTACGTGATTGTGCGTTTCTTCAGCACTTTCAAGCGGTTTAGAAAATTTACATTCGGGATATCCGGTGCAGGAGAGGAATTTCCCGAATCTACCCCATTTGACTATCATCGGCTTACCGCATACCTCACATTTTTCATCGGATTCTTCCTGTAACGATTCCTTAATGGAAGCGGACAATTTTGAAACTTCCGCCAAAGTTTTTTCAAACGGAGTATAAAAATCATTTAAGACGGCATGCCACTCTTGATCGCCGGATTCGATTTGATCGAGCTCTTCTTCCATTCGAGCGGTGAACTCAATATTGAAGATGTTCGGGAAGCTCTTTATAAGGACGCTGCTGACAGTTTCCCCCAAATCGGTTGGGATCATTCTGCCCTCATCCTTCCTAACATAATCTCGATTATAAAGAGTTGTTATAATCTGCGAGTAAGTACTCGGTCTTCCGATCCCCTTATTGTCGAGTTCGCGGATCAGACCGCTTTCGGAAAATCGACCGGATGGCTTTGTGAAATGTTGTTCCGGAGTTATTTTAATCAGTTCAAGAATTTCGTCAATTTCTATCTTTGAAGGAACGAATGTATCTCCCTCACTCTTTGCATCCGGATAAATGTTCAAATAACCGTCAAAAATTCTTATGCTTCCGGAAGTCCTGAACAAGATATCATCACCTGCAATTATATCTATTGACGTTTGCTTGAAATGCGCAACAGACATCTGAGAAGCGACAAAACGACGCCAGATGAGATCATATAATTTGAACTGTTCAGCGGATAGATCGTTTTTTATAGAATCAGGAGTAATTGTGACGTCGGTCGGTCTAACGGCTTCATGGGCATCCTGCGAACCTTTTTTCTTTTTAAAGTATCTCGGCTGTTCAGGAAGATAATCACCGCCTAATGTAGATTGGATAAGTCCACGCACTGCCGTTAGAGCTTCGTCGGCAATTCGTGTGGAATCGGTTCTCATGTAAGTTATAAGCCCGACTAATTCGCCGCCATGAATTTGAATTCCTTCATACAACTGCTGAGCTATTCTCATCGTATTGCGGGGAGAAAGTCCTTTCCTTCTTGCCCCGGCTTGTTGAAGAGTGCTTGTAGTGAATGGCGGGGCAGGATTTCTCTTAGCGTCTTTCTGTTTTATCTCTTTTACGCGAAAATCCGCAGCAGTCAGCCTGCTCACCAAATCGGAAGATTCTTGTTCGCTGGATATAACAGGAGTATCGCCATCAATTTTGAAAAGGTTAGATTCGAAAGTTTCACCCGCTTTGTCTTTGAGAGAAGAGGTTATTGTCCAGTATTCTTCCGGAACGAATTTTTTGATCTCGGCTTCCCTTTCGCAAATTATCCTGAGCGCTACCGATTGAACTCTGCCCGCAGAAAGCCCGTAAGTAAGAGATTTCCAAAGAAAAGGACTTACTTTATATCCTACAAGCCTGTCCATAATCCTTCTTGCCTGCTGGGAATACACTTTGTTCATATCTAATTCTAAGGGAGATTCAAGGCCGGCTTGAATACCCGTTTTGGTTATCTCGTTGAAAAGTACCCGTTTCACAACTTTTTTATCGCCGAGAATTTCTCTGATATGGAATGCAATGGCTTCACCCTCCCTATCAGGATCGGTGGCGATGAGTATCTCATCCACTTTATTGGCGGCGGATTTTAGTTTTTTTATAACCTCCGCTTTACCTCGAATTGTGATGTATATCGGTTCAAAGTTGTTTTCTAAATCAACGCCCAATTTATTTTTAGGAAGATCACGGATATGACCAACCGTTGCCTGGACAGTGAAATCCTTTCCAAGATATTTTCCAAGTGTTTTGGCTTTTGAAGGTGACTCTACTATAAGTAACTTTTTTGACATTGATATATTATTTCTCCTTCAGCTTATGAAGGGAGAAATATAACAATAATTTTTCATCTGTCAAGTAATGTGTTATCTGAAGCGGATGAAATTAAAATGTCTGTTAGGATTATAATGTCACTCGGCAGCCAAATATAAATCGTCAGGTTTTAGAAGAATATCATACAAGATTTCTCCACCCACGACGGTCATAAGCACTTTTGTTTCAAGCAAAACGGAGGGATCTTCCTTAAAAATATCATTAGATAAAATCGTAAAATCAGCGAGCTTGCCGACTTCAATAGTACCTTTTATATTTTCATCAAAGGAAGCGTAAGCCGGCCAGGCGCTGAACATTTTCACCGCCTCTTCCATTGTCATTCGCTCTCCGGGCTGCCAACCGCCTTCGGGGTATCTCTGATGATCCTGCCGCGTGACGGCGGCATAAATTCCCCATAATGGGTTTATTGACTCCACGGGAGAATCCGAACCGCCCGGA
Source organism: Fidelibacterota bacterium (assembly GCA_022571215.1). Classification (GTDB taxonomy): domain Bacteria; phylum Fidelibacterota; class SORT01; order SORT01; family SORT01; genus SORT01. The sequence goes on along the minus strand of JACZYG010000011.1, from coordinate 32,532 downwards.
ATCACGACTCCTGTATCCAAAAGTTTTCTCCATGCGTAGGCTCCCTTTATCCGTTCAGAGCCGATCCGATCCTCTGCCCAGTACATGTCAGACGTGCAATGGGTCGGCTGCATCGAAGGGATGACGCCGAGCCGATTGAACCGTTGAATATCAGATAATGAAAGAATTTGAGCGTGTTCTATTCTCGAGCGATGATCATTTTGTGGATCACTCCCTACGACCTCTTCAACGATGTCAAGGATCATCCGATTCCCCGAATCTCCTATGGCATGAGTGGCTACTTGAAAACCGCGCTTAATTCCCTCGATAAAACTTTTACGCAGCTCGGAAACAGGGGTGACCGATAAACCCGAATTTTCAGGGTCATCTGAATACGGTTTTAAGAGCAGCGCGCCTCTCGAGCCGAGAGCTCCATCGGCATATAGCTTTATAGTTCGAATGGTAAGATGGTTATCAAATAATCCTATTTGAGGGCCTGCCTTGAAATATTTTTCTTTCAATTTCTCATCATCATCAAGCATAACATATACTCTCGGGTTCAATTTCCCTTCTGAAGCCAACTCTTTGTAAATCTCAACTTCATCCGAATCCGAACCGGCATCATGTATGGTCGTTAGACCGAGTTTTAGCGAATACGATAGCGCTTGCGATATGCGCCGTTTTTTTAACTCGTATGAAGGTTCAGGTTTTATATCATCTATAAGGAGCATTGCATTATCAATAAGAATGCCTGACGGCTTATTCGATCCGGGAAGACGGACGATACGACCGCCGTCAGGATCAGGAGTCTCTGAAGTTATTCCGGCTAAATCAAGAGCCACCTGATTTACCCAATATGCGTGTCCGTCAACACGGCTGAAGGCTACCGGATTTTTGGGAGCGACCTTGTCTAATAGACCGGAAGTCGGAAATTTTTTCACCTGCCAATCATTTTGATCCCAACCTCGACCTTCTATCCATTCTCCGGGAGGAGTTCTATTCGCTGCCGTCCGTACCATAGAGGTGATTTCAGAACTGCTCGCGGTTCCATGAAAATTCAGTGTCTGAAGAAATTTGCCTGTTCCGCCTATATGAGCGTGAGCATCCGTTAAGCCGGGAATAAGAGTATTCCCCTTCAGATCAAGTATCTCCGTATTCTCGTTTAAATATTCGTAAGATTTTTCCTCATCTCCAATAAACAATATTCTGCCATTTTTAACGGCTACCGAGGTTGCCGTTTCATTGGCGGAGTTCAGTGTGTAAATTGAAGTGTTGATGAAAATTCGGTCGGCATTCTCTTTAGCGCAGCCGGATGCTGCGACGCCGAATATCAGTAAACTAATCATTTTAAACATTTGCACCTCTAATATGTTTTGAACTCAAATAAATTCCTGTCATTAATATTACTCCTCCGAACAATTCGCCGCCTGATGGAATTTCCCGAAGAAATATCACCGCGAGCAAGGTTGCTCCGATAGGTTCACCCAACATCAGTACCGATACGTTCACGGCGGAGCTGCGTTTTAAAGCCCAATTAAATGATGTATGCCCTATAAGTTGAGGAATAATTCCTATCATCAAGAGCAGAATATACATATCGAACGAATATCCGGTCAATGCTCTTCCGGAAATAATAGCCATCGTAAATAATACTACAGATGCGGTGAGATAAACACTCCCGGAGTAAGCGATAGTGCTTTTGTTCCTTCTCAGAACTCTCCCTAAAGACAAATATATACCCGCCATTACTCCACCCAAAAGAGCCAAAAGATTTCCTTTTGATGCCGAGATACCGACATCGGCTCCGCTGTAAGCTATCAGAGATACGCCGGCGATTGAGATAAGAATGCCAAATAACAGGTTCGGTCCGAGCTCTTCTTTCAGGAAAAAATGAGAAATAACAGCTGTCCAGATCGGTGATGTGAGCACAAGCACTACCGAACTGGCGACACTCGTCAACCGGAGCGATTCGATCCAGAAAACAAAATGCAAAGCCAGCGCGATCCCTGCAACAAGAGTGAGCAAGAGTTCTTTTTTTTTGTTCAAATCATAAAGTTTTGATTTTTGTTTTAGGGATATCCCCGATAATATCAGCGCGGCGATCGAAAGCCTGTATGTTGCTATGATTAAGGTTGGCACCTCTTCAGCCCATCGAATCAAGAGAGAAGCTGTAGATATGGAAATTAAACCAATGGAGATTATCAGATATGTTTTGCCGGTTTGCGATATTTTCATGATAAAAAATTTAATGGAAAGTATAGAGGCATCTACTTCAATGCAAGCTGTTTACACTGACCGAATTGACAATAACAGGATAAAAACTCTTAATTATTTAAATTTTCAGCTTATATATTTCAAAAAGGTTCAATTATTCAAAGGAGCAACTTAATGATAGTATTAACTACGCCTACAATAGAAGGAAAAAAAATTGTTAAGTATATCGGGCTGGTGAGCGGAGAGGCAATAATGGGAGCGAACATATTCAAAGATATTTTTGCGGGTATACGTGATATTGTCGGTGGACGCTCCGCCGCATACGAAGGAGAATTAAGGGAAGCAAAGGAGATAGCCATTGCTGAAATGAAACAGCAAGCTAAGGATCTTGGAGGGAATGCGGTAATCGCCGTCGATTTGGATTATGAAACAATTGGTTCCGGTGGAACAAACATGCTTATGGTTTGCGCGAGCGGGACAGCAATCGTATACAAAGATAAACCGATGAGAAGAAACGTAACTTAGCGACCGGCAGAAATTCATTTACAATAACAGTATTTTATTTTTAGATTTTAACCTATTTTTTTAACAGATTGAGTGTATGATATGAGAAGAAGTTTATCAGAATTGTTCGGAAGGTCTCCATTCGAGCCGTTGCAAGAGCATGGCGAAAGGGTAAAGGACACTGTGCAATATCTCCGTCCGTTATTTGAATCAATAGATGAAGGGGATGAAGAAAAATTTAAAGAGCTTTGTATAAATATAAATCAGGCGGAGCATGAAGCGGACATCGTTAAAAACAGATTTAGGAGCGAAACTCCTAAGTGGCTCTTTCTGCCGGTAAATAGAAGAGACCTTTTAGAGCTCCTTTCAACTCAAGATTCTGTAGCGGATAAGGTGCAGGATGTTGCAGTCCTCTTGGGGTTCCGTGAATTAAAGATCCATAAGGAGATGAAAGAAGGTCTATTTGAGTTTGTCGACAGGGTATTGGATACATGTGACAAATCATCAGAAATAATCAACCGTCTTGACGAAATCCTTGAATCTTCTTTTGGCGGCCGGGAAGCTGAGCGCGTCCTCGCCATGATTGCCGAATTAGGCGAATTAGAACATGAGAGCGATGAAGCAGGGAAGAGGGTCGCTAAAAAAGTCTTTGAACTCGAGGAAAAACTTGATCCGGTCAGCGTAATAATGTGGTCAAGGGTACTCACCCGAGTGGGAGACGTGGCAAATCATGCGGAAAATATCGGTAATCATATACGATTGCTTTTCACTTAATGGTTAGCGGAAAATAGTCACGGCTATGGATCCTGACACAATTTTATTATATGTTGCCTTAGTTTTCGGATTTTATATGGCATGGAATATCGGCGCTAACGATGTCGGTAATTCCATGGGCACTTCAGTCGGTTCGCGAGCTCTTACTCTAAGACAAGCAGTTGTTTTAGCTGCAATAGCAAACTTTGCGGGCGCTGTATTGGTGGGAGGTAAAGTTACCGATACGGTAAGAAAAGGTATTACCGATCCCATGATCTACGTTGATAATCCGGAGACTCTCCTTTACGGAATGCTCGCCGCGCTGTTAGCCGCGGGATTTTGGCTTCAAATCGCTACGTCGTTTGGCTGGCCTGTGAGTACCACGCATTCAATAATAGGGGCTGTCGTCGGGTTTGGGGTAGTTGCCGGAGGTGTAGATTCAATAGATTGGGTGAAGGTAGCAAGTATAGCGTCCTCCTGGGTCATTTCACCTTTATTAAGCGGAATTGTTGCGTTTATCGCCTTTTCACTTATTAGAAAACTTATCTTGAACGCAAAAGATATAATGCTGGCTACCAAGCGAATCGTCCCAATCATTTTTGGTCTTGTAGTTCTTGTTATGTCTCTCGTCCTTCTGTTTAAAGGACTAAAACATTTGAATCTTGATATGACATTAGAAGAATCGGTGTTGATATCCGGTTTGCTTGGTTTTGGCGCATGGGCTGTAAGCGGGTTGTTTCTCCACGGAGTTGACTTCAATCGGTATAAACGAAAATTCGTGCTTAATCAACAGAGAGCTGTAGACGATAATCTCATGGTATCACAAAGCCTGAGAAAATCGCTCGTTTATAAAGATAAAAACCTGGGATACGCTTCAGGATCCATTCACAATCGTTTAGACGTTCTGTATGAGGAAATGGAGCAGATCGCGGATGACATTGAAGATAATGCATATACGGAAGCTAAGAATCAGGGTAGAGAGGATTACCATTTTGTAGAACGAATATTTGGCTATCTACAGGTTTTAAGCGCGGTATTTGTCGCCTTTGCGCATGGCGCTAACGATGTAGCAAACGCTATAGGTCCGTTGGCGGCAGTCGTTTCCATAATCCAGACAAAGCAAGTTCTTATGCAAGTCGGCGTCCCGTTCTGGTTATTGTTATTGGGCGGAGTGGGAATTGCTATCGGAATAGGCACTCTCGGATGGAAAGTCATGGAAACCATAGGAAAGAAGATAACGGAAATTACGCCTTCGAGAGGATTCGCGGCGGAGTTCAGCGCTGCAACGGTAATCGCTATAGCGTCTAAAATGGGTATTCCCATTTCCACCACGCATACTTTAGTCGGCGCCGTAATAGGCGTTGGTATGGCGAGGGGGATATCCTCAATAAATCTTAACGTTGTTAGGAATATAGTGGTGAGCTGGTTCGTAACTGTTCCCGCGGGGGCAATTTTTGCAATAATATTTTATTATATTTTAAAAGCCATCTTCGGAACATAAAAGCAAGTACGAGAATAGCCGTAAAGCCACTTTCAATTGTAATAAAAGCTCCTCTGTAGTAAACTATCGGATTGATTCATATTAATGTATTTATATTAAACGGGAAAATTCGGGAGAGATGATGTCAAAAGGGATAACCGGCAAGGAGACAGATTATTCTGCCTGGTACAATGAACTGATACTAAAATCAGAATTGGCAGATTATGCGCCGGTAAAAGGATGTATGGTTATCAGACCGCATGGATACGCAATATGGGAGAAAATGCGTGACGGATTAGATAAAATGTTCAAAGACACGGGTCATGAAAACGCTTATTTCCCCATGCTTATTCCCGAGAGTTTCATAAAAAAGGAAGCGGAACACGTAAAAGGGTTTTCACCCGAACTTGCCGTCGTTACACATGCGGGCGGAAAAGAATTGGAGGAGCCTTTGGTGCTGCGCCCCACTTCAGAAACAATTATATGGTCGATGTACAAAAATTGGATACACTCACACAGAGACTTACCGCTTTTGATCAATCAGTGGGCAAACGTGATACGATGGGAGATGCGGACAAGACTCTTCCTTAGAACAACCGAGTTTCTCTGGCAGGAGGGACATACCGCTCATGCGACTGCGGAAGAGGCAGAAGAAGAAACTCTGAGGATGCTTAACGTATATAAGACTTTTGCTGAGGAGCAGATGGCGATGCCCGTCCTCATAGGAAAGAAAACGGAAGCTCAGAAATTTGCGGGGGCGGTCGCAACCTATGCAATAGAGGCTATGATGGGTGATAAGAAAGCATTGCAGTCGGGCACCAGTCACTTTTTAGGACAAAATTTCGCAAAGGCGTTTGACGTAAAATTCCAAAACGAAGAAAACAAGGAAGAGTATGTTTACGCTACCAGTTGGGGAGTAAGCACCCGGCTGATCGGCGCGCTTGTGATGACACACGGCGATGACAAAGGACTGGTCTTGCCTCCAAGACTTTCGCCGTTTGAAGTGATAATCATACCAATCTGGAAAACAGATGAAGAAGAGACAAAGGTGAGGTCATTCTTAGAGAAGATAGAAAATTCTCTCAAATCTGCGGACGTAACATTTAAAATTGATGACAGAACGTACGTAACTCCGGGTTGGAAATTCAATGAATGGGAACTCAAAGGGATTCCTCTCCGGATAGAGGTCGGTCCAAGAGATGTAAAGGAAAACCAACTCGTCATGGTAAGGAGAGACCAAAGCGAAAAAGCGGTAAAACATCTTGAAGGCGTCGGTAAAGAGAGCCGCACGGTTCTTGACGCTATTCAAAAAGATATGTTTGAAAAGGCAAAAACTTTTAGGGAGGACAACACCAAGAAAATCAATTCGTACGATGATTTTAAAGAATTTTATGAATCCGATGGAGGTTTTGCCGAGTCATATTGGTGCGGTTCTCCAGTTTGCGAGCAAGAAGTGCAGGATGAAACAAAAGCCACGATTAGGGTAATTCCTTTCGAGCAGCCTGAAGAGAGGGGAAGCTGTATAAAGTGCGGGAAGGAATCCGAAACTTTTGTGGTGTTCGCAAAGTCTTATTAACAATGGCAACAAGACAGCTTTCTCACCGTATCATTAGTTATGAAATGAAAGGGGACACAGATGAATGATATTACCGAAACCGCTGATACTGAGCCGTTAGACGAGAATAAATCTCAAGATTCCGTAGAACCAACCAAGTTCAAACAGACTTTTATAAACAGGTTCGGTCATATCAGGGCGGGATGGCGAATGATGATTTATTTAGTAATTGTTGGTGTATTGTCATCATTTCCCTTTAGATATTTGCATAAATTCTTAAAAGATTTTCTTCCTAATTCCGAGGAATTTCTGACTCCATCTATGTTGATACAATATGTATTTATTATTATATCATTTGTTTTAACGGCGTATATCGTACTCAAATGGATTGACAAACGGCCATTTGGCGTAATTGGAATGAATTTATACGAAGGCTGGCTAAAGGAGCTTTCTGTCGGAATGGGATTCGGTTTTGGTTTATTGACACTGTTGTTTTTAGTCTTTTGGGTTACAGGATTAGTAGATGTAACAGCCGGAGCAATGAATTCTACCGTTGCAATTTCCATGTCAAAATTCTTGTTTCTTTTCATCTTGGTAGGGTTTTTTGAAGAACTCATGACACGAGGATACTTGTTTCAAGCGTTTATTGAAGGCTCAAACAGATGGATAGCTACGATAATTTTAAGCTTAGCATTTTCCTTGATTCACATGGCCAATCCAAATTTTTCTGCCTCTGGCGCGTTAAACATCTTCTTAGCAGGGATGTTACTTAGCATCGCATATTTAAAAACACTTTCCTTGTGGATGCCTATTGGCATTCACATTGCATGGAACTGGACACAGGGTCCGCTCTGGGGGATGAATGTGAGTGGAATAGATATTAAAGACAGTTTCTTGGTGTCGTCACCTCAAGGACCGGAGCTGTTAAGCGGTGGAGAATTCGGCGCTGAAGGCAGCCTAATCTCGGCAGTAGCTATTGCGGCGTTATGCTGGTATCTCTGGAAGGCGGATTGGATAAAACCATCTGAAGCAAATGCGTCAATCTGGCGTAAATATCCCTCAGGATATGGTGTTGAGCCGGTAGACCGGGAGATGTAGTGCCGATTCAAAAGGCTGAAGGCGTAATTCTCCGCAGGATCAAGTACAGTGAAACCAGTCTGATAGTTACTCTTTACACGAAAGAATATGGGAAGATTGCTCTTATTGCAAAAGGCGCCCGTAATCCCAAAAGTAAATTTGTGGGGTCTCTTGAGCCGGCGGCTTATGTTTCGATAGTTTATTACCACAAAGAGGGCAGAGATCTCCAAATGTTATCAGAAGTTGATTCTATGCGCTCTAATTCTTCGATTATTAAGAGTCTCAGAAAAGTCGCGGTTGCTTTTGCAATGGTAAACCTCATTGACAGCGTGGTGACGGAATCCGAATCGAACGAGGATCTGTTTGATCTGCTAAACGAATCGCTGCTTGTTCTCAATGAGAGCGAAACAGATATTCCTATATTGTGGCATTTCGAGATAAACCTTCTCCGTCTGATCGGTTTTGAAATAGATGCCGATAATCCAGAGGGGATGGGAGGGGGGGAGCGACTAAAAGGCGAAGCTCTGCAAATCTTTAGACAGCTCGAAGAGAGTGATCTAAATGAATTGAACGTAGAACAGTTTACAAGAGGCACGTTTAAAAAGATTAACCGTTTCTTTGAAAAATATTTCGAATATCATATCGAGGGTATGAAGCAAACAAAAGCGCTCAGCTTTGTGAACGAGCTCGTTCATAAGAATTAGAAATCATAAAACGAATTCACTCTTACTGTTGCAGATTATCAGATAATTGCTATCTTTCGGTAAGGTGCATAAAAGTGTTTGGATTGACAAATTAAATGGAATTTCGTTCTTCAGAGAGAATCCTGTATTTTGGCGGAGGCATATCTTCCGCAATTAAAATACTTATCGTAGCAAACGTCGCAGTATTTTTTCTTGAGGCGCTGTTAGAATTAGAATCACTGTTCAATATGTTCTTCGGGCTTGTTCCAAAGTACATATGGAGCAAACTATATATCTGGCAGCCCTTCACGTATTTGTTCCTTCATGGAGGGATATGGCATCTATTTATTAATATGCTTGTATTATGGATGTTTGGAAGTGAGATAGAGCGATACTGGGGCAGGAAAGAATTCTTAGGATATTATTTCATCACCGGCGTAGGCTCGGGTATCATCACGGCTCTATTCTCATTAGACAGCACTATCCCGGTAGTCGGAGCATCAGGTGCAGTCTACGGCGTACTTCTCGCTTATGGATTGATGTTTCCTAACAGGGTCATATATCTGTATTTCTTGATCCCTGTCAAGGTGAAATATTTTGTGCTATTTATAGGCGGCGTGGCGTTCATCAGCAGTCTCACCGGCGGGGCAAGCACGGTGAGTCATCTCACTCATTTATCGGGGATGGTTATCGGTTTTATATACATGAAGTCGAACGTCAGGATCTCCAATTTAAGCGGTTCACTGAATAATTTTAAGATAAAACAACAGGTAAAAAGAGCTGAACGGTCACGGAGAAGCTACGATAACGTCATGCATGAAGTAGATATTATTTTAGACCGTATAAACGAAGTTGGATATGAAAATCTTACTGAAGATGAGAAACAAAGACTTGAAGAAGCGAGTAAAGTTATTTCAAAAGATAAAAGAAATATAAATTAAATCCCTTGTTTGACTTAAAAAATAAAGTGATGATAGTAACGGGTGGCTCCAGGGGAATAGGAGCGTCAATATGCCGTTCCGCCGCCGAACAGGGCGCAAAGGTTCTGGTCAACTATGTCAGCAATTCTGAATCAGCGGCATCGGTTGTTAAAAATATAGAAAGAAATGGCGGAGATGCCATTGCGGTGCAGGCAGACGTTACCGACATGAGTTCGGTTCAGGAGATGATAAATCAGGCATTGGAAAGCTGGAGTAAGATAGATATATTAGTGAACAATGCCGCCATCTGGAAAGAATCCCATATAGATATGATGTCCGATGCGATTGCTGATGAAACGATGTCCATAAATTTTAACGGCACGCTTAATTGCATCAGAGCGGTGATTCCTACAATGATTAAACAACAGAGCGGTTCCATAATAAATATCTCTTCAACGGCAGCTCAAAGGGGCGAGGCTTTTCATTCTCATTACGCCGCAAGTAAGGGAGCGGTCACATCGTTGACCAAATCGCTTGCTTCGGAATTAGGTCCTAAAGGAATAAGAGTAAATTGCGTTTGTCCGGGATGGACATACTCGGATATGACTGCCGAAGTCTTCCGAGGAGGTAACGATTCCATAATTGCAGAAACAATACCTCTCAGGAGAATAGGAAAAGCTGAAGACAGCGCGGCAGCAGTTGTATTTCTTGCCTCCGATGAAGCCTCTTATATTACGGGAATTTCACTAAATGTGAACGGGGGATCAGTGCTCACCGGCTAAGCAAACTTTGTTTCTTCCGGATTCTTTAGCATTGTATAATGCTACATCAGCGTCTTGAACAAACTCGTCAACCTGATTAAAATCTTTACTGTGCGAGGCAACACCAACGCTGATTGTTAAATTACCGCCGGGTTGCGTCTCTTGATTATCAAAGACTTCTTTTTCTATTTCCTTACGAATCTTTTCAGCAACAAGTTGAGCTTTCTCCATAGGAGTTTCAGGTAATATAATTGCGAACTCTTCTCCTCCATAACGGGTCACATAATCGGTTCTTCGCACAGACCGTTTAAAGATGTCAGCTACGCTTTTCAGCAGTTCGTCTCCTGCCGGATGACCGTTAGTGTCATTGTAATTTTTGAAATTATCTATATCAAGCATTAGAAGACCAAGAGGGTTTTGATATCTTTGAGATCTTTCTATCTCTTTCGAGAGTTGCTCAACGAAAAATCGATGGTTATATAATCCGGTCAGACCATCAGTTATCGCTTCTTTGTGGATTTTTTGATGCGAAATGAGTTGTTTAAAGCCTATAGAAACCGCAGCGGCTATTTCATCAAAAAATTGATGGTTCAATTTGGTTTTTGGTTTTGTTTCTGGAAAAAGCAGGATCAATGAGCCTCTAATTTTTTCCGGACCGTGAAGAGGATATAATATACCGGTTGAAACATCAAGGCTTGTCAAATTTTCCGGCTCGAGAAAGGGAGATTTATCGTCACTCAGACTGAATAATATCGACTTTTCCTCTTGAAGAGTATCAATATAGTTTTTACAAGGGAAATCCAACTCAGCCAATTCCTTGCCAATAAATAATTCAAATCCCTCCCAAAAAAGGAGGGTTTGCATTTCATCCGTCTCAAGGTCTTGTGACTGAATCAACCCTACCGGCGCTTCCGTTAACTCTATAAGTTTTTTACCGACTTCCCGAAGAAATTCATCTTCTATTAGTCTTCCGGAAATGCTATTCAAAAATCGTAAAAGGGAGGATAGCTCAAATACCCTTCTATCGGAAACCACACGGGAGCTGTCAAGTTTGGAAATGACATCAAATACAATTTTTTCGTTAGCTAATACGGTGTTTTCGGGACTGTGTATGACAATATCGGTAGCTATAACGCCTACCTGTTCCGAAATTTTACGCCAGTAAAAATCAATGACTTTCGGAGATTGTGTAATAACGGTCATCGTTGAGGGATTGAATATCTGAATATCCTCTTCGGTGATTGTGGATATTACGGCATAGCTGATTTTCGGACTTGATAAGATCAAAAACGAATAATTTTTAAACTTATCAGTCTCTGTTATATTTATGCTCTTGAAATCTGATATTTCGTTTAGTTTTGATTTACCATTCAGGATGGTAATATGTTTAAAGTCAGTACTTTGAATAAGGTGAAGTATTTCTTGATTTCTCAAATCAAAATTAAAACTTTTATATAATAGAACACCCTCTTTTCCGTTTGCAGGCAGATCTTCTAACACCGATTTATGAAAATCCGCAACAGTATTTTTCGATAGGCTTATCTCAAGAACTTGACTTTGAAGCTCTTTCGGTAAGTTTAAGTTCATTGATTCCTTTCGATTTATTTCATGCGTAAATTTAAGTGGGAAATATAACCTCTAAAAACGCTATAACCGAGAATATATTTAATTGCAGGAAAGGCAAGCGCCCCCGGCATAAATTTGTAAACTGTTTTTGCCATTCGGAAAAATATCGGATTTAAAAGGGAAATCATCAATACTTTTCTGCTTAAGGGATTATCCAAATAGCGAGTCTTGAACTCGTTTTCTAAAAATGGATGCTTTTCAACAAGATACGGCACTACTTTGGCTCCGAAGTTTTCAAGTAAATCACAAGTTTTTTCGAGTGTTCTATCTTGATGATGAATTGATTTGGCATCCGGATTATATCGTAGATTAACTTTTCCGTGGTTCTCTACCCGTACCATGAGCTCAAGTTCTTCTCCTCCCCACTGGTTAATTTTCTCATCGAATCCCCCAACTTGAGTCAAGAGTTCTTTCCGTATGGAACAGTTCCAATACTGAAAATGACTGTGACCCAGCTGTTTTTCTTTCATGTAACCCTTGGCGCCCCGCCCCGCCCTGTCTAAGTACCGGACAAACTTTGTTCTTTCCTTAGTTTCATGACGCACATTCCCGACAGCCCCATCCCATCTTCCCTCTTCTATCGGGACGGTATGATTTTCCACCCAATCTTCTTCTACTTCCATGTCACAATCGATAAATAATAGAATCTCACTTTTGGCGGCAATGATCCCGCAGTTTCTAGCTGAGCCTATCCCAAGATTTTTTTCCTGCTTGATAAGTGTGAAAGAGGACTCAAAATTCAGCGATTCCAAGAATTGCAGCGTTCCATCGGTAGAGCCGCCATCGACAGCAATAATTTCAAATTCACTTGAGGACATCGATTGTTTTCTTAACGATTCACATAGTCGTTCAATCGTGGAAATATTGTTGTAGGCGGGAAGAATGATGGAAGCTCTCAACATCTCAGTAATTTTCTACCGGGCTTTTATCGAACCACCAAAACCCATGCGTAAGAATGTACAATCTGTCTTCTTTACCGATGTGCTGACACATGCATCCTTCCCTCCAGTGGGCGGAGCTGTCGGAGATATACTTATAATTGTCCATGAACCGCTCTTCGTACGCTTCATATTGGATACCCGGAGGCAGTTCTCTTTTATCTTTTTCATTCATAAACCGGGCAGGTTCGTGATAGCTCATCCCTATTATCTCAGCGCCTAACAGCGATTCCATTAGAGACTTTGAGCGCTCAAACAGTTCCATTTCCTTTTCAAGAAGAGCTGGATGAGTGTGGAGTTCATAATGGAAACCAATTTCATGTCCCATCTCAATGATCTTATGCGCTATGGAATATGACTCGTGCGACAGCAAATTGTAATTTTTAGCGTGTAACCTTAAAAAATAGGTGGCTTTTATTCCAAGGTCACCTTCGATCCTGGCAAGATTGTATGCGGCAGGCAGTGACAAATCCTCATCATGTCTCATTAGAATGATCTTATCATCATCCAACTTGTTCAGGGCGTCTTTCATGCGAAGAAACCGGTATCCGCTGTCGAGGGCATGTTGGATACACGCCTTATAATGCGAATGGGTAAAGCCGCAATTATCAAAATCTGTTTTATTCATTTCTATAATTTCCCATAATTCGTGACAAGCTATCCTTGCCGCAGTTAAATAATAAATCAATGACACTCAGGTTGGGTACAAAATCTCCAAACCTTTGCGGATAAACTATCGGTGTATAATTTTGAAATTCCAACCTGATATTATCGTTATCAAATTGTTCCTGTTCAAGATAATTCTTACCTCCCATTCCTGAAAGATATTCATCCGCTTTCAATTCCCGGCAGTGTGAAAGTATTAATTCTGTACCCTTTAACGTGGTTTCGGGAAGCTCCGATGCAAATTTCAGCCGTGTTTTAATTCCTAACCAATTTTGAACCGTCTCAATAAGCTTCAGATTTAGGTCTATGAGTCTGTCCCATTTTTTGCCATAGATTTCATGCAGTTCATCCTTGTACTCTTCAAAAAACGGACTTTTGGAATAATTATTCTTGAGTGGTTTCCAATTATATCTCCATATATCAGCGTCCATAGCTAACATCACTTTGTTTATTGGCGTACCTAAGTTGGGGGACGAGACAGGAACAGTCAACCACTGCTCACCCTCGGGAGTTTTAATTTTGCATCTGTTATCGTATTCGTGTTTCATGTACTGGACGGTGTCCAGGATGAGAAACAGATCAACGGATTCCATCTTATGGAAATAACCCGGCCAGGGGAGGTAATTGGGCTGGTGTATGGCTAACTTCATTTAATTTCGTTCAACTTGTCAAGAATCTTCTCAGGCTTACCTCGGAGGAGAATGTATTTCACGCCTTCTTCTTCGTTGAGCTCTTCGCCGTAAACTGTGAATCCGAGCTTTAAATGAAAATTCAGGGACATATCATTTCCTTCCTCGACCTTCACGGTCATAATAGATTCTCCCAATTTCATTGCCATTCCGGCGCTTCTATAAGTCATTTTGCCTGCTACCCCGGATCTTCTATATAGTTCATCAATCGAAGTCAAATGATGGTGGCGAGTGTTTCCTTTTTTTGAAATGAGACGCACGCCAATAATTTTATCTTTATCCATCGCAAGAAGACTGTAATCCCATTTCATCGGTCTATCCGCAATTATTTCTTTTCTTGACCATTTTCTTCCGGGGATCAAATCCAGAAGCTCTTTAATACGGTCGTAATTTTCTAACATAATATCTTTTGTTAAAGTAATAATAGAAACTTTAGACGTATCTTTTGATTTTTCTCGGGTCACCATTGTATCCCGATTTTTCTGTAATATTCATAAAGCTTGTTTACGACGCTGACTATGTCATGCTGTTTCACGACCCATTCTCTGCTTTCTATCATTTTTCCTTTTAATTTGTCTCTATCGGCAATTATGCCGGCTAATTCAGATTTAAGATTTTCTGCCGAAACATTTACGAAGGGATGATCCGGGATGAACTTATTATACCGCTCGTTCATTTTAGTGAAGCAAACAGCTCCCATAGATAAGGCTTCAACACTGTTCATACCATAACCCCAACCTATATCAGTGATTTGATCGATATAGATATCGCTCCGGGCTTTAGCTTCCAATACCTCTGAATGTGGTCTATCCTCTAAAAATAAAAATTTTATCTTTCCCTCCCTCTCCAATTCCGTACAAATTCGCAAAATATCATCAGAGCCTTTCGCCCTGCGGTTACGGGTAGCGTGAGATACGGTTATCAGATCGTTAGGTTCTCTTCTCGGTTCATATTCAGACGTGTCAAACGGAAGAAATAGATAATTGATGTCGGGATGTTTCTGCATGAGGTCGAGTTCACTCGTAAGATTTAGATCGCTTAACGCATCGATGGCGGGAATTACGCCCCGGTTACGCATATCCTGTCCGTGATAGGTGCAGACAATATGCTTTCCCTCTTTTTTCATTTCAGTTATGAATCTGCCGTCTCTGTAAAATTCCATTCCCCATTCGAGGTGATAGATGTCGAATTCGGACAATCCGTATTTGATAATGGCTTTCTCCACATACCTGCTCCAAATGGATTCCCTCATTTTAAAAAAGATAGATTCCGCCCTGTTCGAGGGACTCCAAACAGGCGGGAAACCTTCTTTGACAGTTTTGCTGCCAAGTTCGCCGTGACTACGATACACGAAATTCCGGAGTTTATCGTAAAGCTTTCCCGCGGAAACTAACGGCAGATCAAGACAAATATCTTCCTCAAAACCGCTCGCTGAACGGTAAAGCGTCACGAACCTACATTCGTTACCTCGTTTTTCATGTTCTCTCTTCCAGAGAGAAAGAGCGCCGACCGTATGCTCAGGGGAGATGTAGAGTATTTTCAATTCTAATTCGCCCTGCCGAGCAGTTTCACGCTTAGACTTTTTACCTCGTTCCATTCAGATTTCAGGAAGAACCGGAATAGATATAGGACAACGGGATATGCTATAAAGAGAGCCGCTTTGACTGCGATATTCGATCCGAAAAAGAATATTTTGTACGTTGCAAAAATAATAGCGGTGGAAGCAAGTACTTTTAGAATCCGGTCGAATTCATATTTGACATAATAGAATTTTTGCACAGTGAAATACTGAATAATTGTCATCACGCCATAGCCGAGAGCGGTCGAAATAGCGGCTCCGTATATACCTAAGAGCGGTATCAGGATAATGTTCGCCACGATATTGGTCAGCAACCCCGCGCCTGTGAACAAAGGGGTGTATTTTGTTTTTTTTGTAATATGTATTCCAGCGGCGAAGATGACGTATGAACCGGAAATCACATATGAAAATAGGACCCATGGAATTATAAATGTTCCTTCCCAATATTTTTCTGCTATCAGATGGAATCCGCCGATGTTGACTCTCACGATGTCTTCTATAAAAATGGAAATGAAAAGGAAGAGTCCGCAGGAGAGTAAGAAAAAATATGAGAATACTCTGCCGAAAGTACGCTTTGCGTCGGGAGAATTACTTAGCGATAAAAAGAACGGATGCCATGCGAGCCTGAAGGCATTTACCACAATTGCCATCGCAGCCCCTATCTTATAGTTGGCTGAGTATAAAGCAACTTTTTCGGTATCTATGAATCGTTCGAGCAGAAACCTGTCACTAAGGTCTATCAGCACTACAAAGAGATAGTTTGCGACGTACGGAATGCCGTACTTAACAAACTCTTTGTACTTATCAAACGAGAAATGAATAGTAAGGTGCTTTAGTACAAATGGAATGGTCACCACGAAAGCCGCAAAACCGGCTATCAATGCGGAGTATAAAACTCCCTGTATTCCTAATCCCTTTTGAACGATAAAATAATAACTCAATCCAAGGTTCAAGGTTACGTTGAGGAAAACCACACCGATATAACCGAATGAATTTTTCCGCGCCTGAAGAAGCATTTGAGGAAAATGGAATAAGGAATCCATGAGGAGTATCAGACCGGCTATCATAAACATCGGCTTGTAGCTGGAGTCACGGAGCAGGAAATCTGCCAATGGCTGCGATGTAGTCACTATCGTTACCGCAAGCAAAAGCGTCATTCCTGCGACCCCATAATAGCAGATACTGAATATTCTCCTTCGTTCTTCAGCATCAGTCTCAGGAACATACCATCGCAAGAATGATACGTTGAGTCCGTAAGTAGTGAAAACGGTGGTGATACCAATGAATGAGAGTATCAATATCAAAATGCCGTAGTCGTGCTGAGAAAGGTATGCGGTATGAATCGGGAGTAAGATAAATGATGAAAGTCTGCTAAGAACTCCTACTCCATAAATGATGGAGTGCTTGGAGAGCTCCAAAACGTTATTCTTCAGCGAAGATGATGAGTTATCTGAGACTGTCAATAGTTACCCTGTAAATTTTAAAGAGATGATCGTTCACAAATGAATAATCGGGATGATTACTTCCCGATGATAATTTCCAAAGAACAAAATCTCTTTGAGTCGCGAATTCTTGAACCATTTCTGTCTTATAACTCTTAAAAATTCTATTTGTTCCCTCCCTGTTTTCCTCGCTATACATCATCAAAAGATTTTTTTCGTTCTGCCAATAGTCATTGATAATCAGGAACAGTTCGGGATGATTTCGAGAGATCTCCTTCAGATCGTCCGTTACAGAATAAACCTCTCTCCCGCTGTAAAACTCTCCAACCCAAACATCCTGACCGATTGCGTCCCAAATGCTGAAGTGACCGTAGTAAAGTGATTGCGTTATAACTGCGCTATCTTTATGAGTGTTCTTTTTTATCCAATCAAACGCTTCCGACATTGCGGAAAGTTCGCTTTTATGCGAAGAAGCAATTCTGAGGCTCTTTGCGAGATAGGAAGTAGACAATGATAAAATAAGTAACGAGGCTAAAACCACTTTCCAATTAAACGAACGGTTGACTAAAAACGGAAGCTGACCTGCTTTCAAAAATAAATATTCCGCGCCCGCCGCCATTAGCAGAGTGAACGGAGCTAGCGCTAAGAAGAAGTATCTTGGAATTACCAAATAGATAGACATCGGAAGTAAACCTAACACCGACCAGATCATCAATAGAGACAATGTGCCGGGTTTATCTTTTATGGTAAAAACCCCTACTAATGCGAGAGCAATTCCTAAAGGAGCATAAAAATCAATTGAAAATCCTATTCGATATAATATTCTAACGAAATTTATCAGATAAACACCGATTGTATTTTCCCATCCCGAAGAGGTTGCGGCGGCATATTGAAAAGGCAATATCGAACCGTACCCTGAATAATTGAAATAAAATTGCAGGAGCGCGAACGGGATTAATGAAAGAAAGAAGAGGAGCAGCGTTTTTTTCAGTATCGGTTTTTCATAAAGAGAATCGGGAAGCCGGTTATTCCGATTTTCCCAATACAGGTAAATAAACGGGAGCAATATAAAGATGGCAGTTTGATATCGTGTAATGACCGAATAAGAAATAAACAGACCCGAGAGAACAGCCCATTTGGAATGGCGTTCTCCCATAAATTTAATGAAGAAGTATATGCTTGCGAGTGTAAAAAAGAGCGCGTGCGTATCGGAAGCAACGTTTACCGAATTAAAGAAATAAGTTTCCGAGAAGCCGAACAGTAACGCTGAAACCAATGCGATCCTTTTGGAAAATAGTTCCACGCCGATCAGATATAGCGTCAACAGACCGAGCGTAGAAAAAATAATGCTCGAAGCGGATGCGGCGGCGACTCCGTCAAAGATAAATAGAAAAGGAATTATGGTCAGAGAATATCCGACAGGCCAGATAACCGGAATGCCCATGGCAACGTACCCATTCCCTTCAAGCAGATTTTTGGCTCCGAGATAGTAATTTACCGGATCCCCATCGAAAAGATATGGAGTGGCAAAATAAATTCGTGGTAGTAAAGATAAAACCAATAAAGAGAGGATATATGGAAGATGGGCTTTGATTATTTGTTTATTAGTGTCAATCATAAGGGAGAAGTTATAATCCTCTAAAGGTCGAGCTCCATAACGTCACGAAATAGTCCACTCGCTCCAAAACTTTCCTTAAATCTTCCAAGTCCCCAATTCGGCTCCATATCAACGGTGAAAATTCCGAAATCAAGGAATTTAAAATTACGTTCTATAGCCCGTTTGATTATGTCGTGAAAGAGCAGATTAACCGCTCTGTATTTTTGGTACTTTTCATCATGGCTGATGTAAAATGCGATAATGACTTTTGGATTACCTTCAAATAATACAACTCCCGCAATCATCTTACCTTCCGCGTATGCGCCGAGCAGCGCTATACGGTCAGGAAAGAGTTTCTTCAATTTTTTGAGTTCAGCGACAGTGTGTGTAGGAGTTACGCCGTGACGCGCCCAGAGGTTAGCTTCAAGAATCTTATAAAAGCCCTTAAAATCTTCCGATTCCCTGATGTCGACTCCGAGTTTAACGGCGCGCCTGTACGCCGTTCTTGCTTCAGACCGGAAATTCTCCAAATTGGCTTCCAAGGTGGGCTTAAGAGATAGAACACTCGATACTTCTCTTTTGAGATAAGAAAAGCCGTTTTGCAACAACGCAAAATCTATGTTATTGGACAATCTTGTTAAATATATAAGAGGAGGCAGAGTAAGGATTATTTTGTCAAAACCATTGTTTTTAGCGTGGCTGATGAGAGATTTGGTGAAATCGAACGCATCTTTGAAACTCGAAGATTCCTCAAGAACGAACCCTCCTATAGAGGCGCCGCGATGAGAATATAAGGTTCTCTTGGAACCGGTATCTACAACACAAGCGGGGAATAACGCTCTGAGTTTCCCCTTTTTATGAAACATAAGTGAATGATCTTCAAATCTTTCGGGAGGATGGTAGCTCAGAAAACGACGAAGATGGTATAGAGTCCCGTTGTTCGAACTTTCAACGAAGCTGTCCCATACATCTGATTCTTTTTCATTATATAGAGAACACTCAGTCATAAATCAATTTAACTAAAAAATTTATATTAATAGAGTTCTCTGATTTAGTCATCTTATTGCTCATGAAATAAAACAATCTGTCTTTGCGAGTCCGGCTTCAGCCGGACGCGGCAATCTCGTATTTTGTGTAAGTTTTTGATAATTATGAGATTGCTTCGTCGCTCTGCTCCTCGCAATGACATATTCATATTCTCATGTTGCCTCAGCTCTGCTTAAATCAGAGAATTCTAATATTGAATCACAGTTGTAAGTCACGCTGGTAATTTAACATAAGGTTGCTTAAATTAGTAGAACGAAAAATAATATTCGAGAAATTGAAAAAATTAGGGAAAATTAAAAAATGCTAAGTAAAACACTTGAAGAAGCGCTTAACGAACAGGTAAATAAAGAATATTACTCTGCGTTTCTGTATCTGTCGATGTCTTCATATTTTGAATCAACAAATCTTCTTGGAATGGCTGCGTGGATGAGAACGCAATATGAAGAGGAAATAATGCACGCTTTGAAGATATTCGACATGGTAGTCGATATGGAAGGCAAAGTAGATTTGAAGCCGATAGAGGGACCTCCGATGAAGTTTGAATCACCATTGGATGTATTTACGAAGACCCTTGAGCACGAGCGGAAAGTGACGGGGATGATAAATAATATCTATTCTCTTGCGCGCGAAGAAAACAATTATGCTGTACAATCGGCATTGCAATGGTTTATTGATGAACAGGTGGAAGAAGAAAAATCAGCGTTAGAGATCGTTCAGCAATTGAAGATGATAGGCGATGAAACTACACCTTTGCTGATGTTAGACAGTAAACTCGGTTCACGGGAGATGATTCCCGAAGCTTAATATTTTCTTGCAACAGAGAATTTTGGTTCGATTTCTGATGTATCATTAATTAGGAATAGTGCATAAACAGAAAGCTTATGATTTCAAGAGCAATATACCTCATCATAATCTGCATATTTCTGTTCTCATGTGAAGATGATATTCCTTTGGGAGCATACAAATACACCGGCTTTGACTCAGTAGGCACAGCGATTGTCAGCGGCTGGCTACTATTTGAATATGAAGATTCGACTCGACTCTCAGGGGAGTGGAGTCTTGACGCAATCGGTTCTACCACTAACATCGGCCCGCAAGTCGGTACCGGAAAATTGGCAGGTGGGAACGATAATGGCATTGTCGGGGTAAATCTAAATCCGGGTTGGGTTGACAATAATGTTTTATTGGCCGGAGAGTTCAAAGACGACAGTGTCAATAAACTGTTTACCGGAAAGTGGAATTACTCAGGTGTTGGCGGACCGATAAATTACGGAACTTATTCTTCCATTAAGGAAGAATAATATACTCAATCAATAATCTTATTGTCACCTTAGGTAATATTATTCCCAACTTAAAGTCAGTTATTTTATTATTTTCTTGCATAGTCACAAGACGAACGATATTTTTATCATCGCTATCCAATAATTATTTAAATTTACGCATTAAATTTGGAGATTAAATTGACCCTTGTAAAAAGCGCTGCTGTTCTATTTCTACTGTTTATCCTCTCATGCAGCGGTGCAGCGGAAAAAGCGGGCATATACAATCAATCTGAAATATCTTCGGCCGAATTAACCGTTAATGACCTACTGCGTCATGTAAAGAAATTAGCTTCGGAGGAGTTTTCCGGCAGGAGAACGGGAACCCCCGGGGGAGATAAAGCAGCGGAATATGTCGCTTCAGAATTTAAGCGTTTAGGCTTAACGGCGATAGACGAAGACGGAGATTATTTACAGCCGTTTGAGTTTGTTTCAAAAGCCGAACAAGGAGATAGTAACTCTCTTTCCGCCGTTATCAACGGTAAGGATGTTAGTTTTGAACATGAGGTTGAGTTTAGACCGTTCCAATTTTCACTGACTGACGAAACGGTGGGAGAATTGGCTTTTGCAGGATACGGAATATCTCTTAAAGATTCAAGCTATGACGATTATGATGGATTGGACGTAGACGGCAAGGTGGTAATAATACTACGTTATCATCCTGAGCCTGACACCAAAGATTCGAAATTTGCAAGATACCAGAGCCTCAACTATAAGTTCCGTAACGCTCGTGATCATGGCGCTGCGGCAATGTTTCTCGTGACCGGGAGTGTTGACGATTCCACGGATAAATTAGTCAAGTTCAATTATGCGAGGTATCGCAAATCAGGGATAGTAGCGATGAGCATTACAAGAACAGCCGCAAATAAACTGTTAACTCCACTCGGAAAGAGCATTGACGACCTTCAGAATGAAATTAACTCTTCCGGTAAGACAAACTCTTTGAATGTCGAAGGAGTGACGGTGACTGTCAAAGCTGATGTAATTCCTATCACTTCTAAGGGCGCAAACGTGATGGCGCTGCTTTACGGGAATGATCCATTATTGAAAGATGAGGTTTTTGTAATTGGAGCGCACTACGACCATCTCGGCATAGGAGGAAGGGGTTCGCGCGCTCCCGACAAGTACGGCGAAATTCATAATGGAGCGGACGACAACGCTTCGGGTACCGCTGGAATGTTGGAATTGGCTGAATATTTTTCTGCGAATAGGGATAAACTTCGTCATTCGATACTGTTTCAGGCTTATGGAGCGGAAGAATCAGGTCTGCTCGGGTCGAAACATTACGTAGAAAATCCATTGATCCCTCTTGAACGGACTTATGCTATGCTCAACTTGGATATGATAGGAAGGGATACTGATACGAGCGTAGTTATGAATGGATTTGCTAACTCTCTGATGTGGGAGGAATTAGTTGATGAGGCTAACGAGGAAGTCGGAATGAGGATAGTGAAAAAAAAGACGAGTGGAGGAGGTTCTGACCACGCATCGTTTGACAGAAAAGGAATTCCGAATCTGTTCTTCTTTACGGGTGTTCATGACGATTATCACAAACCATCCGATGATTGGGATAAATTGAACTATGAGGGCGAATTGCGCATCCTTACGCTTGCGCGGAATCTTGCATGGGGGCTTGACGGGATCGATGAAAAACCGATGTACGTCAAAGCGGAACCGTCTGCGCACGGAGGCAATTCAGGAAGAATTTCTTTACGGGTAGTATTGGGAGTTATGCCTGACTATGCTTACACCGGAGAAGGATTGAAGATTGAGACCGTACGCGCTGGTGGTACGGCAGAGAAAGCAGGTATTATAGACGGCGATCTGATCATCAAGATGGACGGAAAGGGTATTATGAGCATTGAAGATTATATGTCGGTTCTGCAGGAGTTAAAACCGGGGGATGAGGTAATTATATCGGTCAGGAGAGGTGAGGAGGAGTTGGAATTAACCGCTAAAATGCAAAGTCCACACTGAAATTGCTGCGCAATATCACTGATAATAAGAAAATGATAGCAAGAAACATTTTTGCGCTGCAAGTTTGTTTCTTCCTCTTTCCGTTTTTCGCTTTTTCTCAAACTATTACTTACACTCTTTCCATGCCGGAACCGTGGACGCATTACTATCATGTTACACAAACCATTAAGGGCGAACGAAAGAGATCCATAGATTTTGTTATGCCGGTTTGGATACCCGGTTCGTATATGATTCGGGAGTTCTCTAAGAACGTTGAAGAATTCAAAGCCCACAGTGAAAAATCAGAAAATTTGAAGTGGGAAAAGATAGACAAAAACACATGGCGAGTTCGTACGAATAAGGCGAATGAGGTCACCATCAGCTATAAGGTCTATGCGTTCGTAAAAAGCGTGCGAGGCTCATTTCTTGATGATTCTCATGGATTTGTATCTCCTCCCGACCTGTTTATGTATGTGGAAAAACTGAAAAACAGACCCGCTACACTTGAAATAGACCCTTATGATGAATTTTCGACAATATCGACCGGTTTAGAATCAATTCCGGGAAGCAGAAACAGTTTTATCGTTCCTAATTACGACATACTCGTGGACTCCCCGATAGAGATAGGGAACCAAACTGTATTTAAGTTTGGGGTAGATGGAGTCCCGCATGAAATGGTATTTTATGGAAAAGGGAATTACGATTCCTCTACCGTAGATGATGTTAAGCGGATTGTCGAAGAGACGGTGAAAATATTTGGCGAAATTCCATATAAACGATATCTCTTTATAGTTCATCTTACGAAATCCAGCGGAGGAGGTCTCGAACATTTGAATTCACAAGTATTGAGATACGGTAGATGGAATTTTCAATCTGCAGACCGCAGAGGCAGATGGCGTTCGCTTGTCGCTCACGAAGTTTTTCATTTGTACAATGTGAAGCGGATCAGAGCGAGGGAGTTGGGTCCATTCGATTATACGAGAGAGAATTATACTTCCTTGCTTTGGGTTATGGAGGGGTTCACCTCTTACTACAGCGGTAGGATACTTTTAAGCGCCGGTTTTCTATCAACCAAACAGTATCAAAACACTATAGTAAATAATATGAAACGTGTCTCAAACACTATCGGTAACAAGTATCAATCAGCCGCCGATGCTTCCTTTGACGCCTGGATACGTTTTTACCGGAGCAACGAAAACTCACCCAATAGAGATATGAGCTATTATGATAAAGGGAATCTGCTCGGAATGCTCCTCGACCTCGAGATCCGGAATTCGTCAAAGAATAAAAAAACTCTCGATGACGTAATGAGGCGTCTTTATTCAGTATATTACAAGAAGAAAAAAAGAGGGTTTTCGGAAGCGGAATTCAAAAAAGAGCTCGAAAGAGCGGCGGGAATCGGTTTTTCTGAATTCTTTACCAAGTATGTGCATGGTACGGAAGATGTTGATTACGGGAAATATCTTTCATACGCCGGTCTGGAAATTGAAACGATTGAAGCTCCTTCGCGTTCCGAACACGGAGCGTATCTCGGAATAAAAACAAGTGAATCTTCCGGAAAGCTGAAGATAACACGGGTGAAGCGTGATTCACCCGCGTGGAATTACGGATTGAATGTGAACGATGAGATTATTGCTGTTGACGGCTTACGAGTTAATTTAGCCGAATACACAAAAGCTATAGGCGCGTTGATGCCGGGTGACAGAGTCGTCATTACGGTTTCTCGTGACGATTGGCTGCGTGAAATAGATGTTGTAATAGGTGAAAGCACAGACAAAAGTTTCTATATATTCCAAACCGATAATCCTTCCGATCTCCAAAAGGCTGTTTATGAATCGTATTTTATGACCGAGTGGGGGAATGAAACGGAAGAGTGATTATTGCTCAATCCTTTTGGGCCAATCCCTTCTTCCTCATAAGTTTTTCGATCTTTTTTATCTTGCGGGGAGACTTATCGCTAAGAAGTTCATATCCTTTTTCCGTGATAAGAACGCAATCCTCAATTCTTACCCCTA
Organism: Fidelibacterota bacterium; assembly: GCA_022571215.1. Classification (GTDB taxonomy): domain Bacteria; phylum Fidelibacterota; class SORT01; order SORT01; family SORT01; genus SORT01. The sequence continues at coordinate 7,732 of JACZYG010000011.1, read as the reverse complement.
TGTTCCACCACTTAGTATCCACAGAATCATCTTCAGTTATGTAGATACCCGGTTCGACCGTGTAGACCATTCCGGGCCTCATAATTACCGATTCCCCGTCCTCTGTATACGATCCGGGATCGTGAACGTCGAGTCCTATCCAGTGTCCGAATCCATGCAAATAAAATTTTTTGTACGAACGATCTTTAATTATCTCTTCCAAAGTTCCGGATAGTAAACCGACTTTTATCAAGCCGTCAATAACTGAATTTCTCACAATATCAGACAGTTCTTTTCTACTTGTTCCCGGTCTACTGATCTTGAACGCCGCTTCCTGCGCATCGTAAACTATCTGATAAATTGCTGCCTGTTCTTTTGAGAACTTTCCGTTTACAGGATATGTCCGTGACACGTCAGCCGAATAATATCCCCATTCCGCGCCTATATCAACCAAGAGCAGATCGCCCTTTTTCATTTTCATTTCGTTGGTTTGGTAGTGCAAAGTCGTGGTATTTGAACCTGCGGCGACAATAGAAGGGAATCCCGGCCGCTGAACGCCATGCTTCCGGTAAATATATTCGATGACCGCTTCGATCTCGTATTCTCCCATTCCGGGTCTCGCAGACTTCATCGCTTCGTTGTGAGCTTCAGAGGTAATATCTATCGCCTTTCGGAGCGATTTCACCTCCCAGTCGGATTTTATTTTACGCATCTCGCCGAGCTCATAGCGGGCGTTTTTCATGGATAGGTCTGAACGACCGGCATTAACGGAGACTCTCTCCAAAATAGATTCGGATAGTTCTTCGTCCGCGCCGAAATTATGATAAACGGTTTTAGCTCCCCGTAATATACCTCCGAGCATCTTATCGAATTCATCAATAGTGTATGCGCTGTCAGCTCCGAACGTCTCCATTGCTCCTTTTACACCAAACCGGTGACCGTCCCATGTTTCTCTGAGTTTATCTCTTTTTCTGACAAAAAGAGTATACCGGAGTTTTTCCGCTCCGGGACGCAGAACCGCGATTGATTCTGGTTCTTCAAATCCTGTAAGATAAAACATATCAGAATCCTGACGGTAATCGTGGTCTACATCATTGTTTCGTTTATATTCAGGATTGGCAACTATGATAGCAACCGCATCATCGCCTATTATCTCCATAAACTGTTTACGCTTTTCGGCAAAAATTGATTTATCAGGATATGGATTGTATTGAGCGAATAACGCGGAAAATTCTAATAGCGCTAAGAAGGTAATTATACCAAATCTTTTCATTTGAGTGATTCTCCTAACAAGTTAATTAAAAGTGTGTATTATGAAGTTTGGAATAATTACTTCGTAATAATAAATGTCCTGACGGTATGATTGAAATTCCCGAGAACAGGTTTTCCGTTAGGATCAATAAGATCGAATATCAATTTATGTTTCCCTTCGGATAAGCCGCTGATAACATAAGTTTCCCACAGCGAAAGGGTGCCTTCATGTCCATCGAGTGAATAACCTACTTTATAGTCATATATTCCCAATTTGGCGTTTGAAACCCAAAAATCGAGCAGAACATTCTCGGCGCTGATTCCTTCGCTCCGTCCTGTGGGTAAATTCAGAAACAGCATCGGTTTAGATTTTTCTGTCGGCAGCTTTCCGGTTTTTTCATTGACATAAAAAGTTACCATATCAGTAGATTTGAGGGATTTATAACTTGTATGATCTTTCTTCACGGCGAAAACTCGAATCAGATGCTGCCCGTCCGGGATGTTCTTAAAATTCAGAGGAGAATTGCCTTCAAAATGTTCTATGATATCGCCGTCATCAAGCATGAAATGAAGATGCTCACCCTCGTTGGACAGTTCTATTCCGGCGGAAGCAAAGTAAACCGAAAAGTCGTTTGAAACGATCTCGTGTTTCATGGGGGAAGCAATTTCAATCGCCGGGAATTCAGAATCGGGAACCCTTTCCACTATTTCTATCCGGAACGGAGATGAACTATCGGATTCCGGTTTTTTCTGGCATCCGGCTGCCAATAAGAGAAAACTCAAGCAGAATAACAATGAACAAAATTTTAGATCGTAGACTCTCATGCTATAATATATTGTTTATTATAAATTAAAGTAAAGAAGGAATTTTGGTCAAACAACTTTTAAAAAGGATTAATTTCTCATGTTAAATTAAATTGACTTAACAAATTTCTCGAATTTGTTTCGATATGTCTCTATATATCCCTGATTTGCAAAAGAGAAATAATCATTCCCGCTTATGATTATGTGGTCGAGTACCTTAATTTCCATTAGTTCGCAGGCGTTCACCAGCTCCTGAGTAATATTTTTATCATCTTCGCTTGGTCTTGTATCTCCTGAAAGATGGTTGTGAGCAAAGATTATTGAAACAGCGTTATGTTTCAGCGCGCTTTTAACGGCTTCTCTCAGATAAACGACGCTCGTGTCCACCGTTCCTTCAAACAGATCCTCGATCTCAATTATCCTGTTTTTCGCATCGAGATAGATCGCCTTGAAAACTTCTTTATCAAGCCCTGACATTGTGTGAAGAAGATATTCGTAAACCGCTTCAGGAGAGCTTGTTACGGGCAGCTCGGTCGTTTTCTGTTTTAAGTATTCGGAAGCCACGTCATGAATGAATTTCAAACCGAAGATATTATTTGGTCCCACGCCTTTTATGGTTTTGAGGTCGGTGTCGTCAGCGTCAAGAACGCCTCTTAGTGACTTGAATTTTTTAAGAAGTTCTTTGGCGGGGATTTTTACGTCTTTCCGCGGTGTGCCGAGAGAAAGCAAAAGCTCGATGACTTCGTATTCGTTCAGCGCCTTGACACCCGATTTTAGATACCGCTCCCTGAGGCGTTGTCTGTGTCCTTTTCTGTGGTCCGGTTGCTTTTCCATAATAGACAGGAGCGTAATATTCTAAATAACGGTCGTAAAGTCAAGAAGCTCAATAATAAGGTAGAATCTTAATTTGAATTAAGCTATTTCCGGCTCAAGTGATTCCTCTATAATCCAAAATCTACGAGTTATTCCATCTTCCGCTGCTTGAGAGTATCTTAGAGTTTGGTATTTTGCATAGAAAATATTATTAAATATGTTTCAGACCTGCTTTAAAGAGAGCTGGTTTACTAAAATTGTCCTTCTAAATTAAAATAAGTTTTATTTTATTAACTAACAAACGGAGGTAAGCAGTATGAGCAAGATTCTCTAATACGCAATTATGATATTCATGGCAGGTTTGTTACTGATTCTATTCCGCTGGTCGGAGAACGGACACTATCAGGTTAATGATGGGACGTCTGCTCCTCCCTTAATTGATACACGCACCGGCAATGCCTGGTTTCCTAATTCGAATGAGTTGATTAGACCTCCAGGTAATTAGTAAAAAATTTAAAATCAGAGGGCAGGTTGTGGACTTTGGTCAGGCATCAGTCTACCGGGTGCATGTAAAACAATCTCCGTTCTCCGCCCTGCATATCTAACGAATAATCACAACTCAAATTCAGATACTACCATCGTTTTAGTAAAACGTTAATCAATCTGAAAGCTGAGTGTGCGTTGCATTTTGCCAATTACAATTTCTACCGAATACATCAGACGCTAAAATGCACTCCGGCAATAGAAGCGGGTATTACTAATAAACTGTGGAATATGGAGGATTTACTTGAACGTGAGTTGGCTTATTAAAACGCTTACTTAAATTATTTAAGTAAGCGTCAATTCAAGATACTGTTTGGGATTGTTCCCTAAATATTTTTAGGTCTTTATAGTCAATAAGATATTTTCTACCTGGCTGTGAAGCTTTCAGTTTTCCTGCGCTGATATACCTACGAATAGTTGTTTCCGTTACACCAAGAAATCGGGCTGCATCCTTAATTACCCACGGTTCATCATATAGACCTCCAAATACATTCATATAATTCAATTTTTCATCATCTTCATATTTAGTTAAAATATTGTCAATAACTACCGTAGGTACACCAGAAATATAATCTTCGGTTTCAGACTGAACTGTCCTCTCAACCAACTCCACTAATAACCCGACCATCGATTTACGTTTTTCAATAGGTATTGTCATAAAGCTCGCAACAATATTTCTTTCTTTATCTCTATATCTATCTGTTATGCTCATTATTTCCTCCTTAAATAATTTTTGAGATCTTCGTAATAATTTTCGTGAACGTCGAAATCATAAAACTCAATTTCTCTTTTCTTTTTATCAAATTTATAAGCAATTAGCAATTCATCCGTTCCTCGTTTAACCTTATGCACCCTAACACCCCTGAGATCGCCTGTTTTTGGTATCCCAATTTTCGGGTTGGATATTATTATAGCAATGTCTGCATCGAGTTCCGCCAACGCTATCCTATCTTTACCGCAATTATTTTTCGCAGCACGATTAAATCGACCAGTAAATAAGGGCTTTATGGGTTTTGGCCTGGGCTTTGGTTTTTCTTCCTTCTTTTCTTTCCTCTTTTTTATCTTTTTTATATCTCTTTTATCCATACTTTACTATACATAGTATTACATAAGTATACATTTGTCAAGTGTTTTTTTAGATGTCAAGTATGGTATCTTCGGCTTTGTTCACCTTATACACGCCTTTATTAATAAATTGTTCCGTCATATATAATATTTATCGTCAAGAGTGATGGTTTTCTTGAGGAGGAGCTAACTGAGCAGGATGGCGTATATACTAATTCCGATAAGAGAAATCTGGAGTGAACCCCTAAACTGAGACACTTTCTTCCTGTTTTAAGACCATTTCTAATCTTCTTTCCTTGAATGCATTTTCAAATTCAACAGGCGAGTTATATCCCAATGCTGAGTGTAACCGCCTCTTATTGTAAACCTCATTGATGTAGTAAGCAATATAATCGTACGCCTCCTCAAAGGATTCATATTCATTCAACAGGACCTCCTCGTATTTCAGTGTCTTGATAAATGACTCGATAGTGGCATTATCATAGGGATTACCCTTTCGCGACATACTGACAATTATTCCATCCTGTTTCAACATCTCTATATATTTACCTGAAGCATATTGCACTCCTCTGTCGGAGTGATGGATCAAACCCGGTTTGATAGAACGGTTTCTCAATGCCATCCTAAGCGCGCTAATGCTTAACCTTGTGTCAATATCCCTTCCAAGCGACCATCCCACTATACGGCGAGTGAACAGATCCATTATCACAGCCAGATATACGAATGCTTTGGGAAGTCTGATATACGTTATATCCGAAACCCACAACTGATCCGGAGCGGTGGGCTGTACATCTTTAGCCAAGTTGGGATAGATACCAAGATGGTGCCTGGAATCAGTCGTTCGTACAGAACCCCTTTTACGCTTACATAACAGGTCGTTACTGCGCATAAGTCTGAGTACACGCTTGTGATTTATTCGGTATCCCATTCGCTGTAATGCCTTTGTCACCCTGCGATACCCGTATCCCGGCATATCTACACAGATATGTTCAATATGCTCAATTAGTTTCGCTTCAATTGAATCGGCCTTTTCCTTAACGCTTGATAGAAACCGGTAAAAACCGCTACGGCTGACTTCTGTGATTTCACACAAAATCCTTTTGGGGAGTCCTACAGAATGCTGTGTGATCAATGTATAGATCATCTCTCTCCATCCATTGGGATCTTTGCTCCCCCATTGCTCTCTAACCGTTCCAAGACTTTTTTTAGGAACTCATTCTCCATGGTCAGGCTTCCGACCTTTCGCTCCAACTCGGCAACCCGGGCTTCTGTATCCAAATTCTCAAACTCCCTGGATCCACCCCTCTTAAAAGCTTTTTCCGGGTTCTCTCTGTACAGACGAAGCCATTTATATACCAAATGAGGACTAAGTTGATATCTGCGAGCAACTTGGGCTGCAGATAGCCCACTCTCGACTTTACGAACTACGTCAATCTTAAAAGAACTCCCATACCTACGTCGACTTCCTGTCATCGTGTGATACCCTCCCGGTTTTGGTGTGTCTAAAATAACCAAGAAAGTGTCTCACGCAAGGGGTGCACTCCAGTTTGTCCCGTAATGCCGATTCAGCTACTTCAACAACACCATCTTCCTCGTAAGGACGAATTCGCCTGCTTGGAGGCGGTAGAAGTAGACGCTCGGCGAAACTCATGAATGCATAAAGAGGTTAAATATTGACCAGAAAACAACTGTGCTCGGAAGCTGACATGCAACGTCGATGACATGGGTTTGTCTCTCCTCAATTAGAGCGGAATTCGCCACGAAATCCCAATAGAAACAATCCCTAAAGTTAATGTACCTAACCAAAGTTCTGCCCGTGTCTCAGCCCTGACATAAAACTGCTCTGCGACTAAGAATAGTAGTCCCAAACCGCCGTCAACTATGTTATATTTCCATACATCCGAGCGGGTCTCGGTGTATTCTATTTCTTCAAAGAAAGTTTCTGTTCTCTGCCATCTGTCCCATAGTAGTCCGAATCCAATGACTGAGTAAGAGGACAGGTGGTCAGTTAGGGCTGAAAACTTCTTAGTAATATGAACTTGAAAAATATTTCTCGTTCGTTCGTCATGCCAAGAACCAACAAGTATTGTTACGCCGTCACAAAAGCAGTGTTGAAGCCCATCTTCAACAAATTTCTTCCTGCCCCCGCTGAGTTCTATCGTAAAGCCGGGCGAGAACAGCCAGCCAATACGGGGAGTGAACTGAGTCCAGCCTTCTCCACTACCTCCACGGCGATCACGTGAAATTCCCACATTCAGAATCTTCTGACGCTTTACCTTGGATCGTGCAAGATATTCACTGAACCCCTTAGACGAAACTCTGTTTCGCCAGTAAATTACTCTACCACGAGAATCTACGATCTTCTCTATCCCATCTAAAGCCAAATTTTGAGTTTCTCCTTCAGGAGAGATTATTTTCACATTTCCATCCTTAATGCCGATTATTCGAACTACAAGACCTCCGCCAGCTACCAGGAATATGGAATCCGGCTCTGCCGATTGTGCTTCAACATCGTAAGGAAAGAGCAGAACTATCGCAAACATAAGAATGCACAGGGTAGCTTTCTTTTCGATAAATATGAATTGACAGTTGATCAAGATAATTTATTCACAATTGATTAATTCTCTATTGTGGTAAAAAATATTATGAATAAGCTACCAAAAATTATTCCGACGATGATTCCTACTCCCATAACTATAATTGATATTGTCTTTCCGCTGTCAACCTGCCGCACTTTCACCCAAATAATGTCATCCGCCGGAAGATTAATTACCATTCCCGAAATTGATATTCCGGTTATCGAGTGCTCAGAGTGATCATAATTGGCAGGATAATTCTCAGGAAATTCAATCACATCTCCCGACTTTGTAACAACAGAAACAATATTATCTGACCTATGTTCCCAGAATTCATGAACCGGAATCTCCCTGGTAGAATAGCAACCGGACATAAAGTTTAGCAATGCTGCCGAAGTCAAGATTGTTATGAACCGTCTTGTCAAATTACCTTCATCTTTTCTCTACTTTATAAAATACTAAATTAGTATTACCGACAATGTAGTAAATTTAATCGAATAATATAAATATTTTAAAAAGTGTGAACTATATTGACCAGTCCCTTTTATCGGTCCACTAATTATATTTCACAATTTATGTTTATAGAGCCCTAAATATTTTACTTAAATTTTAAAAACGTATTGGTTTCGGAACACTAAATATTTGTCTCATAAACGGCCGTTTTCGGGACATTCCCATAAACGTCCCAAAATCAAAGTCCC
>JACZYG010000071.1 GCA_022571215.1 Fidelibacterota bacterium | reverse complement strand
GCGGCTCTACAGGGCAGGGAGCTGCTCAACAAATGAGAATCATATGGCAAGCGCTCACAGGGCGTACGCCAAGTGGACGCCATCAAGGATCATCGGATGGGCCGGAACAATAGGCGCAAACACACAAACCTTAGTTAAAACGATCATGGAGAATAAACCTCACCCGGAGATGGGATTTAGAACCTGCATCGGGATCATCAACACAGCAAGGAAATACGAGACCCAAGCCGTTGAACTTTCCGCGGAGAAGATGCTAAAGCTTCGATGCTACCGGGTATCGCACTTCAGATCGATCCTCAAGCACAAGACGTACTTAGAGATGACCGATACCGCTGATGAAGAGGTGGTTCCACTCATTCATGATAATATCAGAGGAGCAAACTATTACGCGTAAACCATCGACAATTAAAGATAAGGAGGCTTAAGTGTCATCACTCAACCACACCGTAGACCAGATGAGCGATATGAAACTTCACGGTATGAAAGATGCCCTTTTAGGTCAAATGGAAGAGCCGCAATACAGTAGTCTAACGTTCGAGGAGCGCTTAGCGCACCTAATCGACGCCGAGGTTACAGAGAGACGTAACAGACGGATAAAACGAATGCTGTCTATCTCGAAACTCAAATACAAGGATGCCTTTATCGAAGATGTCGACTTCCATCACTCCAGGGGTCTTGACAGGAAGACCATTCTCTCCTTGTCAAATAACGACTGGGTCGAACGTCATCACAATGTGATCATCTCGGGACCCACCGGAACAGGAAAGACCTATCTGGCATGCGCCCTTGCTAATAGGGCAATTACGGATGGGTACTCCGCCTACTACACGAGAATATCACACCTGCTCTCTCAAACAGCGCTGGTCCGTGCCGACGGTAGTTACCTCTCATGGGCGACTAAATTATCCAGGTTTAAAGTCCTCGTACTTGACGACTTCGGTTTATCTCCCTTAAAATCGAAAGAATCACAGGAGATACTGGAGTTCATTGAAGACAGGGTTCAAAGAGGAAGTACTATCATTACGAGTCAACTTCCCATCAGTGAGTGGCACGGCTACTTTAACAATCCGACCATCGCAGATGCGATAATGGACAGGCTCGTTCACAACGCTTACAAGATAAATTTAAAAGGAGAATCGATGCGAAAATCGAAAAATGTCCTTTCCTAATCGGACACTTTGAAATATATTAAGCTTCGATAGAGAGGGAATGGGAAGGTGGCCGATTACATCGGAATAACCACCTTCTTCCCAGCCATTGTCTTCAGCTAATCCTTGTGCTATTGTTTTTATAGCATCTGGTCCGTTGAGAGATTCCGATGCCATACGTCAATTGTTCTGCAAGTTATTTCTTCTAATAAAAATAATATTCTTTGAATTATTCTCTATGAGCTTTTATTATATCTATTTGTTAAATTTCATAGTCTGATATACAAAGATTGAAGTTCCAGCATCAACTTTATCAAATGTTTCTTGGTCAAATTTCCATTTAAACTCTGAAAAAACTTCTAAACTATCTTTATCATATAATTTGACATATAATTTAAACTGATGAGTCCCTGGTTCCCAATTATGAAACGGATAATCTTCATTATCAATAGCAGGGAGAAACATTATACTTTTTTTCGATGTCTCTTTTGATTTTAAATTAAACGAACTAAATATTCCCAATATATTTTCAGCATCAAGTCTTCGTAATCCCTGAATAAATTTAGTCAAATCTATTTCTGCATTTGGATTAAATAAATTTTCTAATCCTGTATCCTCGTTTAATACCTTCACTGCTATACTTTCAATAATACCATCGCCATAACCGATATTGACAAAAGATATAGGAAGTATGATGGGATATTGAGCTGCAACTCCCCCGGAGCTAGCTGGGATTACCATGTCACCAGCTAGAATTTTAAGATTAAATGGAAATATTTCGTTCTTAAATACTGACAGAAAAGAAATTACCAATGCCACCAAAGCTACTATTACTGCTAAATTATTGTTTATTATTTCAGGATACTTTACTGAGCCAAACACAAGAATAAGAATAACTGTAAATATGAAAACAAATATTCCGAAAACGAATATGTTTGCTCTTATATAATTAAATATCTTAGTAAATTTTTGTGCCATATTCG
>JACZYG010000070.1 GCA_022571215.1 Fidelibacterota bacterium | reverse complement strand
AGGTGGCGACCACGATCTTCATAGCACAGTCCAATAAAGGGATCGTCCGCCCCTACAACTTCAGCAGGTTTCAGAGGGAAGTTCTGAAGATGACGGCTCCGGCAAAGGATAGAGCGCTCCAGCAGGCGATAATAGAGAGCATCAGTGACCTGACGGGAAATGGTAAGACGACAGAGGTCTATTCGGGGCAGAAATGAGGCAAGAAGCGATAGACTCTCTGTTTCCATGGGTTTCGCCTCGCGAACCCTTCGGAGGATATCAACGATGTATTACCAGTGCAAAGTATCCAGGAGAGTTAATAAAGGAGCTGTTTCGATCGTGCCTCGGAACAGCTCTGTCTTAATTAAAAGAGTCATGGCTCTATTTAAAAAAGGCTCGATCCCCGTTAGATTCGCCGGTGCATCTGTTAAATCTAATCGGTAATATTGTACAAAGTAAAACTCAGTTCAGGTGGATATGATGATCGAGGTGATAGTATTTGATTTAGGCGGCGTGATAGTCAACGTAAATTTTAACTCCGCCCTGGGAATGCTGTTTGATAATTCAGGAAAGTTGAACGCCGCATTACCAAATTATTCATCTATTTCGAATTTAATGCAAGAGTATGAGACCGGCAAGCTGAGCGCACCAGATTTTCATGAACGTTTGGTGGACCATCTTGGAGTAGATCTCTCTTTCGACGACTTCATAACCTCTTCAAACGAGGCGATTGAGCCGGGAGATGATGGAATTGAAAGTATCGTAAGATCGCTTGGAGAGGAGTACCGATTGGCTATTCTTTCAAATACGAACCCCATACATTTCGGGCATATAAAGAAGAAATATGCCATGATCGGACTCTTTGAGCACATTTTACTCTCCTACGAGATCGGAGTCATGAAACCGGCCGCATTAGCTTATGAAAAATTAATTGCCGCTACTTCCAAGTCGCCTCAAAAGCATCTTTTCATTGACGACAGGATCGAAAATATCAATGCCGCAAAAGAGTTAGGCATCGATGGAATACATTACAGATCCATCGAAAATCTAAGAAGAGAGCTCGAGAAGAGGAATATAAAATTGAAGGAATGAATCTTTCGGTTTTGATTTAGATAAGTCTGTTTAATCTGGTGTAACTCTCTGTCCCGCGCGCGAGAGCTTGAGAGAAATTTCCACTCATTTTAACGTATATGTAATGTAGAGGAGCCTATTTAATTCCCTTCATCTCAATATTCTATTCTCATTTTCTGATCTTTACGTTGAAGAAGGGTTGGAGTAAGCTCCAAAAAGGTTGATGAGGAGACGGTAGAATTTGATCGGTCTCTGCTTAAGGATAAATCAAACACGGTAACTGATGTTTGTAAGACGCTCGGGATCAGAAAGTCGACACTCTACCACTATTTTAAAAAGTCGAAAAAAGATGAATAATGATATAAAATAAATACGCTCAAAAGGGTATGTGCAGTAAAGTAACCGGAGATCACACGCGTGGTCTTTTTCCATTTCTAACAAACAACACAAAGAAGGAGAATAACATGATCACACCAGAAAACATCGAACGGATAGAAGTTACAACAAGGTGGGTTTCGGTAGTTGCCGCGGCTATCCTGGTAGGTATTCAGTTCACAAGGCTTGTCCAAACACCGAACGAAGAATCTTCCGTTGACAAGCGAGAAAAGTAACTCGAAGAAGAAACTCCCACTGAAACCGAAGGATAAGATTATTGAAGTGAACTTGAAGGAAGTGATTTTCGGCTTCGCGACAGTTTTCGGAACAACTTTTATCCTCGCGTCGGGATTGATGTACTTAAGAGACTTCTGGCGGTTCAAACGGCAACAAGCTCTGATCGAAGGAGCGAAAGAGATGTTAAACAAGTTTAGAAGAGGAGGTGACACAAGTGAAAAAGACTGATGAAGGTTATAGTATTACAAACGAGGAAGTGCAAAAGGCTACACGCATACTTGGCTATGTAGGACTTGCCATGCTCGCGACACGGCTTTTCAGGATTCTCTTCTGGCCGCCTGTGGGCGAAAAATGATGGCAACCAGACTACGTCTGAATTTGAGCTCAGGCTCTTTGGCTAAATCGATGACTCTTCTTTCTAACTCTCTAGTCCTCGCGACGAACAGCTATCTGTTAGGGAGGTCTGTTGTCGATCATTTTAGAGATAGGAAGAGA
>JACZYG010000021.1 GCA_022571215.1 Fidelibacterota bacterium | reverse complement strand
AAAGACCAGTGTGATTATATCACTGGAATCGGCAAACTCGATGACCGTTTACTGATGCTGCTTGATATAGATAAGATACTGACAGTTTCGGATAAAGATAAACTATTCGAGATGGCAGCCGAAGCTTAGAAAAATGTAAAGATTAGGATAAAAAGGGGAGTTTCCAGCGGGTGGAAACTCCCTTACTTTATTTCTTAATAATTCAAAATATATTTGGGTAAACTTTAATCAAACGCATGACATCTGAAGAGAATCAGTTATTATTCATCAGTTTGAGCGTTTCAGGTTATCTATTAAAATCAGACAAATGAGCCACTTACAATAATTGGAAGAATGTAAGGTATGTAATCTATGAGAAATAGATTTATTGATACATTTATGTCGAAGATGTTTATAACCACAGAGCTGTCATTCTAAGATTTCTCATTCAGTAATCTCCAGTCTGTCTTTGTCTGAGGAATCAAAGTCATCCCATATTGTCGGAAATGATATTTCTATTTCTTCCATTATCTTTCATCTTTTTAATTCTAATTTCTCCTTAACTATATTATCGGTATAGGTGTGTTTAAATTGAATAAAATTGCAGTAAAAAACGATTTTATAAATAATAAAATCGTTATCGAATCCAAGAGTCAATCAGTTCAACGGTTTGACAGAATGGAATCCGGAAGATTTAAAAATCATTGAAGTATTAGCGCTAATAATTTAAGAAACAATAATTGGCTACCGATAATATAAGCTATGATGATTGTGGATTAATTGATTTTGTACTATTTTATTATTGCTGCGCTGAGTTCCTAATTGATAAAGGATTTAAATATGAAGAGTGAAAAAGAAGTTAGAGTTTCATTGGGGTTGCATAGGGAAGCATTATCTTATACCAAAGAAGAGTTCAAAAACAGACTTGCTAAGATCAAAGAAGAAGAAAATTTAGATATTGATCCCGAGGAAAAAGGTGTTATAGACCGATTATATCAAGAAATGCAGCATATAGAAAGATCTATAATTAGAGAATTGGAGTGGATATTGGAGGACGAAATCAAGCATTCTGACGATTGGGTAAACGAGGTGTTGAGTAATCTCTAACTTCCTGATATAGTAAAATAAATTACAAACATAGAAATAAATCCTACCATTTCCCAGAAAACAGGTGTTGTCAAAGTAGTTTCTTTTTCAATTTTTCTTACATCCGTCCACCACGCGGCAACATTCGATGTCATTGCTGAATCATCTGAAAGGGATGAAAATTCAATTATGAGTGAACGAAAGTCATCAAAATGTTCTGTTCGCGCCGATTCGGTAATCATCTCATGATATATTTTAATAGTATTATATAAGGCTTTTTCACTGTCCGGACATCCCGGATAGAAATATTTTTGTTTGTAATAGTTTTTTAATGCTGCTCTTGTGTTGCCTTCATTATAGTTTTCTGTGGCTATGCTATAATAATAACTGCTGCATTTATGAATGTCTTGCGCTGAAATAGGGGAGAAGCAATTCAAGAGGTAAAGGAGTATAAAGAGTAAAGGTTTCAATAGATTTTGAGAACAATTTATATTACTGCATCATCAATAATGTAAGTTTTATCTAAATGGCATAAAAGATATTTTATTTAACTACGGTGGCGCTTAACTGAAAATTCTTAAATGTTATTTCCCTGTCACTTCCGCTATAAAGCAAATTTATCCTTAAACATCAGTACAATTCCGATGATACTTATCATTAATCTGTCTACTGGCTTCATTCTCGTCTCCTGTATACTTATTATCGGGTTGCAATAGAAAATTCTTAATAAATATTCTAATTCAGTAATAATCAAACATTAAACAGCTCTACCTTGCGAATGAGGAATTTTACGAATAAATTATATCCGGTGGAAAATTGATAGAATACAAGAAATGAAGTTCGGACACTCATACTGCTCTTTGCTGATAATTTCAGGATTATTACAAAGTTCGGAAATCTATTCACAGAAACCTGAGGGAATAAAGGCTTACGCAATAAAACCTATGGTTGAGGTGTACGAGGAGACTTATCGGGGCTTTGATGTAGTGGCAGAACTGAGATACGGCGAAGAAGTAATGATACTTGGCGAGAAAAAAGAGTGGGCATATATTCTTTATGCGGATAAATATAAAGGGTGGTCGAAGCTGGTAAATTTTGATTTGACAGCTCCTCCTGAAATAGTAGACATATATACTCAGGCTTTTACCAGTCACTCGAAGTGGTTTCCATCTCCATACGGGGTGATAGGGTGGGAAGAAGCAAGATTGAAAGCGGGGCGAAATTTAACAGTTGAGGGAAATATTGAAAGGGTAGTGGTGACAGCTGATTATTACTACTTATATATGGATCCCGTCGGCGAAAAATTTCGAGCGGTTATTTCAGTTAAGGATGCAGACGAATTTCCATATCCTCTCGACAAGTTTTTCCTTTATAGGGAGGTAAGAGTCAGCGGATTATTGAAATACACGTTACATGGAGCGGAAATGGTACTTCTATACCCTAATCAAATTCAGCGAGCATATAGTTCAGACCCGGAAGAATGATTATAAAATGAATGGTAACGCAGTTCAAATAAACAACGGTTTAGTCAAACTACTTAAAAAAGAATATTTTCTATCCGAAAAGGAATGGGATCAGGTTGAAGAAGCGGCATTGTATGAGAATCAATGGGCTTTAATCGGGGACCTATTTTATAAATATGGTTTGGAACAACGGATGTTTCAATTCTTTGGAGAGTTGAAGGATTATACAATGCAAAATTACGAAGATACTGAAGAGTTTAATCTGTCAGAAAAATATACCTTCGAATATTTGATCGCTCTTGTTACCGGATGTCTTGAAACTCCCAGTAAAGAAGGCGGATGCGACCATAGTTGTGGAGTGGATTAAGCGCATGCTAATATTATGAACATTCAGACATTTTTATTCCTTACACTGGGTCTAACAGGCTATCTCGGCAAATATTATTTAAATAAAGATAAGATTCTGTACAAACCCTTGTCATGGCTATCCATGCTGTTCATGACAATTGGAGTAATTTATCTTTTGATAGATGGAATTATGGGCGGAGTAATTGCAATTTTTACGATTCTTATGATTATTGTAATGGCAAAAGGGCTTGAATCAGATAAGATTTTCCTGAAGAAAATGTATTCCCAGATAAAAGAATACAAAATACTCCATCCGGGAAGTAACGACGCGGAAATAATGACCAATATCATTAAATCGAATTTTCCAAAAATTAAACAACGGATAATTGACGAAATCATTGATAATAGTGAAGACATTGAAGAGATGATCTACAAAGCGGTGGAATATGACCAGACCGGTAAAATCAGAAAACCCTATCCTCCTGAAGATCTGGATGACTTAGAGGACTTATGAGCGAATGTTCCGTCTAATAGCGTTCATTATATTACCGTTCGCCTTGCTAAGTTTGCAATGGGTTCTTTATTCCAAAAGCGTGAAGTTTATCAGGGAACTCAAATTAGAGGTCGGTAAAGAGAAAAATCTCATAAATTCTTCACGAGGCATCTTTGTATACTTCATAGCAGCAGCTTTGGTAACACTGATATTAGGATTTGATTCAGGGGGTGTAGCCGCTTATAAATATATGATATTCTATCCATTGATTATATGGGTGATCTCATCTTTCGTGATTTCACTATTCTTTATTTTCAGAGATATAGTGATGTATTTGATCAGGACCTTTATCCGAATAATAAATATTCAAAAACGTTCGATTTCTAAGGTCGAGTTGGAGGAGAGAAGAAAATTTCTAAAAGCTGGTTCCTTGACGTCGTTTGGAATAGTGACTCTGCCTTTAACCACTTTTGGTTATGCGGCGATTGCGGCAAAGAGTGAGCCGATAATAGAGCGTATAGACTTAGAATTGAACTCCTTGCCGGATAGCTTGAGGGGATTAAAGATTGTTCAAATAAGTGACCTTCATGCAAATCAATTTACCGGGCAAAAAGATGTAGAGAGAGTAACCGAATTAGTGAATCGGGAAGAACCGGACATACTGGTGATTACAGGTGATTTTGTTTCAAATTCACCAAAGTATATCCCTATTTGCGCCGAGGGTTTAAGAAATATAAGCGCAAAATATGGGGTGTTTGGCTGTCTTGGTAACCATGACTACTATACAGACCCTGTCGGAGTTAGAAATCAGATGGGAGCGATTGGGATCAATCTGCTCGTCAATTCATCTGTGAATTTGGAAATCAATGGAACAAAAATAATAGTGGCGGGGATTGATGATTTGTGGGTAGGTAAGCCCGATTACGATGCCACATTTCGAGCTGTAGATTTTTCATCACCACTGATCCTAATGTCCCATAATCCTGATACCTTTCCTACGATTGCGCGTTATGACGTAGATCTTACGCTTTCGGGACATACGCATGGTGGACAGCTTGGACTAAAGTTACTTGGAAATCATTACAGTTTCGTAAATCTTGTTACGCCTTTCGTCAGGGGTGAATTCTCTATCGGTAATTCCAAACTCTATGTAAATAGAGGTATCGGGACAGTGGGCCCGCCTCTTCGGTTGAACTCGCCCCCTGAGATCACAGTCATTACTCTTAACAATCGGAATAATTGATATATATAAATTCATTCTAACCGTATAAAGTACCGGTTCTTATAATTGTCAGTCGCAAGAAAAGCGATTAAAGTTGACTATCGGACGTCATATGCTTTAAATTGCTTTTAACGGACTTTCGGTAATATGACAATGGAAATCAGAGAGCGCAAATAGGGAGTATTGACGTATGGGCTTCATAGGGGATTGGATTATATTCTCATTTAAGATTCTTATATCGGGGTTGCTAAGCGGTTCGATAGGCTGGCAATTCAGTAATAAAGGGTCAGCTGTTGATTTGCGCGCATATGTAATAACCGGAATACTCTCGACTATGCTTGTGGTCGCAGTACGGCATTCAGATAAGAGTTCTCAAGATCTGATGTTGGGATTTGTTATAGGCGGAATCCTTGTTGCAGTTGCCCTGATTTCTACAAAATTAACTGTTGAGTCATCCGGGTCAGGAATATACACAGGAATAAAACTTATATATTCCGCATCATTAGGTATTTTAGTGGGATCGGGAAGAATAGTCGAATCAATAATCGCCACAATAGTCGGTTACATAGTTCTAAACCATTTGGATATCGGGAAAAATTCGCCTGAGGATGAACTTGATTCATAATAAGTGGGTGTACAAAAAGGTTTTAACTATCAGGAGTAGTATATGAAACTTAATATTTCAAAGCGAAGAGTTCAGAGTTTGCTAAGAGATACTCAATTTTTTGAAGTGGTGGTAGATGTTGATCTTTCTTCAGATGAATATTTATTTCCAAAATATTTCGACGAAGATTTTCTTATTTCTTTAAGTGTGGAAGGAGCTCGAGAAAGGGGGCATACTCTTAGCGCAAGTCGGCCTGTCACAAAGTTAAAGATCAATCTAAAATCAGCAGAAGCAACTAATTTGCTGTTTGCGCATGAATCAGATGCCAATATGTTCATCGAGCGGTTAAAAGAGCAATCCAAGAAGGTTTTGGAGATATTAAGAAAAAAAGCCGAGGAACCTTCCGATTTTGATGATGAATTCACTGCAGAAGTTTGAATATTTACCTATTCCATAGCTGAATCAAACAATTACGAATTCAGGTATTTAAAAGAAATATATGTCAGAAGTTCTCTCAGAAATAGATGTTAATCGTCTTTCCAACGCTTTTCGTCATTCTACAGATGCCATTGTCTTAACCGATAAAGGGGGAATAATTAAGGATGTCAATCCGGCGTTTACCATGATGTATGGGTATACTTCGGAGGAAGTAATTGGTCAAACCAACAGAATCATTAGGTCTGCTGACACAAATGCTTCGGTTTATGAAGATATGTGGGTATCTCTTCTGAAAAATAAACAATGGAAAGGTGAAATATTTAATAAGAGGAAAGACGGCAAGGAGATACCCGTTTATCTTTCAATAACGCCAATATATGAAAACGAAGATCTTATCGGTTATATGGGACTGACAATAGATCTCTCCGATAAGTACAGAATCGGAAAAGAATTGGACCTGCAGCGCCGTTTTTCCGAATCACTTTTGAGCACAGCGAATAGTTTGATAATTTCCCTCGACCGCAAGGGAAGAATTCTCCTGTTCAATAAGATGTGTGAAGAGCTGCTCGGGTATGATCAGAGCGAAGTGATTGGAAAGGATTGGTTTGATATATTTCTTCCCGAAGCGGTTCGTGATAATGTAAGGGGTGTATTTGAGCAACTCGTAGATATAGGTACGCCGAAACACTATGAAAACGATATAGTCACCAAGTCCGGAACTCTGCGAACGATATTGTGGAGCAATACAACGCTTAAGGACGACAGCGGAAATGTTATCGGAACTCTGTCAATCGGGCAAGATGTTACCGAGTTTTTAGTACTCAAAAAGAAGATAGGTCGCTCCGAACAATTAGCGGTGCTTGGTCAACTTGCAGCCGGCATAGCGCATGAAGTAGGTAATCCTTTGACGTCAATTGCCTCATTAGTTCAGCTGTTGCAGAGGTCACACGATGATCAAGACCTTAATGAGAAATTGGATTTGATAATGAGTCAGACCAAGAGGATAACTCAAATTATAAGGGATCTCGTTGATTTCTCACGACCTTCAGAATCCGAAGAAGAGATTACGGATATCAATGCGCAAATAGAAAAAGCTGTGAGAATAGTGCAAATAGACGACAAATCGAGAGATATTAATTTTAAATTGGATCTTAGTCTGGGGATAGGTCATCCGTTTTTAATTCCGGATCAATTTTTTCAAGTAATTCTTAATTTACTACTGAACGCCGTGGATGCTTCTATAGAGCATGGAGATACAATATCAATCCGGAGTTTTGAGAGAAACGGCGATATTCAAATAAATATCACCGACAATGGAATAGGGATCCCACCGGATAAAATAGATCGGATATTTGAGCCTTTTTATACTACAAAGGAGGTCGGAAAGGGGACCGGACTCGGGTTATGGGTAAGCAGCGGAATAGTCAATTCTTTCGGCGGAAATATAGAAGTTGAATCAGAGGTAAATAAGGAAACAACTTTCAGAATTAAGATACCTGTTAGCAAAAACGGGGGCTTAAAATGAATGAAAAAATATTAGTAGTTGACGATGAAGAGATAATCAGAGATTCTCTTTCATACATCCTGCAAGAAGAAGGATATCAGGTGGACAGCGCGGTGGACGGCGCTGATGCCCTCGAAAAAATGGCAGCGAAAGAATACGACCTTGTTTTTACCGATCTCAAAATGCCTAAGGTCAGTGGTATAGAACTTCTTGAAAAAATCTCATCTAATAAATCAAGCACATTTTCCATAGTTATTACTGCGTATGCTTCAATAGACTCCGCTGTATCCGCTTTAAGAAGTGGCGCTTACGATTATATTATCAAACCCCTCGATTTCGACTATGTCCTCATGAAGGTCAAGCGATTATTTGAGTATAAATCACTCGCTAAGGAGAATATGATTCTCCGAAGAGAAGTAAATCAAAAGTATGACTTCTCGAATATAATTGGAAAATCATCGAAGATGCAGGAAGTATTCGAAATAATAAAAAAGGTATCACATTCCGACGGGACGGTATTGATTTCTGGTAAAACCGGCACAGGAAAGGAATTGGTAGCAAAGGCAATTCACTATAACGGACCTCGCGCGGGTGAACCGATGATTACCGTTAATTGCGGAGCCATAGTGGAAAATCTAATTGAATCAGAGTTGTTTGGGCATAAAAAAGGTTCTTTCACGGGAGCGATCAAAGATAAAATAGGATTTTTTGTTGCAGCGGATAAGGGTACGCTCTTTCTTGATGAAATAAGCGAGCTTCAGACTCATTTACAGGTGAAATTACTGAGAGTTTTGGAAAATTTAGAGATAACACCGGTCGGTGCGGTCAAATCGATTAAAGTTGATGTTAGGATCATTGCGGCAACGAATAAAGATTTGGAAGAAGAGGTAGAGCTGGGGAATTTTCGAGAGGATCTATACTATAGATTAAATGTGGTCTCTCTCAAGTTACCCTCTCTGAAAGAACGGCAAGATGATATTGATCTCTTAATCAAGCATTTTATAGATAAGCTCAATTTCGAAATGGGTAAAAACATAGAGGGAGTTAGTGATAAATTTATCTCATCTTTAAAACATCATAATTGGAAAGGTGAGGTGAGAGAGTTGGAAAATATTATAGAAAGAGCCATGATATTTACCGATGGTCCTAAATTAAGCGTTGAAGATCTTCCTGATTCTTTAAAGGAAGAGCGCTTTACATCTGAATTGAATGAAATTCCAACACATCTCTCCAGCGCAGTGAACTATTTTGAACGGAATCACATCATTGAAGAGTTGAAAAAGAACAACGGAGACAAGAAAACGACATCAAAACTGCTCGGAATCTCTCTCTCTTCCCTATATCGTAAATTGGAACATTTCGGTTTGGATTCCCACTCCTAATAATTGAACCATCTCCCTTCTCATCTATAAGAAGGAAATAAAAGTAATTTCGTTCCTGTTGTAATCGCATCAAGTTACTGTAAAATATAAATATACACGTTTCATTTTCCAAATTTTCGCTAATGGCACGAAGTTTGTCATTATTTGTTTTAAAAGGAAAAAACGTGATTGATTCAGCGGTACAAAATACGAGTCTATTATTGTGTGAACCCGATGACGGTTTAAGAGAGAGTTTGTCTATGGTTCTTAAATCATTATATAAGACTAACTCGGTATCCCACATGGACCAGGTGTTAGCCGGGTTGTCGAAATTTAATTCCGATCTGTTGATACTTGATATAGATTTGGGAGAAAAGAAAATTTTAAATCTGTATGAGGAGATTAAGAATTTAAGTCCCAACAGTAAGATAATATCACTATATGTGTTCGATAAGAAGGCGGAAAACATTGATTCAAGGATAAGAAAATTATCGAATGCGGTTCTATATAAACCTCTTGATATAAACCACTTTCTTGAAACCGTTAAGAGGGTGAATAACGAATTACTTTTAGAATAAAAACGGTTTCCTGTCTGAAATATAATTTAGATGATTCATTAGCACGGAATCATAGATATGTTGACTAATACATACAATTTTAATAATTTAACTAAGTTCAATTTTATTGAAAATTAATAATTTAGAAAACTCTATAATTTTAGTGTATAGATATTCAGGAGTAAAATAATGAAAATATTTCATGGTGTAATAATTAAATTTAGCCTGCTGATCACTATAATCTTTTGTATTACATCTATTGAAACAATAGCATTTATCCCACCGGACGGATCTAAACATAAATTCGTTGGTGTTGCTAAATGTAAAATGTGCCATAAGAAAGAAAAGAAAGGTTTGCAGTATGAGATCTGGAAAGAAAGTGGTCACTCTAAAGCGTATGATGTGCTTGCTACTCCCGAAGCAAAGGAATTAGCCGAAAAAAATGGCATAATTGATCCGCAAAAAGATTCAAAATGTTTGAAATGTCACACGACGGGTCATGATGCTCCACCGGAGCTTAAAGGGAAAAAATATAAGTTAAGCGAAGGTGTCGGGTGCGAATCATGTCATGGAGCAGGGGGAGATTATTATAAGTCTAAAGTGATGAAGGGATTACGAAACGGCACTGTAGATCCTATAACTGTCGGATTAATTATTCCGAATGAAGAGACTTGCACACAATGTCATAACGCTGATGATATTATGCCTATCAAAGAGGAATTTAATTTTAAAAAAATGTGGGCAAAGATTGCTCATCCTATTCCTAAAGGATAGACTGCTTGAGATATAATGGTATTCTAATACCGAAAGTAACAGCTACATTATTATTGATAATTAGTGGTTCTCTTGTTCATGCGCAGGTATCCGGTGACGGCCAGTGTGCGGAATGTCACTTTAATTCTTCGCTGTTGGATGCTCTAATCGAACAACCTGAGCGTTTTCATATTTCCCCCGATTTTATACAATCAGTTCATAATGATATAAGTTGCATCGGATGTCACGCAGACCCGGGCGGTCATCCTCATCCCGAAGTAATGGGTATTATCCAGTGTGGTACTTGCCATGAGGAAGAGTTAAAAGAATATCTCGGTAGTCCGCACGGGAACCCGTTGACTCTGTCTATGGAATTAGCGCCGAAATGTTGGGACTGTCATAAACTTCATCTGATAAGAAAGTCTTCAAACGATTTATCAAATGTTCACATAAATAATGAAGCGAAAACATGCGCCGTTTGTCATGGTAACGAGGATTTCAATAGAAGAATAATAACTCTGCCAAATTTGAATAATGAAATGCCGGACAGAACAATAAAAAAAGGGATTCATTACTTGAATGGTCAAAATCCTCTTACTTGCAGCAGATGTCATAGAGTTCATTCATTAAATGAGGAGAGGGGTAAAAGCTGGCAGAGCGATTATTCAATGGAAGAAGATTTTTGCGGCGAATGCCATGATGCTGAAACAACCTCCTTTAAGAGAAATTTTCATTTTGAACATGGGATTGCATCCACTAATGGGGAGATAAGTTTAACATGCTCTGACTGTCATCAAGAACATCTGGTCACTGACGATAAATATCAAAATAACGAAGAATTGTCAGCAGGGGAAGTAACAGACAGCTGTATTGAATGCCACTCATCGGTTAAAATATCCGGTAGGTTCGCGCAAAATATAATAGGATTTAATTCGAGTATAGATTCTTTTCATGGTACATCTAATTTAGGAGGGGAGTTATTTTTCAGTAATTGTGCCTCTTGTCATGGAATACATGAATTAAAAACCTATACGGGCATGATTAAGGAGAAGAAAAAATTAGATCTGATCTCTGAATGCGGAACCTGTCATCCGAATGCCGCGTCAAATTTTGTTTCAAATCCGGTGCATATGTCGCGGGGAGAGGATTTGGACAGTGAAGAAACCATCGCAAAATATATTTTTCTTGCGATAATAATCACGATGATTTCTCTGATAATGTTTTCCATTATAATAGATTTTTACAAATTATACCAAAGAAGAAAAAATGAGCAGTGAAACACTGAAACGTTACATCCGATTTCAAAAACCGGTCGTCGCGCAGCATTTCATTATGATGCTTTCAGTGATGGGATTAATGTTGAGCGGATTCGAACTTTACTCTATAAAGTCGGCACTGCCCGGGTCCTATCTTGACGACAGCTCTTTATATTCGTTATGGGAACAGATCCATATATGGTTTGGAATTATTTTAACGCTCTCGATAGTGTGGCACTTTATTTACATCTTGTTCACGCTTTATGGTCATAACGACTTCTTACATATCCTACCGAACAAAAATGATCTGAAGTCACTGTTTAGTCTTGGATTTAAGAGGCAGATGAACAAAAAGAAACGGTTTGGGCTTCAGGAGAAAATTACCTACTGGATAATCGGAGCATATCTGATGGTGATGATAATTACCGGGATATTGCAATACGCGAATTCTTTTACGGCGAATTATATTCCGAGAACGATCTATATCTATATCGA
This sequence comes from Fidelibacterota bacterium, assembly GCA_022571215.1. GTDB lineage: Bacteria > Fidelibacterota > SORT01 > SORT01 > SORT01 > SORT01. Next base: position 16,463 of record JACZYG010000021.1, on the reverse strand, counting down.
CGGTTTTCATGGAAAGTACGGGTTGCTGATGGGAGGCGTTCTGACGGTCTGGCATCTTTACTCAATCTTCTTAAAACCGGGAAGATTTCCCGGTACCCTCTCTTGGTGGGACGGGAAGATAAGCAGCGCGGAGATGGACAGATACCAAAAAACAGAGGGGACAAATCAGGATTATTCTGATACCGACACCGGGAATCCTAACTGAGATCAGTTTTGATCCCATTGTTTTAGCTGCCCGCAAATATTAATAATAAATTCAGGATCAATTGACAGGGATATAAAAACAGTAAGTATCGAAAAAAGTGGAGAATTTACTTGATAATTACCTCTTTGATTCGGAATCTATAAAGACAATTATACTTTTTATGTTCAAACATATTTAGGGGAGTGTGTATTGGGTGGAAAAAACAGATCACGCCGAAGTTTTCTAAATTATTTGCTCGGAGGCGGAGTAACGGCATGGGTTGGCTCAATTATCTATCCGGTAATAAGATACCTCGTTCCTCCGAAAATCGCAGAATCTACTGTATCATCTATTAAGATAGGAAAATTGGATGATATACCATTAGATTCAGGTCAGATATTCAAATTTGGCAGGAAACCGGGAATATTAATTCGAACACCCGAAGGTGAGTTAAAGGCGTTTCATGCAATATGCACTCATTTGGATTGTATTGTTCAGTACAGACCGGATATGGAGAGGATATGGTGCGCTTGTCATAACGGAGTATATGATCTACAAGGTCGGAATGTCAGCGGCCCCCCCCCGACACCTTTGGACCCGTTTGATGTACGCATAAAAAATGATGAAGTCTTCATATCGAGGAGATCGTAATGGCTAATTCAGATAGCGCAAAACAAGGACTATTTGATTGGTTTGATGAAAGATACGGCATTTCCGAATGGTTGGAGTTTTTTAAGAAGAAGACTGTTCCGGTAAGCGGGGAATTTCTCTGGTACTACTTTGGCGGAGTATCGCTTTTCCTTTTTATTATTCAGGTTTTAAGCGGGATTTTACTTTTGATGTATTATAATGCTGATCCCGATAGAGCGTTTGAGTCCATTAGATATTTGATGAGTGAAGTAGAGTTTGGCTGGCTAATCAGATCGATACATTCCTGGTCGGCAAATCTTATGGTGTTAGCCGTTTTCATTCACATGTTCAGTGTATTTTTCACGAGAGCATACAGACCTCCGAGAGAATTAACATGGGTAACCGGTGTCTTGCTTTTTTTCCTATCTCTTGGTTTTGGCTTTTCCGGATATCTTCTACCCTGGAATGAACTCGCTTTTTTTGCTACTAAAGTGGGAACGGATATAGCGGGTTCCGTTCCGATAGTCGGTGAAGCGATGCTGAACCTGCTTCGAGGAGGGGAAGATGTCACAGGCGCCACTCTATCACGATTTTTCGGGTTGCATGTTGCGATCATGCCGCTGATTTTTTTCATTATTCTGACAATACATCTGTTTTTTGTACAAGTTCAAGGCATGAGCATCCCGCTGGAATGGGAAAAAGGTTCCAAAGAGGGACAACCGCAAGAGATGAAACGTATGCCGTTCTTCCCTAATTTTGCGCTCAGAGATTTACTGCTCTGGTTAATCGTGCTGAATCTATTGGCGATATTAGCGGTATTCTTCCCATGGGAATTAGGAGTCAAGGCTGATCCATTTTCCTCAGCGCCTGCCGGAATCAGACCCGAATGGTATTTCATGTTCATGTTTGAAACATTGAAGCTGATACCCGCTCATATTCTCTTTATAGAGGGCGAAATATTTGGCGTTCTGATGTTCGGATTGGCTTTTATGATGTGGATAATGGTTCCATTTATAGATACAAGAGTTCAAAGAGGACGAAAGAACAGGAACTTGATCAGAGGTGTTAAATTCTGGGTTTACTATATCTTATATATGACCGTTATCGGATACTTTGACATCCTGGCAAGATGGTTTTCATCCGGTTTGAAAATATTCGGACTATCTGAAGAAGGAGCATCAAGCTTATTCAACTTTTTAATGGGACTTGGCGGTCTTTTGAGATGGGTTTCAATTCTTGTCGCATCGGTCGCAGGCATAATTCTCTTAATGTGGTTCTTCTCGGTTATCATTAAATTCATAAAGAAAAATATTATTAAAAAGAAGATAGCGCCGCCTGCTGCTATCGGATTGATATTCTTAACGGGATTTCTATCTGTTAATGATAACGCAATCGCTCAGATGAACAATGAAGACCAGTGTGTCATTTGTCATTTGGAACTCGAAGACGAATATTACGCTCCCGCAGAATATTTTAATTCCGATGTTCATTCTAAAGCAGGATTATCCTGCTCGGATTGTCATGGTGGAATCAACTCAACAGATGATCCCGATGAGGCGATGTGGGATGCGGATAATTGGTTCGGCGTACCGGAACGTGAAGAAGTACCTGAATTTTGCGGAAAATGCCACAGCGATGCGGAATACATGAAAAAATATAATCCCTCTCTCCCAATTGACCAGGTTAGAAAATACTACAGTTCTGTACACGGTAAAATGTTGAAGGGAGGTGACGAAAATGTTGCGGTATGCGCCGATTGCCACCTTACGCACACTATAAGAAAATCATCTGATGCTAAATCATCCACGTTCCCAAAGAATATACCAGCCACCTGTGATAAATGTCATGGTGATACGGTACTGATGTCAAATTACGGACTGCCTACCTCGCAATTTAGTGATTATAAAGCTGGCGTTCACGGTATATCACTTTACGAGAAAGGCGATATGAGCGCTCCGGCGTGCAACGATTGTCACGGAAATCACGGCGCCGCGCCGCCCGGTGTTACTGATGTTGCATTGGTGTGCAGCCTCTGTCATTTGAATAACTATGAACTGTTTGAAAAAAGTCCTATGGGATTGGCATTTCACGATATTGGAGAAAAAGGTTGTATTACATGCCATGGAAATCACGCGATAGCCAAACCGAGCGAGGAGATGCTTGGTATAGATGAGAACAGCGTATGCGCTGAATGTCATGAAGACGACGACGAAGGAGGAGTGATCGCTCTCAAGATGAAGGAAATGATTCTGGAATTAAAAGAGGGGATGCACAGAGCGGAAGAATTGGTGAGAGAAGCGGAACAAAAAGGAGTGGAGGTTTCTGAAGCTTTCTTCATACTAAAAGATGCTAAGCAATCTCTCCACAAATCCAGAACTCTTATCCATTCCTTCGATCTGGACTTGCTTGGCGAACAGGTCACCATCGGTAATGTAGCCGTGGAAAAAGCCGAAACGATTGGGCTGAGCGCTATTGATGAATTTGAATTCAGGAAAAAAGGTTTAGGCATTGCCACTCTTATAATCACAATATTAGGAGTATCTCTCTGGTTGAAAATCAAAGAATTAGAAAAGAAATAAATTAGCCGAACCACGGTGTATCAATATATCCTTGACAATGGATATGCGATTACTTAACATAACATAATATTTTTTTCGGGATTTGAAAGTGACTACATTTTTTATTTATACACGAATTTAATTGAAACACTACATTAAGTATTTACCTATAAATCTAATTAATAAATATACTTACGGAGGCGAATTATGCGCAAAAACTTAATTCTATCGATGGTATTGCTACTATTAGTTTTGCTTGTAGTATCATGTGGAAAGAAAGGCGAGAAATCTGAAATGGCTGTGGAAGAAGCGCCGGCGGCTGAAGCAGCGGTAATGCCTGCTGCTGATGCGGGAGAATTATGGACTTATATCACGGAAACAAAGTCATATCAAGAATGGTCGTATTGGCCGGGCTATGAAGGCTTTCAACCCGGTAATTCCCCTCATGGAAAAATTCTACAAGTTTTTTTAAGCGCAAATGGCGTTAAAAATATTGCCGATGAGGCGAAATCTTCCATGGATAACGGCGTTATAGTTGTTAAAGAAAATTATATGCCGGATACCACGTTAGCAGCCATTACGGTAATGTACAAAGTAGAAGGTTTTAACCCTGAAGTCGGAGATTGGTTCTGGGCGAAATACGATGTGGACGGGACTGTTGCAGCTTCCGGAACCCCGGCAGGATGTATAGGCTGTCACGGTGGTAAGGCAAGCAACGACTACCTATTTACAGGTAGCGTCGGTCATGCTGAGATGGGCGATGAGGAAGAAGAGCACGAACAAAATGAGGATGAGGAATAAGATATCGATACTTGATAGACTATTAATCATCATTGTGTAAGACACTTTATGATATTAGCGGGAAGATTTTTTTGTCTTCCCGCTTATTATTTTGTCCTTGATCCAATAGGAAAAATTAACGAGAATTATTTTATAATTGCTTAAGGAAAAGTTCTAAATGAATCCAATCACAAATGCGATATTGGGTTTATCATTTTTAGGCTTGGGAATCGCCGGTACGGTATTAATGTATTGGCTTTGGGGTTTCCCTTACGATCACGAAAAGTTTAAAACAGGAGCGCCCGCTCATCTTCTTTTTATCCACAGAGCTATAGGTTATCTGTACGTTATCGTGTATTTATTACTGATGTGGCAAATGGTGCCTCGATTATGGTCTTACCAGATAGAATTTCCCGCAAGAACCGTCATCCATTTATCGTTAGGAATTCTGATTGGAGGTGTTCTCTTTTTAAAAGTGCTTGTTGTGCGTTTCTTCAAGCATTTGGAATCAAGACTAGCTCCATTATTCGGCACTCTATTGATGCTTTCTACTCTTCTCTTAGTGGGTCTATCAGTTCCAATGGCGTTCAAAGAATATCAACTAAGAAGAAATGTTGCGGGTGGAGACGTGTTTAGCAAGCAGAACATCCTTAGGGTAAAAAGAATTCTTCCTGAAGCAAGATTTGGGAGTGAGGTTCCTCTGGACGAATTAGCCAGTAAGGAATCGTTATTGAAGGGAAGAAAAGTGCTTTTGTATAAATGTGTTCAATGCCATGACTTGAGAACAGTATTATTAAGACCACGCACACCATCAAATTGGGTGAAAATAGTAAGTCGTATGTCTGATAGAACCGTTGCCGAACCAATATACGAAGAGGAGCAATGGTGGGTCAGCGCGTATCTAATCGCTCTATCACCCGAATTACAGGAGGGATTTAGAGCAAAGAAAGAGACTGAAGTGCCTCTACTTATTAAAAAGACAGAAATGGTGGATGACGAAGGATTTAAATTACCAAACGAATCAAACCGCCGGGATTATGACCTTGATGATGCAAAATCATTATTCGAGCTCAAATGTTCCGCATGTCATTATTTGAGCAATATTGAGCATAATCCTCCAAAAACAGAAGCAGAAGTGCAATCGTTGTTATCACGAATGATAGGAAACGGCTTGGACATCTCCGACTCTGAGCTTAATCAAATAGCATTCTACTTGTCGGAAACGTATACTGAATAAGCCTTTAGCTCATCGCGGTATACAATATCTATACGATATAGGAAGAGTTCTCTGATTTAATCATCTTGTGACTCATATAAAACACGCTGTCTTTGCCCCGCTAAAGCTGGGGGCTTCAGCCGGACGAAGCCTGCCCGACATAAGTCAGGCGGGCAATGGCGTTAAAATTCTTATTTTGAGCTGTAATTTTATATAAATCAGAGAACTCAAGAATAAATCACTAATCTGTAAATCATTATAATTATTAAACTTTATCCCTTTTTTGGTCGATAAAGTAATTATATTGTGACGCAGGTCACATTATTAACAATAAAGGAGAGGCAAAATGGAATACACCGATCACTTAGAAAGAGCCGAGTGGGAAAAAGATGAAATCATAGAACGGACGATCAGTCTTCAAAAAGATATACGTGATATTTTAAGAAATATGGATGAATCATCGTACGAAGGACTACCTGAGGAGAAGAGTAAAACAGTTGTTAACGCCGATGGAACATTATCACTAAGTAACAGTGAATCGTATATTGATGAATCGGGAACTCTTATATTGAGTTAGTGCGCAGGTTAACGGGCGCAACTATCCGGTTATCTTACGAGGAAAGTAGTCCTAAATCTCTATAATTATGGGGAGGGTCGCTATACCCTGGAAAGTTATTGTGGTTTCTACTATCGTCCCCGGAATTATTTCTTTGCTTATAAGAGTGAACTCGGTTTCCTTGATGTTGGTGATTTCATATTCCGCGCTCAGCACCGTTTTATGCAGACCTAACAGCTCCACGCTATCTAATTCTAAGAAACTATCCGAGCCGCCGCCCATTACGGAAGGAGTTCTCCAGTATTCTGATGCTTTAAAAGCGATCAAACTTACATCGTTAGACCAATCTACTGCGTTGATATCAGTGATAGGGTCGGACATAAAAGAGTCATAATAGATATTTATGGCAACGCTTATGATAATTATGGCTATAAATAAAGTAAATAGTTTAAAATTCGTCATTTTTTCTTCCAATTTATCTGTGTTCCGCAATCCACATACCTATAATATTAAAATTCGCTGAAACGGTCAGTGACCTATATCACATAATACACGATATACACGTTATACACACATATTAAATGGAGGTTAAAATCACTCGATAACGCTGCTCTTAAACGGATTGATGCAGTTCTACCAAGTTTATTCATAGTATGAGGTAAATATAAATTTTCCAACAGCATAATATATCATCGGATACTTGAAATATTTGTATCTATTAATTAGATTTAACTTGTATAATGAACAATGTTTAAAAAGAAATCCGTTCAATAAAGTTACTGAGAGGGTCAGAGATGAATGTGTACGTAAATAACCTGTCACACGCTGAAATTAGCGGCGATTTACGAATAGCATTTGAGGCTCACGGGAAGGTCGCATCGGTCACAATAATCACTGATGAGTTCAATGGAAAGAAACGGGGATTCGGTATCATTGAAATGCCTAACGAGGATGAAGCAAAGTCAGCGATAGAGGCGTTAGAGGGTAGTAAGGTTGCCGGGCGTAATCTTCATTTAAGCGACAGACGAAATAAATCGAGCCGAAGAATAAATCGGGACAGGAGAAATGATGAAGAAAGGAAGCGAGCAGGTAATCGCCGGAAAGAAGCTGAAAGACGCAAATAGTCCACCTGAGCAGAATAAAATTATTAAATAGAAAATCGGAAGGCGATATTAAATTCACTCCCGGTTGATGATGCAGTTGACCGCCGGGGACGAAAATCCTCCGAAGTGCCTACGGAAGAACCTGCTATGATAATTCTACAACCCATTAGTTGCAATAATCAAAGAGGATTCTAAATTAATTCCGTTATTGTAACGGAATAATTTATTTGAGAAGTAGCATCTTTCTTGTCTGACTGAAACCGATTGCCCGTCCGCCTGATGTCGGGATGTTTTTTAGCCTGTAAAAATAGATACCTGATGCGAGATTTGATGCATCCCAGATGACATTATAAGAACCAGCCTGTTGTTTTTCGCTGACCAACCGGGCTACTTCTTCTCCGAGCATGTCATAAATTATCAATGAAACATCTCCCGACTGAAGGAGAGTATATTCTATCGTAGTAGCCGGGTTAAACGGGTTAGGGAAATTTTGACGAAGTTCAAAACTTGTTGGCGCAGACAAATCACCTTTTATTACTCCTACCGGTGAATGCCCCGGATTGATCATTAAAGTATCCAGTTCCCGAACCGTAGCGAATGGAATGAATCCGTTTGCCTCGGCAAATGTATAGAAACTATCTATTTTTGTTACTTCTGTTACGTAATCAACTGATATGACCAATTTACCGGCATCTCTAAATTGTTTTAGCAGTCCGAATTCGTAAGTTTGTAAGTCAAATGGATTATTTTCATCGAGGTCACCGAAGAAATAGGTATCCTCCGCTCCAATTCCATGAATCTTTTGTAAATAAGTGGTTGATGAATTCGCTGAGGCATCGTCAATTATTGATGCGCCGTTCTGAGGGAAAATATAAAAATCGCCGCAAGAACACTTACTGCTTGCATAGTCCGCCAGTTCAATCACAAAATTAATCATATCGTTAGCTGAATTATTATTTTCTGGCATATCTCCCTCAGGTCCGAAAAAATAATAAGCATCGATAATATCTAAATATATTCCGTCAAAGCCGGCTGCGATAATTTTATCCAGATAGGCATCGGGCGAACCCATAATTATTGATTTCCAACCATCCATCCAATAACGGACTTTGTAGTTCCCTTCCCATGCCTGGTTGGTAGGTCCCAACCAGGAGGGATTTCCCTCTGTCCAATCAGACTGCCAATAATACCTATAATCTTCTGCTTCACCTATTGACATATAGCTGAGCACAATTTTGCCCGTGTCCTTCAACTGCTGGATTTGGCTGGATGTGAATTCTCCGTCTGCCGACCCATCCGAAGAATAATCCATCACCACCAGGTCATAGGATGAGGCTGCTATGGAGTCAATGTTCATCCGCTGGAGCTGATATAGCCAGCTATGTACATCTTGTAATGTTTGCGCTGAAGCATTATTAGCTATTGGCAGATAGAATAAACATATTATAGCCACCTTGAAGAGTAAATTATAGGTCATTCTGATAACCTTTATATTTTGATAATACAGTCAGCAAAAGTACGTTAAAGAGTTTTAACCTACAAGATTTAAGCCATTTATTACAGTTCTATGTCGTACAGGTCAACGAGCTTCCGATGCAGTGAATCTGACCAGTTCCGATATGGACTTTATGAGTCCGCTAAGCAGGATGATTCAAGTTAAGATAGGATGGAGATCGTCCATTCCTAAATATGATGCATTGAGAATTTACCTATTAGAATTTGGAACTGATTCGGCTAAGTTATTTCCATCATTAGATACACATAATAAAAGAGGGAAATGGGATGGCGTTTCATCAAAAGGGCTAAGAAACGCCAGACGTAATTTAGGGAGAGCTTGTAAATTAGTGCCGAGGGCGGGAGTCGAACCCGCTACCATAATCCTGTAACCCTTTGTTATCAATGCATACAGAGACCATAAAATCAAACCGGTACTGTGACGGTATTAATTATTCCAACATTATTATTTATCGGATTGCGGATGTATTATAGAGTATGCAGAATAGAACACCATTAGATAAGAAGTATAGATCTGTTAAACTCCTTTCAGCCTCTCAACGATTTTGGGGAGGTAGATTTGTTCCTCGATTCAGGGAAGTTGCCCGGGAATTAGATATGACACCTCAAAATTTAATTACTATTTGGCAGAATAGAGAAGCAATTGAGATTCGAGCAAATAGAAATCTCTCACACAGTCAGATATCAAATATTAATGAAAATGAGATCAAACAAGTAGAAAAGAGGGCTAATCAGTTATTATCCAAACACGAAAATGACGACTACTCTAAAATGAAAGTAGATAAACTGATTGAGGCTATGGATGATATGTTCGAAGGTCTTTTACTTACTCTAAATCGATAATTGTCAATGTGTGTGTGCGTAGGCGATAATATTTCCAGATAGTCTCGATTAGAGGCAAATCAGCTGAATCTCACTATATCACAAGTTTTGATCGGATTAAAGGGATAAGGATTTTCATTCCATTAGTTATCATTTAGGGTAAAACGTAGTCTACCTTTTTGCAGAATACGGCTAAAAGTTTACCATAGAACTTGACAGCGATAATTAGCCCTTTAGTTATTTTTTCAGCGGTGTGTAAGAGCTCAATATAACTCATTCGTAGGGGGGTACCCGCTTGGTTGGGGGGCATCTCTTTACTTCAACAACACCATCTTCCTCGTCTGGACGAAATCGCCTGCTTGGAGGCGGTAGAAGTAGATTCCAGAGGTGAAGTTTGATGCATCCCAAATAACTTGGTGATTCCCTGCTTGCTGAAAATCGTCAACGAGACTGGTTACTTCTTCAGCCAAAAGATTATACACCGTCAATCTCACCTCTCTCGATTTAGGGAGTGTATATTCTATTGTAGTTGTAGGATTAAATGGGTTGGGATAAGCATTAGATAGAGCATATTCTGTTGGTAATTCAGTTATCTCATCCTCAACTCCTATTCCAATACCAGGTGGCACAGCCAATACAAAACTATCTGTCCAATAAGTAAATCCTTCACTCGAAATCTCAATATCAAATGGAATAAGTAGCACTTCAGCTGAAGCACAAATTGAATTAATCACTACATTGAATTTATAAAAGCTTGGTTGCATACTGCTTCCTCCAGCAGATATATTACCATAACGGGCAAATCCCGAAATAATACTTCTTGCACATATATCGGAAGTGGATATCTTAGCCCCTATGTCACTTGCAGTCGCCGCCAAACCATTATTAGCTAATGTCAAAGTAAAGAAATAACTACTATCATTACTGGATGTGCTATCTTGACCGTCATATACTATTGGACCTACGGTTGTGAATGTAGCTAATCCATGAGGACCATGATACTCATTATCATCAAGATCCATGGTGCTGACATGAACGGAGAAATGGGATTCCATCGATTGAGGTTGAATCGTGCCACCTACCAAACCGTCAAGTGCAGATCCATCACCATGTTCACCATCATCAAACAATAGGATACTATCCACGAGTGTGCTATCGAAACTCTGAATAATGGCATGGGCGGTATAGGAATGATCATCCGTATTTGTAATTTGAGCCGTAACGGCTATCATAGCCGGTCTTCTCCCGATAATCATGAAGGATGAACTCAGCTCTAAATTAATTGCCCATACGCCGTTTATTGAGAAACTGTCGCTATTGAAGAATTTCCATAATTCTACATCGGCGATAATATCACGATTTGTAGGTCCAAAGAAAGGAAATCTCGCTTCCCACTCTTCACTCCATCCAGGCCACGTATGACCACCCCCATACATTTTATATAACAATACAGATGAATTTTCCGTACAGTTTCGATGAATAAAGACGTCGATATAACCTCCATCCCAAGGATCAATATCCGGCAATCGGATAGTATCGGCTGGAAGGACACAGCCATTTATGGCAAGCCACTGATCCATGGTTTCCTCTACATCATGATAGAAAACAGTTTGATCAGCGGTACCGTGCATAAATAACATCGGTATCGGAAAGGCAGAATTACAGCTCGCGGTGGTCATTGCCCCCGAGACTGACGCGGCTTTAGCAAAACGATCGTTCAACTCACAGGCAAGTCTGAAAGTCATAGATCCACCATTGGAAAATCCGAACACATAGATGCGGTCCAAATCGATAGCATAATCAGCCTGAAGAGTATCAATGAGTGCGGAAATGAATCCGACATCGTCAACATTCGGAGTCGAAAGAAAGGTCCCGCTATTCCATTTGTTATCGATTGCCTTAGGATAACAGACTATGAATCCCGCTGTGTCTGCAACCTCCTTCATGAAGGTAAAATTCATATGGTCTTCTGCTGGTACATCATAACCGTGGAGGGAAAACACTAGCGGGCCATTCGGTCCACTCGAACTTGGCACATACATTATGTATTCTCGTTCAAGACCATCATGCATAATGCTGCCATATTCCACTTGGCCAAAAGCATTACTACTAAACAGGATGACTATTAAGCCGACTGTAGATTTTTTCATCCAGGCCTCCAAGGTTAACCTATTGCCTCCCCACGGCCCATTTATATCTATAAAATATGATTTCTGATTTGGTAGTATTAAAGATATGAAAAGTATTTGTGTTGTCAAGTCATTATTCATAATGCATTTATGACCCATTTAGTCATCTTTAACGGGGTCATTGCTGTTGCTTGCTTTAGGGAGATTCTACAATTTTATTAAAATTTTCTTTAATGACTCTAAAGTTTTATTTTAATTAGTGTGACCAATATGTGCCCACCCAAAGCTCACCAAAAGACACTAAGCAACACGAATCAACACAAAATAATACTTGGGTAAATCCCCGATTTTAGGGGATATATAGAAGGTTTTTCTTGCCTTGATAGGTAAACAATTTACAAGTAAATTTCATACATTGACACATGAAGGAGTATACTTATGATAGTACGTGACCTCATGATTCAACACCCTGATGAAAGTTGGGAACCAAAACAGATCATCACAATTAACTTGCCAAGCGGTGAAAAGATTACTCTGCGTCCAGGAGTTAAAATGAAACCAGGTTTTATGGCTATGGGAGTTGATATAACTGAACTTCTTGATATGGAAGTCGATTAGACTCTGATTTCAACCCTATTTTTTAATTTTTCTTGATGTGTAAGAGTCCAATATTACTGATTTACGTGGGGGCACCCGCTTGGTTAGGGGGGTGTGGCCTACTTTTAGTTAGTATCAAATGATACCTAAGGAAGAATATAGTATATTAGATAATAAAATGCTGGAGGTATCATGGATAATCAAATTGCGGAACGGCTCAAGTCGAAGTCTGTAAAGAACGCCATAGTCAACAGGATCTCCGAGGATTTCAATCTCACTCCTCTATTAGCCGAGGCTTATTTCAACCAGATAAAAGGCTACTTCCTTGAACACGGGGATATTGCGCTACAATCGGGTCAAATAAAATATCTTGCCATAGATGACAGAGAACCCGCCGGCAAGCCTGTCGACCTCTGTAAGAAACTGTCGGTAAAACTCACCATCCATAACGCTGATGAAGACACAGAAGTCTATAAACGGTCCGGCTTATCCGGTCTCAGGAGGCATAAACTCCTCAGGATAACAAAAGAAGCGATCGAACAGGGCGCGCTGCTTTCATACGAAGATATAGCCTTTATGCTCACCACCAGTGTCGTGACGATAAAGCGTGATATGGCGCAGATGCGCCGGGAAGGACTCACTATTCCCACAAGGGGATGGAGACACGACATGGGCAGAGGCACAACCCACAAAACACAGATACTCGACCTCTATCTAAACGGCTATCAGTTCTCCGAGATAGAAAGACGTACGCATCACTCAGAGACAGCCGTCAAACGATATATTCAGGACTTCTCCAAGATCGTACTCTTGCACCAAAAAGAGTTCTCAGTCGATCAGATACGCATATCCACAGGTTTTTCAACACGGCTTATAAACGAGTACTTAAAACTCTACGATAAGTATAAGAAGGAAGATAACCACCGGCTGTCGGTCATCTTCGATCCCTCCCAAAAAAACAAGCCGGAGGATACACAAAAGTGAACGCGAATAACTTAAAGTTCATCCCAAGGGACTCGCGAGACCACTCAGCCCCTGCTGATGCCCTAAGGCGCTACAGGAGAATCAAGGGTAAAACACTCAAACATATACTGGTTGACCGCTTCTTGAACAACTATGGTTACGATAAAGGACATGTTACAGCCGAGGCTATAGTGGATGACCTTCTGGCTCTGATTGAACAGTATTACCGCTTCACAGACAACTCTTTCTTAAAACAGGGACAGATGGTATGGCTCGCCGTACCGGTAGACGAATATCCCCAAAAAGGAAAATCGATGGCGCAGACCAAACTCAAACCGGTCGTGCTTGACATAATATCGGACGACGATATAGAATCGATGAAAACACCGATTCATCACAGGGAACTGCGGATAAGAAAGATCGAACGGTGGACACATCAAGCATACGACCAGGGAGCGCTCCTCTCTCAACTCGACCTCGCCGTACTACTCGGAGTTAAGGAACAGACCGCAGGGTTATATACGCGGGAATATCAATCACTCTACGGTAAAACGCTCCCCACACGAGGCAACGTCCAGAATGTCGGTGGCGGTCAGACACACAAAAGGGAGATAATCGCGCTCTACTTAAGGGGATACTTAGTGCCGACTATCTGTAAGATGACAAACCATTCTAAGGAAGCGGTAGAACGATACATAAGGGACTTCGAGGCTGTCAGAATGCTCTATCCGAAGTTCAATGATGTCGAAATCATAAGCAGAATCATTCGATTGTCAAAACCGGTGGTCAATCAATACGTTGACTTAATCCCCTTGAAAGAGTAATTTAACCACCCCTTAGGTATCATATGATACTATTTACTATTAGGACAAATGTCCGCCCACTTTTTCTTTCTAAGTTTAATGTTTTCAATAATCATTATCCAGCTGTTAATTTTCGGCTCCGGTTTTTTCACTTTTTCGGGGATATTTACTTTAAGTTCAGGATGAAAGTTCTTCAGAAGCCTCAGGTATTGACGAATCGTATGCATGCTTCGACCGAGGATCTCACAGATGCTCTCTGCGCTGTGATTGCTTCTTGTAAGCTGCAGCACTTGATCATAAGCTTTTATGTAGCGATCTACGCTCTCCTGATTGTGCCCCGTCTTTAACACTATGTCCGACGGCGATATTCCTTGCTCGTAAAGGGAGATGATGATCCCCTTGTGGGTGGGGTTGCTCCCCTGATCCAATACATACCCCTTCAGCGGTAATATCTCACCCGTATCTTCATGATATGCCTTCAGATACTTACCTATAGTCGATAAACTTCGGTTCATCAACACGCTCACCTCCGCCCCGGAAAGTAGCCCGCCCTGCTCCTTGGCGCTCTTGATAAGACGGACCATCGTCTTTATGTCACGCTCCTTGTTCTTACGGTAATTACCGTTACGGCTCTTATCTTTATACGCCATTCGAGATTCAATGTCGTCTCGATTTATCAGCGGTAATATGACCTGCTTAACATTATAATCCTCTGTCTTTTTACCGTAACTCACCCTCTGACCGTCATCTGCCGTCGTATACCATACGATGTCGCCGAACTTCATGCGGCTCTTCATAGGAAAATACTCCCCAACCATATCTTCTATATCATCAGCAAGCATCAGTATGATCCTGCGACTCCTCAAGATGCCGTATTCATCCTCCAAGTGCCGCACTAAAGCCGTCTTGAAATCACGCTTCGGAATCGATTCATATCTGTCCTTCAGTGCCGGTGAAGTCCTCATATCAGTCTCCACACCATACATGAATGACTTTTTTTAAAATCAACAACCTGACTGCGACGAAGCCACAGCAACTGCTCCTTCATACTCTCCAACCTCCGCTGCTTCATCTCATCACGCTTGGCTGACTTAATTATATCCAGATACTCATTCACCAAACGAGGACTCTTACCCGTGTAAAAACTGATCTGACGAACATCTCCTACGCCATGAACCACGTTCATCAATATCCTGCTGAAGTCGTTGAGATACTTCTTGATAGCATCTACAGTATGACCCGTTATACGCCTTATCTCGCTGTAAGTCTTCCACTCCAAGTACAAGTTCACTATCCACACCTTATGACTTACACCCCGTCCTATATCCTGCATACGACCGCGCAAAAGAACACGATAACCCTTATCAACTAATACCTTTATATCTCGGCGCACCTGCCTGATAGACAGACCCAATAAACTCGATAAATCTTCCTGTGTCAACAAGCCGTTCTGCTCATATGCCTCCTCAGTCATTCGGAGTATTTGAACCCGACGAAGTTCAACGCTTGAACTGCGTAACTTCTTATCCTCAGACGACTCTCTCGTCAATACAACCTCCACCTTACGCAAATCCTCCATCCGCTTCCCGCTGCGCTCATCCTTATGCACGGCTATCTGTCTGACTTGCCCTTCACTCAATGGTCGAAGACCAAAGTATAGATCGTTCATTAAATCTAATACTCCGGAGCATTCACGAGGAGAAAAGTTAAACTCCGTTGACAGCGCATGATGAAACAGACCGTCACGCGTCTTGATATCTAATCTCCGGTTACTCTTATCGAGCTGTTCGGCATACGATAACGACATAGGAATGTCCTCCCACTTTTACAGTTATAAAGTCCCTTCTATCTCCAAGTATATTAACAACTTGAGCAAATAAAAGAAACTCTAAGTGAGAGGTCTTGTCCTTATTTCAACAACACCATCTTCCTCGTCTGGACGAAATCGCCTGCTTGGAGGCGGTAGAAGTAGATGCCGCTTGGCAATCCGGTCGGATTCCAATGAAATTCGTATTCCCCGGCAAATCGTGCATCATTTATGAATGTCTGAATATCTTGTCCGAGAAGATTGTAAATCTTCAGCATTACATAACCAGGCTCGGTTAAAGTGAAGCGAATCGCTGTGGAGTTGTTGAAGGGATTCGGGTAATTTTGCATCAGATCTGAACGCTCCGGAATGGCAATGTTTTCATCCTGAACGTATTTAATCGTTGTGAAAACACCCCAGCCTAAACCGCTTTCCATTCCAGATACATAGATATCCCCAAACCTGTCGGCAGCGACTGCAACAGCCGAACAGTTTCCAGCACCGATATATCTTGCCACCCACTGCTCCACGCCGGATGAGCTATATTTAACGGTGGCACACTCTCCATATGGATATGACTGGCTGTTTCCCGTCACATAGACATCCCCTGAGCCATCAACCGTAATGGCTACAGGATTATCTCGAAAACCTCCAGGACTATCATAGCGCATTATCCACTCCTCAACTCCACCTGGACTGTATTTGACCGTCATGAAATCGCCATCACTCCCTCCCGTTACATACACATTTTCCAGATCGTCAACCACCATAGCAGTTGCCCGACTATTATCGCGCCGCAT
>JACZYG010000043.1 GCA_022571215.1 Fidelibacterota bacterium | reverse complement strand
TTTCCACAAACAGTTTTAACATCGCCAATATGATTATGGGCTTCAACTGATTGAATATAATTAGACGGCGTTTCTACCCTCTCTTTTCCACAGGAATAACTAAGTAAGAATATGAGGGTAAGCATTAATAATTTTTTTTGAGTCATATTCTATTTCTCATCAAATATCTTAATTATTGTTCTAGTCTTATCTTTCCACTTCTTCCACATCTAATCTGCCTTCAATTTTATTTTTCTAATCCTTTTGATCCGCTCTCATATCTTCATCATCTGAAATCATTACAACCGAGCTGCCTCCACAGTTGCTACAAATCCAAATAACCCACATTCCATCATGTTTAGAGCTTGGTGGTTCAGAAAATTCTGAATTACAATCTTGGCACTTCCAAAAAGGTTGATTTAATTCTGTATTCATTCTCTATCTCAAATAAATCATCTATCCCTATTTCGCGCAACAATCCTGTAAAGCCATTCCCAGATCGGATCAAAAGCACGGGTGTGGTTGTAAAACCAGCTTAATGCTCTCAGCGGCGACTTGGAATGTTCTATCACCTTAAAAGCTGCGGCAGCGCCGCCGTAAATCCTTCCTTCAGGATATATTAATTTGATTTCATTTTTAAATTCTTCGATGGAGATCTGCTGAATGTTATCAGCGATTTCTTTGTATGGGGCAAAGTCAATTTGTTCTCCGGACTTTTCGTACCATTTTGAAGCCAACCGCCTACAAAATTCACATTCGCCGTCAAAAACGAGCAACGGTTTTTTTCGGGCTTCCATCGTTTGAACATTAACTAAATTCGATTTCAATTTATCCAATTCGAGGTTCTTAGCCAATCCAGTTGCGACCAACCCCCTTTCATTAGTCCATCCATTATGTTACTCATTGAGCTTATAGATTGCATTAAAAATATTACCCAATATCTCTTACTCGTAACTTATTACGCAGCGCTATCTGAAGAAAATTCTTTGATATGATTAAGTTCAATTTTACAAATCAAGATTGGATATAAAAGGACACTTATATAGCCAATTTCTTCCTAGACATGTCTCCATTGGTTTTGCCCTAAAGTTAAACAGGTCGAAAATGACGTTTATACAAAAAAGTGGACACGTAGATAAGCAAAAATGTTATCTTAAAGAAAAGGAGGATAAATGACTGAAGGACGTGTTCGCAAAAGTTATGACAGGGAGTTTAAGCTCTCAGCAGCAAGACTGGCTGTGAATCCGGAGAAATCTATCGGCATGCCTGTAGAAATTGAAGCCACATACAGGAAAAACTTAATCTCCTGCAATGCAGGCCTATTATCGCGCTCGGGCAAGAGACCCGTTTCGCAGGTAAATAACAAACAAGGAGGCAAAAATGCATAATGTTAAAAAACTGTTGTCCTTAGTCATATTAGTTGGGATAGCATTATTTTTAAACTGTACAATCCAACCTGAAAACGTAGCAATATCATCAGACGGTGTAGAGATCAGATTTGATGTTCAGGGAGAAGGAGAACCGGTTATATTTTTCGTGCATGGATGGAGCAATCACAAAGGTTTATGGGACGCACAGATTTCACATTTTTCAGCACATCATAAAACTGTCCCTATCGACCTTGCAGGTTTTGGTGAATCAGGGAATAACCGAAACAACTGGACAATGGAATCTTTCAGTGAGGATGTAATTGCTGTTATCAACAAACTTGATCTTCATAAGGTCGTTCTTGTTGGTTTTTCCATGGGAGGACCAGTAGTCATAGAAACTGCAAACAAAATCCCTGACCGAATTTTAGGTGTGGTCCTCGTAGATGTCTTGCAGAATTGCGAGGTCCAAATTCCTCTGAAGCAGAGTACAGAAAAAGAAATAAAAGATTTTATGGAAATATATGAAGATAAAGACAGGATCCGTGAGCTAGTTCCTTCTAAAGTAGATCGGTCGATCGCTGACAGGTATATTAATATGGTTTATAAAGTACAAACAATCGGCTGATGGGAATCATCAGAGGATTTTTATAAATGGCGAAATAAAAACTGTACTGAAGCGCTGAAAAACCTTCAGGTCCCTCTACTATCAATAAATAGAACGCGTTGGCCAACTAATGTTGATGCATACCTGAAATATGTTCCTTCATACAAATTAAAGACTATAGAAACAATCAGCCATTATGTAATGTGGGAAGCTCCAGAAGAATTCAATAGGTTGCTCGAGGAGTGCATTACAGAGTTTATTCGATGAATTTATTATTGTTTGAGTTGTCAAACACGAATGGGAGAATTTTGAGGTGTAAAAGAAAAGGGCAATAAGCACAGGAACGGTAAAGTGTTTTATCGAAGTTGCCGGGGCGAACACTTTGTTTGGGGTTCTTACCCCTCCCTTCTTTGCGGTCAGGGCAGGCCCTAACCCGCACCATATTTGCGGAGGGCGAGGGATTCCCTGCCTGACCGACTGCGTCGTTCAGTCGGGCAGGGAACCCCCATTCCCTTACGGGAAACGGTTTTCAAGAACGCGGTTTCTTTTGAAACTTCAGCACATACGAAGATTCCGCCTTCATAATTCTTATATTATCACTAGTGTATTCATTATACTCTCCTCGACATGACCGAATAAATGCCACTCCTAATGTAGTTAAATAGAATCCCTTAATTTCTTTTCCAAATTTACCTTGTGCAGTAAATCCTGATTTGATACCAGCCATACCAGCAAAACTATCAATATACTCGACAATATTTAACCTTTGAAGATTTAGTAAAACAAGATCGGACTGTACTTTATTATGCAGATTTTCTAGTTCAGATTTTAGTTGACTATCTATTTCGATGTACATGATCATTGACTTGATTCCTTCCATAAAGTCATCTCCCTCTCTCATATCTCGCACTAAGTAATCGTTATAGATCTTTTCAAGAATTATAACTTCCAAGGGTGAGATCTGCTTGAGTAACTCCACAAATATTGCTGCAAAATCATTTGATAGCTCGGGATCCGCTGCATGAATCAGAAGAGCAACCCATTTTTCTTGGATTGATTCATCTTCTTCAAGTGAACCATATTCTAATAGTGGGGCCAATATTCTTAATGGTACCTTCTTTGGCTCAATTCCTTTTTTAATAAAATACTTTTCTGCTTTCTGGACAATTCTTACCTGATTTTTTAGTCTCCAAAATCTTACTTGATCTTCAAATATCCCGCCTACCTGTTTAAAAGGTGGAGCTATTATTTTATCAAAAAATTCTGCGACCTTATCAATAGCATGATTTATATTTTGTTCTGTAAGTTCTTCCTTCATATCGGTATTGGACTATTATATTAGTTTGCCCACTTATGAAATGGGATATGAGCTTCAACCTCCAACAATCTCCATTCTGCGGAGGGCGAGGGATTCGAACCCCCATTCCCTTACGGGAAACGGTTTTCAAGAACGTCGTTGCTGTTGATACTCAGGCACTTATAGTAATCAGTGCCATATAATTGCCATTCTGCAGACCAATCCAGACCAATTGAGACTAATTAGCCAATTTTGTTAAACAATATATTAAAAGCTGAAAATTTTCAAAAGTGGTACTTAAGTAGTTAAATAATAAGAAATTACGAAAGATATATACAGAACACTGGCTTAAAAGGACACTGTTTGCCCCTAAGTATCAGTCACTTACAGAGAGCAGTGACGCGAGAGTGACTATTTTATGTCCCGGTTTGTCCCGTAATGCCGATTCGGACACATTGCAACTTGTTTGACTTTAGGGGCAAGGTCAATTTTATAAAGCCCATGGAAAGTTAAATCACTCAATTTCGGATAATCAAACTTAGTTGGAAAACTCGCCTGATGGGCGCTCCTTTTTCATCATTGTAACTGCCTGAGATTGATATACCGAAGTTAGTCGACAAAAATTGCTGGAAACGGAATGAAATAAAATCTCTTCTGAGCTTCACCGGTTTGGAGGATGCTCCTGAGATAACCTCCTCCTGACCGTGTCCACTTCCTATCTCAAGAAAATTATCAATCGTGTTTAAATACCTTCTTACAGAAACACTATTTGTGTACCCTAAATTTCCATCTTTAGGTAAAATCGATGTATTCTCTCTGATATACCATTTTTTCACATACTTGGCGAGAGAGAATCCATAAATGTCCACCTCAGAATTGGTAAATTCCATATGTCTATAATTAACGGAGAGTTCCCATCCATCTCCAATACCCTGAAATAACTCTAACCTGTAAATTCGCTTAGCAATTACGACAGGGTCTATACCCGCATTGAAACGTAAATTGCCATATGCTCTTCTCCACAATTCATAGTAGATGTCAAAGAATATTGACTCATCTCCGGTTGAAAACCTTTCTGTTTTTAAGCCACCGATAGCGATAGAGCCTTTAGCTAATTCCCTTTTCACCCCTAATGTTGTCGTATTCCAACTGTCCCTCTTCGGTGTGAAGGTTTGAAGTTCATGAGATATTGAAGGTTCCCATAACATAGAGGAGGGTATTCGGTTCATTAGCCGTGTCAGTAAATCTATCTGATTTATATCTCCGCCTTTATTGCGAGCTATAGAAAGATACAGACGGGCTTCCGAAAATTGGCGGTTTTCAATAAGTACATTCGCTTGCGCAACATAAGGCTCAGATCTATCAGGTTCTAATTCCGTCCAACGTTTATAAGCCTCGATAGAGTTATTCAGCTGATTAGACCATCTATACATATCCCCGAGTGCAGACCAAGCATCTGCGTAGGACGGGTGGTACTTTACTACTTTCTGAATATCATTTTCTGATTTGTTGAATTTTCCCATCCAGGCGTAAACACGTCCTCTTCCGAGTAATCCGTCCGCATCATTATCGTATTTTGAAAGTAAATTGGAATATGCCTTAATCGCCTCCTGATGATTCCCGGAAAACGCTAAAACCCTCGCCAATCCAAAAAGTGCCACATAAGATTCGGGCTCACTTTCAAGTGTCCTCTTATATTCTTTTATCTCGGATTCTAAATCCTCTTGGGCATAAATCTTATGTGGTATTAAAATAATGAAAATTAAAAGAAAAATTATCAGATGAAATTTCATTGTTGAGCAATTCCTGCAAAACCTTTTCGTTCCATTTCCCCCCATCCATTTTCTTTCCTAATAGCTGATATGAAACCACGCGCTCTCCAATAAGTTAAGAACTGCCGGTATCCAAAATTTTCCAGTACAGCCAGCCAAAATAGTTTCATCAAATCAGAAATTCGTGGATAACGGCGAAATGTAAGCTCTTCCAATCCGACGGCAGCCACAGACAATGTCACACCGAAAATAAATGCAGCCATAAAGAAGGCGGTGATATAAATACCGGACGCGCTTCCAATTATTACAGTCAACGCGAACATAAAATATCCGGGCATCTCAATCGCCGGTCCGAGCATCTCAAGAAAGTAAAAGTACGGGTATGCTATCATACCAATTCTTCCATATTTTCTATTGAAAAGCATTTTTTTGTGTTTAGTTAGCGTTTCCATCAAACCCCTTTGCCATCTGTCGCGCTGTCTGCCGAGTGTTTTCCATGATTCGGGGCATTCGGTCCATGCCACTGGATCCGGGACATAAGTGATTTTATATGGAATGTTGTTTTCACGACAATGCCTGTGAAGTTTTACAATTAATTCCATATCCTCACCTACAGTATCGGTCGAGTAGCCTTTTACGTCAACGACTTTACTTCGGCGAAAAATACCAAATGCTCCGGAAATTATAAGTGTAGCATCCAAAGCATCCCATCCCATACGCCCTGCCAGGAAAGCCCTAAGATACTCGAGAACTTGAAATCTCGCGATCAAGTTCTTAGGAAGACCTACCTTTACTACCTCTCCGGATCTTATTACACATCCATTAGCTATCCTGATAATTCCTCCGGCGGCTATAGTTTTATTATCCTCTAAAAACGGTCGAACTATTCTGGTCAGAGCCTCTCTTTCTAAGAGGCTATCCGCATCTATTGCACAAAAGAGAGGTGTAGTACAATAATTTATTCCTGTGTTCAAGGCGTCTGCCTTACCCCCGTTTTCCTTATCTATTACCCATAGATTAGAATATCTCTTGCTATTGTAAATTGCTCCGACACGATTAGTCAGGAGATTCGCTGTCGGGGCTCTCGGAGTTAATACAAGCTCGAACGACTCGGTAAGAACAGCTAAGGTCCCGTCTGATGAACCGTCATTTACTACAATAATCTCATAGTCAGGATAGTTAAGCGTCAATAAAGATTTTATCGATTCAACGCAGGTGGCTTCCTCATTATATGCGGGCGCTATTAACGTTATTGGAGGAGCTCCCGCGGAAGATATGAGTTCATCAATGTCAAGAGCCTTTAATCTTTTTATGTATTTTCGATGTGCTGAGTACGCAAATAAACTGGTGATGAGGTAGACTGAGTTTAGCGAAATGAAATAAAACAATACGATATAATTGAATACTTCGAGGATTAATAATAAAATATAGACGACCATACTAGCTTATGGTCAGCACATTCTGCAATAGATCAGCATGCTTATGATTTGATTTTACTAATTGTTGAAGTAAGCCGATCTTTCCGAGATTTTTTAGCCCTACAGCAGCATAGCTGGCGATCCAATAAGAATCCTCCTGAAGCGCATTTATCATTACTTCAGTATCTTCTGTTGTTCCAATGACTCCTAAGGTGTTTATAGCCTGAGCACGCACATAGATGTTCTTAGATTCAGAATGTTTACGTACCGCGGCTAAATGATCTTTTGTACCTACTACAGACAATAATCGAAGTGATGATTTTAACAGATCAGGATCATTTTCGTTGTTGACAATTTCGAATGCTATTTCGGCAGATTTCAAATCCTTTAACTCCCTTAGAGTTTCCACGGCAATAACCCTAACCCATGTGGAATTTTCTTTACTCCTCAAGGATTCCCGCAGGGCAGGAGTAATGTCTGATCCGATTGACGATAACATTGATACCAGGAATCCTTGACTCCAATTTTCGAACTTATCCAGTTTGGCAATTACGGGTAAAGCTAACTCGAGTGATTTCTCTCGGCATAATGACCTGGCAGCGACCATTTCTACGAGAGGTGACGAATCATCAAGAGCCAGGATTACTTCTCTTTTATATTTTTGAATACCGAGTGCACCAATCGTTTGAACAGCACGTGCTCTTACTTCGGACGCCGGGCTTTTAAGTTGATCGACTATCGCATCTAAATATGGAAGCGACAATTCCTTTATTTTTTCGAGTTCAACCCCCTTTATACCCCGAGAAAACTTCAACAGGTAATTGACAAAAATTAATGAATCAAAAGACCTGATCTCTTTCCAAAAATCATATTTTGATTTCTCACCGTTCACAAAATCGAAGAATGAGGTTTTCCAGCTGTTTTCTAATCTTGTAAACCGGCGATATTTTAAAATGTTTGCGAGTCGGAGTAATACAGTTGAACCGGCAAATAATATTGCTAAGATGAACAATATACCGATAGCAACAAAAA
>JACZYG010000010.1 GCA_022571215.1 Fidelibacterota bacterium | reverse complement strand
TAGTGATAAGATACCTGCTCAGATCCTCTTTTTCCCAACCGAAAGCGCTCCTGAGACGTTTATCAAAACCGTTTGAAGGTAATTCGAAAGGATTGAACTCATCGAATGCGTTCTCATGTCTAATAATCTTAAAATTACCAGATAGAAGCTTCGAGGAAGGAAAATTTTCTGATACTCGCTTTTTTAACTCATTATTTTCTAAAATTCCGCCGCCGTTCAGATCTACTGATAAAATTTCGCCCGCTGCCATATGACGGTGGTATTCTAAATTCTCGGTCTCAACCTCAATTACGCCCGCCTCTGAAGCCATAATAATTAAACCGTCTTTCGTAACCGTGTACCGTAGCGGTCTCAGTCCGTTCCTGTCAAGTTTCGCTCCGACAAAATCACCGTCCGTGAAAACTATAGCGGCTGGTCCATCCCATGGCTCTATTAAGTTTTCGTGATAGATGAAAAAATCTTTTAACGTCTGTTCAATATTTCGAGAATGAGCATAATAATCCGGTATCAACATCATAATGCTGTGAAAAAGGTCTCGCCCGCTGCGAGTCAAAAACTCAAGCGCATTATCAAGAGAAAACGAATCGCTCCCCTCCTCGGAGATAATGGGTTTTAGAACCTCAAGCTCGTCACCCCAATATTCTGATCTGAGTTCACCTTCCCTTGCCCGCATCCAAAGCCGATTTCCCTTAATGGTATTTATTTCACCGTTGTGGGCTAAAAATCTGAAAGGTTGAGCCATAGCCCAGTTAGATATAGTATTCGTAGAGTAACGCTCATGGAAAATAGCAACTTTTGCCACATATTCAGGATTGACTAAGTCATCATAAAATCTGCGAAGCTGATGAGCGGTTAAAAGACCTTTATACAAAATAGTCTTGGAAGAAAGCGAACAGATATAAGAAGCGCCTCTTTTACGAGCGATCTTCTTTTCAATAAATTTCCGCATGAGAAGAAGCAAAGATTCCACCTCTAACCGGGGATTATCGGGACAGGAAATAAATAGTTGAAGGATGCATGGGCAAGTTTTTTGCGCAAAATCACCCAAAGCGTCTTTATGGACCGGAACTTCTCTAAAACCCAAATATTCAAACCCATATTTTTTGGATCCGGATTTAAAAAATCTTATGAGCATTGATTTTTCATCTTTAGTACTGAAAATCATTCCTACGGCAAAGGATTTATCAGGAGCGAGTTTGTATCCTAATTCGTCTATTATTATCTTCCGAAAAAATTCTTTGGGGATATCTGTAAGAATACCGCTTCCATCACCTGTTTTCGCATCGGCATCCTGAGCGCCGCGGTGAGTTAATTGTTCTAATGATTCGAGCGCGAAATCAATTACCCGGCGGCTTGGAACGCCGGAAATTTCGGTTATAAAACCGGTCCCGCAGGCATCGTGAAATTTGCCATGTTCCAACAAGGGGTATAATGAGTTCTTTTTCGTCATTTATTTAGTATCCCGCTAAAAACCGGATTAAAACATAATGTTCAAAAGGTGATATCACAAGCCCTAATACGCAACAAATCTTTAAATTGATACGCTCTTAGATGAAGATGCAGCGGAGAATTCATATTTACTATGCTTTTATTCCTGCATATGATTGAGCCTCGGTACTAACCAAGATTTTCAAAATCACAGTGGTTTTGTTAAGGATGATTATAGCGGTCATTTTAACAGAAATAATAATGACTTGACAACCGTTATTAAAACCATATTATTAAGTGTAAAGTAATTCTTACAATCTTTTACGGTCTATGATCCGTAATAAATATAAATTTACACTATCAGGATCGAACCGGATGGGTTAGGAAGTTCAGCGTTAGGGAATAACAGGCTAAACTGCCGATTATTATTGTATCAGAAAGGAGGTCCCAAAATATAGATTCAAGTGAATGATTTCATCCAAACAATCAGAATACTACACCTAAAGTGAACCGGGAGGTGACTTATCGTATGGAGAATTCAACTGGAAATAATAAAAATGGAAAAGCTGGTATTCAAAACGATGGTGAGTTAAAGAAGAAACTGATTCAGCGAATTGTTAAGAGCGCAAAATCAATTCCCAATAATAAAAAGAGCGCATATAGATTCGTAGGGGACAGGATATACAATAACGACTCTGAGCATGAAATTTGATTAGGAGATTCTGATCATGGATTCAAATGAAATTTCTTCGGAAACTGTTCAATTTCCTGCAGGAACAACAATTATCCAAGAAGGTGATGACGATAGAAAATTATATGTTCTCCTTGAAGGAAAATGTGTGGTTTATAAGCATGGTGTGGAGATAACATCTTTTAGTGAGGAGGGAACGATCTTTGGAGAAATGTGTATGATTTTAAATGTCTCCCGGACTGCCACTGTTAAAGCTGCAATTGACGTTAAGGTTCATGTTTTAAAAATTGACCTGAATACGATGCTGGTAAAATATCCTGAGATGACAAAGAAGATACTCCAAAGATTAGCAAGGCGAGTTGCCACTGAGACAGAAACTATATTCACTCATCTTGCCACTGTGGATCTTGACGAATTGGGTTTATAGAATCTGATTTTTCTCATAGCAGCTACAATAAACTATTCATTTCAACCGTCTAAATTCCATGAAAATAAAAGCTTATGATAATCAGTTTAGAGTATCGGGCAAACCGTCAGATAACTCTGTATTTAACTAAAACAAAAAATTTAGTGCAATCTTAAGGCTCATTCTGTAACATATAAAGTAAGTAGAAGAATATGTATCGGTCAAACACGAATATCGATTAAGGAAAGCAGATAATAAAAGATGAGAAAAAGCGAGCTGTTCAAAAGAATATCAGAGCTTTTAAATGAAGGAAAATCATTTGCTGTAGGAACGCTTTTAGAAGTTAAAGGTTCTGTTCCCCAAAAAGCAGGCGCCAAAATGATAATCTATTCCGATTCTTCCATCGAATTCACTATCGGCGGTGGACCGTTCGAGGCTCAGGTCATCCATGACTCTATCGAGCTGATGAAAAACGGCGGCGGCAGTGAGATAAAGAAGTATGAATTGACAGAGGATTCGCTCGGTATGTTTTGTCAGGGTGTTGCGAAAGTCCTGATAGAGTGTTTTCATCCTGAGGCAAACCTGGTAATTTTTGGCGCGGGGCATGTAGGATACGCGTTCGCCAACCTTGCCTCTCAGCTCGGCGTATTCAATATCACCGTGGCTGATGATAGACCTGAATTCGCTGATCCTGACCGTTTTAACGGAAGCATAAATGTTGTATTGACAGACAGAGACTACAAAGATAATCTTCCTGAAGTGGACGCGAACTCTATGGTCGTCATTATAACCCGATGCCATCCAACAGACAAGAGTCTTGTGAAACGTTACGCCACTTCGGACGCAGCATATGTGGGAATGATCGGCAGCAAATCTAAACGGAAAATATTGTTCAAAGAACTCGAAAACGAAGGAGTGCCGAAAGAAGCGCTCGATAAGGTACATTCTCCCATAGGTATTCCCATCGGAGTTAAAGAGCCGATGGAAATTGCTGTGAGTATTCTTGCGGAAATCGTAAAAGTGAAGAATGAGGTATTCGGATAACACGTTTTTATTCTATAATATTTATTGTATCGCTCTAATTTCGCCTTACTTGTAACTTTAAGCTTTAAACAATACATTGCATCAAATTTTTCTTCCGACCAAAAATATTAGGTGAACTGATTTGAGCTCTAAAAATCGTTTTGGAACATTTGAGGGGGTGTTCACTCCTACGATATTGACGATACTCGGAGCGGAAAGCGCTCTCGCGTAAAATTATTTTCCCGAATTATCCTCTTCTCTTCGCCAATACTTCCAATACGGAATCGAAATTTGTATTCCTTTTTTTGAGAAGGACTAACAGGTGATAAATCAGATCAGCTGATTCCTCGTGCAAATTCTCCACGTCTTGAGACAACCCCGCGACAACTGTCTCCACCGCCTCTTCACCCACTTTTTGAGCGACGAGGTCTATGTTTCCTTTTAAGAGTTTCGTGGTGTAAGAATTCTCAGGCATCTCTTCGGCGCGTTGAGAAATCAATTCTTCGAGTTCTCTCAGGATAGATAATTTGTTCGGTTGGACGTTAAAGCAACTGTACGAGCCGGTATGGCAAGTCGGACCTTCGGGGATTGCCTGAATCAACAGCGAATCGGAGTCACAATCCTTTTCCATAGAAACGAATTTTAGATAATTCCCTGAGGTTTCTCCTTTTTGCCAGAGCCTCTTTTTAGACCTGCTCCAGAATGTCACCTTTTTGTCTTCCATGGTTTTTTCAAGCGCTTCTTCGTTCATGTAGCCGAGCATAAGGACGGCTGACGTATTGTAGTCCTGCACAATTACGGGCAGTAAACCGTTTGTTTTAGAAAAATCTAAACTCTTTATCATCTTCTCACCCTGATATTATTTTTTGACAAAAACTGCTTCAGCTCATTTATCGAATATTTGTTGTAGTGGAATACGGAAGCGGCGAGAGCTGCATCGGCATTGCCTCTGTTAAACGCATCGAGAAAACTGTCCATTTTGCCGGCGCCGCCCGACGCTATGACCGGGATGTTCAGTTTGGAACCGATCTCTTTTAAAAGGGCAATATCAAATCCTTCCGCCGTGCCATCCGTATCCATGGATGTCAGTAGAATTTCACCGGCTCCCAATTCTTCAGCGCGAACCGCCCATTCCAACGCGTTCAGACCTGTATTTTCAGAGCCTCCCTTTATGTAGACTTCCCATATATCGCCATTTTTTTTTGCATCGATAGCAACGACCACGCTTTGGGAACCCAAAAGTTTCTTAGAGGCTGTTATTAGATCAGGATTAAGCACGGCAGCAGTGTTGAGAGATACTTTTTCCGCGCCTGCTTTGATAATGCGTATAACCTGTTCAGGTGTGCTGATCCCTCCGCCTACGGTGAACGGGATATTAATTTCCTTGGCGATTTCGGTGACAATATCCACGAAAGTCTCTCTCCCTTCCAAACTGGCGCTGATGTCGAGGAAGACAAGTTCGTCGGCTCCTTCGGAAGAATAAAAAGCGGCTAATTCTATCGGGTCGCCCGCATCACGCAGGTTCTTGAATTTAACCCCTTTTACGGTTCTGCCGTCTTTCACGTCTAAACAGGGTATGATCCTTTTGGTAATCATAATTTAAATTTTCACCAGTTCGTCAAGAGGTATTCGGTTCTCATAAATCGCTTTCCCGACGATTGCGCCGAATAAGTCTGAACGTTTTAGCCTTCGTATGTCATCGAGTGAGGAGATCCCGCCTGACGCTATCAGTTTCAAATCGGGTAATTTTCGCAGAATAGATTCATAATAATCAGTGTTCGGTCCCTTCAAAACCCCATCTCTTCGTATATCGGTACTCAGGAAATATTCGAATCCCATTTTGTGTAGAGATTCGATAAAGAATAAAGGCGACATATTATTGCCCTTTTTCCATCCGGTGTGAAGGACAGAATCATCCTTGAAGTCTGCGGCAATTACGATCCTTTCCTTGCCATATTCAAGAAGTAACTTCTTCGTGAAATCAAGTGAATTCGATGCCACGCTACCGAGGATAATTCGCTCCGCTCCGAGAGCGAGCAGCTTATCAATATCGTCTGTTTTTCGAATACCGCCGCCGATTTGAATTTTTAACCGGCTCTCGGAAAGGATGGATCTTATCGAATCCCAATTGCAAATAGCGCCGTTTTCCGCCCCCTCCAGGTCAACAACATGAAGATGCTTAAAACCTTTATCCGCAAACAGCGCAGCCATCTCCGCGGGTAATATCTTATATTCCTTTCGGGTGGAAAACTCTCCCTGAGTAAGACGGACACATCTTCCATTGTATAGATCTATAGCGGGTAGTATCAGCATAATTCTATAAAATTCT
Source organism: Fidelibacterota bacterium (assembly GCA_022571215.1). Classification (GTDB taxonomy): domain Bacteria; phylum Fidelibacterota; class SORT01; order SORT01; family SORT01; genus SORT01. Next base: position 90,385 of record JACZYG010000010.1, on the reverse strand, counting down.
TAAGGAGTTTTTCACCTACTATACCCGATTTTTCGGTGTGGAATTGGACAGCGTAAAAATTATCTTTTTGCAGCGCGGAAGTGAAGTCAACTCCGTATTCCGTAACGGCTATAGTTTCGGGAATCAACGGCGCATAGTAGGAGTTTACGAAATAAAAATACTCTCCGTCATCAATTCCATCGAATAGAGGGAAGTTTACCTTTAAGGAAACCTTGTTCCAGCCGATTTGGGGTACTTTCAGGCTGCTCTCATCAAACCTTTTTATATTGCTGCCGATAACGCCGATGCAATCAGTGTCCCTCTCTTCCGTATGTTCGAATAAAATCTGCAATCCTATACAGATTCCGAGGAAAGGAATTCGTAACGATCTAATAAAAGATGTCAATCCCTGTTTTTCTATTGAATCCATAGCCGTTTTTGCTTCACCAATGCCCGGGAATATTATCTTATCGGCAACGGACAACTCAGAAGCGGTTGAGCCTTTGAAGTAGTTGACCTTTAACCTGTCGAGCGAGTTTGCGACAGAAGTAAGGTTTCCGGTTCCATAATCAACCAATCCTATCATATAATTCCTTTTGTTGACGGAATAACGCCTATTTGTTCATAGTCTATCCTCACTGCCTCACGCAACGCGCGTCCCAAGGCTTTAAAGATCGATTCGATCTTATGGTGCTCATTTCTCCCTTGTACTTTAATATGCAAGGTGCAACTAAGCGTATCGGAAAATGCGCGGAAGAAATCCTCTACGAGTTCTGTTGGGAATTCACCGACTTTTTCTCTGTCGAAATTTCCGTCGAATTTAAGAAAGCTCCTGCCCGAAAGATCCAAAAGCACCTCCGAAGAGGCTTCGTCCATCGGTACGGAAAATGAAAATCGTCCGATACCGCTTTTATCGCCAAGAGCCTCAGCGATTGCTTCGCCGAGAGCCAATCCGGTATCTTCAACGGAATGATGTTCGTCAATCTGCGTATCACCGGTTGTTTTGATATTCATGCTGATTCCCGAGTGCTTTGACAGTTGTTCGAGCATGTGATCGAAAAATGAGATTCCTGTAGAAATTGTGTTTTCGCCTTTACCGTCTAAAGTTACTTTTATGCTGATAGTGGTCTCGTTCGTAATCCGTTCGATGACAGCGGAGCGGGAGAGGTCAACGATATAACGACAAATGTCGATAAAATTTTCGGATAGAAAATCAGGTTCCGATGATTTATCAGAGCCTAACAACGCCGTTTTAAAACCGAGTGATTTACCAAAAATAACATCAGAACTTCTGTCCCCGATCACAAACGAGCTATCAATATCCGGATCGGTTTCAGCGATATAATCATCAACCAAACCCGTTCCGGGTTTTCTGCATTTACAACCTTCATCAGGGAGATGGGGGCAGACAAAAACTTCCGCAAAGCTAATTCCCTCTCCTGAAAAAAGTGAAATTATTTTATTCTGTACCTTGTCATAAGCTTCTTTCGGGTTTGATTTCGTTCCAAGTCCGTCTTGATTCGTTACCATGACCAAAGTGAATCCCGCCCTCGTAAGTAAATTTAAGCCGGAAATCACACCGGGGATAAATTCAAGTTTCTCAAGCGAATCAATCTGCTGGTCGGGAGGTTCCACTATCAAAGTGCCGTCCCTGTCAATTAAAACCAGCTTCATAGATTCATTCCCTTCAGGACGTTAAGAAGCATCCCGTTTTGTTCAGGAGTGCCGACTGTAATACGAATGCAATTTTCAAGTAACGGATCCGCCGAACGGTCACGTATAATAATTCCATTTTCAGCGAGAGTGAGTTTGATTTTGGAGGAGAATCGGGATTTCAGAAGTACGAAGTTTGCAACAGAAGGATAAACTTCCTCAAAAATGCTTAAATTATTGAATTCTTCAATTAATCGTTCCCTTTCCGATATAATCTCTGATACTTTCTTTTCCATATTCGCTTTGTCGCTTAAAGCTTCGAGCGCTCTGTCGGAGCTGAGGACGTTGATGTTGTAAGGAAGCTTAATTCTCATCAGATAAGAAACTATTTCGGCAGCAGCGACTGAGTATCCGAGCCTTATACCGGCAAGTCCCCATGCTTTGGAGAGCGTCCGCAGAACAACAAGATTGGGATATTCATCAAGTAATCGGGAAACGGAAGTTGATTTGGAAAACTCCAAGTAAGCTTCATCTACGACAGTGATAATTCCTTCTGATTTCGTATATTCAAGAAGTTCGGCGACCGAAAGAAGGTTACCGGTTGGATTATTCGGTGAGCAACAAAATATGATCTTGGTCTTTTCATTCAGAGCGCTACGGAGAGACGAGAGCTCGATATCGAATTCATCATTCAATAAACATGAAGAAACGCTGACAGCGTTCAGTTCCGCGCAAACCCTGTACATCCCATAAGTAGGTTCAATGATCAAGACTTCATCTCTTCCCGGCTCACAGAAGAGACGAATTAGAAGATCGATTATCTCATCAGAACCGGAGCCGACAAATATATTATCGAGGGGAGCATCTGCATAATTAGAGAGTGATTCCCTGAGAGCGATTTGATTCGGATCAGGATACCTGTTTAGATTCTCTTCGTCATAAGGGTTCTCATTGGCATCAAGCATTATCTCACCGCTTGACACAAGATGACGCGCGCTTGTATACGGCTTGAATTTTAGAAGTTCCGGTCTGATCAATTCTGAAATGTCAAACATCGTCGAATCTCGCCTTTATAGAACCGCTGTGCGTAAAAAGAGATTCTGCCTCAGCGAGTGTAGTCACGGTAGTCGCAACAGCTTCCAAGCCGCGCTCTTCAATTTTCTGAAAGGTTATAAATTTCTGGAAATCACTGACAGATAAGCTGCTAAACGATTTTGCATAACCGTTCGTCGGAAGCGTATGATTTGCGCCTGTAGCATAATCTCCCGCTGCCGGAGGTGTAAATTCACCCAAGAATACGGTACCGGCATTTTTGAGATTATCGCTGACTGAGTCAGGATTTTCTATATGAAGTGAAAGATGCTCGGGCGCGTATTTATTTGAAAAGATGATAGCTTCGTCTATGCTGTTTGTGACGATAGCGTACGACTTTTCAAGGCATCCCAAAATAATTTCTTTTCTCGCATTATCTAAAGGTAAATTTGTAAGAGCTTCAGAAACCAATCCCGCGATCTCCTGAGAGTCGGTAAGAAGCAGAACATTAGAATTTTCTCCATGCTCCGCCTGAGCGGCTAAGTCCCAAGCGATGAGTTTCGGATCGGCATTCTTGTCGGCGATGATGAGCAATTCGGTGGGACCGGCAGGGAAGTCAATAGAAGCCCCGCCGGAATCGGTCGATACGAATTTTTTTGCGGCGGTGACGTAAGGATTCCCGGGTCCGAATATCTTGTCTACAGCGGGAATTGATTCAGTGCCGTACGCCATAGCCGCTATCGCCTGCGCTCCACCGATTTTATAGACTTCACTGATCCCAAGCAGATTGGCAGCGTAAAGAATAGCAGGGTTTATTTTGCCTGAACTATTAGGAGGCGTGCAGATCACTGTTCGTTCACATTCTGCTAAAGTTGCCGGAACTCCGAGCATAAGAACCGTGGATATAAGCGGAGCGCTGCCGCCGGGAACGTATAGACCGACATTCTCTATGCTTCTGAGTTCACGGTGACAAAAGATACCCGGCGATGTCTCAATAATTTCAGGCGTAGGAAATTGCGCGGAGTGAAATTTCTGAATATTCTCAAGAGCATTATTAATAGCTTCGGTAAGAGCCTTTTCAATCTGCGCCGAAGCCCTTTCCATTTCATCCGGTGAAACTCTAAAATCCTCTATATCAATCGAATCAAATTCTGACGTGTACTTTCTTAGGGCGGTATCGCCGTTTTTCTTAACGCTCAGGCAGATATCTTTCACCTTATTATCTAATCCGGAATCGCTGGAAAGAGGTCTGTTGAAAAGGCTTTGCAGAACCTCCGAACTAATGTCTCTGAGTTTTATAATATTCATTTTTATGGGATAATGTTATCAATGGAGGAGACAACTATTCCGCTCGCGCCCGCATTTTTCAGGTCTTCAAGCACATCCCAGAAATCTTGCTCATTAACGACCGAGTGCATTGCAACCATACCATCTTCTAATAGTGGGATCACTGTCGGGCTTTTTATACCGGGAAGAATTTTCTTTAATTCTTCTACTTTATCGAAAGGCGCATTCATTGCGATATATTTCTTATCCCTTGATAATACTCTGCTTTCCACCCTAATAAGCAACCGTTTGATCAGTTCTTTCGATCTGTCTTCCTGAAGCGACTGCTTGTTACCGATTAATACAGCTTCTGAATCGAATATCCGCTTGAGTTCCTTGAGTCCATGAAATTTTATCGTACTTCCTGAAGAGATTATCTCGCATATAGCATCGGCTACGCCAATGGAAGGAGTCAATTCGGTCGAACCGCTGATCTCCGTTACCTCACATGATAATTTATTTGATTTGAGAAATTTTGATAGTATTGCTGGATAAGTCGTGGCAATTTTGCTGCCGCTAAGATCAGCCACACTTTTTATATCTGAATCGTTCGGCACGCAAATAGAAATTCTGCATCTTCCAAAATTTAGCGGTACCAATATTTCAATATCGGGATTTTTTTCCTCGACCACATTGGAGCCGACGATTCCAATGTCGCAAACCCCTTCCTGCACGTATCGAGGAATATCATCATCCCTGATGGAAAGGATGTCCATTGGAAAGTTATTCACAGGCGAGTAAAGCACGCCATCTCTATAAGAGAAGCTGAAGCCGCTTCCGTTAAGAAGTTCGATGGAACCATCAGTTATTCTTCCCGATTTCTGTATCGCTAATTTTAGTCTTCCATTTTCTTTGTTCAAATTATACATATTTATTTCTTCTTTTATTTAACATAGCTACATAACCGCCCTTACTTTTTTTAAGCCATTTATGCACTCTTGCAACTGTTGTAGAACTCAGTCCCGTAATTTTTTCTATCTCCACGTATGTCGTTCCCTTATTTAGAAGCCGGGCAACCAACCACCTCGCAGCAACTTCATTCAGTTCTGTTTTGGTAAGTAGGTCTCTTAAAAAGTCTTCACATTCTTTCCTATCTTTGATGCTCAGAATGGCATCGTAGAGTTTATTGACTTCTTTTGCGTTAAGTTTTTTCATATCATAATACTTTACTTAAGTAAAGTGCTATAATAAAACAAAAGCTCCATGTTGTCAACTATTATTTTTCTAAATCAGGAAATAGTTGAAAATAAAAGATAAAAAACGTATATTTAAATTATTCTAAAAATCTAAAAATATTATTATTCGGATTGGAGAAATTATAATTTTATTAGTTGTGATACTCAATTTCACAATTATATATTAAACCATGCGTTCTAATTTTAATTGTTTTTTGTTCAGCTTTTTTCTATTAAACATTGCTTGTGTAAAGGGCGTTCCCAAATCTGATCTGACGATATTATGGCGCTCAATTGATTCGTTGAACACTAATTTGCCGGAGGGAATCAGAGTCTTTGAGGGAGTAAATGAAGAAATACCTTTAACAGCATGGTACGCGCTGATAGACCTGAAAGATGCCAATCTCAAAGTTGATGTGGTGACCTCGGATGACAGCAGCGGCCGGGAAACGGTTTCGAGTTTTGCCGAGGATTTGGGAGCCTGTCTCGTGGTCAACGGTGGATATTTCAGGATGGATCTGAATCCAACGAAGCATGTAGGTCTGCTTGCAATTGATAATGAGATATTGCAAAACTCTACTTATTCGGTAACTCGCGAGGCACAAAAATATTATATAGCGCGCGGGGCTGTCGGGATCGATGAATCCGGAAATATTGATATCGCATGGGTTTCTACCCATAATGATTCACTATTCGAATGGAAAGAACCATTCGCCAACCATCCACTGAAACCTATGGACAAACCGGAAATATCCAACGCAATTTGGTGGGATTATCCCGATGTATTGAGCGCCGGTCCGGTACTGATACAAGAAAGTTCTATCAAAGTTACATCTGACGAAGAGGTATTTTTCGGCACTTCAATCCCAAAGACACACCCGAGAACGGCGGTTGGATATACCGGGGACGGTAAATTACTATTAGTGGTAGTAGACGGCAGACAAGCGAAAAGCAGGGGTGTTGATCTGAACGAATTAGCCGGGATCATGAAGTCGCTTGGAGCGGTAGAAGCCCTGAATCTTGATGGCGGCGGTTCCTCTTCAATAGTTGTAAACGGAGTTCTCCTGAATAGACCGGCCGGCAGCACGGTCCAAAGAGCAGTGATGTCCGCCATTTCCGTTGTATGTAATTGACAATTATTTCTTCTTGAAAGGAGCAAATAATGTATAAAGTATTAATTAGCGGCGCCTCAGGTTTATTGGGGAGCGCTTGTTCCGAATATTTCTCGAATAAAGGTCACGCTGTTTTCAAACTCGTCAGAAGAGAACCGAACTCCGACAACGAAATATTCTGGAATCCTATGAAGGGCGAATTGGATTTGATGAAAATTGAGGGGTTCGGCAGCATAATCAATTTTTCGGGCAAAAATATCGGGTTAGGAAGATGGACTGAAAAAAGTAAAAAAGTTATTTATGACAGTAGAATACAAAGCACAACATTATTGTCCGAATCGATCTCTAAACTCAATAATCCCCCTGAATCGTTCCTGTCTTCAAGCGCTGTAGGATATTATGGCGAGACGGGGAGGGCGTTAGTAAACGAGGGAGTTGAACCCGGTAAGGGGTTTTTGTCAGACCTTTGCGTAAAATGGGAAAAAGCGACCATGCCCGCCGTCAAGGCGGGTGTAAAAGTTATACAGCTCAGAAGCGGAGTAGTGTTTTCCGCGAAGGGCGGAGCGTTAGCAAAAATGTTGACCCCGTTCAGAATCGGCATAGGGGGCAGATTAGGCGACGGCAGCCAATACTTAAGCTGGATAATGATTGAGGATTACGTGCGAGCGGTGTATCATCTGATGACTTTCGAAAATATACAATCTCCGGTAAATATTGTGTCTCCTGAAGCCGTAACAAATAGGGAATTCACAAAAATACTCGCTAAAGTCCTGAATCGACCGGCAATTATTCCGGTACCCGCATTTGTCTTGAAGACGCTGCTCGGACAAGTTGCCGAAGAAATACTTCTATCAGGTACGAGAGCATTTCCGCAATTGCTTATGGGGAGCGGGTTCGAGTTCAAATATCCCGAGCTTGAGGATGCGTTAAAAAGATGTTTGCCTGATTCATAAGCTCTCGTAAGATTAGCTTTGTCCAAAATAAAATTTTCCGTATGTCTCGAATCTCATAAATTAGGAGATTATGCAAATTAGCTTTTGAGACATCGGGCGAAAAGGCGAATAGTATAAGTTCCCGGTTGGTCGAGGATTAATATTTTTTATCGACAAAACGTTAATCTGCGGCACTCTGCTTAAACATTTTTACGGCATTCTAATTATCAGAATTTAATTCCAGCAGTTCATGAGATATTGCTATTTAGTATTTTTTTGTATTCATCAATATAAGAATTAGCCATCACATCAGACGAAAATTTCTCCATAGCCCATTCTCTGCATCTATGTTTTGATATTTTGTGGACATTTTTGATCGCAGCCTCAAACTCGTCGAAATTATCGCATCGAAATCCAACATCTTCAGGTACAAGCTCGGGCATCGAACCCCTATTGGTTGTAATAATAGGTGTGCCGCTTAAAAGAGCCTCGGGGACAACAAGACCGAAAGGTTCATTCCAATTTATCGGGAAGATAAGCGCTTTTGCGCCCGCAAACAATTTTGCCTTTTTTATCCCATCAGCCTCGCCTACATATTTAATATTTCTTCTAAAATTTAACCGCCATCCACCCGCCACTATTAGATTGAATCCATGTAGCTTTGCGAGCTGAACAGCAGTCTTGTGTCCTTTAATTTTTCGAGACACTTTTGAGAAGAATAAAAAATAATCGTCCTTCTCTTCTTGAAAAATAAATTCAGATGGGTCAATTCCGTTATATACGTATCGGTCGCTTTTATGCCTTGCAGCATGGTGCCGGCTCAGGAAAACGGTGTTAGGTAAGAATTTCGCGTCCGTATCATTCCCGTGCATAGTAATTATAAAGGGTCTGTCGGGGAAAACGGTATTCGTATCGTGAAAATGAACTATGTCAGTATCTTCCGGAATGTATGGTGTATAATCAGCAACATTCTTCGGAGTCTCTATGAGTTCGGCACCAGGTATCTTAGTCCCTTTTTGAGAGACCAGGTAAACGGTGTGACCTAACTTAATAAGAGCTTTCGTCAGCCAATCAATTACTCGTGAAGTTCCACCGTACCCTTTCTCAGGCAGTATATATTTGCTAACTTGAGTAATTATCATCGCATTCTTCGTAAAAACAGTTTCGAGACCGTTATGAAATAAGGGAAATATATAATAATTTCAACATATAAAATATAATGATATTAAAACTTTTCACCACTTGTTCTCGTCTTATTAAGTAGAAATCAGAAATTGGAGGTAAACGAGTATGGCTTATATTAAAAGACCGGTTTTCATAATAACTCTTATCATGGCTTCATTCATGATCTTTAACGTAACGGCATCAGCGAAGAAAAAAGGATGGTTGGGCGTTAGTATTATGTCTGTGAATGAGGATGTGAAAGAAGATTGGGACCTATCGGTAGACAAAGGCGTGCTGGTAACGTATGTGATTGACGATGGTCCGGCGGATGAAGCGGGTATAAAAAAGGGAGATGTGATCCTCGAGTATGAAGGACGTAGTGTAAGAAGCACTGATGAATTGATAGCATATGTTCGAAAGACGCCTCCGGGAGAAAAAGCAAAGATCACTGTCGACAGAGATGGAAAATCCAGGAAATTTGAGGTAAAAGTTGAAAAGAATAAAAGCAGGATGATAATTGACAGGTTTGAGGACTTTGGTCATGGATTCAGTTTCTACATTAATGATACAGAAAGTGGTTATCTCGGAGTTGATATGTATGACCTTACTGATGGTTTGAGAGAGTATTTCGACGTGAAAGATGATGAAGGCGTATTGGTGGTCAACGTTATTGAAGACAGCCCGGCAGAGAAGGCAGGATTTAAAAGCGGTGATATTATCGTTAAGGTGGATAAAAGAGTGATCGAAGATTCCGATGACCTTCGAAAAGCCATTTCAAAACATGAACCGGATGAAAAGGTCAAGATAGAATATATCCGTAATAAAAAGAAATCATCCAAAACGGTTACGTTAGGTGAGAGAGAGGGTTTTGATGGTCACAATTTCAGATTTTTTCGTAATAGACACTCAGCCCCGCAAGGAAATTTCTTTTTCGATTCAGATGGCTTGGATGACATAAATATTAATATGATGCTATTGCAAGATGGAATTAGATTAGATATTGAAAGTAATATTAAAGAATTAAAAGAAGGGTTAATTAAGGTAAAAACGGAATTGAAATCGATGCAGATTTTCATCTAAAAGTTTTTATACGATAAAATTATGAACCCCGGTTGATTTTTCAATCGGGGTTTTTATATCACCCTGAGCAAAAATGAATTGAAGAGAGAAGTATGGAAGTTTACATTAACGCTTCAGATGAAATTGAAAATCATATTATTTCTAACGGCTGTTTTTCTTTTTGAAGGAAAAAATCTTACCGCCCAACAATATATATGGCCCACGAACGCGAGCCGGGCTATTACTTCCACGTTCAGTGAATTTCGTCCGGGTCACTTCCATTCCGGAATTGATATAAAAACCTGGAACAGGGAGGGTTATAAAATATTCGCTGTGGAAGACGGGTATATCTCACGGATTAAGGTGTCGCCCTTTGGATATGGAAAGGTTATTTATCAAAAACTATCTGACGGGAATACGGCGGTTTACGCTCATTTAAAAGGATTTAACGAACAAATTGAAAAAGTGGTTCGCAATGAGCAGGAGAAAACAGAGGAATACCGGGTTGATTTGCACTTTAAATCAAGTGAATATCCGGTAAAGAGGGGTGATGTGATTGGCATAAGCGGTAAATCAGGAACGAAACATCCGCATCTTCATTTTGAAATACGTGATTCCGGGAATAATCCAATGAACCCGTTATTGTTCGGGTTTAAGATAAAAGATGCTATAAGACCCACTCCGGTTAAAATCGCTTTTGTCCCGTTAGAACACGGCGCAGAGGTGGATGGAGGATTCACAGAAAAAACTTATCGGCTTCATCGTGTAGGGAGATACACGTATGAAATAAAGGACACTGTTCAGATATTCGGAAAGGTAGGGCTCGCTCTTTCGGCGTACGATATGGCAAACGATATTCCGAATAAATATGGTATAAACTCATTTCGTTTGAAGATCGATATGGTGGAATATTTTAGAGCCGATTATGAGAAGTTTTCGTTCAGCGATACGCGCCAAATCGAGGTAGATCGAGAATATAGACTCTGGCGGAAGGGGAGGGGGCTTTTTCATTCTCTTTACGCAAAACCGTATAACACAATGCCGTTTTACAGTTATCCAACCAAAGGAGTATTGGATAAGAGCGTGATGCCGGGCGCTCATACATTTGAAATCGAGGTTTCTGATTATTATAAAAACAAGTCAACGGTAAGGGGAGTATTTGTTTATGATCAATCCCGTCCGATGCTTTATACCATTGTAGGTACAAGCGTTGATAAAATGCTTCTAAATTTCAAAGGAGATGGCATTCCTTTATCGAAGGTCAAACTTTCAGGATACATTCCCGGCAAAGGATACATCAAAATCGGTGAGAAAAAATCGGTGAGCAATCAAAATAATATAGCATTCAGCATATCAAAGCATTCTCCGGAATTCAGCCATATCAGGGCAAAAGGATACAACATGCTCGGCGCATCTGTTCCTGATACCTACCTGAAATTAAGGGAAGATGAAGATTTTGATAAAGAGAGTAGCTTTAAGTATGAATATTATGATGATCATCTCGTGATAATTTACGAACACTCAGAAATGATAAATGATGTTATCTCGCTAAGGATAAAGGGTGAAGAGAGTGAAGAAACGATATTAAACGTAAATCGCACGGGAGCGTATGAGTATCAGGCATCAATTCCTTTAAAATTATTGACTTCGACAATTACCCTGAGCGCTGTATCATATGAAACGGGGAAGGTGTTATATTCGGAAGAACTGAACCTTAGCCGTATTTCTCAAAAATCCGGTGGAATTCTTTTATCCAAAGACGGAAATTTTATGGTACAATTTGATAATAAATCTTTATACACGGACTACTATGGGGAAGTCATTATCGATGAAAAGTTTCAGCCCGATAACGGAGATAATGAAATCATCTCCCCGGTCTATCGCATTTCTCCATCGTATCAACCTATGAAAGAAGTTGTAAAGGTGCTGCTTCGATATCCTAAAGATGCGGAAGACAGAGAGAAGCTTGGAATATATTACCATGACTCCAAAAAGGGTTGGGTCTTCCTGAAGAACGAGCATGACACGACTATGGGAGTGCTGTCAACAAATGTGTTGAGTCTTGAAAGTTTTGCCGTATTGAAAGACAGCCGACAGCCAAAGATTGAACGTCTGAATATTGTTGAAGGAGCGATAATGAAGCAATCCGGATTCACCATATCTGCAAAAATAAGCGATAATTTATCGGGAATCAAAGATGAACGGTCAATACTGATGGAATTGGACGGGAAAAAATTGATTTTCGAATGGCATCCGGCAAGCAATACCGCATCATACGAAAGCATAGTTCCGTTAGAAAAAGGTAAACATCAGTTAAAAATATCAGCCAGGGACAACGCAAATAACGAATCAGTCAAAGTAAGAAATTTTATTATTCGGTAATAACCGATGAACAAACGTAGAGTAAGAACTGTTTTGTCAACCTGCTTAGCAGTTCTGTTGCTCCTCCCTAACGCGCAAGCGGAACCGACCAAACGATCCAATAAGTTGAAAATCTTATTGGTGGGCGACAGTTTGACGGCGGGGATGTATTTTTTAAATTTAAGCGATGAATCTGCGGCTCAAGGTTGGGCTTCACAATTATTACTCACCTTAGGAATTGAACCGAATTTACCGGGATTTAAGAATTTTTACCCGATTGACAATTTAAATCTCACGAAAAAAGGTTTCGGTTTCTGGGGAATAAGAAATATCAAGGAGTTACTGCCAAATTTGTTTGTCCGCGTAAAGCCTATCTCAAGTCAAAACATTGCGGCAATTCCCGGTCAAACAGTGAATGACGCACTGAATCAATCATCTAAGAAACATAGTAAAAGATCAGTGTCATGGATATTTGCCAGATTATTACTCAAAGATAATAAAAGTTTTATAAACTCTATCGAAAATTCCGAATCAACGTATGATTGGATAATAGTATGGTTGGGGTCGGATGATCTATTTTCATCGTTCGGGTTCGTAGGTGATGCAACTCCGCCCAGTACGGCTGATTTTAAATCCGATTTTCAATTGTTGATCAAGAAGCTAAACACCAAAATTAAAAACAGAAGTGATAGTAAACGTCTTCTACTGCTTACTCTCCCGGATGTAACAAAAGTGCCTTTATTTGCCGCTTTACCTGAAGGCGCAGAAGATGCTGACGGTAAAACCTTCCCAGAAGGAACTAAGACATTTTCGTTTTTATCAGAATTTCGTGAAAAAACGTTCGAATCCTCCGAAGTATTCACTCCTGAAAAGTTAAGAGATGTTAAGGAAAGAGTGATTTCTTATAACAGGGTGATAAAAGAAGTGGCTGAAGAATTTGGAGGAGCTATAGTTGATATCTACACGCTGATGAACAGTGCTGGGAATGAACCGGATTTTAACTCTCAAAACTCTCCCTATTTTTCGCCCGACCTGCATCACCCTTCATTCAAAACTCATTCACTAATTATGAGGGAAGTATTGAAAGTGATGCAAGAAAATTCGGATGAGAGTTTGATAGTCAATCAGGAGAACGTTAAGAATATTAAAGAAACTTTACCTTCTGCCGCCGACTTCACTCCGGTTGAACGTAAGAGGGCTAAATCGTTAATGAGAACATCTATGCTTATGATGGAAGACGGCAGATTTCCTCCGCGTCCGACCTACAGAAGCGCCATAGAAATAGGCGGTCGAACTGTGATTGGGTTTATTTCTATTATGACTATCAGCGGAGGAGTCGATTTTTCTCCGGTTCCGGTCACATCAGGTTGGGTTTCGAGGTTTATGCTAAACTCAAGAATAGGAAAGAGTTATGCTTCTAAGAAAAAGACTGATGAGATTATCGAATTTTCTATAGGCTATGCGTTGGAACCTCAAGGGAAATGGGATTGGCGTCGCTTTGAATTGGGACTCAGTGTTTCAAATCAAAAAGGATGGGGTATATATTCTAAAGTTGAATGGCGTCAAATTTATTTTAAAACAACAAATTTAATCAGATCCGATGCCGCGATAGAAGGTGGTGTCAGGATTGGAAAATTATGGGGAAGAACAGGTCATAACGGCAATTGAGCCGTAATTCAATCACTTAATATCGTTGTAAACAGATTCAACTTTCTTCTTTAGCTCTTCTAATGTACCATCGTTCTGAATAACAAAATCCGCCTTTTCAGTTTTTTCTTCATCAGACAGCTGATAAGAGATTCGCTTTAACGCTTCCTCCTCGCTAAACCGTCCGGAAGCGACAATACGATCTACCCTGACTTTGATAGGAGCGGTAATCGTAATTATGTAGTCCACAGTGTAAAGAAGCTCTCCCTCGAAGAGTAAGGCGGCATCCACCGCTATTATATCGTCGGTCATGGTATGATTGATGATCTTATCCCGAATCGCGTCCCGTATGAAGGGGTGCGTAATTTGGTTGAGAAGAGCCACGGAATTTTCATCTTTGAACGCTTTTTCTGCCAGCTGCTTGAAAGATATTTCACCCCACTCATCCAGAACATTCGAGCCGAATGATTCAACAATCTTATTCTTTAGATCCGGTTCAGTGGAATAAAGACTTTTAGCTACCTTATCCGCTTCAATGATCTTCGCTCCGAGTTTTTCCAGAAATTTGCAAACTGAAGATTTGCCGCTGCCCATTCCTCCTGTGACGCCGATAATAATCATAGTTCAGTTACCTGACTTGGAAAATTCACCGAGAATTCTATTAAAAACGCTTTCGGGTCCGCCGTCACCGGAAACGGAGCGTAGGAGTCCTTTGTTCTTATAATAATCGATGAGAGGCTCGGTTTGCTCGAAATATACTGATAAGCGGTTTCTTACTGTATCAGGCTTATCATCATTTCGCTGTATTAGTTTACTGCCGCATTTATCACAAATACCCGGTTCAGCGGGAGGGTTTGAGATAGTGTTGAAAACGCTTTCGCAATTTGAGCACGACCACCTCGAAGAGAGCCGTTTTATTACTTCATCCTCGAGAACTTCAATATTTATAACATGGTCAAGAGCCATATTCCGTTCGTTTAGTATTTTATCAAAACCTTCAGATTGATGAATAGTTCTGGGAAATCCATCGAATATGAAACTCGGATTATCTCCCTCATCATCAAGTATAGAAGCTACCATTTTAAGAATAAATTCGTCCGGAACTAGCTCGCCTTTTTCCATATACTTATTCGCGAGAATGCCTAATTCTGTACCGGAGGAAATGTTTTGGCGAAGTATTCTTCCTGTTGAAATATGAGGAATATTAAATTTGTCCTGTAATAATTTTGCCTGAGTTCCCTTCCCTGAACCGGGAGGGCCGAGTAATATTATTCTATTCAGCGGTTATCCTTTTGTCAAAGCAAAATACCGGCTATGGTTGCTGTCATCCAGGACGCAAGAGCTCCGCCGATCATTGCCTTGAGTCCTACTTTTGCCAAATCCGAACGCCTGTTGGGAGCAATAGCTGCAATACCGCCTATTTGAATTCCGATAGAGGAAAAGTTGGCAAATCCGCAGAGAGCATATGTGGCAATAGTAATTGACCGTTGAGAGAGATCGCCTGCTGCGATGTGATTGCCGAGCTGAGCGTATGCTACAAACTCGTTCAGGGCAATTTTAACACCGAGTAAATTGCCTATCTTGTCGGCTTCCTGCCATGCCACTCCCATGCTCCATGCAAGAGGTCTGAAGATAAATCCAAAGAGTGTTTTTAGAGAACCCGGGAATACGCCTGAATACTCACCGGTCACAGGTGAAAAACCGCTACCTCCTGAATATGCCTGATAAGCTCCTCCGAGCAACTTTCCATCGATTATCTCATCTAAAAAACTGAAGATCAAATCCAGTAATCCAATGAGCGCTATAAATGCAAGCAGCATCGCGCCCACGTTCACCGCTAATTTAAGGCCATCCGTGACTCCAGCGGTTGTAGCATCAAGTAAATTGCTTGCGGTTTTTGTTCGTGGAATGTCCACATCACCAGCAGTTTCGGAATGTTCGGTTTCGGGGAATATGATCTTAGCTATGACCAAAGCAGCAGGCGCCGACATAACGCTTGCTGCTATGAGATGACCGGGATCAACGCCCATCCGAATATATCCGGCAAGCACACCGCCCGCAATTGTTGCAAATCCGCCTATCATAACAGTCCCAAGTTCTGATAAGGTCATACCATTTAGAAACGGTTTTATCAATAATGGTGATTCAGTCTGCCCGACAAATACATTAGCGGTCACTGAAAGCGTTTCCGCTCCACTTGTTCCCATTGTCCATCTCATAAACTTTGCCATTGTATTCACAATGATCTGCATAACTCCAAGATGGTAGAGGATGGATAAAAAAGCGCCGAAGAATATGATGGTTGGGAGTACTCCGAACGCAAATTGAAATCCGAAAGTGTCGTAATATTCTGGATCTACAATATTACCGAAGAGGAATTGGGAGCCGTAATCGGTAAGTTTTAAAAACGTATTGACTTTACCGGACAGTGCCGAAAAAATGGCTTTCCCGTCAATATTATTTATGACGTTAAACACCCAGCCGGATATTAAAAACGTGGCGATTAGATATTTTTGATATTCGATTTTATGAATTAGTTTTAAGCCAAATATAGCAATGAAGGAAGCAGCTAAGAACCAGTTTATCAAACCGAATCGGGCTAAATAATAAATCGCTCCCGCAAGCAGAATTGAGCCTAATAAAATCATACCTGCATGTATCACCTGAGACTTTTTATCAGGTCTTTCATTTATATCGTCTTTGAAGATGTACATCAGTATCAAGGAGAGGAATATGAACATCCCGGAAAATGAAAATGTGGGATTTCCGAGTATGATGGAGGCAAAGAGCAATTGCAGGGCAACTCCCCAGAAAATAGTTCTCATTTTGATTTTGCTTTTGTTTTTAGATAAAAGAAAAGCGATACCCAGAAAGACCAATAATCCGAACAGGCTTATAAATTTCATATTATTCTCCTACTTTTGAGGTGAATTATTACATCTCTTGAACGGGCGGCTCAAAGCATTCCCGACAACGAGCCTCATAAGCTTCGGTAGCGCCTATTACAACTTTTTCGGTTTGTTCGGTCAACCGTTGCGTTCTATTGGCAGGTTTGCCGCATACCATACATACGGCAAGTATTTTGTCTACATACTCCGCAATAGCCATGATCTGCGGCATCGGCTCGTACGGTACCCCCCTGTAATCTTGATCTAAACCGGCAACAATTACCCGTTTACCTGAATTTGCAAGTTCCTCGATGACTTTTACAATTCCTCTGTCAAAAAATTGTACCTCATCTATTCCAAGCACATCTTCATCAGTCGTGGATTCAAGTATTTCGGAAGCATTTTTCACTGAGACGGAGGGGATCGTCCAATCGCTGTGTGATACCAAATGATCGGCGCTGAATCTGTCGTCTATCGCCGGTTTAAAGATAGCCACTTTCTGTTTTGCGATCTGCGCTCTCCGAAGTCTGCGAATGAGCTCTTCTGTTTTACCGCTGAACATACTTCCGCAAATCGCTTCAATGTAGCCTTGTCCTTTTTGTGGGTAGTGCATATTATTTTCCTGCATTTGGACCCTTCTGTTTACGTTCGTTTAAGAGAGATGCCACCTTAGTTTTAAGCAGGTCGACAGCAACGTTATTGTAGCCGCCTCCCGGAATAATTATATCGGCATAAGCTTTCGTGGATTCCACAAACTGAATATGCATCGGGCGGACGCTCTCTTGATACTGTTTTATAATAGACTCTAAATCACGACCTCTTTCTTTGGTATCTCTATTTAGACGTCTGATAAAACGGGTATCCGGGGGCGTGTCAATATAAACTTTAATGTCCATCAGCGCTCTGATGCCGGGGTCAAAGAGGCTTAGAATCCCTTCAAGAATTATTACTACATGATCCTTTATAACTCTTCTTCTTTTCTTCCGAGTGTGTGTTTTATAGTTATACACGGGAACTTTTACCTGTCTCCCTTCCATAAGTTCCTGTATCTGAATACGCATTAGCTCAAAGTCGAATGCGCTCGGATGATCATAATTTCGATTGTTCCGGTCATCAAGGGGAATATCGGATTGATCTCGATAATAGGAGTCCTGCTCGATGATGGCAACCTGATCCGATCCTAATTCATCATATATTCTTCTTGAGACTAAAGTCTTTCCCGAACCCGTTCCTCCCGCAATCCCGATTAGCAGAGGTCTTTTAGACGATTTATCTTTCATTGTCAGAAACCAGCTGAGAATTATCAAACGGATAAGGTAAAAGGACGGATAGATTACGTTCCACAATGTTCATTTTGAGATCGGACAAATAAACCGGAATGTCTTTTGTGTAGTCCCATAGTAACTGCCTGCAAGCGCCGCAAAGGGAGGCGCCCGGAACAGATACTACCGCTATAGATTCAAAATCAGTTTCCCCCTCACTGAGCGCCTTAACAAGGGCTACTCGTTCAGCGCATATAGTAAGCCCGTATGATGATGATTCCACATTGGAGCCTGTATAGACTTTTCCAGAGCTGCTGAGAAGAGCAGCGCCCACCTTAAAATTTGAATAGGGCGCGTGAGCATATTCTCTCGCTTTAAGGGCAATATTTATTAGTTCTTTTGGTTCCATCAGTAACTTAATATCAGGAGTTTCATCCCGGTTAATCTAATAAATACGTATTTAATTGAGAAAGAAAAAGAGAAAAGATGAAAAATAAAAATTTTATCTGTTGAGACTGAAAAATTAGTGGCTATGAGTTAATCTCCGTAAACAAAAGCAGGATTTTTTAAATATTCGTCTAACGTTTGACCTTTTTTATCTTTCGGAGAAACAGAAGGATTCGATATTCCCCATTCTATACCAATCTTAGAATCATTCCAAAGTAGCGTACCCTCAGAAGAAGGCGAATAATAGGATGTACATTTATACTGTATCTCAGTTCTATCAGCCAATGAGAGAAACGCGTGCCCGAAACCTTCAGGCACGTAAAGTAATCGGTTGTTTTCTTCAGATAAGGTAGTTTTTACGTATTTTCCGAAAGTCGGTGACCCGACTCTGAGGTCAACGGCAATATCCAATATCTTTCCGACAGTGCATCGTACGAGTTTACCAATCGGCGCAGCCGTATCCTGATAATGGATCCCTCGTATGACACCGTTTTTCGAACGGGAATGATTTTCCTGGACGTAATTAACAGGGATGCCGAGTTCTTCAAACGCTTCTTTATGAAATGATTCCATAAAGAAGCCCCGTTCATCTTCAAACCTAACGGTTTCGATAAGCAAAACTTCAGGTATTTCTGTTTCTATAAGCTTGGCTTGCAAATTAACCTCCTCGGAGAAGTTAAGGCAAAATTTGATTGAAGTTCAATAATTTAAACACTAAAAGAGGGCGTGATACCTTAAAAATAGGCTATTTTATAATCACGCCCCTAAATTTCGAGCAATCTTTTTCTGAAACTTTACCGCGTCCATGATTAATTATCGGACTTAGCATTAAAAACTTTAGAGATTATCTCGGCGCCAATTGATCATAATAAAAAAAATACAATTCAGAGGGAAGATAAAACATAAAAAGTAAGCAGGAACAAATCCGATCACTTTTTACAGATGTAGTTTAGCATGTTGATAATCTTAATTGTAGTCTCAAAATAGACAAAATTTGTATCAGGTGATATTAAAACGGCAAATAATGACCATTATTATGTTCAATAACAAAAGTTTAAGATTTCATAAGTTCAATAATATCATAGGTATGCCTAAAATACCTTATATTGGCACGAATATTGCTTTAAATATAGTAGAAGATTTGAAACAGAAAGTAAGAATTAGCAATTTAAGACTTCAACAACAGCTACAATGCTCCGTCAGAGAACATTATTAGCCTATAATAGAGTATACTGACGGAGCAATCCCTTTTCTAAGAACCAAAGGTTCTACGAATATAATAATAAATTTTCAAAATCAAAGAGATAATTGCCTAAAAGTAAATTTTAAGAGTATTGAGCTTTTCTATTCAAAAACAATTTCATCGGTTAGGACGAAAGAAAGGTATGCCGGAGTAATTTTTTAAGGTGTGGAGACGGGCGGAATCGAACCGCCGTCCGAGAGAGAGTCAACGTCATCTTCTACATGCTTAGTCCTTCATTTAGTTCTCGCAGGTCCCACTCCGAAGGACTGGATTAGAGCACTGCTATTTTGCTCACCCGAAGGTTAAGATTTCATTTCATTTCCACAAACGAAAAATGAAACTATCCTGCCATTGTCGTCGCCCCAGACATCGCCCGACAGGCAGGGCAATGAAGGAACGGGTAGCCTATTTAGGCTGCCAGCGCGTAATCGTAATCTGCACTTATATTTAGCGCCCGGTTTGATAACGCGGAACCGAAACAGCCGCGGCATGCGTACGACACCTACTTCAATCCCGTCGAAGCCATGTCGTCCCCAGTATCTGAATATCTTTTACCTCTTATAATACGATTATTTTCATCGGTAAGTTCAGTTTAACCTAAAATAATCATAGCAATAAATCTAAAAAAAGTTGAATTTAACTATAAGAAAACTCTATTCGGGCATCCCAAAGGTCATCTTGACCGCCGTTAGAAGAGTTTTCTCGGTGTCGTGGAAATATTCATCAGAAATGGCAATTTCAGTAAGAGCCTGTACTAAATTATCACGCATTTCACTATCCAATCCGGTTATCGCTGCCATGCTCTTTTGACCGTACCGCATTCCCTCACTTAAACTCAGGTCAGTGAAGCTTGCCATCTCCTTCATAATTTCTTCTTCATTAAAGCCAAACCGATCAAGAACTTCATATAATT
Source organism: Fidelibacterota bacterium (assembly GCA_022571215.1). Classification (GTDB taxonomy): domain Bacteria; phylum Fidelibacterota; class SORT01; order SORT01; family SORT01; genus SORT01. Next base: position 70,192 of record JACZYG010000010.1, on the reverse strand, counting down.
TTGTAAGTTCCCTTTGGTCTATCATCTCATCCACCCCAATCATGGCAAAACAAACTCCGATAAATCCGCTGCGAGGAGTGATCCCAAGTAAATTGTCCATCTGTTTCCTCCTTCAACATTTTTAGAAAATACGCTAACTCAATCTGTAATTTAATTTGGCTGAGTAAAGTATACAAGCCGAATTATGTCATATTAGAACATTTACATGATTAAAATTTTATCTGATTAGAGGCCAACCGTCTTGATTATGATTTGAATCAAGGCGATATTTGACGTTGATAATTATGAGAAATATCGAAGCTGATATAAAAAAACAGTTAGTTCCCCAATTAGCGGCGTTTCTGATATTTTCCGCTTTCGGCACGGTCTCCCTATTCGCACAAGAGGATATTCCCGAATCCACATACGTGGACCTGACAGTTGTAACCTACAATATACATCATGGAGAGGGTGTTGACGACCTTTACAGCGCCATAAGAATTGCCCGAACATTAGAGCAATACAAGCCTGATTTGGTTGCTCTTCAGGCAGTGGACATGGGTACGAACAGGACAGAAGGGGATCTTCAGATAAATATCATAGCAAATCACCTCGGAATGTTTTATGTCTTCGGGAAAACGATAGATTATCTTGGAGGTGAGTATGGAAACGCAATTTTAAGTAAATATCCCATCATTTCAACTCAAAATATAGATATATCTCCGGGCATTACTTCAGAAAGGAGGGGGCTGCTGCGGGCAACGATCGATATCGGGTTTAGGACGTTGAAATTTTATTCAACTCAATTTGGTATAATGGATGAAGAGCAGAAATATCATTCCAAGCGTCTTGGCAGCGTATTTAAGCGATTGATGAATAATGAACCTATCATATTCTGCGGAGATTTAAACGCGGAACCATACAGTGTTCAATTAACGCCGCTTATGAATCAACTTATGGATATTGGAACACGGTTTCGTAATGTCACAAATACCTATCCGACGCCCCTTATGTCCCGAAGGATAGATTATATACTGATAAATAATCAGGTTGAGCCATTTTATTATTCCGTTCCTGTCGATACGCTTTCAACGGTGGCATCTAACCACTTGCCCGTTGTCGCAAAGGTTCGCATCACACCGTAAAACACCAAGCCCCCAACCGTTTCGATCGGGGGCTTCCACCGCATTCGTTATCATGTATATCAACACTCATCGAGTGGACTTAGTTGATCTTTATTTCGATTTCCTTCCTGAGGGATTCTTTATTTTTTGCGACTTTTATCTCAAGAATTCCATCCGAAAACTCGGCGTTGATCTTTTTCTGATCTATTCCGTCACCGAGACGGAAAGACCTCTTGAAGGTTCCGTATCTGCGTTCCTGCCTCCAACCATTTGAAGATTTATCCTCTTCAAAATATTTCTTCTCACCTTCAACGGTGAGTAGTCCGCCTTCGAGTGATATCTTAACGGTATCTTTCTTGACGCCCGGCAATTCAAAAGATATTGTATAATCCTTCTCACTTTCCGCTACGTCGACTTTCGGCTCAAAGCCGAAATACGCCCGGCTCGGGAATGAGCCGAAGCTATCATCGAAAATTGTGTTAAATAACAAGTTCGGTCTATATTTGATTAAATTCATTTTATTCTCCTTTTTCATTCGTTTTCGTTCGTTTAGTTAAATTTCCGTTTTCATTTTAATTATATGCACTCTGCGTGCCAAGTAGGATAAGTATCTGATAATATAAGATATATAGGAAATCGAAAATACCTATAATATGACAATAAGACATGACACTATGGTAATAACTGTCTATATGGCATACAATGAATTCTTTCTTCTGATATAACGGCAGGCTTGATTTATTTAATTATTCGAAAATGACTGTATTTGCAAAAGGATAGAGTCGTAAAATTAATAAAAATGACCCATGTTAAGTGTCGGATCGGGAGTCGTTCCGGCTCTTATGTTCTATATCCCAGCTCTCTCATGGTTTCATTGACGGAAACTTTATTAATCTCTATCTCGGCGACAAGTCTCCTATGAAGGTCGATTTTATCACCGGTAAAAGAGATGTTCTTACCCTGACAAATCTTTGTATGCGCTTCTTTAGCTTCCAATCCGCCTTTCTCGTCTCTTGCCGGAGTTGATACTCCGTCAAGGATCAGTATAAATCCGGATTTATTGTTGTGATCCCATCTCGGCGAGATCATCAAAGATTTTCCATCTATCACTTCAAGTACTTTTGCTGTTGGCATTAACTCCTCCGTTCAGAATGATAAGTAAAAATAGAATTGTGCGGCATGATAAGCAAATTTTAAATTAAATCGTTCTCGCGTATTCTTTTCTTGAATAGTTCCATACAGGTTCTCCGCAGTATCTTTTACCCTCAGGGCAGAAAGGTTTTGTATCCGCGAATTTCCTTAACGTGCAAGGCGGGAGAAGATACTTGCCGACTATCGGATTTATTTCCGAAATTTGCAGAGCCTCCTCAAGCGATGCCTTCCATATTTCTTCTTGAGCGAGATAGCATAATCTCATCGAATGTTTGTGATGAAGATTCAGCAGATCCGAAGATTCGGTAAATCTGATCGGCACGGCGTTAGGCAATAGATAACCGATGAATTCGGTCGATTCGCCTAATTTTCTCAATTTCGCCATAGAATCCCAACTTTTTTCCATAGTCTCCTTATAGAGTTGTAGTGCGGCATCGTTTTTCCGTATTAGAACAGGAATAATGTAATCCGGTTCATCATCTAAATGAGCGTAAAGAATTGGACGGGACGCGGGAGTCATTCGATGGCGTTGGTCCTGCGAATCGGCGGTATGACTGATTTTTTTCTTGAATGTATAGCTTGCGTGATGAAGAGCGCGGGTAAGTTTATCATGAGTGGACAGATTGAGTTTTTCCCCAAACATGGAATTACGGGCAGGGTCTATAGAAAGTGCTATCGCTCTGTCATCATCCATATCCTTTTTCAATATACCTAATACTTCCCTTACGGCATCCGCGATAGATTCCTGATTTCGAATTTTATAGTCAATCAGGAGAGAGGTTTTGCCGTTTAATTCATCATCAAACTCTTTGCGAAAAAGGGCGGGATTCCGTTCGGAACCGTTGTTTAAAATTTGATACTCCGGTAACTCATCAGTTTCAATAGGCGCTTCCAAAATTAGTTTATAATCAGGATCGATCTTCAAAACTTCATCAGCCATCTTTTGCGCTAATAGTGTTTGTTCAAATGGGGCGTCATGAAGTTTGCAAATTCGCAGATAACGCAGCAGTGTGAGGGCGCTGATGGTATGATATAAATAAGTAAACGTTGAAACCGGAAGGACATATCTTGCAATCTCCTGAGCCTTCTTATCTATTTCTTTTTTATACTTTTCTTTGACTTTTTTCCGTCCCGGAAACCGTACGAAGTACTCTTCAGAGGTGGGCGTGAGCAATAACTCTCGAAGTTTTTCATAAGCGCTCATCTGCATTAACACGGTACTCTCATATATAGAACGACCCCTCGAACTAAAGGGCGGAATGGAATAATTACCTTTCTTTACGGTAACATATCGCTGGCTGACCTGTTCGGAATTATAAAACGGGTGGCTGTGCAGGAAAGACCAAACCACGTGACGGGAGACATTTGCTATCGAAAATTGAAACTGAGCGTGCTGGAAAGTAGTGTGATGACCGGCTTGAAAGAGATCGGAGACAAGCCCTTCATAGTTGTGTTTTATCTTGTCGTCTTCTATTATGCCCGAACCCGAATAACAGGTTCGCGCAGCCGTTATTATACTTTTGTAAGGTTCTTTGAACCATCGGGTAATCTTTACCTCAGGTTCCGGAGAATAGAATTTCACTTGTTTACTTTCTTATTTGCTGTTATTTCGCAGATAATCGATGACTACATTCGACATTACCCTTACACCGATTTCGAGCGCTCTTTCGTCCGGGTTAAATAGAGCGGTATGGACTCCATAGATCTTCCCTTCTTTTTCGTTTCGTACACCGAGATCGAAGTAAAAGCCGGGGACTTCATTCGCGAACCATGCGAAATCTTCCGCCCCCATAGTTGGTGTAGTAATATGCACAGAGTCAATTCCCGATGTGTTTTCTAATGACGAAACGCTGTTAGCGGTCAATTCAGGGTCATTCACAGTTACAGGAGCGCCGCGTGTATAAGAAAACTCATATTTCGCGCCATGAGCGGAGGTGATACCATCTATGATCTCTTTCATCAGTTCGGGTACTTTTGCGTGAGCGTCCGGATCGAGCGTTCGGACGGTTCCTTCCAATACGACCTCATCCGCGATAATATTAAAATTTTCACCGCCGTTTATTTTTCCGATGGTGATAACCACCGGCTTTCGGGCATCTATGCGTCTACTGACAATCGTTTGGAGGGAAGTTACGACTTCCGCTGCAACAAGTATGGCATCTATACCTTTCCAGGGATAGGCGCCATGTGAGCGTTTCCCTTTGATCGTTATCGTAAACAAGTCGCTTGAAGCCATAAACGGACCTGAAGCGTATCCGAGATCGCCTACATCAAGCTCGGGCTCGACATGCAGACCGAATATGGCTTCGATGTCGGGATTTTTTAATACTCCTTCATCCACCATCAACCGTGCGCCGACCAATTGCCCGGATGGCGCTTCTTCCGCCGGTTGAAAAATGAATTTAATCGTACCGGGGATATCCTTCTTACGTTCACTTAGAAGTTTTGCCACGCCAAGCAAGATTGAAGTATGGAAATCATGACCGCATGCGTGCATGACTCCTTTATTTTTGGAACTGAATTTTAATCCCGTTTCTTCAAGAATCGGCAGTGCGTCCATATCGGCTCTGATGGCAACCGTCGGACCCGGAAGCCCGCCTTGAAGAACAGCTACTACACCGGTTTTTGCCACGCCATTTTGAGGTTTCAAGCCGAATTTTTTTAATAGTGATTCGACGTATTTTGCTGTTTTGAATTCTTCACTCGACAGCTCCGGATTTTCATGGAGATGACGTCGCCATTTCTTTACATCTTTCGCTATCTTAGAAGATTTAGAGTCGATAAAGTTATCCATATTACCATCCTGCGCAGTTACGAAATTCTCGTGTGATAGGATCGAAATTAACAAAGCCGAAGAAACTAATAATTTTCTTAATATAACGGTAGAAAATTTTATCTGCATTTATCAATCCGGTTAACGGGCAAAAGTAATAAAATCCTTAGTTATCAAGCGAGTATTTACTTTTCAAATATTGTATAATCCTTCGAGAGTCATTTATCACATCCTCGCCGTCAACAATGACGGGAACAAGGGACTGCCCAGACAGCTCATGCACCTCTGCTCTCAGATGGTGGGGTGAGGGAACCGATACGACATTGTAATCGAGCTTAAGCTCTTCTAAAGTTTTTTCGACTATTATACAAAACGGGCAATAGTCTGTTGCGTAAAGCTCTATCATAAATATAAAATTTCCTTATCAGGTCCGAGCAGTTTCCAAAAATTTCAGTATTGCCGAATTTACTTCTTCAGGTTTTTCCATTGTGCATAAATGTCCCGCGTTCTTTATAATGACTCTCTCCGAATTTGGCAATGCTTCCGATAGGGAATCGGACGCTTCGATAAAAGTCTTATAATCATTTTCTCCGGTCATTATCAGGAAGGGCAGTTCCGGAGCGGGCAGGGACTGAAAGATCCCGGCAGAGTCTTCCTGTTCCGAAAAATCAGCGTTAATTGGGTTGCCTGAGAACTGTTTTATTGCGTTTTTGAGGTTCATCCAGTCATTAATTCCTATATTTATTTTACCGAATATCGGCTCTTTTAGCAAGACATTTTCGACAGCGTAATTTAGTCCGAACTCATCTCGAACTTTCCTGAACTTCGAGAGGGTTTGAATCCATTTGTCATTAGGCTCAAAATGTGGCGGCATCGAGCTTATAATTATCGCGGAGAGCGTTGAATCCGGAAACGCAACGCAGAATTCTGTGGCGATAGCGCCGCCTAACGACAATCCTACAACATGGGTTTTCTGAAGATTTAAATGGTCAAATAAGTTTTTGATATCCATCACATAGTTATGAAATGAATAACCATGATCGGGTACCGATGATTTTCCGTGTCCGCGCAGGTCAGGTATTATAACTCTATAATTTCTTGAAAGTTCTCTGATTTGTGGAGTCCACATCAAGCCTGAAAGAGTCAATCCATGAAGGAGTATCAGCGGCGTTCCGTCCCCTACTTCACGATAATAGAGCTCTACATCATCTAATTGAATTGCTGGAGACAATCGATATAAGTTCAGACATACTGGAAAATCAAAGCAGGATGGGACTGAGATTCAATTTACATTCCAGGTATGACCGCTATTAAGGAGATCTTGAATGTCACCTTTACCATTTTTCTCAATAGTATCGTTCATCTGGTCAATCAACATCTCCTCGTATCTCGGTTTATCTATTGAGCGGAAAATTCCAACAGGCACGGGTCCTCCGTAGAATTCGATATTAGCCAGAATATGAGACATCACAGGCGATTCTTCTTTTTCATGATGTACAAGTAGATCGCTCACCGAATACCCGTCATTGAGTTCTACGACCTTAGGCGTGACCCCGTCTAAAATAATGCCTTTATCCCGCTCTTTGCCGAAAATAAGCGGTTTACCATCTTCCAATACGATTGTGTTATCGTCCTTTACATCTTTTTCGGTGTAATCCGAGAATACTCCGTCATTGAAGATATTACAATTTTGATAAATTTCTACTAAAGATGTACCCTTATGTTCATAAGCTTTTCTGATCATCTCGGAAAGATGATGAGGCCATCTGTCTACGGAACGCGCTACAAACGTAGCCTCAGCTGCGAGAGCGAGGTTTACCGGACGTATAGGCTGTTCGACGGAGCCATAAGGGCTGGATTTTGTAACTTTACCGAATTCAGAAGTAGGGGAGTACTGTCCTTTCGTAAGCCCGTAAATTCTGTTATTGAAGAGTAGGATATTAATGTCAAGATTACGTCTAAGCGCATGAATAAAATGATTGCCTCCGATGGAAAGAGCATCTCCATCGCCCGTGATAACCCAAACAGAAAGCTCCGGGTTGGAAACTTTTACTCCTGTTGCGATTGGGAGCGCTCTACCGTGGATAGAGTGAAATCCGTAAGTATCCATATAATATGGGAAGCGACTTGAACAGCCTATTCCGGATATGAAAACGAAATTTTCCTTTGGAACTCCAAGCGTCGGGAGTAATTTTTGAACTTGTGAGAGTATTGAATAATCACCGCAGCCGGGACACCACCGGACTTCATTATCAGAAGTAAAATCGGCTTTAGTGAGTTTTACCTTAGTTGCGCCGTTGCCGTTATTTTTATTCGCCATGATCTATTTTCCTTCCAAAGTAAGCCGGATCTTTTTGATAATTTCATGAATAAGAAACGGTTTACCATGTACCTTGTTAAGCTGAATGACTTTTAAATTGAACTTCGCGTTTATAATCATTGACAATTGACCCATGTTAAGCTCCGGGATGAGAATTTTCTCGAAGGAGCCTAATACTTTACCGAGATTTTTCGGAAATGGATTAATGTATCTCAAGTGGGCGCTTGAAACATCAGTTCCATTTTTTTGTTCTTTCTCTACCGCTGTAGAGATTGCGCCGAAGGTGCTTCCCCATCCAAGAACGAGTAGCTTACCGGATTTTGCTCCATATACCTCCAATTCAGGAATTAAATTTGCGAGACTCTCGACCTTTTTGTGACGGTAATCTGTCATCAGCTGATGATTTTCCGGATCATAACTTACATCGCCGGAACCGTCTGATTTTTCCAAACCACCAAGTCGGTGCTCGAGACCGAAAGTGCCGGGAATAGCCCAGGGTCGAGAAAATGATTTCTTATCTCTCTTATAGGGTTCAAAAGTTTTCGGGTCAGTATGATGCATGATCTTTATTTTCGGAAGATCTTTGATATTCGGAATAGCGAACGGTTCGGCTCCCGATCCAAGATATCCATCTGACAGAAGAATGACCGGCGACATTGCTTCAATCGCAAGACGAACGGCTTCAAATGCCATATAGAAACAATCAGCGGGGGTAGCGGCAGCCAATATAGGCAATGGGGAATCCCCGTTTCTGCCGTACATTGCTTGCAGCAGGTCAGATTGTTCGGTTTTTGTCGGTAAACCGGTACTTGGACCACCCCGTTGTACATTTGTGATAACAAGAGGCAGTTCAGTTATTAGAGCAAGGTTTGAAGCTTCACTCTTTAGAGCGAGTCCGGGACCGCTCGTTCCTGTAATACCAAAACTCCCCGCGTAACTCGCCCCTATAGCGGCGCATATTGCGGCGATTTCATCCTCAGCCTGTATAGTTTTAACGCCGAACGTTTTATGCTTGGCCAGCTCATGTAAAATGTCGCTCGCAGGCGTTATCGGATAAGAGGCATAAACCAGCGGAATTTTAGCGAGGGTCGTTGCCGTAACAAAACCTAATGCTGTAGCCTCATTTCCGGTAATATTGCGGTATTTACCTGCTTTCATTTTTGCTTTCTTTATCGAATAATGACTTGCGAATATCCTGGTTGTAGAAGCAAAGTTATAGCCGGTTTTAAGAGCCGTGATGTTAGCCTTGGCAACTTCCGGTACTTTGGCGAATTTTTCGTTAACCCAATTCACAGTAGGTTCAAGAGGTCTGTCATATAACCAAAAGATGATACCGAGCGCAGTGAAATTCTTAGAGCGTTCCTTTATCTTATTTGTAAGATCAAACTTTTCCAACGCGTTAAGAGTTAGTTTCGTTATCGGTATTTTGATTAAGCGGTAAGCGGATAACGAGTCGTCTTCAAGCGGCGAAGTCTCAAATCCCGCCTTTTGAAGATTAAGAGTTTTGAACGCATCTTCGTTTACTATCAAAATCCCGCCCGTTTGCAAATCCTTGATATTCACTTTAAGAGCGGCGGGATTCATGATAACCATAGCATCAGGTTCATCTCCGGGCGTCTTGACGTCCTTGCTTGAGAAACATATTTGAAAGCCGCTAACTCCGGGCAGCGAACCCGCAGGAGCGCGAATTTCCGCAGGATAGTCAGGCAGGGTGCTAAGATCATTTCCAAATATTGCTGTGGTATTTGTGAATTGCGTACCCGCAAGCTGCATTCCATCTCCGGAATCACCGGCGAATCGGATGGTTGCGGATTCTATATTTTCAAGAATATCTTCCGGTTCGATTGTTTCTGATCTCTCGGTAGTTTTATCGGTCATTTTAGATTCTGTGTTTCCTTTCTTCAGTGCGATATATATCTAATATTAGTTATTATCGTATGTTATTCGCGAACCATTAGTAAGTTTCGCTCCCGCCAATATATCAGCCAGAATAGCCATTATATATAATTTAAATTATATATAATCAAGAGAAAAAGGGAGAGTGATTTAACTGTTCTAATCCTTATCGCCTTCATTAATTATACCAAGCTCTTTCTTGAGATTTTGTTTGTATTTTAATGACTCTTTATGATGGTCTATAAGCCTGTTCTCGATGGCTCTGTAAACAGTGCCGGGTGGAAATTTCCCGTTCTTTTTTCTCTTTCCCGCGGAAATTCCGGTTAGTACCTCGATACCTTCCTCGATGGTTTTTACCGGCCAGATATTGAAAAATCCTGAACGGACGACTTCCATTATATCTTTTCTTAACATCATATGCTGAACATTCGATGCCGGGATCATCACGCCTTGATTACCTGTCAATCCCTTCTGAAGGCAGACATCGAAAAATCCTTCTATTTTTTGGTTTACGCCTCCGATGGCTTGAACATTTCCTAATTGGTCAACCGATCCCGTTACGGCAATAGACTGATCGATCGGTATGGATGAAAGTGATGACAGCAATGCGTAAAGTTCGGTTGAAGATGCGCTGTCTCCATCTATGAAAGAATAGTTTTGTTCAAAAGTTATGCTGGCGGAAAGAGAAATAGAAATATTTTGCGCAAATGTTCTGCTGAGATACGATGAGAGCGTAAACACGCCTTTGTCATGCGTACTCCCGCTCATCTTCACTTCTCTTTCGATCTGAATTACGTTTCCTTTGCCTGCAAACGTACTGGCTGTTATTCGCGCGGGAATTCCGAATGAATGGTCACCTGCCTGATACACCGCAAGTCCGTTGACCTGTCCGACAACTTTCTTTGATAAATCAAGAGCTATAATATTTCGATCAATTTGGTCTCTAAATTTTTGTTCGACGAGATTTGAACGGAATCTCCGTTCGTAAATAGCAGCTTCGACCTCGATAGCCGAGACCAGCCTTTTATTGTTCTTTTCCGCTATATAATTTGCCTCGCGGAGAGTGTTAACAAGATGACCGAATTGGATAGAAGCGCGCAGTTGATCCGATATGCTTTGTTGAGCGTGCTCAATTATCGCCGCTACACCTGAGGGATCATAGTGAAGAAGGTTTTCCTCTGTGCAGACTTTTGAAATAAAACTGGCATATTGATAATAGGAATTTCGCTCCAGCTTTACCGAACTATCGAAATCAGCCCGAACCTTGAATGTTTTTCTGAATGTCTCATCGTAAAATTCCAACGAGTGGAATATCTCCGCTCTGCCCAGCAATACGACCTTAACATCCAACGGTATGGGTTCAGGTCTAAGACCTACAGTGGATACGAATCCGAGTTCTTCACTTAAATCCTCTATTTGAAGTTTTTTATTTCGGAGAGTTCTTTTTAAGGTATCCCATACGTAAGGATGACTAAGAATCGACTCTATGTCTACCAATAAATAACCTCCATTGGCTCGTAGCAGGCTTCCAGCCTTTATGTAAGTAAAATCGGTTACGAGCGCGCCAAATTGGGCTTTCTTCTCGATCCTTCCGAAGAGATTATGGTATGTGGGGTTGGTCTCGACTATAACCGGAGCGCACTTTGCTTTTATATTAGACGTGATAACATTGACTTTATACTTGGTAAAACTTGGCTGAGATTGAGGTATCTGTAAACCGAGTAAATTCCCTTTTTCCTCTTTTCGGGAAACAAAATCGCCTACATTAGCGATGATGTTTTTTTCTACTTCATCGAGATATTCACTGATTTCTTCGGAATAATCGTATTTCTTTCTGAGTGATTCGATTTTTTTGCTTACGGCGTATCTGGCAACTGCCTCGTTAAGTTTCAGGAGTTTTTCCTGCGTTTTATTTTCAAGAAGAGTAACTTCTTTTACGGCAGCGGAAAGTTTGTTCTGAACTTGGTCGATTATCTTATCGAACTTTTTTTTCGCGGTCTTGGATAGCGCGTCATATTCTTCGGGAGTCATCTCCTTACCGTCAATGAGAGGGATGGTTCGCTGACCGATTGAAGTGTTTTGAATCACCACTTTATGTCGTTTGGCATAATTATCCAGTCGGCGTAACGCCGCGGTCCGTTTATCTTCAAACTCTTCTAAAGTGGACTCTTTATGTTGCTCATAATACTTATCGTCGAAAGCTTTCGGTAGATCGATTTGAAGTGATTCTATAAACGCCGACATTTCAGTCTCGAATTCGTTTCCTTTTCCCATAGGAATTGATAACGCATGTGGTTGGTCGGGTTCAGAAAAATTGTGAACAAACAGCCAGTCATCCGGACCCTTATCCTTCACGGCTAACTTTCGCAACAAGCGTTCGACAATGGTCGCTTTTCCGGTACCGGCTAATCCGGTCACAAATATATTGTAGCCGTGCCCCTTCATTCCTAAGCCGAATTCAATTGCTTTAACAGCCCTTTTCTGTCCTATCACGCCCGAAAGAGGACGTACGTCTTTTGTCGATTTGAATTTGAAAACTTTGGGATTTACCGTGTTTCTGAGTTTATCCGCCGACAGCGGTTTGCTTTTCAAATGAACTATCTCCTGTAGAGAATTTTATCCAGCTTACGTTTGTAAGCTATTCCTGTAAATTGACTGAGTCAAGTATAAAAATAGCGGAGACAGGGTAAAATCGTACGGCTAAGTCCGTTCAGGCCTGCTCATGGCGGTACGGAGCAGATAATATGCGAGAAACAAAAAAATGCCGAAGGAGATGTAGGAATCCATACCTCCCATCCATGCCCGAAAATCCCAAGAGGGTCTTCCTCCGATCTTTAAAGCATAAAAGGCGATCACCACTCCCATGATTCCATCACCGGCGACAAAACCTGATCCAAGCAGTATTCCTCTTTCCCTACGATGCTTAAGCAACTTTTCGTCATCTTTTGATTTGTGTTCGACATAACGCCTGATCAAACCGCCGAGGAAGATAGGGGTCAGGGTGGATATCGGAAGGTAGATACCGACAGCCAACGGTAAAGAGGGTATAGAAAGAATTTCGGCGACTAAGGCAAATGCGACTCCTGTAAGCACGAGCACCCAGGGAAGGTCAGCCGATAAAACTCCCTCAATTACAACTTTCATCAGAGTCGCTTGAGGCGCAGGTAACTCCTCAGAACCAAAACCGTAAACCTGATGCAGCGCCATCACGGTCATTGCAATAAAAAAGGCGGCAGTTCCCGCTCCTATCATTTCGCCAATCTGCTGGCGGTAAGGAGTCGCGCCCAGAAGATACCCTGTCTTCAGATCCTGAGAAGTATCTCCCGCAATAGATGCCGCTACTGCCACGACCGCTCCGACTGTGAGGGCGGCGGCTTTACCTATGTCATCCGTCCATCCGAGAAGAACGAAGATGGAGCTGACGAGTAAGAGAGTGGCGATGGTCATTCCCGATGTGGGGTTACTCGTGACGCCGATCAGACCAACGATCCGTGAGGAAACAGTCACGAAGAAAAATGCGCAAACTATAATAAAGAAGGCTCCGACTGCCCTTAACATGAACGAATCAACAGTGCTGATGATTTGCGGAGAGAGTGCAATGAACACTGCTATAAGTAAAACTCCTCCAAGCACATATTTCATGTTGAGATCTATCTCTGTTCTTTTTTCGGCAATTTCATCGCTGCCAATTCGTTTCCTTATCTGAGATAATCCGACTTTGAAAGAAGATATGATTGTGGGAATCGCTTTTATCAGTGAGATAAGACCTCCGGTCGCGACTGCTCCGGCGCCGATGTATCGAATGTAACGTGACCATATTTCACCGGTAGACATTTCTCCTATGAGTTTGATAGGTTCCGGAGCAATGACCGACGTGAGTCCTCCCCCGAAATACGCAATCAACGGAATAAGCACGACCGATGAAATCAGCGCCCCGCTGACCATAACTCCGGATACCCTGTACCCTAAGATATATCCAACTCCAAGAAGAGCAGGGAGGAGGTGAAAGCCGATTTTCCCTTTCGGTAAGCCGGGAATTGCCCATTTTACATTTTCGCTCCAAAAATTTCCAAAGGACATCATTCCTTTGAAGACAGCGCCGACCCCGAGACCTATAAAAACGGTTTTAGCGTGAGTGCCGCCCACCTCACTGGCGACAAGTACTTCCGCGCAGGCGGTTCCTTCCGGATAGGGAAGAACCCCGTGTTCTTTTACTATTAAAAATCTTCGCAAAGGGATCATAAAAAGTATCCCTAAGAGTCCGCCCGTGAAACCTATTACGGTGATACTGAAAATTGACGGGTCAAGTCCCCATAAAAATAGGGCGGGGAGCGTGAAAATAATCCCGCTCGCAAGACTTGAACTCGCGGAGCCGACCGTCTGGGAGATGTTGTGTTCAAGTATGGATGCTTTCCCAAGGATTGGTTTTACCAACCGGAAAAAACCGACTGTCATTACCGCTATAGGTACAGACGTGGATACTGTTATACCGACCTTTAGACCGAGATAAGCATTGGCGGCTCCAAAGATAATGCCGAAGACCGCGCCGACTATTACAGCCTTCAAAGTAAATTCGGCAATATTTTCCTCTTCACTAATATAAGGTTCATAGATTTCACCGGGTTTAGGGGCAAAAGCTGCCGAGCTCAGTGTTTTTGTTATTTTTTCTTCAGCCATTTTTATGAATTCCTTGTTAATTAATATTAGTCAATCAATAAAGCTTTCAGTCTGTGCCCAGTCTATAATAATATCGTACCGATTGCCTGTTAAGGGAAAGAAGAAATCGGTAGTGTCGGAGGTTCTTGGCATTGTGCCTTCCGCGACCCGGATTCCTATCCGTTCTTTTGACTGCCAAATTTGGATCGAGTCAAGAAAAGTAGCGTTGCCGTCGGGAAGCCAATTCCTGAAATAAGGTTTTTGACCTTTGAAAACGGCGGAAAATTTCTCCGGCTGGTGACAAAACGCGCAATTATCGGATATAATTTCCAATACGGCTTCAGGCACGATTTGATAATTAGCCGGAGCTGTCGGATTTTCGGCAACATCCGAGCAACCGAACATAATTGAAAGAATCAGCAGATGAATCAAATATTTCATCTATTGTCCACGTGGCACCGTAAGCAGATGGTAGCTTGACCCTGCAAGTCATGACAACCCATACAACGTTCTAAATCTCTTCTTGCGAAATCAGCGTGCCTGCCACCGATATTTATGCTTGGCGCCCAGTCCGATCCCTGATGCCACTTAGGCATGATATTATTTTGCGACTCCCGATGACATTCGACGCAAAACTCCGTGAATTCATGACAGGTAGTGCAGAATCGTTCTTTCCCCTTAGCGTCAACAGGATGTAAAAACCGGTAATTAAGGGAGTGAATCCTCGACGCCACCTGTGGTTTCTTTCCCCATTCACTCGGTCGATAAAACGGATATACGCTTTGTGAAGATGATTTTGTCAATTGTGAGCCGATATGACAGTCCTGACACCAATTTTCTTTATGGCACATCATACAATTCTCTTCCGCTTTCAGCGGGTGAGAATTCACGATCATTCGGTGTTTATGAAGCCAATCCGCGGTGTGAAATTCAGGACGAAGTTCATCCTCGCTCAGATGGCACCATGCGCATTCTGTCGGCGCCGTTTTATCGTCGTGACAGTTAAAACAGGTGGTCATCGGCGGCATATTCGCTTTGGTTGAGACATCCTGATTCTCTATATCGCCGTGACAGAAGAAACAAGGCATAGCGCGCTCAACCGTATGATACTTATGATTGAAGAGTAGTTTCGGAGTTTCTATCCGGTAACCGATGAATTCGTCCGGACTTGAATCGATATGGCAAACACCGCATTTGTCCGCCGAATCCACATCATGGCATGTTGCGCAATTTTCTTTCAATGGCAGGAGAAGATCTTCAGAGACTAACGACTCCTCACTGCCTCCATGGCAGGTGGAACATTCAACGTTTTCAATTGCCATATGAATACGATGAGAGAGTTTCACCGGGTTTTTAGCGTCATCTTTTGAGCCGGATGCAATTATCGGAATCAGGATAGTTAAAAAAACGATTGAATATGAATTTCTGATCATCTAATACCCTTTTCCCTTCCAGAACCAAATGTTAAGTTTCAGGAACACTCTGAATTCATTATCGTTACCGGCAAACAAAACGGTGTTGCTGATATTAGCCCATTCGATAGATTGGCTCAGACTCTGAATTTCAGCATCCAATGAAACGTGCCTGTTGAATCGCCAATTAATTCCTGTCCTCAAACTGAAAGCGATGCTCTCATCTTTATCGTTGCCAAGATCATAGGAAGTAAGAGAAAACATTGACCACTCACCGTCAATTCTAAGGCTTAACGATTGCATCACCTGACCATAGTATCCGGCGTTCAGACCGAGCCAATCACCTCCATATCCGTTTCTGAATATCAATCCCGAAGAAAAGGATTTGAATTTGAATCCGCTGTTTATCCGCAGGCTGTTCGCGCCTTCGCTTTCAGATGAAGTTCCGTAGATGACGAATGCGATCTTAGAGTTCAGCCAAAGATTTTCGGCTGTTTTCTTATCGAATGAGACGCTCAGTTCATTACTCCTGCGAAGAAGGGAGCTAAAATTACTGAAAAACGAGTTGACATAAACGAGTGGTTTTCGGTTTAGAAATTCCAAGGTTAAATAGTGTGAATTTCGTTTATTATGAGTTAATGCTATCTCACCTCTGTCCATTGAGACAGACTTGTCGAACGCTCCTTCACCTATGCCGAAATCGCCTCGTAAATAAAGAGACATATTATCGCTCAGAGAACGGGCGATGTTTATGCCTGCTGCCTGTCGTTGTAGCGACGACGGGTTCAGACTGCTAATTCCGAATCTCGGAAAACTCAGTTCGAACGGTTCAACTTTTCTTGATCTTCTCACGAAGCTGAATTTCATGACATTGCCGAGCAGATAATAGGCAGTCAGTTCACCCCCGAAGATGTTGCTCTCGTTCCAGCTGTCAATATTATCGGGATTTACAGCCGGAGCCATTGTTCCGGCATAGAGTAATAACTTTCCGTTTTCCCTACTGTTAAAAGATAGGCGAATTCCATCTATCGGACCTCTGCCGACCCCGGCGAATACGAATTGTCTGCCTATACGAATGTCGCTTGAGAATAGAGTTTTTTTGTAATCGGCGTACAGGTCGAAAATTCGTAGAGTTGTACCGGTGTTCAGATCACTGCTGAAATCATCAGTAAGATAGAAGTAACTCTTCACATTCAAACGCTTTACGCCAACGTCCCTAAAAATCATGGAAGATGATTGATAGCCTCGTAAATGGTCTCTTTTGATACCATCGTAACTTTCTGTCCATGAATAAAGCGAGGATGTGAATCGAGTATCGTAAGATTGGCTTAAAGCTGAATTGCTCAAGAAAAGAAAGAGACTCAAAACAAGAAAAAGGGGAGGCAGGTAATTCCCCCTTAAACTTTTAAATAGTGACTTGAAAATCAGTCCGTTCCGTTTTGATTATTGGTTAAATTTGTAAATTCGTAAAGCATAATTATAAGAGATTACGTTCAGGATGTCAAGCGTTTAGCTTTTTGAACACTCTGTTCATTCTCAGAAATACAGATCGCCAAATGTCTTCTTTTAAACAGAATATTGACAATAACGCATAGGTTTATTAAACTCCGAAGCGAGAAATAGAAAGGAAGTGGAAGTCGTGTCAGAGACGATAAAGGCTGTAGGTATGTTGTCCGGTGGTTTGGACAGTACCCTTGCGGCGCATATAATGAAGAAAATGGGTGTAGAGATTCAAGGAGTGAATTTCAGCACGGGTTTTTGCATTACGGATCATCACAGAAAATTGAATAGAGGTGACGAACCGGTTCAAAAGATGCAAAACGAGGCATTACGCCTCGGCGCAGACCTTGAAATACCGCTTGAGATAATTGATATATCGAAAGAGTATTGGGATATTTTGCTTAACCCGAAACATGGATATGGGGCGAATATGAATCCCTGCATCGACTGCCGCATAATGATGTTTTCCAAAGCCAAAATATTCATGGAGGAGATAGGAGCTCATTTTATTTTCTCGGGCGAAGTGATGGGTCAAAGACCCAAATCTCAGCGAAAACCAACGCTCTCCATTATTGCTGAACAGGCGGGCTTGGAAGGATATTTATTAAGACCGTTATCCGCCAAACTCCTTCCCGAAACTATTCCGGAGAAACTCGGCTGGATAAACAGGGATGAACTATTCGGAATTTCGGGCAGATCACGGAAAGCTCAAATGGAACTGGTTGAGGAATTCGATGTAGGATATTTCCCCCAGCCTGCGGGAGGATGCTGCACGCTGACAGATGAATCCTATTCCGATAAGCTTTCGGATATGCTGAAAGATAACGATAATAGACCGCTGACACCTGAAGACGTTATCCTGCTGAAGGTCGGAAGACATTTCAGACCGAGACCCGGAGTAAAGGCGATAATCGCCCGCGATGAAGAGGAGAGTCGGTTTCTATCCGGATTCAAATTTGGACGAACGCTGTTAGAAACTGAGAATTTTGGAGGTCCCGCGACATTGATAATGGGAGACGTAACAAAAGAATTAATATCTGATATAGCTCGAATTACGGCGAGATACGGACAGGGAAGAGACGCCGACATGGTATCTATAAAGTGTATCTCAAACGGAGACAGCTCAAATATAGAAGTCATACCTTTTGCGAAGGACGAGAAACTGATCAAGGAGTGGCGTGTATGAAATTTTATTTATTTATTCTGACAATAGCCGGTGTCTTAGTCAGCGCGGGATGTGAAAAGAAGGAGAACAATCTGTTGAGTTTCGCAAACGAGTATAGTGAGTTGAGAACTTCAAAAGACGATTTTTTCAAAAACGATCCAAGCAGTCCGTTATTGGAAGAGGACAAAGGGAATTTCAAGGAGCTTAAATATTACGAGCCTGATCCGGAATATAAGTTCACAGGCGTTATTCAAAAATACGAAGCTCCCGAGGTAACCGAGATGCTTACCTCTTCAAGCGAGTTAAAAAAATTCTACAAATACGGGTATTTTAATTTTAAGATCAACGGCAAGGATCACTCATTACAACTTTATAAGCCTGTTGACGATTCAGGTCACGATCCTTATTATTTCATTCCGTTCAAGGATAAAAGCAACGAAACGGATACATACGGCGCAGGGCGGTATCTTGATATTCCGGTAACCGAATCTGATACGATAACGGTGGATTTCAATATGGCATATAATCCTTATTGCGCATTTAGTCCTTATTATTCATGCCCACTGCCGCCGAGAGAAAATCATCTCTCGATAGAAATCAGGGCGGGAGAATTAAATTATAAATCTTATTCTGTAAAGGGATAATTGAAAATCAGCGGCTGATTTGCCCGGTAATTTTAGGCTTCAAATTCAGAAGAATTATCAGCACTAAGCTGCCCGCCGTGACGGCATGAAAAGTAACGTTTCCTAACGCTTCAAAATACCTTCCTATTTCAATACCGACTATCCCGTCAACCATCAGAGTTGATAATATAAACGCAAATATGAGCGAGTTCAGGTAGCCTTTGTACAAATATCCATGATAGATTGATGCGATAATCAATGCGTGTGATAATAGCAATATGGAAAAATGGGGTTTCGATGATACGGGGGACGCAAGTAAAATCAGTATAAGAGCAAGAGCGTATTCTACTAAATATCTGTCATCAGAACGGCTTTTATATTTTTTGCGGGTCACCCAGGCAAATGCGGCAGCCATTATGAGGATGATGAACAAAGCGATCAGTTTTACGTTTTTAGGCTCAAGCGACAGCATGTTGACATGAACTTCATGGTCCGAATACGTTATTACGGGAGCATCCGTGAAATAACGCTGTAATGTGGTGGAGAGTGATTGGTTCATCCGGGATGTCAGTCCCCAGACTTCATCCGTTTCTGACAAGGTCTCCTGCGGATTTAACCTGCCGGAAATAAGCGGTGTCCATTCAGACAGATAGGAATTATCCCTATTACTCCCGAAAAATATATCCGGCAGAAGATTCAATGTAATAGTGAATATCAGTCCGAGCGCAAAAAGTTTCCATTCTCTTTTCCAGAGGAAATAAATGATAATCAGAAATGGAGTAACTTTTATTGACGCGCCAAGAGCTAACATAAGCGCAGAATGAACATTTTTACCCTTAGTGAAGAAATACAACCCGCCCGTCATCGAAAGAAGAACAAACATATCCGATTGAAGGTGCTCAAAATTGTTGATAATAAAACGGGCTGTCAGCAGAAGATATATACCTGTGAAGAATTTACTCATATGAGAGTCTTCGGGAATCTTAAACCTTTCTGAATTTTCAATTATTTTTTTTAACCATATTACGGACATCAGAAGCGCGCCCACGCTAAGGAAGAAGTACGACATCTTTGCCAGCTGATACGGCAGTAACGCCAGTGGGATGGAAATAAAGGCAAAGAACGGGGGGTAAGAGAAAGCGTGAGCTTCAAAATATGTGATCCGCTCAAGTTGGAGCATTCTATTTCCGGCTTCGTAAACTACGGGGAAATCGGTGCCTCGTTGATAAACGGAAATTGAGTAACCTGTTAAAAGAAGAAACAGAAAAGTTCTGTCGATGATTTTTTTATGATTGACGTAGTAAGAGAGAAGCGGTTTAAATGCTCTGATTCGCAAAATCGTCATATTTATCGAAAAGAGATCATTTCAGTAATAACCTTAGTTTCTTGAGATTAATAATGTCCTGAGATTTTCCGTCATCGCCTTTTGGAGTTTCCATGACCTTCGGAACAGCTTTCAATCGCTCATCATTCATAATAAATCCAAATCCTTCCAAGCCTATGAAACCGTCGCCTATTTCCTCGTGGCGATCTTTTTTCTTTCCAAACTCGAATTTCGAGTCATTCATATGTATGCAAGCGAGCTTGTCAAGACCGATTACCTTGTCAAATTTTTCAATAGTATCGTTGTATGTCGCTTCCGTTCTGATGTCATAACCCGCGGCAAAGATATGGCATGTATCGAGGCAGACTACGAGTCTGTCGGAATCTTTTGTCTGTTCTATCATTGAAGCGATTTGTTCAAAAGTATATCCAAGATTCGTGCCTTGCCCGGCGGTAGTTTCGAGCGCTACTTTTGCCGTTGAGCCGTGAAAATTTTCGTGCAGCCAATCGAGACTTGCTGCGATCCCTTTTATTCCTACGTCCTCTCCGCTGCCGACGTGTGAACCGGGGTGAGTAACGAGCGCAGGGATTCCGAGCTGTTCACACCGCTCCATTTCTATCAAGAATGCGCTGCGCGATTTCTCTAAGAGCTCATCAACAGGACTGCATAGGTTAATCAGATAGCTATCGTGCGCCACCACACTTTTAATACTTGTTTTAGACATTTCCTCGACGTAGGAGCTTATCTCCTCTTCGCTGAGGGGTTTCGCGTCCCATCGGTTAGCGTTTTTTGTAAAAATCTGAATGGCGGTGCAGCCAAGTTCCTCCCCCCGGGCAGGGGCTGTTGATACTCCGCCGGCGATGGACATATGCGCTCCCAATAATAGTGTGTCGGACATAATTAGTTTTCTTCCTTATTGTTGATATTAATATTCTTGATCAGTTCCGTTATAAGGTTTGAAAAATTTCCCGATACCGAATCAGCCGTTTCAGTAACCTCGTCATGGGTAAGCGGGGTCTCAGTCAAGCCGGCAGCGTAGTTTGTTAATACAGACAGACCCAAGACCTTAATTCCAAGAGAGCGAGCAACGGTCACTTCAGGGAATGTGCTCATAGATGCGGCGTCACCTCCTAAACTTCTTTGAAATCTTACTTCAGCGGGAGTCTCATAAGTGGGACCGAGATTGGCTGATAGAACTCCTTCATACAATTTCAGATCTAATTTCTCGGCAATATTTTTTGCCATCGAAATGTAATCTTTATTATACGGGGAGAACGGCTCCATATTCGGTTCTTCCCACTGATAAAGCGGATCACGAAAGATAAAATTGTGATGGTCCCTGATCAGCATAAAATTCCCCGGTTCAAAATCAGGATTGGAGGAACCGGATGAATTCGTGACAATAAGCGAACGCACTCCTAATAGATGCATCAAGCGGGAGGGGTAAGTGACTTGCCATTGCTCGTAACCTTCATAAGTATGAACCCTCCCTTGCAATGCAATGAGCTCTATTCCTTCGACAGTGCCATGAACCAATCGACCTGAATGACCCGATACCGTAGATGCCGGATAATGAGGAATATCGGTAGTATTGATTGTATTGAAAACCCGGATATTATCTACAAAGGGACCTAATCCCGAACCAAGAATAATTCCTATCCGAGCGTTAAACCCGGAGAATCTTTCTTTGAGAAACGACAGCGATTCTGATAAATAATCATTTAATGTTGTTTTATCCAATACCGAAATTCCGTTTATATAATGTTATAAAGTAATGATGAGGTAACCGAATTACAATACGGTTGAGAAAAAAGATAAAATCCTAAATATCGGATTTAGTTTATAAATTATTTATCTAATATAGTTCTGACAGTTTTTCCTAAACTTTCGACCGTGAACGGCTTTTTGATAAAAGATTTCACGCCGAGTTTTTTTGCTTCTCTGACATATTCGGTTTCAGAAAATCCACTTACTATGATCGTCTTCAGGGTTGGATCGGTTTTCAATATTCTACGGTATATCCGCAGTCCGTCATCCTCATTCTTCATGACCATATCGAGTATAATCAGGTCAGCGTCATTCTTTTTTAAATAATTTATTCCCTTGGCGCCGGATTCAAAACATTTAACTTCGTATCCAAGAGAACTAAGAACTTTCCGGGCAACGTCCCTCTGTTTCTTCTCATCGTCAATTACAATAATAGTCTCTGAGCCTCTTATAGAAGATAAATGATTTGTTGTTCCGTTTTGCTTTTTTCTTGTTGCAGGAAAGTATAGACTGAACTTGGTCCCCACGCCTTCTTCCGAAGTGATATCAATATACCCCTTGTGGTCTTTGACTACTCCCCAAACAACTGATAATCCGAGACCGGAGCCGCTTCTTCCCATTTCCTTTTTGGAGAAGAAAGGTTCGAATATTTTAGACATTTCGTCCTCGTTCATTCCTACGCCATTATCTTTGAACTCAATCACGACGTAATGCCCTTTGGGAATTTCGTCGTTAAAGAGAAGCTGTTTTTCTAATGTCTTGTTATAAGTTTTGATTTCTAACGTTCCGCCGTACTGCATAGCTTCATACGCATTATTTACCATGTTCATTACTACTTTAGATAGATGAGAGGCAGAACCGTTAATGTTATGAAGTTTCGAGGAGAGATAAGTTGTTAATCTTACGTTAGGGAAAAGGTCTTGGAAGGAATGGTGAGCTAAAGATTTGCGATACGACCTAAAAACATCATTAAGGCTTAGCGGTTGCATCTTGTAATTACCCCTTCGAGCTAATGTAAGCAGATCGGACACAACTTCCGCAGCGCTGACCGCAGAATCCTTTATTATCGCTAAATCTTCCAACATCGGACTGTCTTCCGGAAGCTCACTCGCCAAAAGATCAGGATAAGCGACCATAGGACCTAATATGTTATTGAGGTCATGCGCTACTCCGCCGGCAAGCACGCCGAGTGATTCCATTCGCTTTGCGGTTTCTAACCGTTGCTCTGCCGCCAACCGTTTTTGTTCTTCATTTTTGGTATCCGTAACGTCTTTGAAACTCCAGATTCTGCCTACTATTTTTCCGTCGATTTTTCGCGGCATGGAATATCTTTCAAATACCCTTCCGTCAACAAATTCCAATAAATCAAAACCTTTTTTGTGAGGATTCTTTCGGAAATATTCTATCTTATTCTTGAATTGTTTTGGATCAATAAAGAGGTGAACGACCGACTTCATCCGGTCTTTAAATTTTGATTTCCCAATATTTTTCTCGGTGAATCCCATCATGGTAAGAAATTTTTGATTGTAATAAATTGGATGTTGGTCATTATCGACAACAAATATAGCGTCGTAAGTTGCGTCCATCGTAGATTTTAATACCGAGATTGATTCTTTCAGCTTAGTGGTCATATTTCGTATATCGGTAATATCGGTGATTACTCCAACAGCGCCAATGAATACTCCACTTTTATCATAGATGGTTTCGGGAGAGACGATTACGGAAATATGTTTGCCGTCTTTCCTTGTAAATTCGGTTTCAAAGGGTTCGTTTTCTCCTCTTTTTCGTCTGGATATTTCCTCTGCAAATTGTTCTTGATTTTCTTTTCTGAGGAGTTCAGACACATTCTTTGAGAGGAGCTCTTCCTTAGAATAACCCAGCATGCTGAGCAATTTTTTATTGGCAAAAATAATGTTAGCCTTTGAATCTAATCGAATAAGTCCATCACTCATTGTTTCGACTAACGTCTTGTAATTTTGCTCGCTTTTCATGAGCAAACGTTCAGATTCTTTGCGCTGCCGAATATCTCTGACGAGTGCCTGTATGTAACTATTACCTTCGATATCGATTCTTGAGGTGATTATCTCCGTATCGATCAGATTGCCGTCTTTATCGGTCAGTTGCCATTCAAACAGCTGTGGCGCGCCATTCATGGTCAGTTGAATTCTTCGAAGAGCTTCTTTTTTAGAACTTTTTCCGTCAGGTTGCCTTTTAGGAGAGAAATAATACGGCGTCATCTTCAATATTTCTTCCTTGCCGTATCCCAATAGTTTAAGCGCGGTCTTATTACAATCGATAATACTGTTATCTGACAGGATGAATATCGCATCCTGAGCTCTGTCGAAGAGAGAGCGAAACTTTACCTCACTTTCTTGAACTTGTTTTTCCGATTTCTTACGCTCGGTAATGTCCTGCCACATTCCTACAATATGCGTAGAATGAGCGTTTTTATCTTTTACGAGCTTAAGGGAATCAAAAAACCATCTATATGTTCCATTCTTTATTTTCCATCTGTATTCATGTTCGTGGACTCCGTTTTCAAATAATTTCGGTAGTTCGGCAAACACTCTTTCTACATCATCGGGATGAATATTGCTTGACCAAAATGTGGAGTTTGATATGAATTCTTCAGGTCGATAGCCGGTCATTTCTACCACGCCGTTGCTTATATAAGTTGCCCCGAAATCTCCTTCAGTTCTTGACAGATAAGTGACTACCGGTTGGGAATCTAATATCAAAGAAAGCTGGTCCATGGTAAATTCTAATTCGCGCTCGGACATCTTTATGCGTGATATATCTGAAATCACAGCTGTTGAACCGATAAAGTCATTATTTTCGTCAAACATCGCTTTGGGAGAAATGAGCACAGGTAGCCTTATGCCGTCTTTCCTGAGCAGTTCACTTTCGTAGGAGCTTTCTTTCCCCGTTTTTCGGCTGGCGATTTGTACTAACATCTCGCTGCGAATATCTTCGGGAAAAAGATCCCCTATAAATTTGCCTATTAAGTCTTTTTCGCTATATCCAAGCATTTGGAATAATTGTTTATTCCCAAAGATTATTTTCCCGGTATTATCAAGTTGACCGATACCGTCGTTTAAAGTATCCATCAGAGTTTTATATTTGATCTCGTTCTTATCTAATGTTTCTTCAAGTTTTTTCTCTACAATTTTTCTATCCGTTATGTCTCTCAACATTCCGAGAACCTTACCCTTTTTATCCGGTAACGGAACGGTATTAACTTCTACAAATTTTACGACGCCTGATTTTGTGACAAATTTAAATTCATATCTGGATTTTATCTCTTTTCCGGCTTTTCTGTCTTTCGTCCGTTGTTGGACGAGCTCATGATCGTCAGGGTGTATCAAGTTAATAATATTGAAATTTTCGTTACATACTTCCTCGAATTTATATCCCGAAAACTGTTCAAATGCCGGATTAACGAATTCTAAATATTCCGGAGTAGTGATGTAAATCCCGTCATTTGCGTTATTTACCAACAGGCTGTATAGTTCTTGTGATTCTTTGATTAATCTTTGAGCCTCAAACCGTTCCGTAGTATCTCGTATAATTCCTGTAAAATATCTCATATTATCCGTGAAACCGGTGGACAGTGTGATTTCTATCGGAAACTCTTTACCGTATTTATGTAATCCGATGAGTTGCATTGCTTTTCCTTTGATCTTAGAAATACTTGATGTCAAAGCTCTATTTAGCCCTTCAATATGATCATTTCTGAATCTACGAGGAATAATTTTAGTCAGGGAGCTCCCCAATATCTCATACTTACTGAATCCGAATAAACGTTCGGCGCTTTTATTCCAGTAAATAATATTTCCACGTGAATTTATTGAAATAATAGCGTCAGGCGCTGATTCTACAACTGAATTATGCAAATCTTCGGAGAAGTTAGAATTTGTACTATCTAACTTTTTTAATGAAATGATCTTAAGTTTAAGTCTTTCTATTTCTTCTAATAATTGTTCTTTATTCATATTCGGCGCATTATCCGGTAAAAACCATTAAATAGTAACCTATCAGCGTAAAAGACATAATCGAATTATTATTGGGCAAATTATGTACCAAAAGAGGGAAGAGTCTCTTTACAATATCATATAAACAAATGAATATGGTGTTTATAAGTTATCAGTAATGCTTTACGGAAAATTGCTTTGACGAAGAATCCCGTATTTGAAAAAATTATGTCACTTTGATACAGTTATGTATCATATTGAGAATACAAAGCTTGTGTTTTAGACAGCGATAAAATAAATTTAAACATCAAAAAATATGCATTGCTTATATTAAAAAAATCGAAAGCGGGTAACAATTTATGGAGGTAACTCATGGCACTATTCTGATTGCGGATGATGATGAGCAAATATGCAGATTTTTAGAAATCAACCTTCAAAAAGAAGGCTATAAAACTTACACGGCAAGCTCTCTTAATGAGTGTAAAGCGTTAGTATCAGAGAAGCATATTGATGTAACTCTTCTTGATATCTATTTTCCTGAAGGGAATTCCATCTCTATACTTCCGGACATTGTCGCTAATGATGGAAGTAGTCATGTTATAATGCTGACCTCAAGTAATTCGGTTGACGATGCCGTCAAGGCTATGAAACTCGGCGCCTATGATTATATACAAAAACCGTTTCAAATGGAACGAATCCTGACATCGCTAAATCATGCTCTCGGGCAGTTAAAAGCCGTATTGGAGCTGGAAAGTCTTCGGAGCTCCCTCAAATCGAATTATCATTTTGCCAATATTATCGGAGAGAGCAAGTCAATGAAGGATCTATTTGCCCTGATTAAACAGCTTTCCAATATTTCGGTGAGCGTTCTCCTACAAGCTGAGAGCGGGACAGGGAAAGAATTGGTGGCCAAAGCCATACATTTTAATGGAGACAGAGCAAAACACCCTTTCGTCGTTGTCAATTGCGCCGCTATACCTGAAAATCTGATAGAAAGCGAACTTTTCGGACATGAAAAAGGCTCTTTTACAGGAGCAAATTCTTCTCGCATGGGAAAGTTTGAAACGGCGCATGAGGGAACGATTTTTCTTGATGAGATCGGTGAAATGCCATTACCCGCTCAGATTAAATTGCTGAGAGTGCTGCAGGAAAAGGAATTTGAAAGAGTAGGCGGGGATAAAACTATTAAAGTGAATGTACGGGTAATCGCCTCAACAAACAAAAATTTGATGGATTTAGTAAAACAAAAGCTTTTTAGAGAAGACCTGTATTATAGAATTTCGGTATTCCCTGTTTCAATCCCTCCTTTATCAGAAAGAAGTGAAGACATACCTTTATTAGCAGCTTATTTTATTGACAAATACAAAGATGAATCGCCTAACACAATAAATGGGATAGATCCGGAAGCCATGAAAATTCTCACAAACCATATCTGGCCCGGCAATGTTCGGGAGCTCGAAAACACAATACATCGCGCAGTTATAATTGCTCAGCGAGAATATATAGGCGTGAAGGATTTACATCCGGAATTATTAAAAAACAGGGTAGATGAGAACTCAAATTCTACAGAAGATAATGATTCAAAAAGAATCAGATCATTCGATGAAATCGAGAGAGATGCGATCAACGATGCTTTACAGGCAGTGAATGGTGATATAACAACAGCAGCAAAAAATTTAGGACTTGGCAGGGCTACTTTGTACCGGAAGGTAAAGAAATATGAGCTTAAGAAATAGATCAGGAGATAAATCGTCAGATAAATTTAATCTAAAGAACGATTACTTCATTATCAGAACCGACACTGATTATTCTTAGGATAATCATTATCAATCAAAGTATTTATGTCCAATTGGCATGACACTTGCATCTTATAATCTATATTGAATGAAAAGCAGTAAGTCAGACACTATTTGAAATATAGGGAAAATTGGAAAGATGTAGAGATGGAAGAAAAATATATAAATTTAGAGAGAATTTCTAATCTGGAGAAAATCGGCGGGAAACAATTTGTGCGAAAATTGATCAATTCTTTTCATAGAAACGTTTCCCAAAAAATTGAGAGTGCTAAAGAGGGAGTCCGATCCGGGAATTTAGAGGCTGTAGAAAGGGCGGCGCACTCGATAAAATCCAGCGCCGGCAATCTTGGCGCTGCAAGATTAGAAGAAATTTCAGGAAATATAGAGAAAATAGCTGAATCAAACGAAGATATAAACTATGATGAACTGATATTAAAATTAGAGAACGCCTATAACGAAATTAAACCTGAATTAAATAGAATCTTAGAGGAATTCAGAGGATGAAAAAAATTGCGGTCGTGGAAGACAATCCCGACAATCGTCTGCTTATTTGCGCAATACTTGAAGATTATTACGAAATAAATGAATACGAAACCGGTTTGGAAGCCATTAAAGGGCTTAAAAAAGAAGTGCCGAGCTTAATTCTCTTAGACATATCTCTTCCGGGAATGGATGGACCGGAGGTATTAAAACTTCTAAAAGAAGAGGAGTTAACGAAGGATGTTCCCGTTATAGCGATAACAGCTTACGCTATGGCAGGAGATAGGGAAAAATACTTAAAACTCGGCTTTGATGACTATATTACGAAACCGATTATTGACGAAGATCTAATTTTAAAATCTATCAAGAATCTAATAAACGACTAAAATAAATAATCGTCACGCAAAAATTAAACAGACCATACTGAATATTATGAAAGAACTGAAAAAGAGAAAGTTCATCTATGTATCACTCACGATAGCATTATTGTTCGGTTTTTTATTGTTACAAAATTTTGATTGGCAGGGAACTAAACAAATACATACTATTATGGAGCTGACTTCGACCCTGTTAGCGGTTTTTGCGGGCATCGCCGCATTGATCAGATATTATTCAAGAAAAAATAATACATTTCTTTTCATAGGTACCGGTTTTCTCGGTACCGGGTTTTTAGATGGATACCATACTGTTGTTACCTCAACCTTTTTTGACAGTTATTTTCCCTCTCCGCCTCCCTCTCTGATTCCTTGGAGTTGGATAGCCTCAAGATTATTCTTATCGCTTATGATGTTCTTGAGTTGGTGGGCGTGGAATAGAGAAGACAAGTTAGGAGCTGACGCGAGAATAAAAGATGGTAAAGTGTATCTAATTGCGATTATATCCACACTGACAAGTTTTCTGTTTTTCGCGTTTGTACCGCTTCCGAGGGCATATTACCCGGAATTGTTCTTCCACAGACCGGAAGAATTCATTCCGGCGCTGTTTTTTATAGCGGCTTTGATCGGTTACATTAAAAAGGGATATTGGAAGACAAATCAATTCGAACATTGGGTTATAATTTCTCTAATAATCGGCTCATTTTCACAGGTAGTGTATATGTCCCTTTCAGGCGTCATATTTGATACGATGTTTGATGCGGCTCATATGCTAAAGATAGCCAGTTATATCTGTCTTGAAATCGGGCTGCTGATAAACACATTCTTCCTGTTCAGAAAAGCGGAAACAAGCGCGTTGGACCTGAAAATGGCAAACGAGGAGCTCCATGATGAAATACTGGATAGAAAGCTAGCTGAAAAGGCATTATTAGAGAGTAAAGAACAAATTAATTCGGTAATGGATAATATTGTTGATGGCATTATTACGATCGACGGGGATGGAATATTAGAGACATTTAATCCTGCCGCCGAAAAGATTTTCGGCTATAATTCGGAAGAAATTATTGGGGAAAATATTAATTTCTTAATGCCGGAGCCGTATCACTCAGAACATGATTCTTATCTACATAGTTTTCATACAACAGGAGAGAAAAAAATTATCGGTATTGGTCGGATAGTAAAAGGTAAGAAGAAAGACGGTACAATATTTCCGATGGACCTTGCAGTAAGCGAAATAATATCAAACGACAAAACAATATTCACGGGTATTGTGCGAGATATTACCGAGCGGGTAGAAGCTGAAATTCAATTGGCTAACAGCGAGAAACGATACCGCAGCATAGTAGAAGAAGCCAGCGACATTGTGTACACCGTTGATGATGAAGGTCGAATTACCTACATAAATCCACCCGGTCTGAAAATGAGCGGATATTCCAAAGAAGAACTGATTGGTATGGAGTTTACCGATATAGTACATCCTGACTGGCGGGAAGCGGTAAAGAGCTACTATGAAAAACAGCAAAATGAATTGTTAAAAGAAACTTCTTATGAGTTTCCGATTTTAACAGTCAATAAGGAGCTAAAATGGGTAGAGCAGACGGTCTCGCTTCAAATGGAAGGGGAAAAGTATTTAGGGTTTCAAGCCATAGTAAGAGATATAACCGAGCGAAAATTTGCTGAACGGGAGCTGAGAAAAGCATATGCAGGTTTAGAGCGGGCTAATCAGGCAAAAAGTAATTTCCTCGCAAGCATGAGTCATGAATTGCGTACTCCGCTAAATTCAGTTATCGGGTTCGCGAATATCCTATTGAAAAATAAAGACAAAAGTATAAGTAAGAAAAACTTGAACTACATTAATAGGATTGATGACAACGGAAAACATCTGTTAAAACTTATAAATGATATTCTTGATCTTTCAAAGATAGAAGCCGGTCGAATGGACCTGGTGATCACATCCGTATCCTTGAATTCATTAGTAAATGAGACTATAAGAGAAATTAAAGGGCAACTCGAGAATACGAATGTTCGATTAATTGCGGAAGTTACAGACAATCTCACCCCGGTTGAAACCGACGCCGGTAAATTGAAGCAGATATTGATCAACCTTATCGGCAATTCCATAAAGTTTACCGAAAAAGGCATCGTTACCATAAAAGTAGTATCAGATGAAGAGGGGAGAATTGTGGAAAGAATAGAGGTAATTGATACAGGAATTGGGATTCATGAAGATAAATTATCGAACATATTTCAAGCTTTTATACAAGCGGAAGAGGGTACTTCGAGAAAGTACGAAGGCACCGGATTGGGACTTGCAATCAGTAAATCTTTATGTGACATTCTCGGTTACGAACTTTCAGTGAAAAGTGAAATCAATAAAGGCTCTACCTTTACAATTTCTAATATTAACTCACAAAACGGTTTGCTACAGCCTGACTCTTCTGTTGAGAGTGAATCTACGAGAGATAATCAGAAAATCTGAGTGTGTTTATTAATGAAAAGTCGAGCGACTAAATCAGCAAAATTTTCGGATTAACTATTGGAAGATATAAACCTTTTCAGGACTGTTTCCGGCTACATATTAGCAGGCGGCAATAGTAAACGTTTCGGAGAGAATAAGGCGCTCTTCGAGTTTGAAGGAATTTCGCTGATTGAGCGGATGTTGAATTTACTTTCACCTTTGGTTTCCTCAATCAAGATAGTCGCGAAGAATGGTAACGAATTTAACGGTTTGGGCGTAAAAATTTTGAATGACGACCTTGATGTTCAAACTCCATTAGCCGGTATATTGAGAGGATTAGAAGATACAGATGGCTGGGGTTTGTTTCTGGCTTGCGACCTGCCCAACATGAAATCCGACATTATCTCAAGACTGCTTAGCGCCATAAATGACAGCTATGAAAAAGAGGGAATTGATGCTGTTGTAGCCGTTTCCGCCGATGAGGAGCTCCAACCTTTGGTTGCGTGTTATCATAAATCAGGAATGGCGTCTATAAAAAAATCAATTGCGGAAAATCAGTCTATGAAGAGGTGGTTGAGCGGACTGAAGATAAAGATAGTGACCTTTGAAGAAGAGGAACCTTTTATAAATATAAACCGCAAAGAGGATTTATCTAAATTATAACACGGTTAGAATTCCAACGAAAATAATCAACGGGGAGAGATTGAAACCTGCGTTCGTTTGAACGAAGGCGTTTTTGAGTTCGGGTCTACTTTCCCGGGCACTATTTCATTTGCTTCAGGGAAGTACATCGCCACATTTCCTGTTCTGACAGCCCCTTCTACGAGTTCCACGCTCATACTTCCGACGCTGCTCTCTACAATGACATTATTGCCCGCCTGTAACTCATTTGACCTAATATCCTCCGCGCTCATGAAGATGACATTTCGGTGTACCACCCCGCGGAACACGTCTTCTTCTTCATAGACTATAGTATTAAATTGTCCTTCGGATCGGAATGTCATAAGATTGAATTTCCCTCTTTCCGGTCGCGCGTCGGGAGGCTCTAAAACTGCGAGCTTAGCTTTGCCCGTTGGAGTATTGAAACGAGGTTGATGTTTTATTCTTCCGGGAATTGTAAATTCGCTGCCGTTGGAAATATCTTTGAGCCGTTCAAGATCAGGAATAGTTTCCGAAATGAATTTACGGATATTATCGTGATCGGTCAATCTGTTCCATGGAACGGGAGCATTTCCCAATAACGCTTCGCCAAGGTGAGAGAGTATTTGAGATTCTGAACGTATTTCTTCATCGGGAGGAGCGCTGCCGCCCGAAGAGAGCCTCACAAAACTGAACATGCTCTCCTGAGACGTTTTTTCTTTTTCTTCATCCCTCGCAAGCACGGGCAGTATCAGCGTATTTTTTCCTCTTCCTAAAAGATGTCCCTTATTCAGCGTAGTGCTGAGGTAGGTTATAATATTGATATTATGTAATGATTCGGAAGCCCATTTTTGGTGAGGGTTAGCTCCATACAGGTTACCGCCGATAATGAAGGCAAAGTCCATTTCGCCTCTATGAGCAGCTTCCATGCATGCGAAAGTATCCTTCCCTTCTTGAGAAGGGATCGCAAAATTCATCACGGAAGATATTGACTCTGCAATTTCCGGTTTTAACTTTGGAACCACGCCGACGGTGCCGATCCCCTGAACATTACTATGCCCTCTTAACGGAAGTAATCCGGCGCCTTCTTTTCCTATCATACCTCGTAGAAGCGCTAAATTTGTTATCGCCCGAACCGTATCGGAGCCATGCAAATGGTGAGTGATGCCCATCGCCCACGCAAATATAGTTTGTTTTGAATTAGTGACCAATTCGCAAAATGAATTCAGCTCTGCTTCGGATAGACCTGATTTCTGTAGGAGGGAACCAATATTTTGGGATTCTAAATCCGAGCGAAAATCAGATTCTTCCTCACAATGATTTTCTACGAATTCTTTGTCAAAAGAATCTTTTTCAAAAATTCTAACAGCTGCAGCCTTTAAAAAAGCTAAATCACCCCCGCAGTGCGGCTGAAGATAAAGGTCGGAAATTTTTGAGCCGAACAGTAAAGAGCGAATGTCACTTGGAATTTTAAATCGCTCGAGACCAAGTTCTTTAAAGGGGTTTATTACTACGACTTTTCCGCCTCTACGTTTCAATTCCATCAGATGAGTCATAAAACGCGGATGGTTACTTGACGGATTTGCGCCGATCAGAACTACCAGATCGGATTTGCCTATGTCCCGCAGCTCAACAGTGCTTGTGCCGCTTCCGAGACTCAGAGTTAGACCTACTCCGGATGCTTGATGGCAATAATATGAGCAATTGTTGACATTATTCGTCCCCCATTGACGAGCCAGGAGTTGAACGAGAAAACCCGCTTCGATTGAGGAACGTCCCGAAGTATAAAAAAAGCTCCTGTTTACATCAGAGGCGCGCCAATTTTCAACGAGCAGATTCAAAGCCTCATTCCATTTTAAAACAGTATAATGTTTTTGTCCTTCCGCATGATATAAAGGCTTCCCGATTCTTCCGAGAGATTCAAGTTCATAACCGCTGAGCTTTTCGATCTCTTCAATAGAATTTTCCTTGAAAAAATCGCTGCTTATAGCCGGTTGCATATCCTGAACCTGCGCTTGCATGGATTTTTTGCATACTTGCAGCGTATGCCCGACCTCATCTATCATGCCGCCTGACGAGCCACCCATACCGAGAGCGCATGCCTTGCACGTGTTGGGGGTTTTTAGCGCCCGAAACAGTTTTCCAATTCCGCCGGCTTTTTTGGCCATCCGTAATGAATAACGTATGCTGTGCCAGCCTCCCGCATATTTCAGCGTATTTTTATTCATGATTGTTCCGCGGCAAGTTCGATGCTTTTCCTGATCAAACTGTCCAATGAATTGGCATTATTGAGGATACTGTCCGATAGTACCACATAATCTTTTTTTACCGGAGATTTTGGGAAATAACGAAGTCTTTTATTTCCTTCCGATTCCAGGAGAGAGTCAATATCCGGTTTTGATAGCTTCAAAGCAAATCCTGCAGGCGTTAATGTGATACAAATTTTTCCGTTCGCATAAACCGCTGCGCCGCTAAAAAAGTGTTTAAACTCGAGTTTTATATTGTCTATTCCCGCTAATTCCACTTTTTGAAATAGTGATTCGAGTTGATTTAAATATTTTGTTGCCACTTAAAGCACCGATTTTCATTGATATTGAATTAAGCGATAATTTACTGTTTGCATTCAGAATTGCAAACAATGGATATTTTCTAAGTGATGAGCATAAGTGTATTTTGAATTACTTTCCCTGTCCCTTTTCTCAGATAATTTATGTTCAAACTAAGAGACGAAACTGAAAACGATGAGAGAGACAAAATGAAAACTAAGCAGGAATTAGAAGAAGAAATAAAATATCTTCAGAGAAGGAATAGTGAACTTGAAGCAGAATCTCTAAGACATGCGGCTTCTCATGCGCTTGGAGGAGACGATGATGTTCAATACAGCGCTGTAATAGAGTCAGCCCCGAATGCCATCATCACAGCGGACGATAGGGGGAAAATAATTTCTTGGAACAAAGCGGCGGAGAATATATTCGGCTATTGCGCGGAAGAAGCAATCGGTGAACCTTTAACTTTCATAATTCCTGAACGATTCAGAAAAGATCACTTAAATACGCGTAAAAGGATGTTGGAAGGTCGTGAGCCAAACACGGGAAAAATATCGGAGGTGATTGGACTTAGAAAAGACGGTACGGAATTTCCTTTGGAGCTTTCTCTTGCAAAATGGAAGTTTGGTGAGAGCCGGTTTTTTACCGAGATAATTCATGATATTACCGAACGGAAAAGAATGGATAATCAGTTAATAGATAAGCATAACGAGATACAAAAAATCAACGATGATTTAAGAAAATCCTTTGAGCAGGAAACTAAATTGAGGGAACATTTGGTTAAAGCCGAACGGTTTGCGTCTATCGGCGAGATGGGGGCAAAGATTGCTCACGAGATCAATAATCCGCTTACCGTTATTATGGGACAAGCGCAGGTACAGTTGACGAAAAAAATAGATCCGGGCATTGCTGAATCGTTGAAAATGATCGTGGAAAAAGCCACGGAAGTCGCTAATTTAACCCGAAATTATATGAATCTCGGTAAACCTATTGACGCGAAAATGGAAAAAATAAATTTAGGAAGGGTAATACATAACAGTGTTAAGTCGTTAAGCGGATTAGGACAGTTAAAGAATGTTTCCATTTCAGAGTCATATGTTGACCAGAAGATAGAAATAATCGGTGATGCCGGTAAGATCGAACAGGTGTTCAGGAATTTACTGATAAACGCGATCCATGCCTTGGAGAATAGACCAAACGCGGAAATTAAGATTAAAACGCTTATCTCAAATGATGGAAAAGGTGTAACCGCCTATGTTGAAGATAACGGCATAGGGATTGATCCTAATAATTTAAATAAAATATTCGATCATTATTACAGTACAAAAAAAGATGGAATAGGAACCGGATTAGGGCTTGTAATCAGTAAAGAGATTGTTGAGGGATTACACGGCGGTAAAATCGCAGTCAACTCCACTAAAGGGTCCGGAACCACCTTTAGTGTTTTTATTCCAAGGGAATATCAAACTAAACAGAAGAAAAAGATACTCATAATAGATGACAATGCTTATATCACGGATCTTTATTCTGAGTATTTATCCAGAAAAGGATTTTTAATTCGCGCAACGAATAGGAGCAAGGATGCGCTAAAAATATTTAATTCGTTTAATCCTGACCTGGTGCTTTGTGATGTGGATATGCCCGAATTGACGGGATTCGATATTCTCAAACAAATTGAAGAGATTGATCCTATCCAACATTTCGTAATGATTACGGGAGCATTTCTGTCAATAGAAGAACTCTCGTTACTTAAAAGGAAAAAAATAACTTATTTGATCAAGCCGGCTGACCTTGAAAAGGAACTCCTTGAGATAGTTCGGAACAAACTGTTCGGACAAGATGAAATCACCGCTAAAAAGGTGACGAACTCTGACAACTTTAGGGTGGCGGAGCTCGCCTGAACGATAACCGATAAAATTGTGCGGTCAGGGCTAACCGCCGATGGCGGGAGTTTTCTGGCTATTATTCCTCAGATATCATTTGATAATAGCTAAAAGTAAGAAGATTCTTAAAATTTCAAAACTTGAAAAGTGTAAGAATACTTTATCAAAAGAGATTGTGATTCGGATCGTGGCGCTGTCGGTGTAGAAATTTGATCGTCATCATTGAGCAGTTCTGAATAAACGATATACAGGTCGTTGCCCTCTTTCGGATTGTATCGCAATCTGACATTAAGACTCGTCTGTTTAGTTTCGCTGTTATATTGAAAGAACGCGTTTCCTGAATATTTTGTATTCAGTGTGGCTTTTACTCTAATCCGAATGATATTGCCGTCGAATTTTTGATTCCTGTCATCAAAGCGAATTCTGTTAAAAACATATGCTCCGCCAAATTCAAGATGTGGTGAAACGTTCCAGGAAGGTTCAATTCCGAAAGACCTCTGAGTACCGTCATAGAAGCTTCCTATGCTTACGTTGAAGGCGGCTTTTATCTTTCTTGCCCATGGAGAACTATAGAAACCCTCTACACTGTTGAAATCATATTCTCCTATCGGAACGAATGCGCTGTCTGACAGTTCGAAAATCTCGTCTAATAGTTCGTAACTCCTGTTGAATGAAAAGCCCGCGGCGGCGCCCGATTTAAAAGACAAAGAGAGTTCAGGACCAAAATTTGATGATTCTGTTACGTTGTCCGAATTCTGCAAATACAGTTCACCGTTGAGGCGTAAGATATAATTATAAAGTGAGGATCTTTCGTTTAGCAGCTTGCCGTAAAATATGCCGTTCCCGAAGCGTTTGAAATCTTCTCTTGTAACGAATCCCATTCCCGGTTTGTAATTAGACGCCGACCAGACGTAGGATAGATTGTATCCGAATCCGATGTTAGTACGGCGTTTCCATGACGTACGCAACCGACCGGTTTTATCGAGCGAACTTATTCCTGCGTCCTTCAGTGTATCATCAAATGTCTGCGCAAAAGAGAATGTAAAATAGTCATCACCAAAGACTCTATATGCTCCATCAATACCCAATGCCCGGTTGTTATTACCCTTTTCGTTCATGCGGGATGTCAGCATACCTCCCAAAAACGAATTTTCGTTAATAATTTGTCTTCGGAATCTAAGCACGCCGAAGTTTTCGGATGGCAGTTCACCGCTTTGGGCAGTCTGCATATTTATCGCGCCTAAGTCCCAGCCGCCGACTCGTCCCACTAACCTTGCGCCACCGTAAATGCGAACCGGATCGCCATCTTCAGTCAGTCCGATAGACCTGCTGTAAAAAAGACTTGTCGGACCTCCCGTGCTAAAATCAAATATGCTGGAACGCTCAAGAAAGAAGAGCCGTTTTTCAGGAAAGAAAAGAGAAAACCTCGTTAAATTGATCTGCTCATCATCAACTTCAACCTGCGCAAAATCCGTGTTGAGGGTAGCGTCAAGAGTAAGATTGCTCGTAATGCTATATTTAAGGTCCATGCCGATCTCTTTTGTAGGATCATCATCGAAAAGATATTCGGTTTCTTCGTCATTAAGAGTATTGGAGTGCCCGATTCCTCCCAATCCATAGGGTGTCACATATAACGGTTTTTGGCTGTAAATTCCTTCGAGAGAAATATCCTGAGCGACTGAGGGCTTAAAATTTCCCCAATCCCATTTCGGAGGAATGACAGGATAGGCTACTGTTTCGTTTTTCCTTGCAATATAACGCCATGTAATAAGCCCCATGATTATCCTGCCGTTATCGTCCTGGAATCGCAGGCTTGAGAAGGGAATTCGCATCTCAGCGAACCAGCCATCTTCATTTTTCACAACGCTCACATCCCAGAAGGTATTCCAACTGCTGTTCCATGGAGGCGGTCCGGATGTTTCCGCGTCATTGTAAATTGCAACTTCATTTCTGATTCCCGCGGGCGTCGTGAAAAAACCGAGAGCGGTCTCGTTATCGTTATACGTGTCGAGTATCAGGGCGAAATGATCGTCTCCTGGACCTGAACCGTCTCTCTCATAAGAATATCCTCTGACCCCCGAAGGATCGGAATCATAAAATTTTCCCGCCGCATATATAAAATTATCATCATACCCGATCTTTATCTCCGTCAATTCGGTAGGCTCACCCTTGAAAATCGGACTGTTCATGGTGAGAGGGTATGGCGTTATGGAAAGCCAGGCTTCTTCATCGGATATGCCGTCTATCACAATAGAACCTTCAATCCGTTGCAGTTCAACAATTTCCTGCGCAATCGCGTTTGTGGACAGCATTGATGAGAGCAACAGAATATAAAGGGAAATAGATTTCATATTAAAAGTTGTGGGCATCAATATAATATAGTCTCTGATTTCATCTTCTCGTAGCTTATAAATTGAATCATGCTGTCTTTGTCCCGCTAACAGCGGGAGTTTCAGCCGGACGCGGCAATCTCGTATTTTGTGTAATCTTTCGATTATTATGAGATTGCTTCGTCGTTATACTCCTCGCAATGACGTTAAGAATTTATATTATGAGTCGCGATTTTAAGTAAAACAGAGAACTCTAATAATTTCTAATATTCTTAATCAGTGATTCGCAAAAGATAATGACCAATAAAATCATAGTCTACAAATATTGGAAACAATGTAAGGAGAGCTACTGGATTACTATTGTCGTTTGAATACTTTATTATTTATATAAATGGTTTTTTGATACGGAGAATTGATGGCAAAAAAATTTGTACGCATAACTCACAAGCCCAGCGGAACTTTATTGGCTGAAGGTCCTTTAGGATGGGGCATAACTCCATTCGAGGGCAACTATTACATTCGGAAACAATATTTGAAAACGGAAGCGTTCAAACCGAACTTCATTTCCGGTTTGTGCCCCTATAAATTTTTATATGTCTGGATGGATTTGAAATTGGACGCAAAGAAAATTGCGAAAAGTCTCGGCTGGCTATATTGGTTTCCGAATCCACTCTTTCCGTTCATCTGGTACAGAATAGGCTTGCCGGGGAATCATCCCGAACTTGAAGTCGAAAAGTACATCCCTTCTGAAGAAGAATAAAATCATTCTCTGAAATTCCGTTAATTCGTAAAGATTAACCTCTCATTCAATAAAATAATTGCTATATTTTCCATAGCATGGTGACCATAGAACAGATAAAAGCGGCGCGGAAAAGCGTTTATAAACATCTCAACCCTACCCCGTTATATCATTATACAGGTCTGAGCGAGCTGCTCGGAACGGATGTCTGGGTTAAACACGAGAACCATCAACCGGTCGGGTCATTTAAGGTGCGAGGTGGAGTGAATCTCGCCGCAAGTCTGACAGATGAGGAAAAGAAGAGAGGGCTATATACCGCATCGAGCGGTAATCACGGTCAGAGCATTGCCTACGCTTCGAGAGCGTTCGGAATAAAAGCGACTATCGCCGTGCCGGAGGGAGCGAATCCCGAAAAAGTCGCGCTGATGAAAGGGATGGGGGCGGAAGTCCTGTTTCACGGCGACGATTTTGACAGCGCAAGAGAATGGGTCGAAGAATTAGCTAAAGAGAAAAACGGGAAATTCGTAAGTCCGACTGATGATGAGCTTATCTGCGGTGTCGGGACGTACGCTCTTGAGATACTTGATGACTTACCTGATGTAGAGCAGATATTTGTGCCGGTCGGCGCGGGCAGCGGAGTATGCGGCACATGTGTAGTGGTGAAAAACGGAAATTCGAATATCAAAGTAATAGGAGTACAATCAACCGAAGCCCCGACTATGCAGCGGAGCTGGAAATCGGGTGAGCTACTGTCGGGAGAAATGAACACAACCGTCGAGGGGGTTGCGACAAGGGTTGCGTTTGAAAATACTCAGAAAATAATGAAAAAGTATTTGGATGATTTTTTGCTCGTGAGTGATGAATCAATTTATGAAGCGTTATATTTATTGATACAGCACACTCATAATTTGGTGGAGGGCGCCGGAGCGGCGGCGTTTGCAGGCGCTCTATCTGTCAAAGACAGACTCGCGGGACAAAAAATCGTTGTCGTCATGAGTGGGGGCAACATATCCACCGGTCAACTAAAAAAAGTTCTGGACGTTTGATATTTTATCTTTAACAAGCCTCGCAGCTTGTATTTATTTATCCTAATCCTAATAATTTTACCTGATTAGAAAAGGGAAGTTGATGGAGTCAAAAGACCGAAATCGGTGGGTCTTACTGTCTACAATTTTGGGATCGAGCCTCACTTTTATAGATGCCACGGTTGTAAACGTTGCCTTACCTGCTTTGCAGGCAAATCTTGACGCAAATGTAACGGACGTTCAATGGGTGATTGAGGGATACGCTCTGATGTTAGCTTCGCTGATTCTTGTCAGCGGCTCTTTAGGAGACAGTTACGGCAGAAAGCGTATTTTTATAACCGGTGTTGTTCTATTTACGATTGCATCACTATGGTGCGGACTGGCAAGAGATATACAAGAATTGATTATTGCCAGAACTTTTCAGGGTATCGGGGGAGCGCTGATAATTCCTTCGAGTTTAGCGATTCTGAGCTCAAGTTTTGATGATAATGAAAGGGGTAAGGCAATCGGGACATGGTCCAGTTTAACCGCGGTTACCGCTGCGCTTGGTCCTTTGCTTGGAGGGTGGTTGATAGAAAATTATTCCTGGAGATGGATATTTTTCATCAATATTCCAATAGCGGTAATTGTGCTATACGCGACTACTAAAATCCCAGATAATCAAAACAGAGATTTTTCCCAAAAATTAGATTGGGCAGGCGCGATATTGGTGACTCTCGGGCTTGGGGCAATAGTTTACGGATTAATAGAATCTCCCCAACTCGGATTAGGAAGTTTTGAAGTAATTACTCTTGAATTGGTCGGTGTATTACTTATCGGCGCTTTCCTGATCGTTGAATCGAAAATCAAGAATCCGATGATGCCGTTAGGTCTGTTTAAGTCTAAAATGTTCTCCGGATCGAACATTCTCACTTTTTTCTTGTATGCGGCTCTTAGCGGCGCGCTCTTCTTCTTTCCGTTCAACCTGATTCAGCTTCAGGGATACACGGCAACAGAAGCGGGAGCAGCCTTTCTACCTTTTGTGATACTCATATCCCTGCTGTCAAGATGGGCAGGAGGATTAGTGGACAAGTACGGCGCAAAACTTCCTTTAGTGATCGGGCCTTTAATAGTGAGCGTCGGATATCTGCTTTATGCTCTGCCCGGTATAGGAGGCAGCTATTGGGAAACATTCTTTCCTGCAATAGTGACCGTTGGTATAGGCATGGGAATTAGCGTTGCTCCGTTGACTACATCGGTGATGAGCTCTGTCAGCCAGGATCATTCGGGACTTGCTTCCGGCATTAATAATGCCGTAGCGAGGACAGCGGGTCTTTTGGCTATAGCAGTGATGGGGATTATCGTACTCCATGATTTTAATCTTAATCTCGACAAAGAACTCAGCAGAATAGAGATGTCAACCGAACTAAGAGATTATATTGATTCTGAGCGGATAAATCTTGCGGGAATTCAACTGCCCGAAAGTGTTGAAATTGAAACAGCGGGAAAAATTCGAGCAGCCATTAACGTCTCATTTCTATCCGCATTTCGTATGGTGATGATTATTTCCGCGTTATTGGCTCTTGCAAGTTCTTTTACGGCATTTTTGAGCATTAGCGGAAAAAAGAAGTCAAACGACGAATAACCATTTCATTTCGAGAATAATTGTCCGGAAGAGAGTAAGACAACTATGTTATCTATCGAAAGACCTTTTCCGTTCAGTGGAAGAGCAAAATCTAATTTAGTGATACGGGATGAGGCGCTTTTAGAAATCTCCCAACGGAATCCGAACCCAACAGTATAGTTGAGTTCGGAAAGATTGATCGATTCGGATTCTTCCCATACGCCTCCCGCATC
Source organism: Fidelibacterota bacterium (assembly GCA_022571215.1). GTDB lineage: Bacteria > Fidelibacterota > SORT01 > SORT01 > SORT01 > SORT01. Next base: position 28,424 of record JACZYG010000010.1, on the reverse strand, counting down.
GGCGAATATGACTCCTCCTAACGACAGCGTCGCCAATTTCAGATCCGAAAAAATCCTGTCTTCAAGATTCATAAGAAGTATCTTTTTGCCCGAAAGAGAATCCCCAGATGTATAACCCCTTAATCCTGTCCGATCCCGGAGATTATAAATCTCAGTCCGCTCGTCGAGATTTGATCTCGAACCGGTAAACAATCTAAACGCGATCGTTTGATTAGGAAATATTTGTGAATAAGCTTTTAATTCAAATTCCCATATGCTATTGATGTCTTCATCGTTTTCAAAACTGTTTGTGTACCGAAAACGCTGAAGAATCCAAGACCTTGATCCCGATGGAAAGGCTAATGTCTGATTGGCAGAGAGCTTCCAATAATCCCTGTCGCTATTTATGAATTTCCCGGATTTGGCTATACCCGCCCCGACCGAAGCTCCCATCTCTATATCTTCTACTCTTACCATTTTGTCCAATCTCCTGGCTTTTGCGAATCGCAATGAGCGAAGGCTGATCTTTCCTGATAATTCCCTTATATTCTGAAATAGGTTCTCAGATTCTAACTTTTCTGATTCTGCGTTTTCATGAAAAAAATTGATTGACGACACCAATTTCCTAAACCTCGTGCCATAGACTTTTGTCACTGAAAACGATTGAGATTTACTTGTTTCGAGAAATTCATCAATGGTGTCTTTTTTCCTCGGCAAATTTTGATTATTCAGCTGAGCGCCAAACGCCCATTTCGTATTCAGAGAATAAAGCGGTTTGTTCAAAGCAAAAAAATAACGATATTCTTCTTTAGGACCGTCTCTCAGAAATGTGTTAAGGTTCCAACGCGTTCCTTGAATTCTTTTATAGCGATTACTTATCCTAAAACTATTCCCATCTATCGTATTAGTTATTCCAAACCTCAGGGGAGAGCCGTATCCGAATAGACTTTGTTCTTCTAATAACAGCCCGTAAACATTTTCGTTATTGACACGCGAGAATTTAGTTCCGATGACGGTTGTCCATAAGTCACGCGTGTATACTGTTAAATCAACACTCCCGTCGGGGTTTTTGTCAGCTGTTATCTTTACGCTTCCGATGAAAATCAGTTTTCGTAAATTTCGCTCGGTTTCGTTTATAAGGTCCTGGTCTAAAATATCACCTACCTTAAAGAGCAATTCCTGCTTTATTATATGTTTCCGTGTAATAAAATGAAGCCTGTTTAAAAAAGGATCACCAAGTCCAAAGGGATTATCATCTTTTGAGAAGACATTTTGCCGGACAAGTGTAATTTTACGGATAACAGCAACTTTGTCTTCCTCTAATGCTGCCGCAAACAGCGCGGACGGCTGCAATATCATTGAAAGAGCTAAATAAGCGGTCAATAACAGAGGATTGCGATAAAGCTTGCTAAAAAATGGGAGTGAAGGATTCATAACATGTAAAGATATGCGTGAACTTCACCTGATGCAATAGTGTTGCAAATCAATAAAGCTAATTCCTTGACAAATCAGCTAATATCAGTTAATATTTCCGCTACCGGGAGGTCTTGAAAGAGTAATCTTTTAGTATTTGAATATAAATTGGAGGCAATGACATGATTAGCTCATCTGAAACGGCATCGGCAGTTCTTGATAAAGGCGCGAATGAAGCCGGCACTGATGTAATGATACTTAAAAACTATGTGAACGGCGCGTTCGTTCAATCAAATTCCGAGCGCGTTCTTGATATAATAGATCCGTCCAATGGTAACCAATTGGCGAAATTACCGCTTACCACCGAATCTGAATTTAACGAGGCGGTTGAATTGGCGCAAAAAGCTTTTCCTGCCTGGAGGAGAACACCTCCGGTTAAACGAGCGAGATATTTCTTTAAACTCAAAACCCTGATGGAAGAAAGGTTTGACGATATTGCACGTGTATTGACTTTAGAACACGGGAAAACATTCGATGAAGCGCGCGGTTCCGTACGCAGGGCTGTGGAGAATGTGGAGGTCGCGGCAGGCATTCCTACTATGATGCAGGGCATGTCCCTTGAGGATGTGGCATCCGGAATTGACACTGTGGTATACAGGCGACCTATGGGTGTATTTGCGGCGATTACCCCGTTTAATTTTCCTGCGATGGTTCCGCTATGGTTCCTGCCTTATGCCGTTGCGACCGGAAACACCTTTATATTAAAGCCATCGGAACAGGTTCCGATGACTTCTAACTTGATCTTTGAGTTGATTGACGAAGTAGGATTTCCACCCGGAGTCGTAAACCTTGTACACGGTGATAAGGTAGTTGTAGATGGTATTTGCACACATCCCGATATTAAAGGAGTTTCATTCGTTGGCTCTTCGCCTGTGGCAAAACATGTCTACACACTCGCCAGTAAGAACGGTAAACGCGTTCAAGCGTTAGGCGGAGCGAAGAACTTTGTGGTAGTTAGCGATGACGCAGACCTTGAATTGGCTGCTGAGGCGATTATCGCATCCTGTTTCGGTTGCGCCGGTGAGCGTTGTCTCGCGGCAAGTATGCTGCTTGGCGATGAAAAGATATATGACGAATTAAAAGATCTGATCGTCAAAAAAGCCACAAATATTAAAATAGGCAGCGGTCTTGATGAGGAAGTAATAATGGGACCTGTAGTATCCGCCCGTCATAAAGAAAGAGTTCTCTCTTATATCGAAATAGGAATAAAGGAAGGCGCCGATATGATCCTTGACGGCAGGGAAGCCAAAGTAGAAGGAAAAGAGGGAGGTTTTTATCTTAGACCGACGATCTTCGAAAATGTTACACCGTCAATGACCATCGCAAAAGAGGAAATTTTCGGTCCGGTGCTGTCAATGATGAAAGTAAAAGACCTCGACAATGCGATTGAGCTTATATCCGACCATCCGCTCGCAAATACTATCTCTATCTTCACTACATCAGGTAAAAATGCCCGAAAATTCAGGTATAATGTCGATGCGAGTATGATAGGAATTAATATCGGCGTTCCTGCTCCTATGTCGTTTTTCATTTTTGGAGGAGCAAAGGGTTCGTTTTTCGGTGATCTGAAGGCGCACGGAAAAGACAGTATAGAATTCTATACGGATAAGAAGGTTGAAATTTCACGCTGGTAAAGGCATGAATAATTTTAGGAGCAGCAGATGCCGAGAATAGTTAAATGCGGCTTGATACAATGTTCAAATCCTATCAATGACGAAAAGGAATCGATAGAGAAGATTCAAAAGGCTATGTTTGATAAACATCTTCCGTTCATAGATGAAGCGGGGAAGGCGGGAGTAAAAATTCTCGGACTTCAGGAGATATTCAACGGCCCGTACTTCTGTCCGAGCCAGGATCCGCGCTGGTACGATGCGGCTGAACCTGTTCCCGGGCCTACCGTAGAGGCTCTGATACCTTATGCAAAAAAGTATGAGATGGTACTTATAATTCCGGTTTATGAGGAGGAACAACCCGGAGTCTTCTATAACACTGCCGCCGTAGTGGATGCTGACGGAACTTATCTCGGCAAATACCGCAAACATCATATACCTCACACATCCGGTTTTTGGGAAAAATTCTTTTTCAAACCGGGCAATATGGGCTATCCCGTATTTGAGACACGTTACGCCAAAGTGGGGGTTTATATCTGCTACGACAGGCATTTCCCCGAAGGAGCAAGGATGCTTGGTATGAACGGAGCGGAGATAGTGTTCAATCCGTCAGCTACAGTAAAAGGACTTTCACAATATCTATGGAAATTAGAACAGCCGGCTCATGCCGTGGCGAACGGATATTTCATGGCTTGCAGTAACCGTGTCGGAACCGAATCGCCATGGAATATAGGCGAATTTTACGGTACGAGTTATTTTGTAGACCCACGTGGTAATTTTCTCGCCGAAGCAAGTGAAGATAAAGATGAACTAATTACCGCAGAACTCGACCTTGACATGATAGACGAGGTGAGAAGGGTGTGGCAATTTTACAGAGACAGGAGACCGGAAACATATGGGAAACTCAGTGACCCAAACGCCTGAGGAATTCCTTAACTTAAATTTAGATGGGTAGGAATAAAAAACTATTAATCAAAATAATTGGTGGAACGTCTGATCGAAATATTACATTTAACGATATATGCAGGCTATTAAAAGAGTTAGGTTTCGATGAAAGAATTAAAGGTAGCCACCATATTTATACGAGAAATGAAATTAAGGAAATACTAAATATTCAACCCAAAGGGAAAATGGCCAAACCTTATCAGGTAAAACAATTTCGTAATCTTATAATTAAATATAAACTGGAGAATGAACTTGACGATGACTAAATATGAAATCATAATTTATTGGAGCAAGGATGACGATTCCTTTATAGCTGAAGTACCTGAATTAGCTGGATGCTCTTCGGATGGGAAGACACATAAAGAGGCATTGTCTAATGTTGAAGTTGTGATAAATGAGTGGATAGGAACTGCTAAAGAATTAAATCGACCTATACCTGAACCAAAAGGGCACTTGATGCTTGCATAATAATAGTAGGAGACCGGAAACATATGGGAAACTCAGTGACCCAAACGCCTGAAACAGAAACGGAAAACAGCTCTAACATCGAAGAAAAATTAACATCAGCAAAACTTAAAGAAAAACATGACGAATATCTTTTTCCGTCTGTAATAAACTATTACGCGGAAGCGATCGCTCTCGAGTCGGGAAAAGGGTGCTATCTGACGGACGTTGACGGGAAAGAGTATCTCGATTTTTTCGGAGGAATACTCACCGTATCGATCGGTCATGCGGACGACCGGGTCAATAAAGCGATTTCCGCTCAAATGAACCGGTTGGGGCATGTATCAACCCTATATCCCACAATTCCTATGGTAGAGTTAGCGGAACGCTTGGCTAAGATCACGCCGGGAGCGCTTAAAAAGAGTTTCTTCAGCGCATCGGGTACCGAAGCGGATGAAACCGCCGTCATGTTGGCGCAACTGTTCACGGGGAATATGGAGATCATAGCGCTGAGACATGGCTACTCCGGCAGGTCGCTCTTAGCTCAATCCCTGACAGCGCACTCAGCGTGGCGTTCGGTTCCCACTCAGATAGCGGCTATAAAGCATGCGATGAGTCCGTATTGTTACCGGTGCCCGCTCGGTCTTGAATATCCTTCCTGCGAGATCAAATGCGCCCAGGATATAGAAGAACTTATACTCACAACCACCACAGGACAGATCGCGGGATTTCTGGCTGAACCGATTCAGGGAGTGGGCGGGTTCATTACTCCGCCGAAGGAATATTTTCAAATTGCAGTTGATATTATTCGTAAATACGGCGGAATATTCATCTGCGATGAGGTACAGACCGGATTCGGAAGAACAGGCTCAAAGATATTCGGCATAGAACATTACGGAGTCGAACCTGAAGTGATGACGATGGCAAAAGGAATCGCCAACGGGATGCCGTTAGGCGTGACGATTGCGACAGACGAGGTGGCGGCGTCTCTCAAGAAACTCACAATATCTACTTTCGGCGGCAATCCTATCTCTTCAGCGGCGGCAAACGCGACTATCGACATATTGTTGGAGAAAGATTTTCGCGCCAACGCCGAGGCAACGGGTGAATTGCTGAGAGAGGGTCTTGAAGAAATTGCCGCCAAATATCCGAAGGTCATAGGGGAAGTGCGTGGCATGGGACTTATGCAGGCAATGGAGATGGTTGAAGACGAACCTAACGGCGACCGGACTCCGAATGCCCTGATAACGATGAAACTGTTTGAAGAGACAAAGAAAAGGGGTTTGCTGATAGGCAAGGGCGGTCTTTATGGCAATGTCTTCCGGATTGCGCCGCCTATGTCAGTTTCTAAATCGCAAATAGAAGACGCATTGAAAATAATAGATGAATCTTTAGCGATAATTATAGGACGAACATAATTTGCCATCCGCTTTTCATGTTACAGAAAAAGGAGAGAGATTTTTAGCTTCTAACTAAGATAAAATTAGGAGGAAACATGACAGGTCCCAAATTTATCATCTGTGCGTTATTAACCTCCATTTTGGTCATTGGCTCCGATATCAAAACCACTCCGGCGCAAATTAAGAGGGATAAAATCAGCTTTAACGAAGCTTTTTCCCGCAACATTTTTAATAATTCGGACAACCCCCAGCTAACCGAATTAGACAGCGCGCTTTATTCGGTATCCAAAGATAGTAAACGAGAAAGAATTCTGGGTAGTTATATACTAATTGGACTCGGTACTGCGTCCATAATTCAAGGATTATTATTATTGAACGATTCTGGGGAATTTGCAATAATTGGAGCCGTATTTTTTTTATTAAATGGCGCGATTTATCTTCCTATAGGTTTACACGCAAGGTCACATCTTTCTGACGTAGAAAAATACTACATAGAGTTTGGAGAGATACCGGAAACAACCCCGGATAAAGCAGAAAGAAAATTGAAAGAGGGTGAACTCAGATTTGAAAAATTTGCGCGGTCTGCAAGAATAAAGCGGTATATCATCAGTGGATTAATCACAGCTTGGGGAATATCTTTAGCCTTTGAAGGTTCCGAAGAGTTTTTGCTCGGCGTATCTATGGTTGGTATGGGCGTTTGGAGATATAAATCAAAATTAAAGTTAGAAAAGACGTATGACAGATATATCGAAAAGAAGGAAATATATTCAAGCACAGATGTTGGTAACAACCTCTCCTGGAAAATGTTTCCTCTTCCGGGGAAGGGAGTAGGAGGGGTTGTGTCGTTAGAATTCTGACGAGCTAAACTGTAATTTGATCATATGAAAAAGGAGATAAAATCTTGGATAAAGCATTCTTTGCAGGAAGGATCTTGTTCGGCGGTTTCTTTGTCAGAAGTGGCGTAAACCTTTTTATTAAATTAGATGGGATAACGAATTACACCGCGTCGAAAGGAGTTCCGCTGCCCGAATTAGCCGTTATAGTTGCGGCTACTTTGCTCGTTTTTGGTGGCATCAGCATACTCACCGGACAGTATCCGAAGATCGGCGCCTATCTTCTGATCGCTTTTTTGATTCCCGTGACTATCATCATGCATGATTTCTGGAACATAGATGATGCGGTTGCTCGTGGAAAAGAGTTTTCAAGTTTTCTACGAAACTTCACGTTCATCGGAGCATGTCTGATGTTTTTATATATACCGGAACCGTGGGCTTATAGTCTGAAGATCGGTAAGAAATAGCCGTATGTATTTACGTGGCAGCCAGGGCAAGCAAAGCCCCGCCATCGGCGGTGGCCCTAACCAGCACTCTATTCCTCTCCCCTTGAGGGGAGTGTCCGCCGGCTCGCGGACGAGGGGTGTGATCTTTCCAATAAACAGTTAAAACGGTTCGTCCAGGATTTTGTGAATATCATTAACCCCTGGTTTAAACCAGGGGTTAATAAGAAAACCTTACCCTCATAACCATTTTAATGGTTTCAAAGAGTTAACATATTTCACACAAAATTACGGACAGAGGGGAGGACGTTTCTGTAACGGCCAATGTATATCCTGATTCGCGCTGAATAAATTAATTATTTAGCCGCCTGAATAATGCCACGCTCTTCATCCGAAGCGGGAATAAGATTATCCAGCGTAAGCCCAATCAGAGCGGCGACAGCCATCCCTGTTGAAAGAACAGAATTAACTATATCAGCAAGCGCTTTCGGAAGAGCGGCGGCGATGGCATCCGCTCCGGGAGCATAGCCGAAAGCCGCAACACCTTCAATATATGCGGGCATCGAAAGTCCCATAAAGAGTGATAAGCCCGCTATCATTAGATTGCGGTCGCTCGAAAGGTCAGCGCGGGCGAGCTGCTGTATTCCCACTGCGGATATCAGTCCGAACAGGGCGGTATACAACCCGCCGACAATCGGCTCTGGTATTGTAGCAACGAGAGCGCCGAACTTGCTGAAGAATCCGAGTAGGATTAGAAAACCGGCTCCGAGCATCACAACATGACGGGAAGCGACTTTTGTTATTCCAATAAGACCGATATTTTCCGAATAAGATGTGCTTGCGAACCCGCCGAGAACCCCTGTTATCAAACAGCCCAATCCTTCCGAACGAATACCCTTGTTAAGCATTTCTTCGGTCGGGTCTCCCGCTCCTGACATATACGCTGCCGCGTGATAGTCGCCGAACGATTCTATCATACTTGCGAGATAGCCCGCAAGAACCGCGAAGAAAAATCCTACATGGAATTTAGGAAGTCCCCACGGAAAGAATATGCTGTCAAGCGGTTTGAACCATGTAGAATCGGATACTATGCTCATGTTAATATAAGCGGGGTGGCCGGGTCCGAAGCTTCCAATGAACGTAAAGAAAACACACGCGAGATAAGCGATAACAATAGCGCTGAGAATCGGAAAGAGCCTGAAAAATTTATATTTCTTTGAGAATACTTGACTGAACAGAACTATTCCCAATATCACGATACCGGAAATGGGCCAGTAGGTTCCCGCTTTCGGAGCGCCGACCTTGAAGAGCGAAAGTCCGATGAGCATTATCACGGGACCGATAACTACAGGACTGATATATTTCCGTAACTTTCCTATCAGTTTGAAATGTCCTATTGCTATTTCTATAAATGCGCCGAGTATTATCGCTCCGGCGATATACTGCATACTTAAATTTCCCGTTTTAGCGAACGCTATGATAGCGAAAAAAGGCGCGAGAAAACTGAAAGAGACGCCCTGAACAATCGGGAGTCTGCTTCCTATAGTGACTTGTAAGAACGTGGCAATACCCGAGCAGAGCATTACGGAACTAACGAGGATCACTATTTCGGAAGGGGTCATATTCATGGCAGGACCAAGCAGGAGAGGGACGCTTACAGTGGAGCCGAACATGGTGAGGACATGCTGCAGAGCGAGAACAGCGCGCTTACCAATCGGCGGTTTGTCTTCAATACCATAGATGATACCCTTAGCGAGCTCTGCCATTATTACTCCAAAGTTGATTGCTTGATATGGTTACAGTACGTCTACTATCGCTTCCCGGCGAATGAAACTACCCGCTCCAACCTTACCCTTGAATTCCCCGTTTTCAATAACGATTCGTCCGGACGAGAAAACCGTTTCGGGCATACCTTTAACTTGCATCCCCTCGTATAAATTATAGTCTATGTTCATATGATGAGTTTCGGCGGAAATAGTGTGTTCCTTTTCGGGGTCCCAGATGACCAGGTCGGCATCGCTTTCCACGGCTATAACGCCTTTTCGGGGATACATACCGAAAGTCTTTGCGGGATTAGCGGATGTAATTTCCACCCATCTCTCTAAACTGAATCGCCCTCCGCCGACTCCATGATGATGCATGACCATCATTCGATCTTCAATTCCGGGAAGTCCGTTCGGGATTTTAGAAAAATCCTCTCTGCCGAGATCTTTTTGACCTTCGTAATTGAAGGTGCAATGGTCTGTGGAGATACTTGCGAGGTCACCGTTTATGAGTCCGTCCCACAACGCCTCCTGGTCTTTTTTTGTGCGGAGCGGGGGGGAGCATACATATTTTGCTCCTTCAAAACCGGGACGGGCGAGATCATCCTCCGTCGTAAAAAGATATTGCACACAGGTCTCCGCCATCGCTTTTAGCCCATTGGCGCGAGCCAATTTTATCTGATCTAGGGCTGAGGAGCAAGTTAGATGAACTACGAAAAGAGGAGCGTCCGCAATCGCCGCGAGATGAATCGCCCTTGAAGTAGCTTCCGCTTCCGCCCAATGAGGTCTTGATTTGGCGTGGTAAATTGGATCGGTATTTCCTGCTGCGAGCATCTGTTTTATCAAAACGTCAATCGCGTCACCGTTTTCAGCGTGAACGCAAGTGAGGAGACCGTTATCGCCTGCAATCTGCAACGATTTAAAAAGCGTTTCATCATCAACCTGAAGAACATTTTTATAAGCCATGAAGAGCTTGATGCTGCTGATTCCGGTATGGATAAGTGTCGGAAGCTCTTCCATAACGGATTCGGTCATGTCCGTAATAGCCATGTGGAAACCATAATCAACACAAGCCTTACCGTCGGCTTTTGAATGCCAAATATCCGTTGCTTCGGCGAGCGATTGTCCCTTCCCCTGAATTATAAAATCTATATGAGATGTGGTTCCGCCAAAAGCCGCGGCTATGTGACCCGTCTCAAAATTATCAGAAGATACCGTTCCGCCGAATGGCATGTCAAGATGAGTGTGAACGTCAATTCCGCCGGGGATGATGTATTTTCCGGTTGCGTCAATAACCTTATCCGCTTCGTCATCTAATGATTCACCTATCTTCGAGATGATCTCCTCCTCGACAAGAACATCAGCTTTTTGTGTTCCGTCAGCATTTATTACCGTTCCGTTTTTGATGAGTATTGACATGATCTATATCCTCATATTCTGATTCTTAATGAATTTCTATGCCGTGCTTTTTCTGGAATTCTCTCAGGTCTTCCCAACTCATCGGATCCGAGAGTTCTCCTTCCAGCTCTTTCCATGTTTTCTCAGCGGGAGAATCTAATTCTACCATTTCTATGCATCCGTGCACAGGGCAAACCATGAAACAAAGTCTGCAACCGACACAGTCATCTTCTCTTACTTCCGGTTTTACGCCCCCATCAAATGGTTTAAGGTCGATGCATTGATGGGCTGTGTCTTCACAGACTATGTAGCACAAATTGCATGAGATGCATTTATCTTTATCGATCAGCGCCGCTGTTTTGTACAGAAGATTCAGCTCCCCGAAATTCGTGATCCGTTCAACTGACTTGCCGATAATTTCTTCGACAGACCGTATTCCCTTTTCATCCAGCCAGTTGCTCATACCGTCTATCATGTCTTCTATGATCCTGAAGCCATAATGCATTACCGCAGTGCAAACCTGCACGCTTGTAGCGCCGAGCAGCATGAATTCAGCGGCATCCCGCCAATCGGAAATACCTCCGATACCGGATATAGGCACATTCACCTGGTCATCCATGCTTACCGCTGAAACCATATGAAGGGCAATCGGCTTCACTGCCGGACCCGCGAATCCGCCGTGTGAACCCTTTCCTCCGACGGAGGGAACTGTTTCGAAGCTGTCGAGATCAATACCGATAATGCTGTTGATGGTGTTGATGAGGGAGACAGAATCCGCTCCTCCTTTCACGGCGGCTCGGGCAGGTTGGACAATATCCGTAATATTCGGAGTAAGTTTCACTATAACCGGAATAGACGCAACTTCAGTGACCCACTCTGTTATCATGGAGCAATATTCGGGTACCTGCCCTACGGCAGCGCCCATACCTCTTTCACTCATACCGTGGGGACACCCGTAGTTTAATTCTATTCCGTCGCAACCGGTATCCTCGGTTCTTTTCACAATATCGCGCCATACCTCTTTATCAGATTCAACCATTAGTGAAGTAATGACGGCTCTGTCTGGCCAGTTCTTTTTTACTTCGGCGATCTCTTTTAGATTGGTTTCTATGTTCCTATCGCTGATCAGCTCGATATTATTCAGTCCGATCAGTTTTTGTTCCGGGCCGTCAAGTCCGGCGTAACGGTTGTATGTATTCATCACGGGCGCGCCGATAGTTTTCCACACTGCGCCGCCCCAACCCGCTTCAAAGGCTCTGTTGACTTGATACGCCGAGTTACTTGGAGGCGCGGATGCCAGCCAAAAGGGATTTGGTGATTTGATTCCACAGAAATCTATACTTAGGTCAGCCATTATTAGTCCTCTTCATCAGATAAAAATTTATTTATTTCATACGCCGCAAGTTTTCCGGCTTGAACGGCATTTACAACCTCTTTAGCGCCGTGAACAACATCGCCTCCTGCGAATATTCGCGGATTGGATGTTTTTCCATTCTTAGGATCGGCTACAATTTTGCCATTGCTGAATCCTACCTCAGGAATGGATTTAATGAACTCTTTATCCGCAACTTGTCCGAGAGCTAAAAAGACCATATCAGCGGGGATGGTGAATTCCGTACCGGGGACACTGATAGGTTGCCGCCTTCCAGAATCGTCCGGCTCTCCAAGTTCCATTCTGATGCATTTTACGGCTTCAACATCGGTATCTCCCATAAATGCTATCGGATTTGTTAGCCATTGATAATTTACTCCGTCGGCTTTGGCATGCTCATATTCATGCGCGAAAGCGGGCATTTCCGATTCTGAGCGGCGGTAAAGTACCGTTACCGTATCAGCTCCGAGCCGTTTTGCGGCGGTAGCTGCGTCAACGGAAGTATTTCCGCCGCCAATAACAATGACATTTTTACCGACTGCGGTTTCACCCGGCGGATTCGTTTTATATTTTTTGACAAAATCTATAGTATCATGAATTCCATTGAGATCGTTACCGGGAATTTCCAGTGAACGTGTTCGTCCAAGCCCTATACCGATAAAGAGGGCATCGTGTTTTTTTAGTAGCTCATCAAAAGAAATATCTTTTCCGACTTTGGTGTCAGTTTGTATCTTAACGCCCATCTCCTTTATCATTTCAATTTCATCTAAAACACTCTTTAGAGTGAGTTTATACTCTGCAACACCGAATGCATCCAACCCGCCGGCTAGCTCTTCAGCCTCATAAATCAGGGTGTCATAACCATTCAGCTTGAGGTAAGCGGCGCAAGAAAGACTTGCAGGACCCGCCCCGATTAGACCGACAGATTTTCCATTAGATTCGGGAATGTCAAAGATGCTCTTTTTGTTATTTCTTCTCCATTCAGTGGAAAACCGCTGGAGTTGACCTATTTTGATGGGCAATTCATCTTTATCATTCATCACGCAAGCCCCTTCACACAATACTTCAACAGGGCATGCTCGACCGCATGATTCGCCCAATATATTTTCAGAAAGGATAGTTTTAGCTGACCCGATATAATTACCTGTCATTATTTTCTTAATGAAACCCGGAACATCTATATGAGTCGGACAAATGTTTGTGCATGGAGCATCATAACAGAAAAGACATCTTCCCGCTTCAACAATAGCCGCGGATTCGGAAAGAGCCGGTTTCATATCGGCAAAATTTTTTCTGTACTCTTCAGGAGATATCTTTTTAAGAGAGATGGTCATTAAACCTCCATATCAACTAATAAAATTGGATCCGCTAAGTTAAATATATTTGTAGATCTATTATACCAATTGAAAAATATCACTCCTCGCTACTCAAATTCAATGATTATAATAAAAGAGATATATCACGGCGTGTTAATTTGAACTCAAGAAAAATCTGATTGAGAGGAGAATGAAGCGTTATTTTTTTTCTAACATTGCTCGGATGGCAGTTCCAATTTTCTTAATGCTATACGGTTTCCTGATGTAAGAGCCTACCCCGAGGTTTCGGGCTTCTTTTACCCGTTCGGTCTCTGCGAACCCACTGACGATAATAGTTTTTTGATCGGGACGAATCTTGATTATTTCTTTGAAAGTGTCTAATCCGTCGAAATTATCCTCCATGATCATGTCAAGAACTATCAGATCGTATTGTTTATTCTTTAACATTTTGATAGCTTGCGTTCCGTTTTCAGCGGTATCGGTTTTGTATCCAAGGGACGAGAGTAATCTTGCAGCCAAATTTCTTTGTTCCTCTATATCATCCACTACAAGAATACTTTCAGAGCCGTTCAGATTCTTTTCAATGTTATTATTGGAAATTTGGTGGTTCTCAATTGATGGTAAATAGATAGAGAAAGTAGACCCCACGCCTATTTCTGTGGAAACATCTAAATATCCGTTATGGTCTTGTATCACTCCAAAAACTACCGATAAACCAAGTCCGGAACCGCTTCTGCCCATCTCTTTCCGTGTATAAAACGGTTCAAATATATGTGGTAGATCCTCTTCTTCAATTCCAAATCCCGTATCTTTAACATCTATGATAGTATAGTTACCCTTAGGCAATTTTCCGAAAATGAGCGTTCTGGTTTCTAAAGATTCAGAGAAAGTTCGCAGTGTCATATTTCCACCATGAGTCATCGACTCGAACGCATTAATCACAAGATTCATGATTGTTTTTGATAAATGTGGGTTTGAGCCTTTAATAAATTTAACATTCTCGTCAAGCTCCAATTTGTAACTGACATCCGGGTATCTTGCTTTATTTGATTTAAAAGTGGGGGAAAGGAAATATTCTTTGATCATTTCGTTAACGTTCAAAGGCTTCATGTCATATCTACCTCTACGAGCCAATGTTAATAGATCCTGAACTACATCTGATGCCCTTTCCGCAGCTGTTTTTATCATCTCAAGATCAGATCGAATTGGATTATCAGGTGGCAGCGTAGCCAGAATCAAATCGGGATATCCGAGTATAGGTCCGAGAATATTGTTTAGGTCGTGTGCGACTCCGCCTGCAAGAATTCCAAGCGATTCCATACGACGAGCCCTTTCGAGTTTTCGCTCGAGATTTATTTTCTCTTCTTCAGCCTTTTTTTGCTCTGTGATATCCATGGAAATACCGAGAATATGAGTTGCTTTACCATGTTCATCTATAACAGGGCGTTTAATGGTGTGATAAATGTGTTTAATTCCGTTTATGTCCGTAACATGGTTTTCAGGATTGATGCTTTCTTCCAAAGTTTCAAACATTAATTGGTCGTTTTTAAGGTCTTCTTCCGTTTCACTGGAATTCGGATTGAGCTCGGAATACTTTTTCCCAATCAGATCCTTGATGGTGGTATTAAACAAGTTTGCCGTTGCCTGATTTGCGAGGGTATAGCGACCTTCCTTGTCCTTTGCGAATATAATATTGGGATTGATATCAAGAACCTGCCTGAGGAATTTTCTTTGTTCTTTTATTTTTTTCTCGGCATTAATGCGTTTTGTAATATCTCTGCCATTTGAAACAAAATGAGTAATTTTTCCTTCATCGTCCTTAAGAGGAGAAATGATTTTTTCTTCATAATAAATCTCCCCATTTTTTTTCTTGTTGATGATCAAGCCTCTGAAAGTATCTCCGCCTAACATCATATCCCACATATTCCTATAAAACTCCTCCGGGTGCTTATTAGATTTAAGGATGCGAGGTGTTTTTCCAATCACTTCATCTTTCTTATAGCCTGTGATGAGCTCAAACTCCGGATTGACATATTGAATAATTCCATTATTATCTGCGATCAATATCATCTCGGCGGCTTGTTCAACGGCGTTAGATAGTTTTTTAAGTTCCGCATCTGCCTTTATCGATTCGGACATATCCCGGATTATGCCTTGATATCCTATAATATTATTATCGTCGTCCCTTTTCGCGCTACTCGTGACAAGGCACTGAATTTCAGTGCCATCTCTTTTCTTAAGCGTCAGTTCGTAATCCAGAACGGAGCCTTCCGACTCAATTATCTGTAAGAATTTTTCTCTATCAGTAGGGTTACTGTATAAGGATTTTACGTTGTTCGCAATAATCTCATTTTTATCATAGCCGAATAATTTCAAAAACGCATTGTTGGCGTCTTCAATTGTACCGTCAACGCTTGTTAAGTAAATTGCGTCCTTTGAATCTTCAAAAAACGTTTTATATTTCTTCTCACTTTCCAAAACAGCTTTTTCGGCGTTTACACGATCGCTGACATCTATAAGGGAGAGAATTAAGCTCTCGACATTATCATCTGAATCTTTAACGGGGTAAAGGTTCCAATCCCAATATGAAGTATCTTTTTCAGGATTTTCTTTGGGAATGAGTGGTTTAGAAAATGTTTGATAGGGTGTGCCGGTTCTTACGGCATCACGGAAAATTTTCTTATTTTCACTGTTAGGATAAAGATCAAAGTAATTTTTTAATGAGTAATAATCAGGTTTTTCACCATCGGCATCCGCATATGCTTTGTTAACTCTGATAAAATTGAACTTTGTGTCTATGTAAGCTATCAGCACATGAGTTTTCGAAAAAATTTGTTCAAGTTGTTCCTGACTTTCCAGAAGGGCAAGTTTGGTATCCGTTTCTTTGGATAAATCTCGGGCAATTGAGACGATTTGTCTGGTTCCATCTTTCAGTTTCATAATGGAAGTGGAAATTTCAGCTAAAAATATTTCCCCGTTTTTCCTTTTCAGCAAACGTTCTATTCTCGTGAATTTCTTCCCCGATTTTATTCGTTTTTCAATCCTTTCACCTGCTTTTAAGTAATCGTCTCTGTTAGGGAAAAAATGTTCTGTATTTCTTCCAATGCATTCTTCAGGGGTATATCCGAATATTTTTTTCACTGCTTTATTTACATGTTTGATGATCCTACCGGGTAGCTCAACGGTAACTATTGCTTCATCGATATTGTTATGCAGAAGTTCTAAATATTCTTGTTTATGCTCGAGAGTCTCTTCCGTAATCACCCGGTTGGAGAGGTCCTTGACGATACTGATAATTTGCGAAAATTTCCCCTCTTCTTTCATGAACGTTGTGGTGATCTCTGCCGGAAAAGTATCTCCGTTTTTCTTTCGGAGGCGCAATTCTAAGGTGAGGATATTTTTACCATCCCGTATAGCTGCCTTCAGCAATTTGCCTACTTTGTTGAATTCTGTTTTTGTCGGATAGAACAACTCGGTCGTTTTTCCGATGCATTCATAATCTTTATATCCGAAGATGGTCTCGATAGCGTTATTGACGTACTTGATCTTTCTGCTCGGCAGATCGACCGTGAAAATGGCTTCGCCGATTATATCCCGAAGTTTGCTTAAATAGATTTGATCGGAACTTTTTGGATCTTTGACTGAATTGGATTTATTCGGCAATAATTTACTACGCATAATGTCTATATCAGCGGATTTTTTCATGAATCCAACATTCTTGCTCTTGTGTGAAAATAATCGATACTAGTCATTATTAAAAAAGTTATTGGGATTATTATGTTCGAAACATGCATAAATCAAATATCCGAATCATCATATTACAGCAGCATACTTTTAAAGTAAGTGCTGGTAAGGAAGTTAGTGGCACCAACAATGGTCATACATTACAAAAGTATTTTCTATCAAGCAAGATTTTATTCAATTCGAGAAAAATCTCTAATCTGATATTCGGATGTTAAAGTAGTGATATATATAAATTTAATTTGTCACACATTTAGATACGAAATTATGTAGCCAGAATTTGAGATTTTTAGCTTGACATTTGATTTCACTTGAGCAATTTTGTTATTGAATAACTGGTATTAATGCAAGGAAACATTCAGTAAAGCACACTTTCAGACTTCTCGGAAATTAAATTAGATGGAAAATTCTTATAAGCGATGATATTTGTAACCATTGCTTGATTTTGTCTGATTATACTAACAAAGGAGTAAATTAAACATGGCAGAACGCGAAACAGGTACGGTAAAATGGTTTAACTCGCGAAAAGGATTTGGATTCATAGAGCGAGAAGGTGCGGATGACGTATTCGTTCACTATTCAACTATTCAAGGAGACGGCTTCAAAAACTTAGAGGAAGGTCAGAAAGTTGAGTTTACTGTTACCGAAGGTGATAAAGGTCCACAAGCTGAAAACGTAGTACCAGCTGAATAGTAATACTTACCATTCCTCACTATTGTTTTCACGATAGTTAAGAGTGCACAATCAAAAAAGCTGCGCATTCATTTCTGTGTCTATACCGAAATAAATTTTGGCGTAGGAAATCGCTTTCTTAATTTTATCATAAAATTTAATTCACCGCTTTACAGACAAATCTTGCCTTTTTATTATGCTATTTCAACTCTGAGGATAGTTTTCTTATCTTCTTATAAGTTTTAGCTGATACCAATTCATCAGTTTCAAGGTGATGCTTTAATCCGATAACTATGCCGTCTATCATCTTGTTCATTTTTCCTTTCATCATAAAACCCATCAGCTTACCCAATAAACCGTTGCCCATAATTGGTTCGAAGGTCATTTTTACAGTAGTGGATTTTCCATTGCCGGTAAGTTCAAATTTACCGGTCCCTTTAAACGGTATAGCCTTGCCTTCAAATATTTCTATTTTGTAACTTTCGCCTTCTTCCCATTCAATGATGCGTTCCTCCACGCTTCCCATAGGAAGAAGATCGCAGTGCCTGCTTGCGCCGATACCTTGCTTATTTTCTGATGTTGAGTAAGATTTCGTTACTGAAGGGTTAAAGTTTTCTATGGCTCCGATGTCCGCCAAAACTGACCAAACTTTTGCTTTTGATTCGTTTATCTCGATTTCTTTAATTATTTTAGTCAAAGTCATATCTCCATGTATAATTTTTATTCAGGGTAATATACGATGGTGTGAAGTAACGGTGATTACAATTTGCGAACCTGATATGATGACTTTTAGATTATCAGGAGTAAACTGTTTTTCTATCTTGACAATAGAACTGTCCGACTTAAATTTAAGCGGATGGAAAATGGAGTTTGGGGGAAGTATAGAGTATGATAGAAAAAATAATTGAATATTCGGTAAATAATAGATTTATCATACTACTTGCTACTATGCTTATAGTTTTGATAGGCGCGTACAACGTATATAATACCCCGCTTGATGCGATTCCCGATTTGAGTGATGTGCAAGTGATACTTTTCACTGAATATTCCGGGCAGGCGCCGCAGGTGGTGGAAGATCAGGTCACATATCCTCTCACAACGGCGATGCTTTCAGTACCCTTTGCAAAGGCTGTCCGTGGATATTCATTCTTCGGACTATCTTTTGTATACATTATTTTTGAAGATGGAACTGATCTATATTGGGCTCGGAGCAGGGTTCTCGAGCAGTTAAACGTAGTATCAAAACGATTACCTGAGGGTGCAATCCCATCCCTCGGGCCTGATGCTACCGGTGTCGGATGGATATATGAGTATGTTCTTCAAAGTGATAAGCATAATCTACAGGAGCTCCGTTCTATTCAAGATTGGTTCCTGAGGTATGAGCTCATGAGTGTGGACGGAGTGTCCGAAGTGGCGAGTATCGGCGGATATGTAAAACAATATCAGGTGGAAGTTGATCCCAATAAACTACTGGCTTACAACATACCGCTGAGCAAAATAAGACATGCGATACAGCGTAGCAATAATGATGTCGGCGGTAGCGTAATAGAGATGGCTGAAACTGAATTCATGGTTAGAGGTTTGGGTTATATCAAAGGGATCGAAGATATTGAGAATATTCCGCTTGGTGTAAGCGAAAATGGCACTCCTATTCTAATCAGTAATGTTGCCAATGTGCATATTGGTCCTGAACTCAGGAGAGGTCTTGCGGAATTAAACGGGGAGGGGGAGGTTGTCGGAGGCATAGTCATTATGCGCTTTGGCGAAAATGCCTTAGCGACAATTAATCGGGTTAAACAAAAACTTAAAGATCTTCAAAGCGGACTCCCCGACGGGGTAACGATTAAACCGGTCTACGACAGATCCGGATTAATTCTTAATGCCATAGCTTTCCTTAAAGAGAAACTCATCGAGGAAACAATTGTCGTCGCCCTTGTATGTATCATTTTTCTACTGCATCTGAGAAGCGCATTTGTGGCTATAATCACCTTGCCGATAGGAATATTGATTGCATTTATAATTATGGGGCAACAGGGTTTAAACGCAAATATTATGTCTTTGGGTGGTATTGCGATAGCAATAGGCGCCATGATTGATGCGGCAATTGTAATGATAGAAAATGTTCACAAGCATATCGAGCGTGATGAAGGGAAAGACAGATGGCAGTTGATAATTGATGCGTCTAAGGAAGTGGGACCTCCACTCTTTTATTCTCTGTTGATTATTACTGTTTCATTTGTACCTGTATTTACCCTAACAGGGCAATCAGGCAGACTCTTCAAACCGCTTGCCTTTACAAAAACATATGCAATGGCGGGGGCAGCGTTACTGTCAATTACGTTGGTGCCGGTAATGATGGGTTATTTAATAAGGGGAAAGATATTACCGGAACATAAGAATCCGGTTAACAGGTTCCTGTTATTCTTGTATCGTCCTTTGATAAATTTCGCTCTTAAATATAAAAAAACGATTGTGCTGATTTCAATTTTATTGGTTTTTGTCACGGTATTACCCTATAGTCAGCTCGGTTCAGAATTTATGCCGCCGCTCAATGAAGGCGATATTCTGTACATGCCGACGACACTGCCGGGAATCTCCATATCGAAAGCAAAAGAACTCCTTCAGCAGACCAATAAGCTGATAAAAACTTTCCCTGAAGTGGAAACAGTCTTTGGCAAGATAGGAAGGGCGGAAACAGCCACCGATCCGGCTCCATTGTCGATGATAGAAACTATCATCACGCTCAAACCGAAAGAAGAATGGCGCGAAGGCTTGACCTTGGATGATCTTATTACTGAAATGAACAACGCGATACAATTCCCGGGTCTGACAAACGCATGGACAATGCCCATTAAAACAAGAATTGATATGTTGAGCACGGGGATTAAAACTCCTGTGGGGATAAAAATAATGGGGAATGACCTTAATGTTCTTAACGACATCGGACAGGAAATAGAAGCCGTTGTTCGGAATATACCGGGAACACTTACCGTGTATGCCGAAAGAGTTGTGGGAGGAAATTATCTTGATTATATAATTGACAGGAAAGAAGCTGCCCGGTATGGTCTCACGATTGGTGACATTCAGGATGTAATTATGACGGCTGTCGGAGGAATGAACGTTACCTATACTATAGAAGGTCTTGCAAGATACCCTGTCAATATCAGATACGGAAGGGAACTGCGGGATGATATTCAAAAATTGGAAAAAATCTTTATCGCTACTCCGTCAGGGGCGCAAATACCGATAAAGCAAGTTGCATCAATTGTCATTTCAAAGGGTCCTCCGGTCATTAAAAGTGAGAATTCCAGACGAACAGCATGGGTATATATTGATCTTCAGGGGATAGATGTAGGGACATATGTCAGTAACGCCAAAGATGTTTTGAACCGGGAGATAGATCTTCCTGAAGGATACAATATTGTCTGGAGCGGACAATACGAATACATGCAAGCGGCAAACGCAAAACTGAAACTGCTAATCCCGCTTACATTGGTGATAATTTTTCTTCTTCTGTTCTTTAATTTCAAAAATGTATTTGAGGCAAGCATAGTAATGCTGCTTGTAATTTTTCTTGCTCCTATCGGAGGGATCTGGTTCATTTATTTTCTCGGATATGAATTCAGCGTAGCCATCTGGGTGGGTTTTATAGCGCTTGCAGGAGTCGCCGCTGAAACAGGAGTCATAATGTTCATCTACCTCGATATGTCATATAAGGAGTGGAAGAAAGATGGCAGGCTCAATACGGTGAAAGATCTTGTAGATTGCGTCTACGAGGGAGCTGCTCTTAGACTCAGACCCAAATTAATGACCGTAACGGCTATCATAGCCGGTCTTCTTCCGATAATGTGGGGAAGCGGTACCGGATCTCAGGCTATGAAGAGAATTGCCGCTCCTATGGTCGGCGGAATGATCTCTTCAACACTCCTGACATTGCTACTAATTCCAGCGATATATGTGATTTGGAAAAGTTTTTCGTTGGAGAAGGAGAAAGAACAAAACTAAACAGTTCTCAGATTTCCGGTTCACGTTTTTTCAACTCCGACAGCAACATACCGGTAAAAATAAGAATCGCGCCATATAATCCGCGCATCCCTAAAATTTCGCCAAGAATGAGATAGGCGAACAGAGCGCCTGATACAGGCTCAAATGAATAGATAATAGCGGCTCTTGTTGATGATGTATATCGCTGGTATTTGGTTATTATGTAAAAGCAGAACAGTGTCGGGAAAATAGCCGTTCCGACTATGATGGAAATAAGAGTATAATTGAGTTCAAATCGGGGTGTTTCAAACAGGAGTGTCGAAAAAAGACCTATGATTCCTGTAACAAAAATTTGCAGAAATGTTAATTGTATGAAGTCGTGTCTTTTACTGTATATCTGTAGAGCTACCGTGTGAGCTCCGAACGCTACTGCTCCAAATGCGGTAAATTTATCTCCAATATTAAATTCTCCTCCTTCGGGAGAGGTCAGCAGATATAAGCCGGTGACCGCAAAAGCGACTCCTACCCATAGTAATTTTCTCGGTATGATTTTTTCAAATAAAATTGAAAATATGGGCACGAGAATAACAAAAGTCCCGGTGATAAATGCCGATTTGGAAGCCGTAGTGTAAACAAGCCCCAATGTTTGAGCACCGTATCCGATTCCCACCAACAGCCCGATGATTAATCCGGCTTTTAGCGTTGTCGGATCGATTTTTGTTATTTTCTGCCTGAATAGGAGAAAGAAGATTAGACTCGCTAACAGAAATCTCATAGTGAGAAACAAAAACGGGGAGGAAAAATCCAAAGCCGCCTTGACGGCGACAAACGAGGCGCCCCAAATAATGGTGATAAGAAACAGATAAGTATCCGCCTTGAGTTTAGACGGAACATTTGCCGGATTTTTGGTCATCATAGAAAGTAGAATAAATTTAATAGAGTGACAAGAGGGAGCAGGAAAAATCTATATAAAAAATAAATTGGTAAAGATAATTTAATTATGCACGATAAGTAAAATAATAGATTTATAAGACAAGTGACCTCAAAATGGGTATTAAGGGATGCGAAAATGCGAGATAAGGTGAAAAAAATATTGGTGATGGATGATAACAGTGAACTATTAACTTTGTTAAAAAGGATGTTGGAGCATCTTAAATTTGAGGTCGTATTAACAACAGAAGGCGCTGAAGCTATCAGAGTTTATAAAGAAGAGATGGAGAAAGGGAATCCTTTCGATCTGATTATGGTTGATTTGAAAATCGATGATGGTATAGGCGGTATAGAAACCGTGAGAACCATACGGAAATTCGATCCAAACCTAATATCTATCGTTTCAAGCGGAGAATTATCCTCCGATATACTGAATAATCAAACTAAATACGGATTCAGCGCATTGTTAGAAAAACCGTTCAATTTGGAGAATCTTAAGAACGTCGTTGAAAAAGTATTGGCTTAAATTTCCTTAATACTTTTGCCATCAATGGAAGTGTAATTGTTTATCTTTCTCTCTAAAATTATATATATTAGTTAATATGAAGAAACGAATTCTATTCTTATGCACCGGGAATTCTTGCAGAAGTCAGATGGCAGAAGGGTTAACTCGTCATTACTTGGGCGATTATTTTGATGTCTTTTCAGCGGGGACAAGACCAAAGGTCATTGATGCATATGCTGTCAAAGCGATGGCTGAAATAGGTATCGATATTGCCGCGCAAAATTCAAAGAGCGTTGACAGCTTAATTTCCAAGGAGTTTGACCTGGTTATTACCCTGTGCGATGACGCAAAAGAGGCTTGTCCGATTTTTCCGGGTAAAACAGAAATTATTCATTTAGGATTTAAAGACCCCGCTGATGCAGTGGGAAGTGATGAAGAAATATTAGAAGTTTTCAGAAAAGTAAGAAATGATATTCAAGAGAGATTGTTAGGTAACTTAAAAGAAAAATACTCCTTAGTTTAATTACCCTAACTGATATTTTTTTCCGCTTCAAGCAATACTAAGCCTTTATGAATATACTCAGCAGCGAGCTCTATTGCTTCACCCGGCGGATGTTCATAAAAATCCGCATCCGTAGATATAAACTTGATGGCTGCAAATTTTTTCGTACCCTGGCGAATCAAGTTATGAACTCCTTTAGCAACGGGATTCAGTATGAAGTTTCCATCAATCTCACTACCGCTATGAGAGGTCAGAGGATAATCGCCGCTTATCCTTAATTCAAGAGCTTGAAGCGCTACGAGCAGTTCCGCTCCCAAAACTTTCGTGACATTTTGCAACACCTTCCTCAGATACCTTACAGCGGTGGTAGACATCGCATTATGATCTTCGATGTTTGCTGATGTTGGAATGCTGTCTACTGAAGAGGGATGGCAAATCACCTTGTTTTCCGACACGAGACTCGCAGCGGTATACTGGTAAAGCATCATCCCGGAATCAAGTCCCCCTTTGCCTGTGGAAAGATTGGCAGGCATTCCTCTGTTATTTTTCGGGTCCAAAAGCAGTTGCATCCTTCTTTCAGATATGCTTCCTAATTCAGCGATGGCAATTTTCAGATAATCAGCCGCTAAACCGACAGGTTCTCCATGGAAGTTGGCTGCTGAATAAGTCTCCCAATCGCTGACAACCGTATCATTGAATTTGAGTTCCGGTTCATCATCATCTTCGATAAAAATCAGGGGATTATCCGTGGCTGAATTTAACTCGATTTCGATCAGTCTTTTGGTGTGTTCCAAGGCGTTCAAGGCAGCGCCATGAACCTGAGGAATAGCCCGGATAGAATATTCGTCTTGCTGGTGATGCCCCTTTGCGGCGGCATTGACAAGATTCGAACCGTAAATATAGGAATTGATGTCCTTTGCGACGCTGCTCTGTCCACTGTAAGGGCGGGCTTTGTGAACTTTGGCATCAAACGCTCTGCTGAATCCACCTAAAGATTGCAGCGCAAAGGAGCCGATAATATTAGCGGTTTTAAGTAAAATAGATGAATCAAATACTGATAGAGCCATGATTGCAGCCGAAACAGTTGCTCCATTTGTCAGAGCCAGTCCCTCTTTCGGCGCAAGATGGATTTCACGATTGCCGGTTTTCTTAAGGTTTTCGGGGATAGGCGGAATAGTTAGACCCGCCGAACTCAGCGCGTCAATTCCTTTCATCAGGGATTTCTTACTCTCACCGTTCTTAGGATAATCCGGATTGTGCCATGCCTTGCCTCCGCCAATCATAACCGCCGCAAGATGGGCGAGCTGGCAGAGGTCCCCGCTTGAACCGAGACTTCCCTGAGAGGGAATTAGCGGATGGACGCAACTGTTTAACATATCCCTGAGTAGATAAAGTAATTCAGGTCTGACGCCGGAACGACCCTCAACAAACGCCCTGAGACGGATGACCATAGTGGCACGAACAATTTCAGTAGGGAACGGGTCGCCGACAGCAGCAAGATGACTATAAATTAAATTTTCAGAAAGAAGACAAGCTTCCTCGTAGCTTTTAACTGGCTTATCCTTATTATTCCCAAACCCTGTATTGACTCCATAGATCAATTGTTTATAGTCTATTTCGCTATCAACAGCCGCGTTTTTAGAAAGTTCCGCCGCTGTTAAAACCGCCCTATCGATATAATTTGCGCTTCTTTGACAGCGAGCGATACTCTCTTCGTCTATTTCAACGGTAGCGAGATTACCATTGTCGTCACCACAGGCAACGGCAATAAGTTGCGGAAGTGTCAATTTTTTCTCGGGGAGATGGCTTAATACAACCGGAGAGGAGACGTTTTCACCAATGACTTTTAATGTTTTAATGGTGAAACGCTCACTTTCTATATCGGGAAAGTATCTCGGTCACTGTTTTCAAAAGGTCTGCGCGCGGAACCGTGACCTGAGAGGGTTGTTCCTTCAGCCACTTTTCTCTTTCTTGAATATTTTGAGAAAGCTCTTTCCCTAACATCAGGTCTTTTATCGTAACCGTATCCTTTTCGAATTCATCAGAACCGGCGATTACGGCTATCGAGGCGCCTCGCTTGTCAGCATATTTCATCTGCTTATTGAATCCGCCGCTTCCGAGGTAGAGTTCCGCCGCTATATTCGAGGCTCTCAACTCTTTTGTCATCTTGATATATTCACCAATTTTGTCTTTGTCCATTACGGTGACTACAACCGGGGCGTCTTCAAGGATCGGACTATTTTTATCTAAATACGAAAGAGCTGATAAAAGTCTGTCAATTCCGATGGAAATACCTGTTGCCGGCACTTTTTGTCCGGTGAATCGCGCTATGAGATCATCATATCTGCCACCGCCCGCAACGCTTCCAAAGTCCTTTTTCCTACCTTTTTCATCTTTAATTTCGAATGTCAAGTTAGCCTCAAAAACCGGACCTGTATAGTAGTCCATACCCCGTACAACGGTCGGATCGAACACGATAGTTTCTTCATCATAACCCATCATTCTGAACAGTGAATCCATCTCGGTCAATTCTTCTACTCCGGATAATCCTTCTTCACTTTTTTGGATGAAATTTGAGAGAAATTTCAGAACTTCGGAGCGTGATTCTCTCGGTGATTCAAGAAAACTTATTATAATATTTGCCTTTGAATCAGGTAGTTCTACTCCTTTGATAAATGCGCCGGAAGAATCTTTTCTCCCCTTCGTAAGAAGTTCAAATACCCCGTTTATTCCGAGTCTGTCAATCTTGTCAATGCTTCTTAGAACTTTTGCAGAAACATCCGATGTAGTTCCGTCTTCGTTCAGCAACTTTATGCCTGCTGTTTCTAAAACGCCGTTTACAATTTTCCGGCTGTTTATACGAAGTTCAAAATCGTTCTTTTCGATGTCGAGCGCTAATAGAGAATCCACTAAAGCGGCACAGACTTCACAATCCGATAACATTGAGGAGCTGCCGACTGTGTCTATATCGAACTGGGTAAACTCCCTAAACCTGCCGGGACCCGGCTTCTCCATTCTCCATACTTTTCCGACCTGATATCTTCTGAAAGGTTTCGGCAAATCCTGATTCTGGGCTATCAATCTCGACAGAGGCGCAGTAAGGTCATATCGTAAAGCAATCCATTCATCTTCCGATTCAAACGAGAAGATACCGCCTTCAGGGGAATCGCTATCGGGCAGGAATTTTCCGAGCACATCAACGTACTCGAGCGCAGGTGTTTCAATAGGCAGGAATCCATATCTTTCATACACTCCCTGGATCTTTTCGATCATCCTTCGGCGAGCGAGTGATTCATCCCAGAGAGAATCTCTGAATCCTTTAACGATCCTCGGTTTGGTCTTTTTCAGCTTCAAATCTTTTCTCCCTGCATCCTCGATGATGATTATCAATTCAGGAGTAATGAAGATAATTATTCCGACTGAAGAAGGATCGTACTGGAGACGGGACTTGAACCCACGACCTCCTGATCCACAGTCAGGCGCTCTATCCATCTGAGCTACTCCAGCATGTGCGAGAATATATATTCAAGGAGTTAAATAATCAATTATTCTTTGACCGGATACAATATTTCAGTCCAGGATTAGAGATGGTTTTGAAGAAGTAAATTTTAAACTTGAATCAGTAATATTTATAAAAAAATATTTGCAATATTGTTAGTTTATCTTAGATTCTGCAACGTTGTGAAAAGTCTCCATCGTCTAGCCTGGTCTAGGACTCAGGGTTTTCATCCCTGCAACAGGGGTTCAAATCCCCTTGGAGACACAAAGATAGGGACATGAGTGCCGAAATTAGTTACCGACTTCGGGTTTTCTCAGACAAAAAAACTATCAATAGTTAGAATAGATTATTATTATATTTACTGAAACGGAGTATCATAAAAAGTATTGGGAGGGAAACCGTAATCTTTTTAATTTTACGGATTAATATAACTTATATGAATTCAACCTCACTAAAATGATAGTCGATATAATTAAGAGAGCGACTTATCAGGAAGAACAAACTTCGAGTGGCAACGAGCTAACATAGTGTGGTGATCTCTTTGGGGCAGAGAAGAGAGCAATTTTTATATGGTAAATCACTAAAGCCGACGATGGATATGGCAAGCAAAGCCGCAAAGGGTGGTGATTCCACAGCGCTAATCCAAGGAGAGAGCGGGACATTGCTCCTTAACGAAGTAGGAGAGCTTCCTCCCGAAATGCAGACGAAACTACTAAGATTCCTTGAGACAAAGGAATATTATCAATTAGGAAGTCCCGAACTTCGCGCATCTGACGTAAGAATATTTGCGTCAACAAATGCGGACCTTTAAGTATAATTTAGATCGTTTGCGCTGAAAATTTAGAAGAGAGAAACGCAAATTCGTTCTGTGGAGAACGTAATCACAATTTACTCTAATTCAGAATTAGTGTTCATTTTTGATTAAAAATAGTGTCTTTTAACATATCTCGTAAGACATCTCTGCCTTCAAGATTTTCTGACGTTTCTTTTGTTATTTCATCAATACGAGCTTGCTGATGAGGGCTTAAAGATTTAATTCGCGAGATAGATTTTTCCAAAATTGCCAGGGATTGGCTTATTGATTCTCGGGCGAATTCTACTGTCTTTGTGTATTGCTCCATTGCTTCTTTGAGTTTGCCTTCTTCCCGGAGAGCATGAAATTTTTGTAGATGCCTGTCTAATTCTTTTCTTCTCTTTGCAAAACTGCGATTATCTGATTTCAATGATTCTCCTTGTGGCACGAGCAAATTTCTTCCCGGAGTATACGCCCTAAAGATAAATAAATCAATGTGTTTTAAATACTCCGAATTTCTATTATCAACGTCGGTGAATTTATCACGTGTGGTTCGATATCTTATCGGTAAAGGAGTTTCTTCACAGAAACTGTTTGCTTCAGGCTATGCAGATACAAAATCAAGAGTGCCTAATTTAGATGAATTCGGACGTCCGATTCCGGAAAATAGAGCCGAAAACCGCAGAGTCGAAATTATATTTCAAGCACGTTAGTCAGCTGGTAGCACATTCAATTTATTAATTGAAACAGTTTTCATAATATCCTCGTATCTATCCATTAGTATCAGTTATGCGTTGACAACTTTTTAAGGGTTAACAGAGT
>JACZYG010000069.1 GCA_022571215.1 Fidelibacterota bacterium | reverse complement strand
TGCCAGATTTTACCTGGATCCATACAGAGTTGAAGAGAAAACACGTCACGCTCCAACTGTTATGGGAAGAGTACAGAGAGGAGCATCCGGACGGGCTTGCTTATTCTCAGTTTTGCAATCTTTACAGGGAGTGGCAGAAGAAGTTGGACATCTCCATGCGCCAGGTTCATAAGGCAGGTGAGAGGATGTTCGTGGACTACTCGGGGCTCAAAGGAGAGGTTATTGATCCTGAAACGGGAGAGATAAGAAAAGTAGAGATATTCGTGGCCGCTTTAGGTGCGAGTGGATATACATACGCTGAAGCCTCCTCTTCCCAGAAGAAGCACTCGTTCATTCTCTCCCACGTGCGCGCATTCAACTACTTTGGCGGTGTCCCGGAGATCGTTGTCCCGGACAACCTGAAGTCTGCCGTCACACGCTCTGACCGGTATGAGCCGGTTATAAATGAGACCTACAGGGAGATGGCGGAGCACTATGGGACGGTCATTATCCCCACACGACCATATAAACCAAAGGATAAAGCGAAGGTGGAGTTATCTGTCAAACTCGTGCAGCAGCGGATCTTAGCAAGGATAAGACAAAGACAGTTCTTTTCTATAGAAGATCTAAACGAGGCTATATGGGAACTGTTGGACGAGTTGAATGACCGTACGATCAAGAAGTTGAATAAAAGCAGGCGAGAGCTTTATGAGCAGATAGATAAACCCGCGTTAAAACCATTGCCCGCCAGCGGATATGTGATCAGAGAGTTCAAACTCTCAAAGGTAAATATCGATTACCATGTCGAGATAGAGAAGTGCCTGTACAGCGTCCCGTATCAGTTGGTTCAAAAGACTATCCAGTGCCGGTACACATCCAGTCTTGTTGAGATTTTCTATCAAAACAAGCGTGTGGCTGTCCACAGGCGGCTCTACAAGGCAGGGAGCTGCTCAACAAATGAGAATCATATGGCAAGCGCTCACAGGGCATACGCCAAGTGGACGCCATCACGGATCATCGGGTGGGCCGGAACAATAGGCGCAAACACCCAAACACTGGTTAAAACGATCATGGAGAATAAACCACATCCTGAGATGGGATTTAGAACATGCATCGGGATCATCAACACAGCAAGGAAATACGACAGTCAAGCCGTTGAACTTTCCGCGGCGAAGATGCTAAAGCTTCGATGCTACCGGGTATCGCACTTCAGATCTATCCTGAAGCACAAGACGTATTTGGAGACGATGACCGATACCGCCGATGAACAGGCTCCCCTCATTCATGATAACATCAGAGGAGCAAATTATTACGCATGAACTATCAACAATAAAGATAAGGAGGCTTAAGTGTCATCACTCAATCACACCGTAGATCAGATGAGCGATATGAAACTTCACGGGATGAAAGATGCCCTTTTAGGTCAAATGGAAGAGCCGCAATACAGCAGTCTAACGTTCGAGGAGCGCTTAGCGCACTTGATCGACGCCGAGGTCACAGAGAGACGTAACAGACGGATAAAACGAATGCTTTCAGTCTCGAAACTCAAGTACAAGGACGCCTTTATCGAAGATGTCGACTTCCATCAATCCAGGGGTCTTGACAGGAAGACCATTCTCTCCTTGTCAAATAACGACTGGGTCGAACGTCATCACAATGTGATCATCTCGGGACCCACCGGAACCGGGAAGACCTACTTAGCATGCGCTCTGGCTAATAGGGCAATCACGGATGGGTACTCTGCCTACTACACGAGAATATCACACCTGCTCTCTCAAACAGCGCTGGTCCGCGCAGACGGTAGTTACCTCTCATGGGCGACTAAATTATCCAGGTTTAAAGTCCTCGTGTTGGACGACTTCGGGTTATCCCCTTTAAAGTCGAAAGAATCACAGGAGATACTGGAGTTCATTGAAGACAGGGTGCAAAGGGGAAGCACTATCATTACGAGCCAACTACCAATTAGTGAGTGGCACGGATATTTTAACAATCCGACCATCGCAGACGCGATAATGGACCGGCTCGTTCACAACGCTTACAAGATAAATTTAAAAGGAGAATCGATGCGAAAGTCAAAAAATGTTCTTTCCTAATCGGACACTTTGAAATATATTAGGCTTCGATAGAGAGGGAATGGGAAGGTGGCCGATTACAATCGGAATCGGTGGACGATTACATCGGAATAACCAAGTAAGCGAGGACGTGGAACATCCAAGACCCCTGTATTCGGGATACTGTGTAGAGGGGGTAAGGTATGGGCTCAGGTCGTTCCTGACGTGGAGGCAAAGACATTGTTACCCCTTATAGCCAATCGTGTGGAATCCGGTTCCACAGTTTACTCTGATACTTGGAAGAGTTACACAGGTTTCGCTG
>JACZYG010000020.1 GCA_022571215.1 Fidelibacterota bacterium | reverse complement strand
GACGACCTTCGCTGATATGGGAATAATGTTGGAGATGGGAACGATACGGTTTTATTACGAATTTGCGTTGGAACCATATTTAAAAAAACATTCGGACAGACTCGTGATGCCGAGAGATTTTGGATTGGAATTAGTTGAGATAATATCTCCTGATACAGTAAAGGTAAGGCTGGATTCATATTTGCAAAAGGTTGTACCTGTAAGACCAAAGGTTACAATCTCTACTGATCCCGGTTATATTCAGGTAGGTAGAACGGAGACAGCGCCGTCTGAGGTGACGATATCAGGTCCTACTTCGTTGATCAGAGAGATTCGCGAGATATTCACTGAGCAGATTAATTTTGAGGCAAGAAAGAATAATGTAAGAGAGACTATGGATCTGAATGTGGGCAACAGGTCTTTAATAAAGATCGAACCCTCAAAGGTGCAGCTTATGGCAAACATTCAAAGCATAGGAGAGCAAACATTGGAGGGAATTGAGGTGCAGGTGAGGAATGTGCCGGAAAATCTGAAGGCAATAGTGAACCCGACGACAGTGTCATTGGATTTACAGGGCGGAATAGCATTTTTAAGCAGTCTGACGGGAGATGAAATCGATGCTACTATTGATTATGCTACCGAGTGGCTGGAAAACAAAAGAATGTATTCTTTAAAAATAAATGTACCGAAAGATGTAATTAACTGGAGTGGACCAAACCCTTCAGAAGTTGAAGTCATAGTAATTCGAGAACGGATAAGCAGTGCGAGTATTGGGAATTGAGACGTCATGCGATGAAACAGCAGCCTCTGTCGTCGATGATCTGAATATACTTTCGAACGTAGTATCCTCCCAGACCATTCATAAAAAATACGGGGGTATCGTTCCGGAATTCGCCTCAAGGGAGCAGATAAGGGCATTGATCCCTATCGTCGAATCAGCGTTGGCGGAAGCGGACAGCTCTCTTGAAAATATTGACGGAATCGCTGTCACATGCGGTCCGGGATTGGCGGGTTCGCTTCTCATGGGTCTTAATTTCGCAAAGGGCATTTCATTAGCCTCTAACAAGAGCTACATTGCGGTGAATCACTTAGAGGGTCATCTATTTGCGAACCGTCTTTCGGACCCGGATTTAAATCCTCCGTTTGTTTTTCTTCTTGTCTCGGGGGGGCACACTCAGTTGATCCATGTGAAGGATTGGGGCGATTATGCGATTCTTGGAGCGACTCTTGACGACGCGGTAGGCGAAGCGTTCGACAAGGTCGCGAAAATGCTCGGATTGGGATATCCGGGCGGTCCTGAAATAGACCGGTTGGCTCAGAGAGGCGACAGTTCTTTCCAATATTTTCCAAGAGCATTAGATGGAAAGGGTTATGATTTCAGTTTCAGCGGAATAAAGACATCGGTTCTTTATTATCTTAAGAAACAGAAGGATGGATTTATCGAAAAGCATATAGAGGATATTTCCGCATCATTTCAAAAAGCCGTTGTAGAAATTTTAACCAAAAAGACCATTCACGCAGTGAAGTTTCTAAATCTTGACCAAATAGTAGTGGGAGGCGGAGTATCGGCAAATTCAGGTCTTCGTGAAGAGCTGACTTCCAAAAGTGAAGCGGATAGTATTAAAACAATCTTCCCTCCGATTTCGCTCACAACGGATAATGGCGCGATGATTGCCGCCGTAGGAGCATATTATCTGGAAAAAGGCTTATCTTCATCCCTGACAATGAACGTATATCCGAATCTTGGAATTCAAGATGCAACTGACTGACGGCTTTGCCGTAACAGAAGTCAGTGGCGTTCTGACGGCGACCCTCCTGGCGATTCTCTCGGTGGCGGCGGTCTATTTCTTCTATCGAACTGTTTATCCCCCTCAATCAAATTGGATTAAATTTACTCTGAGAACTTCCAGACTCATTGTGCTGATTTTAATAAGCATACAAGTCGCAATGTTGGCGGTTAATTATGTAACGCAGTCGGAACGACAAAAAGTGGTAGGAATTCTTTTAGACGCGAGTAAAAGTATGGATCAGTATGATGAACTCTCATTTAAAGATATGATCAGGAAAGTGGAAGAACTCTCGGCATTTGTCAATGAAAAAGTTAAGGTAAAGAGTTATCTGTTTGATTCAGGTTTAAAAGATTTTTATCCAACTTCGGAAGCAAACGGGCAATTGACAAATATCTCAAATTCATTAAGAGAATTCGAAAGGGAAATGCGGGACGAAAGGGTTTCATCCCTGATAATCTTTACAGACGGGAGAAGTAATCAGGGAGAACCGCCGGAGATTTACACTAAGAATTATCCATTCCCTGTTCATGTTATAGGAGTGGGTAAGAGCGAATCCATCCTGGATATAAGGCTCTCATCAATTCTGACCGCTCCCGTGGCGTTCAAAGAGGATACAATCACTGTCAGTTTCGGAATCATGTCTCGGGGTTTCGGAGGACGTTCAACCGAATTACGGATATACGATGGCGATTCCTTGTTGGAAGTCCGAAATGTGAATCTCCCAAACGACGGATTCATCAACGAGGAGGTCGTTTATCTGTCACTAACGGAAGAGGGTGAACACCTTATCAAAGCAAGTCTGGCGCCTCTTAGGGGCGAAAAGACGATATTGAATAATTCCCGGTTGACATCTGTCAACGTGTTGTCAAAAAAGAAGGATGTCCTGCTTCTGTCGGGAGCTCCTTCCGCTGATTATGTATTTATGAAGAACCTTTTGAGAAGGGAGGAAGATATAGTTTTGACCGCGGCGGTTCAATCGGTTAACGGAAAGTGGTACCAAATAAAATCACCGGATCTCTATAAGGAATATGATGTTCTGATTTTTATAGGATATCCGTCGGACAACTCTTCCGACAGCGACATAAAAGCTCTGATAGAAAACATTAAGTCCACGCAGGCTTCGTTGTATTATATTGAGGGGTCGAGCGTGAGTTACGATAAGCTGAATAAGTTTGCAGAATTTCTTCCGGCATTGGTAATCTCAAATCTGAATTCACACGATTACAGAGAAGTAAAACTTCAATTAAGCGAAACGGGGAAATATCATCCATTTACACGACAATCGGAACTGAAGGCTGAAAGTGTGAAATTATGGAATGCTCTGCCGCCGGGACAGATGGCGAGTGTCGAACTGAAACTTAAGCCGGGCAGCGTAATTTTACTGAATGAGGAAACAGCTCGCACGAACAGAGGCAACGGCAAGCCTATATTCCTTGTAAGCGAGAGTGGAGGTCAAAAAAACGCAATGCTTATGGTGACGGGCAGCTATACGTTTGATATGCTTCTTAGGGGAATTGGAGATTACTCGGAAACCTGGAAGAAAACTCTGTTGCAGGGGATTGATTGGCTGTCCATTCATGATTCTCCGTCGCAACTGACTCTGAAAACCGATAAGCAATTATATAGTCAGGGGGAGATGGTCAAATTCAATGCGGTAGTGTATGATGAATATTATGAGCCGATGGAGTATATAGACCTTCAAGTTTATATCAAGGAAGATTCAAACTCTGATGAGGAATACCAGTTTGATATGGTGAATTTGTCATCCGGAAGATATAGCGGCGAATACAGATCGAAATCTCCCGGAAGATATAAATACAGAGCAGTGGCGAAAAAAGGCGAGATTGATCTGGGAGAAATCAGAGGGGAGTTCAGTGTTGAGGAATATTCACCCGAATTTGCGCAGTTAGGCAGGAATGAAACTATTCTGGTCAAAATCGCAAGAAACACGGGGGGAACATATATCCCGTATGAATTGTTTGAACCCGGTTCCATAAAGATCGAAGAGGGAGCGTATCGTAAAAGTTTGAATGCCGAGTTCAGAGTGTGGAACGATGTGCGTTTGATGTTTTTATTGCTCATATTACTCGCTATAGAGTGGGTTCTCCGAAAACGAGGCGGATTGTTATAGTATCAGCCGACGGCTCTTATTCTACCTCATGAAATTGTTACAATCGAACAGTTGACACATAGCGTAAACAGCTGTAAACTATAATCTTGGCTAATAATTAAGGAATTTAAATGAAAAATATATGTATCATGGGAACCGGTTACGTAGGGTTGGTAACCGGCGCATGTTTGGCAGACCTCGGAAATAGGGTCAGATGCGTTGATATTGATGCAGAAAAAATTAAAATTTTAAATGACGGAAAGCTGCCGATATATGAGCCGGGGCTTCAAGAATTGATAACAAACAATGTGAGCCGGGAGCGTCTTTCATTTTCCGAGGATATAAGCGGTTCGATACGGAAATCGGAGGTAATTTTTATTTCGGTAGGAACTCCTTCAGATGGCGACGGAAAAGTGAATCTACTTTATGTTGAAGGAGCGGCGGAAATGATAGCGCAAAATCTCAACGATTTTAAGGTCATCGTCAACAAGAGTACGGTGTCAGTCGGTACCGGCAAGAGATTAATGGAAATTATTGAAAAGAAGAGTCCAAGTAAAGCCGAATTTGAAGTCGTATCCAATCCCGAATTCCTGCGCGAAGGTTCGGCGATCAACGATTTTATGCATCCGGACAGAATTGTGATAGGAACGAATTCAGAGAGGGCATACGGCATAATAACCGAAATCTACGGTCCTCTTTATTTAATTGAAACGCCTTTCATCAAAACCAGTATAGAAACGGCAGAACTGATTAAGTATGCGTCAAACGCGTTTTTATCCGTTAAGATCTCGTTCATTAACGAAATCGCCAATATCTGTGACAAAACGGGCGCTGATGTTCATGTTGTGGCAAGAGCTATGGGTCTTGACGGCAGGATAAGTCCGAAATTTTTACATGCGGGTCCCGGTTTCGGCGGTTCGTGTTTCCCAAAAGATATATTAGGGCTGGTTCAGCTCGCAAAAGAGAGGGGAATATCGCCGGTCCTTGTTGAAGCGGCGATAAAAGTCAATAACGCCCAGAGGAAGGTGATGGTTGAGAAGCTGAAAAAACTGGTTCCGAATTTAGGAGGGAAGACCATAGCTATCCTTGGGCTGGCTTTTAAGCCGAATACAGACGATGTGCGGGAATCTCCCGCATTGGACATAATAAAAATTCTTCTCGAAGAGGGATGTACAGTTAATGCTTATGATCCTGTTGCCCTTGACAATGCAAAAAAAGCCATACCTGAAATCAATTGTTACGATAATATGATGGATGCGTGTGAGGGAGCGGATTCGGTAATGATTATGACTGAATGGAACGAACTTCGGCAAATAGATCTTATCATGTTGAAAGAGAAATTAGGCGCGCCCAATATGGTCGATTGCAAGAATATATACGATCCCGTGAAGATGAAGGAAGAAGGATTTAACTATCTCTCCGTAGGTAGACCGCTTTTAGAGGCGGATTAAATCAGGTATGAGTACGAAGACATACTTAGTTACCGGGGGAGCGGGCTTTATCGGAAGCAGATTTGTGCATTACATTCTCGGCAAATATAGTGATGTGAAAATGATAAACGTCGACAAGCTGACCTATGCGGGGAATCAGGAGAATTTAAAAGATGTTTCAGACGATGATAGGTATAAGTTTTATCATGATGATATTTGTGATAAGAAGAGAATGGCTGAAATCTTCAAAGAGCATAAGCCGGCTGTTGTGGTAAATTTCGCGGCGGAAAGTCATGTAGACCGCTCTATCGGAAGCCCGGAAGATTTTATCAATACGGATGTGTACGGAACATTCATTCTTCTGGAAGAGGCGAGAAAGAGCGGTATCGAGCGATTTATTCAGATCAGCACGGATGAAGTGTATGGAAGCACGCTTGGCGAGCCGTTTAGAGAAACAGACCCGCTAATGCCGAGCAGTCCTTACTCTGCCAGTAAAACCGGAGCTGACAGGCTCGCATATTCATATTTTAAGACCTATGACCTTCCGGTGATCATTACCCGCGCTTCAAATAATTACGGCTCACATCAATATCCGGAAAAACTCATTCCGCTATTCATAACCAACGCTATCGATGAAAAACCGCTTCCGCTGTACGGGGACGGTTTGAACGTTAGAGATTGGATATACGCGGATGATCATTGTTCAGCTATTGATTTCATTACCGCGCAAGGAGTTCTTGGAGAAGTTTACAATGTCGGCGGAGGGAACGAACTGACGAACATCATGATAACCGACAGCATCTTAGAGCTGACCGGAAAAAGCAAGGAGTTGATAAAATATGTCAATGACAGACCGGGTCACGACAAGCGGTATGCGCTTGACACGGCTAAACTCTCCGCTCTTGGATGGGATCCGTCAACCGATTTCAGCGCCGGCATGGAAAAGACCGTAAAATGGTACATGGAGAATCGAAGCTGGTGGGAACCTTTAAAATCCGGTGAATACCTTGAATATTATAAGAATAACTATGGAATGGAGCTCTGAGCGGTGGGAACTTACCTACCGCTTGAGCGTTCATTTACAAGGGTAACAGATACAGGTCAAACTAAACTTTAGTCGAATCAGATCAGAAAAATTAAGGAAATAAACAGGGTGAAAAAATTTTCAATGACGTTCCGATTGGTTTTACTCGTCGGAATGATTATAATCGCAAATCTAAATGACAGATTTCTATTCGCTCAAAATAGAAAGCTTACCGAGATGGATAAGGTGATTTTAGAAAGAGAGAAAGAACAAGAAAAGATCGAAGATGAGAGAGCGCGGATAATTGAAGAAAGGATGGAACTGCTTCTTGAACAAACTCTTGACGGTAATGTGAACCCGAGCGAATATATGGTCGGACCGGGTGACCTCTTTTCCATCTATATTTGGGGTAATGTAAATCGTCAATTTGAAGCGATAGTTTCTCCTGAGGGTAATCTCGAGATACCTACGGTAGGATCGGTGTTTGTAGGCGGCAGTTTTTTGGATGAAGGAAGAAATAAAATACTTGTTGAATGTAAAAGAATATACCACGGGGTTGATATATCGGTAACCCTTACTCAATTAAGGAGGTTTAGGATCTATGTGACCGGAAACGTCTTTCTGCCCGGTACTTATCCCGTTAGAGGCGTGGATAGAGTTTCAGATGCGATTGAAGTTGCCGGCGGTTTAAGAGGCTTTACGGACGGATCGAATATATTGATAACCTCCAAAGATGGAACAAAGAGAAGTTTCGATTACCTGAAGTACGTTTATGAGGGCGATCTCACATACAACTATCTGTTGACAAACGGGGATGTGATTCATGTGTCGCCGCTTGATTGGTTGGGTAATTTAGTGACAATAGAAACGTATGACGACCGTTCAGGCACATTTAACTTGAAAGAGGGTGAAAATCTTACTTCGCTCCTGATGCGAACAGGAGTTTTTGCTCGGTTGTCCAACGCGAACGAAATCTACGTAACAAGGCAAAACGGTAATAATGAAGAGGTATACCATGTCGGGAAAGCTATCAATGATATGGATACTTTTTACCCGCTGTCCGGCGACCGGATTATAATACCCATATTAAGCCCGATGGTTTTTGTTACGGGTGAAGTTGCCAATCCCGGACCTTATCCGTACATACCTGATCTAACCGCAAACGACTATGTCGGGTATGCCGGAGGTGTAAAATTAACCGGCAGCATGCGTTCTCTCAAGATAATCAGAGATGGTCTATCACTTGAAAAAAGTTCGGAAATCATTGTTCGAAGAGGCGATACCGTAGTTATTTCGAGGAAATGGACAAGGGTATTTCGAGAGCTGTTCGACGTGATATTCCCTTTCACTTCAATCTTATTGACCGCCAAGGCAGCCAATTTATTTTAGTCAGCTCAGAGCGATTGGAAGAAAATACGGTGATCTATCAGGTATAATCCAGACTGATGAATCTTAGAAAAAACGCGACACTGTTATTGGTGCTGATTGATTTCATCGCCACATTTACGGCGATGTTTCTTTTTTACATCTTCAAGTTCAAGACAGGCATAGTCACTAATCCGATACCGCTTTTTATTTCAGATATTCCGCTTCCGGCGCTGATGGTGTCGCTGGGATGGATGCTGTTTTTCTGGTTTTCAGGACTCTATTCGATCAAGTCGCCTACGTCAAGATTCGATGAGGCGTTGAGCGTGATCAAGACCATTTCAGTAGGCTCTTTGCTGCTGATACTCATTACCTTGCAGCTGGACAATATTATCTCACCGGGTAAAATCTTAGTGATAACTTATTGGCTCGCAATGATAATTTTTGTGGCAAGCGGCAGATTGATCTACCGCACCGTTCAACGGAATCGTTTTATGGCGGGCAAGGAGCTATATCCCTCAATATTGGTCGGGTGGAACGAACGCTCAAAGGCATTGAATAAAAGGATTCAATCATTTCCCGGATTAGGATATTCCGTAGTCGGATTCGTCTCCACGAGAGCGAATGATGTCGGAGAAACCGACCATGGTTCTAAGGTGATCGGCGAGATTACCGAACTTCCCAAAATAATAAAAGAATATGATATTAAGGAAGTGATCCTGGCGTTATCTTCAAACGATCATAAGCGTCTGTTGGATGTGATCAAATACGTGAACGGTGAATCTGTCGGAATTAAGATAAGCCCTGATATGTACGATATCATCAGCGGTCAGGCGCGCACAAACCAGATATACGGGTTGCCGCTGATTGATATTCTTCCTGAATTAATGCCCGCGTGGGAAGTGTCGGTAAAAAGACTTATAGACATTCTGATCTCGATAGCTGTTTTAGTCGGTTTTATACCGTTTTGGCTACTCATCGGTATTCTAATCAAGATAGATTCAAGGGGTAAGATACTTTATCAGCAGGACAGGGTGGGTAAAGACGGCAGGCAATTCAACCTATTTAAGTTCAGGTCTATGAGCAGTGATGCGGAGTCTGAAACAGGTCCTGTATGGGCTACCGAAGATGATCCGAGAGTAACAAGGGTTGGGAAATTTCTTCGGGCAACCAGGATTGACGAGGTTCCGCAATTCATAAATGTGCTCAAGGGTGATATGAGTTTGGTGGGACCCCGGCCGGAGCGAAAATATTTTGTTGATCAACTGAAAAACGAGATGCCACTTTATACAAAGCGATTAAGAATCAGGCCCGGGATTACGGGATGGGCGCAGGTTAAACATAAATATGACGAATCACTCGACGATGTAAAACGGAAACTGAGATACGACCTGTTCTATATCGAAAATATGTCGTTAAGAATGGATATTAAGATCATTCTTTCGACAATAAAGGTAATCCTCAGCGGTAAAGGTCATTTCAGATTACCATAATATGATTCTGGTCAGACTTTCGCTGATATTTATAACTTTGCTGTTTCCTCTTGCGGCTGGAAGAGCGCAATCCACTGACGTTGACCCCGATTATAGGGGGTATGAATTTCTTGATATTTTATCAAGCAGGGGTATGATTCAAGGATTTCAAAGCGGCGTAAAACCTTTGACACGGGAACGGTTCGGGGAACTGTTGTTGCAAGCTGAGAAAAGATATTCGGAAGATCCCGATCTTTTGACGCCCACAGAGATAAGAATTCTTCAACGTTTGAAAGGCGATCTGTTTTCGGATCCAAACGACCGGGATGTCGAAATTGAACCTGAATTCAGAGAGAGACATCTGTTCACCTGGTCAGAAGAAGATTCTTGGTTCGCCGTAGACGGAATTTTCATTCAGGAAAATGACCTTGGAGTCATGAATGAAAATGGAGATAAAAAGAGTGTTTCAAGAACGACGTTAGGCGGAAGAGTAAGGGGTTACTTATCGGGCAGTTTGCATTTTTATCTGGAATTCACCAATACAAAAGTAAGCGGCAGTGATTCGGCGGAATCGAACTTCAATCCGTCGAGGGGTTTGCCGGCCGTAGCGTACAATAGCTTGTTATACCGGGATGATGCCATCACTTACCTGAAGTATAGAACGCCCTGGCTTGATCTGACGATAGGCCGCCAAAAGATAAGATGGGGGCCGGGAGCAAGAAGCGGGGTGACCTTGTCCTACTCGAATCCGCCGATGGATGTCATACGGATGGATGTCCGTTACAGCAAGCTTAGCTATTCCGGTTTTATAGGCGATATCCGGGGGACGAGCGGCAACAAAAAGATAGCGGCGCACAGGATCGATTTTATCCCTTTTAAGGGGCTGAGGCTGGGCGCGGGGGAGACCGTAGTATACAATAGGGCGAAGTTTGAGATTCTATATTCATTGCCTCTCATGCCGTTTCATATAGCAGAGCATCATCTCGGAGACAAAGATAACAACGGAATAAATTTTGACGTTGAGTATAGCGGTATAGAGAACGGAAGAGTGTACGCCGAATTATTTATAGACGATTATAAGCTGGCGAAGAATCCGTTCACTCACTGGGGTAATAAGTGGGCGATTCTCGCCGGACTCCAATTGACGAAACCGTTGAATCTTTCCAATTCATCATTACTGATGGAGTATATAAGGGTCGAGCCGTATGTATATACCCATAAATTAGATGAAATTAATTATTTCAACTATGACAGGTCAATAGGACACAGGGGCGGTCCGGATTCAGACGAGCTTCTCGTTTCGTACATAAATAGACCGAACTGGCGGAGCAAAGTTACGCTTTCATGGTCGATGTTGAGAAAAGGAGGTCTTGTGACATATTCTCCGCCCGACAGCCTATTAGGGGATGCAAAGGAATTCCTATCGGGAGTAGTCGAACGAATGTTCGGTTATACGCTAAAATATTCGATTGAACTGGCAAAAGATCAATTCGTTCAAATCGAAATCGGAATTTTTGATTGGAAAAATTTTAACAGGGTCGAAGGAAATGACAGGACGGCCAACTCACTGTTTTTGTCATATAAATTAGATTTTTAATAGAACCTCAAGAATCTTCTGTTAATTCCGAAGTCAGGGAGTACTTTGTTTTTTGTGGGAAATAGGATATATTTTTGAGATATGCTTGATCTGAAGATAATAAGAGAAAATCCGGCTTTTGTAACCGAATCCATCGCTCTTAAAGGCGATGACGGCGGCATAGAGCAGATAGTTGAATATGACGGCAATCGACGAAGGCTGTTAGAGGAGGTTGAGTCTCTTCGATCTCTCCGGAACAGAGTTTCCGAAGAGATCAGCGTCTCCAAGAAAAGCGGGGAGGATGCGGAGGAGAAGATCTCGGAGATGAGGGAAGTCTCCCAAAAGATCAAAGCCGTCGAACATACATTGAGGGAAACAGAATCTCAACTGAACGAGCAGATGTTACGGATACCGAACATCCCTCATGAGTCTGTGCCCAAAGGGAAGGAGGCATCAGATAATAAATTTGTGCGTGATTGGATGGATAAGCCGGAGTATGATTTCGATCTGAAAGATCACCTTGAGTTGGGTGAAAGTCTCGGCATACTCGATTTCAAAAGAGCGTCCAAGCTCTCCGGATCAGGTTTCCCCTTGTATATGGGAGATGGAGCGAAATTAGAGAGGAGTCTGATTAACTTCATGCTCGATCTCCAGACCACGGAAAACGGATATAAGGAGGTATTTCCGCCATTCTTAGTGAGTAGAGAGAGCGCTCTTACGACAGGGCAGCTGCCGAAATTTGAGGAGGATATGTATAAGACCTCCTTAGAAGACCTTTTTCTTATACCAACCGCCGAGGTTCCAGTTACAAATATTCACCGTGACGAGATTCTTTCGAGTGAAGAGCTGCCAATCTCTTATGCGGCATATTCCGCTTGTTTCAGAAGGGAAGCAGGGTCATACGGAAAGGATACCCGTGGGTTTTTAAGGGTTCATCAGTTCAATAAGGTGGAGCTCGTGAAATTTTGCGAGCCGGAGAGTTCCTATGATGAATTAGAAAAAATAGTGTCCGACGCGGAAGAAATTCTAAAGAGACTCGAACTTCATTACAGGGTCGTCGAGCTTTCGACAGGGGACCTTTCATTTGCCGCGGCAAAATGCTATGATATTGAGGTATGGGCTCCGGGAGAGGAGAAATATCTTGAAGTCTCCTCCTGCAGCAATTTTGAGGCATTTCAAGCCAGACGCGGAAATATCCGGTACAGAAAGAGCGACGGAAAGATAGATTTCGTTCATACTCTTAACGGGAGCGGTCTCGCCACCTCGCGATTAATGGTCGCGTTGCTGGAGACTCACCAAACAGATGAAGGAACTATTCAGATCCCTGAAGCTTTAACAACTTATTTCGGTAAATCAATTATTAAGAATGATGGTGGATAAAGCCTTGATCCGTTCGGTTTTGGCATTAGTATTCGGAATTTTGGGAACGGGGATAGTGAGCGTTATCAGCATACTGATATTGTTTTTCGATCGCAGGGGAAAGAGCGTGCATTTCATAATGAGCAGATGGGCATGGTATATATTGAAACTATCGGGAGTAAAAATCGAGATAAAAGGTCTTGATTATTTAACTCCGGGAGAAAGCTATATTTTCATCTCAAATCATGCGAGTCTGTTGGACATACCAGCCGTTTGTCTTGGACTACCCTTTCAATTGAGATTTCTCGCCAAGAAAGAACTTTTCAAAATTCCTCTTTTCGGTCAGGCTCTTCACAGCGCCGGGCATATCAGGATCGACCGCGGAAACCTGGAGTCGGCTGTAAGGAGCCTTAAAGAAGGGGCAATTACGCTCAAGGAGCGCGGATATTCAGCGCTCGTCTTTGGGGAAGGCACGAGGAGTCTGAACGGCGAAGTGGGAAAGTTTAAGAAAGGGGGGGTGATTCTGGCTTTATCGATGGGAATTCCTATCGTGCCGTTATCTATTTCCGGCAGCGCGTCGCTTGCGCCCAAGGGAGATTTTATGATCAAATCAGGGATAATAAAGATAACGGTAGGAGAGCCGATTTCCACGGAAGGGAAGGATATTTCAGACAGACATTCATTGGTTTCCATCATCCGAGACGCGGTAATTAAGAACCTGGCGGAGGAAGATGCGGTATAGCGTAACGGCGGTTCCATCAAAATTCATTTCCGAGGCGAATAAAAGATATTCAAGGGAGAGGCTCAAGGAGAGTGATTTAGCCCTAAGATGGCTCAGGTACGGGAAAATATTATCAAGGAAACTCACCACAAGCTCAGGAGATAGGGTGGTCGTTATTGAGCCGGGAGTTCCAAACAGAGATTCGGGTCCTGATTTTCAAAATGCGATGCTTTTGATCGGAGGCGTCGCGGTAAAGGGAGCAGTCGAAATACATCTTCACGCGCGTTCCTGGTATGATCATAATCATCACTCCGACGGGGCCTACACAAATGTCATACTGCATGTTGTAGCGTTCAGATCAGCTGATGACATTACGATCAGTAAAGATGATAATGAGATTCCGATAGTCTGTCTACCGCTGTCGGCAGATTGGGATGCAAGGATAAACAAAGAACCGAACTGGCCTTGGGAGGAAGATTGTTATCATGAAATGTCGGAACTGAATCCGGGAGAGATCTATCTTCTATTGGTGCGGTTAGGACGTGAAAGGCTGAATCAGAAGCGTAAAAAATTCAAGCTGCAATTGGAGTCAGGAAACAGCTACGGCGAGATCTTTTAT
Organism: Fidelibacterota bacterium; assembly: GCA_022571215.1. Classification (GTDB taxonomy): domain Bacteria; phylum Fidelibacterota; class SORT01; order SORT01; family SORT01; genus SORT01. The sequence goes on along the minus strand of JACZYG010000020.1, from coordinate 17,170 downwards.
CGCGGTCTTGCGAGAGCTCTCGGATACTCAAAAAACAGTTCACAATTTTCCTGTTTCACCAGCCTGCTGCCTCTCTCCGAAATAAGAAAAATCAGCGAAGAGGGAGCTGCGGAGGGTGATGTCGGCGTCAGGCTCGAATCAATATTATTCGGCATGTCGGGGCTACTCGGCACGGGTGTTCCCGACAGCAGGATGAAGCTGCTGAGCAAAAACTGGAAAAAGATAAAGAGCGAGCACTCTTTGGAGCAGATGCAAAGCTGTGAATGGAAATTTTTCAGGCTGCGTCCTCAAAATTTTCCCACACGCCGCATGGCGGGATTATCGGAATTTTTGAAACGATACGACTTAGACAGGTTCATACGCCTTACAGCGTATGCCGTAAAGAAGTTCAGATCTGTCGAGAAATTCATTGTCGCGTTGGAAAGCTCCCTTAGAGTGGAGGGTGACGAATATTGGAGCAGGGCATCAAAATTCGGCACTAAAATGTCAAGAAGCTCGGCTCTGATAGGCAAAAGTAAAGCCAGATCGATCGCGCTTAATGCCGTGCTGCCGCTGTTGGGCGTTCTCGCCGAAGAAGAAAATGAGAGTCTATTAGCAGCAAAGGTTGACAGAATACTTTTTTTGTACCCTCCGGAACAGGACAATTCAGTTTTGAAGTATGTCAGAAGATTTGCTCTGCCATGTTCTCCGGAGCATATGATGTTTTCAAGTTCCGCAATTGTGCAGCAAGGGATGTTGCAGCTTTATGAACGGTGGTGTTCGAAGGATGAGGCAAGCAACTGTCCTCTCTCTTTCAGCAGCAGGATCCAATTGAATGGGTGAAGTGATTGGGATAGAGGAATTGAGACAGCTTATAGAAGGAAGCAGAAGCGGCGGATTAAAAATCGTCTTTACAAACGGCGTGTTCGATATTCTCCATGCGGGTCATCTTGAATATCTGAAGAGAAGCAAGAAATTGGGAGATATCCTGATCGTTGGAGTAAACACGGATGAATCGGTAAAAACGATTAAAGGACCCGGCAGACCCTTTAACAGGGAAGAGGACAGAGCCGCGCTCTTAGCAGGTTTTGAGTGTGTTGATTATGTCACCTTATTTGCCGAAACAACTCCGATTAATCTTATCAGCCTGCTCAAACCCGATCTGTTAGTTAAAGGGGCTGACTATTCGATGGATGAAATAGTTGGAAAGGATGTTGTCGAATCATCCGGCGGCGAAGTAAAATTAATTCCGTTTAAAGAGGGGTTCTCGACGAATTCATTGATAGATAAGATCAAATCGGCGGATTGAATCCAGGTTCTCTTCGGATAGTTACAGGAAAAGGCTAAACCCCAAAAAGAGATTGACTTAAAGGAGGTTAGACTATACTTTTCAAGCACTTTGTTAAAGAGGAACGTGTAAACATATGATAATAAAGAAGATTGCGGCAGGATTACTTGTTATTTTTAGTTTGGGATGCTCAACCGCCCCGAAAGAGAGCTCCGGAATCAACGGTGGAGAAATTGTAATCGACAAATCAACGCTTGAGGTAGATGACTGGGAAGCGTTAAGGGACGTGAAGATCCATTATGCTCAAGCATTGATATCGGAAGAGATTTCCGATACGTCCCGGATGCGGGAGGAATATGAGCATGCCCTGTCGTTGCTTGAAGATATTCAGCTCACAACCGAGACCACCGACGCTTTCGAAAAGGAATTTCAGGCCACGGCAAATAAAGTATCTAAAGATTACACGCTCTCTCTTCGCATGCTAAGGGTCAAATACGGAGACGCTTCGGACATCAGTCTAATGGAGAAGCTTGAACTCTTCGATTCTATGAATGACAGCACGGGACTGGCGATAAAAGTTCTACAGGATTACGCCGACGACTTAGGAATGGATATCCCGCTTGAAGTGAACGGTAACGTTATGAGGATTATTCGATTCTTCCAGACGGAAGCCTCAGAATCATTCGAGTTATGGTTAAAGCGGAAAGGCACTTATCAGGAGATGTTCGAGGCGATCCTCGAATCAGATGACCTGCCTAAAGAATTAGTGTACTTAGCGATGGTGGAAAGCGGATTTTCGCCGAGAGCGTATTCGTGGGCGCATGCGGCAGGCCCATGGCAATTTATCTATGGCACGGGCCGGATGTACGGGCTAAGGCGGGACTGGTGGGTTGATGAGCGAAGAGACCCGGAAAAATCCACTCGGGCGGCGGCAAAATATCTCAAAGACCTATACGCTGAATTCGGGGATTGGTATCTCGTCATGGCTGCATATAATTCGGGCTCTCAGAGAGTGAAAAGGGCAATGAAAAGAGCCGGAACGGATAACTATTGGGAGTTATCCACTCTTCCGCGGGAAACAAGGAATTACGTGCCTTCATTCATAGCCGCTACCATTATAGGCGAAAATTCAACCGCATTCGGATTCAATGTAACTCCTGACCCTCCTCTTTCATACGATGAAGTCAAGATAGCGGGGAGTATTAATCTAAGCGTTCTGTCAAAAGCCGCGGGTGTTAACATCAACGAGCTTATCAGATTAAATCCGGAATTGAGACGAAAATCCACACCTCCCACATCAAAAGGATATAATCTTCTGCTTCCGTACGGAACCGCCGAATTATTTAATAAAAATTTTGCCGAACTTCCTGAGGAGGAAAGAACGGGCACTATTAAACACAGAGTCAGGCGAGGAGAAGCTCTCTCGGCGATAGCCACAAAATACGGAGTATCTTTGAATCAGATTGTGAGATTGAATTCTATTCGCAACAGGAACTCGATCAAGGCTGGGAGTACGCTGCTTATTCCGACTAACAGCAAAATTTTGGCGTCAAATAAATCCAAAAGAATTGAAAGTCCTTCCGATATTCCTCCTAACTCCTACGCCCTTAAATACAAGGTCAAAAAGGGAGACACACTCGGTCATATCGCCGAGTATTTTAACACGACGGCTCTAAAAGTGAGAAAATGGAACCGGCTTCGATACGGTAAACCTATCTATGCGGGAGAGGTCATCAAGGTATATATTCCAAGAGGTCTGAAGATTTCACAGCCAAAATTCTCCGTGGCTGATCCGGGTCTCTTTCTGATGCGTTACAAAGTTCGCAAGGGAGAGTCTCTCAGCTCATTGGAGAGTAAATTCGGTGTAAAAAAAGATGAGATAAAGCTTTGGAACTCACTGAAGAAAAACGATATTATTGTAGGAGAGATTCTTGTAATTTGGACGATGAAAGTGGTAGAAATCGGTGAGATTGAAGAAGGGTATACAATGAAGGTTCATACGGTGCGCAGAGGAGATACGATTTGGGATATTGCCCGGAAAAACGGAGTTACGATCACCGACATGCTTTCGTGGAATCCGTGGGCTGATAACCAGCCGATTAAACCGGGTGACAGACTAAAAATTTTCCAAAAATAAGATTTTATGACCAAACAAAAAAACATATTGACACTGTCGCTTATTGCCTTGGTATTCTTCCTCTTTGTTCTGCTTCTTGTTATTTCATATAATTTTATGACGAACGGCAGGTTGACTTTTTCAGATGACCGTCCAACGATAGCGGTTGTTGAGCTGATAGGGCCTATATATGATTCAAAACCGATCATTCGGCAGTTCAAGAAGTACGCCGAAGATGACGCTGTTGACGCGATTATCTTCAGGATATCAAGTCCGGGCGGCGGAGTATCCGCGTCACAGGAAATATATGAAGAAGTTCGTAAGGTCAGAAACTCCGGGAAGCCGATTTTGGCGTCATTAGGCGCCGTGGCAGCGAGCGGTGGATATTATGCGGCTCTCGGGGCTACTAAGATCATGTCGAATCCCGGAACCGTCACAGGCTCAATAGGCGTGATTGTCGGTCTCCCGAATTATGAAGGCCTGATGAATAAGCTCGGATTAAGTTATGTGAACATTACAAGCGGACCGCATAAGGACAGCGGCTCACCCTACAGGGAATTGAAAGAAGACGATCGCGAGATGTTTCAAAATGTAGTTGATGATCTTTATGACCAGTTCGTGAAAGCCGTATCTTCAGAAAGGAATCTTTCTGAAGATAGAGTTCGGGAAGTAGCAGACGGGAGGATATATACCGGTTCACAAGCAAAAGAGCTCGGTTTGGTAGATACTCTCGGCAGCTATGAGGATGCATTGCAATACGCCGTTGAACTTGCGGGTCTGTCCGGTAAGCCGAAACTGATCAAAGAGAGAAGAAAACAACCGACTATTTTTGATTTGCTGTTCGGGGATATTCGAAACGCGCTCAGGGTCCTCGAACCTATCGCGCTTCCCGAATATAAACTTAGTATAAATTTTTAGTATGGAGAAATTAATTGACTAAAGCAGATATTGTAGACATAATAGCGGAAGCGACGGGATTGACAAAGGTAGAAACCGAAGCCGTGATCGACGGCTTTTTAAGCACTATAAAAAATTCTTTAAAGGAAGGTGAGAGAGTAGAGTTCAGGGGGTTCGGGAGCTTCAGCGTTAAGAAGAGAATGCCGAAAAAGGCAAGGAATCCGGGGACGGGAGAGGTAGTATACCTTCCTGAAAGGTACGTTCCCACTTTTAAAGCTTCAAAACTATTAAAAGCGCTTGTTACAGAAAATTTAACCAAGAAAAATTAAATCACCGATAAATTAAAACAAAAGGAGCCGAACACACTTTATGCCATGCGGTAAAAAGAGGAAAAGAAAGAAGATAAATACGCATAAACGTAAAAAACGTTTGCGTATGAATCGTCACAAGAAAAAGATTCGTTAAGATTCAACCATAAGAGATTAGTATATGCACAAAGTCTCCGGATTAAATTTAATTGAAACTCTGAATTCAAATTGAAGGCAGGGATTAAATTGCTCAGACGAATTTCATTATTGATTGTTCTTGCAATTGTTCTCACTCCGGTTAATTCAACCCGAGGATGGGGGTTCAAGGCGCATATGAGGATAAATTCCGATGCGGTAGACACTCTTCCCCCGGGAATGAAGAAATTTTTTGAGAGTGAGAGGAACTTCATATCGGAGCATGCCGTTGATCCTGATAAATGGAAAGGTGATGATAAGGCCGAAATGCCACGGCATTATATTGATATGGACATGTACGGGACCTATCCGTTCAAGGGACTACCAAGGGATTACGAAGAAGCGGTAAGGAAATTCGGCGCGGAGGTCGTTAACGGCAGGGGTACGCTTCCCTGGCGGATAATCGAATACACGCATAAGTTGGCAAATGATATGAAGTCGGGAAACAGGGAGAAGATCCGTATGACCGCGGCAGCGTTAGGTCATTACGTGGGGGATTTACACAGTCCGCTTCATGCGGCAGAAAACTATAACGGTCAGTATACAAATAATTATGGAGTACATAAGCAATTTGAAAGCAGGATGATTAATGCCAATTTGGTTTCGTACGATCCGGAGCCTGACGAGGCGACATCGATTGAAGACCCGCTCGTTCACGCCTTTGATATCATATTGAACAGCTACAATCTTGTACTTCCCATCTTAGAAGCTGATACAAAAGCAAGAAAAATCCTGACACAAACGCAAATTGATTCTCTGAATGATTGGAGATCCAAAGATATTCCCGAGTATTTGTCGATTCTCTATTCAGATTTGGGTGATATGGGATGGAATCAGATGAATTCAGCATCTTACAATCTCGGCAGATATTGGGTCACAGCCTGGGAATTAGCCGGTAAGCCTCTTCTTCCTGAATGATTAATGAAAACAAGATATACTCCGTTTCAGATGCAACCACTTTAATCAAATCCGTTTTGGAAATGAACATCCCTCCAATATGGGTGGAGGGAGAGATTTCCTCCTGGATGAGAGCCACGTCGGGACACTCGTATTTTAATCTGAAAGACAGTTCTTCGCTGCTGCCTACGGTTATGTGGAAGCAGAGCGCGCAGTCGTTACTCTTCAAGCCTGAGGACGGAATGAAAGTCCGTGTGTTAGGCAAAATAACGGTATATGAAAAATCCGGAAAATACCAGATGATCGCTTCTCAGCTGCAACCATTAGGGATCGGCGATCTTTATCAAGAATTCGAACTCCTCAAAAAACGGTTAGCAGAGGAAGGTCTGTTTGATGATGAGCGGAAGATGGAAATTCCCAGGTATCCTTTTAATATAGGCGTGGTAACATCGTCAAAAGGAGCTGTGATAGCGGATATCAAAAATGTGTTGAATCGTCGAGCTCCGCATGTGAACGTCATACTTGAATCCACGAGAGTCCAGGGAGAGGGAGCGGCGGAAGAGATCGTGAGCGCGATAGAGAAATTTAACAGGAAAGGAAACGTTGATCTGTTGATCATAGGGAGAGGAGGCGGCTCGATAGAAGACCTGTGGGCATTCAACGAAGAAATCGTCGCAAGAGCGATAGCTGCGTCAAAGCTGCCGATAATAAGCGCGGTCGGTCATGAAACGGATTATAGTATCTCCGATTTTGTAGCGGATCTTCGAGCGCCTACGCCTTCCGCCGCCGCAGAGTTGGCAGCTCCGAAGTACGACGATTTATTAGAACATTTTGACTCTCTCGAAAAAGCCATTTGCGATTCGATAAGCGAACAGATAAGAGATTTTGAAAGAATGCTTGATGATTATGACCGCAAGTACAGCTGGGAGCAATTCAATAAAATGCTGGTGGAGGAAGAGGAAAAAATATCAGCTATTTTTGAGGTTTTGAAAATTAGTGAGGATCATCTTTTGAATATATTCGAGCTTAAATCCAATTTGGCGGTGGGAAGGCTTGATTCATTAAATCCTCTGGCTGTATTAGAGAGAGGTTATTCAATAGTAATTTCTGAAAGAAATGAGAATATCATTACGAATGCCAATCAACTGTCTGAAAATGACGGTATTCGAATAAAATTGCATGTTGGTAAATTAACGGCAGATGTAAGGGAGGTATCTAATGGGCTCTGATAAGAACAACAGTGATCTCACTTTCGAGGATGCGCTTAAAAGATTGAACGAAATCGTCCATAATCTCGAAAATGGAGATAAAAAATTGGAGGATTCAATTAAGCTTTTCGAGGAAGGCGTTAAATTGTCAAGATTTTGTAAAGACATTCTAAAAGATGCGGCTGATAAAGTCGAAGGGCTTAAAAAAGAAAAATAGCAAGAGCGGATAAAATATTGAAATACGGCATCATAGCAAATACTAATAAAAAAGAACTTTTTGATATTCTACAGGGATTGATCTCTTGGCTGGAAAAAAATGACAACAGCGTGGTTGTCGAAAAAGATGTTTATGATGCCGCCACCGACCTGTTAAAAAATATCGAATACGCTGAAAAAGATAAGATCTCATCTTTGTGTGATATGGTTTTAGCGCTTGGAGGAGACGGCACGATAATCAGAGCGGCAAGAGTGGTAGGTAACAGTGGTGTTCCCATAGCGGGCATTAATCTTGGCGGATTGGGTTTTTTAGCTGAGGTTGCAGTGGAAGAAATATACGAGCGGCTTCAGCTGATTCAGGACGGCGAGTATCTTGTTGAAGAACGGATGGTTCTGAAGGCTAAATTAGAAAGCGCGCCGGAAGTGAGTTACAGAGCATTGAACGATATCGTTATTGAAAGAGGCAGCTCGACTCGAATGGTAAGCATATCGGTAACTGTTGACGGCAAGTTTTTTAATCGCTACTCCGCTGACGGGATTATCATCGCCACTCCGACGGGGTCAACGGCGTATTCTTTATCGGCGGGAGGTCCGATCATTGTTCCGCCGCATGAGGCAATCATAGTAACTCCATTATCTCCCCATAGTTTGTCGCTGCGAGCGGTGGTTATTAAGCCTGATTCTAAAATAAAAATAAATATTGAAAACGCTTCGGGTAAGATGCTCTTGTCCATAGACGGTCAGACGAGCGTAAAGATAAAAAACGGACAAAATATCAGTGTAGAACGAGCGAAAAACAATATCAGGCTTGTCAAATGGAAGGACGGATCTTATTTTGACACACTACGCACAAAACTGAATTGGGGCGTAGGCGGAAGGTCGTAAAGGGTAGAGGGGCTTAATTTATGTATCTCGAACACTGGGGATTTACGAAAAAACCGTTTGAAAATACTCCGGATCCTGACAATTTCTATTATTCCGAGGAGCATAAGGAATGTTACGACAGAATGTTTTATGCGGTGGAAGGGAACAAAGGAGGAGCTCTCCTGACCGGAGAATATGGTTGCGGTAAAACAACTCTCTTACGTATTATTGCGAAGAATTCCATGACAGAGGACAGAGAAGTGGTGGTAGTGAATAATCCACAGTTAGAACCGGACGAGCTTTTGCGAGAAATTCTTTATCAACTCGGTGAAGAGAGCGAAGAACGGTCGCGGGCGAAGTTATCGAAACAGATAGAGGAACTATTATTCAGCAAGTTTCAGACAGGGAAAGAAGTTTTAATTTTAATTGATGAGGCTCAGCTGATAACAGGCGAGAATGTGTTTGAAGAACTTCGCCTTCTCCTCAATCATCAATTAAACGACAGGTTTCTCGCTACCATCATTTTGGTCGGTCAACCCGAGCTGAGGGAAAAGATAAGCGCTATGCCCCAATTTGAACAACGCCTCGGTATTAAATATCATTTGCATTCATTCAATTTGGAAGATACAAGAAAATATATTCTTTACCGTCTTAATTCCGCAAGCGGTAACCCGGATATTGTCAATGAGGAAGCCGTCAGCACCATTTTCAACGCGTCTTTTGGAGTACCACGTAGAATCAACAACATATGTGACCTCGCTTTAATGACAGGAGCGCGCAGAAAATTAAAAACAGTTGATTCTGCGCTTGTAAATATGGTAATATAGATTCAATAAACAGTATTGAATCAGGGAGAACAGAATTATCGATTTGAGAGTAATTAGGAACAAATTAAGAGAATCGGATTGATGCGGTCGATAGATCTTTTCCGCAGTTCAAAGAGCAAACCGTCGTTAACTGAGACCGATCGGATTCCGCAGAACGAACAAAAGGTAATATTGGCGGTAATCGGTTCATCACAAGTTCAGAGCGCCATCGAACTGTCTCTGGAAAGTATTTTCATTGAATTGGTATTCGTGGGGTCCGGCGAAGCGGCGATAGAGTATTTAAACAAGAACAATGTTTCCTTATTGATATCGGAAATAAACTTGCCTATGATGAACGGTCTGAATCTTTCAAGGAAAATAAAGGAGGATGAAACTCTTCGCGATGTTCCGGTTCTTCTTATCAGCGACAGCGGCGATGGTCCCGATAAAGTTATGGGAACGGAAACAGGCGCGGATGATTATGTTATCTTACCTATAAACCCCTCTGAACTGAAAAGCCGCGTAATGGCTTTGATGTCCCGTGGCGATGCAAGTCAAACAGGAACAAATCCGGAAAGTGTAGAAAACGAAATATTAGAAGATGGAATATTAAGCTCAGGTCAGGGAGCGGGAGTCAGTACTATACCGGAAGATGAAATCGGTTTGGGAGAACCGGCAGAAAACAGAATAGAAGATTCCGGTCCTACAAAGGGAATTGACGAAGAGGTGATAGAATCGCCGCCTGAAACGCCGCCGCAGCCTGTGAAAGAAGAGGCATTCTCCCCTTCAGCATCGAAAAGTCCGTCAGCTGAAGAGATGTTAAACCCCGCGTCTCCATTGGAAACTCCCTCTTTAAATCCACTTGGACCGGAAGCAGGTCAATCCGGCATGGTTGTTGAAGATTCAAACCGTATTGTACCACAAGATGATTACAAAATTCAGGAACCTTCGGATAGTTCGATTTCAGCTGACAGCGTTCAAGTGAATGAGTCGGACCGAATCGAGTCCAAGCCGGATCCGATCGCTGACGATAACGCCGATATGTTAGACGATATATTCGGTGGCGCTTCTTCAGATAAACCGATGCCTCCGGTTGAAGAAACCGGAAGTCTGCCGGCACAAGATGAACCCGGTAGTCTGCCCTCTTCCTCACCTATAGATAGCCGGGAATCTACTGTTCCGCTGGAGCAACCGCCTCCGCCTCCGTCAATTGAAGAAGTTGTGATTCCGGCAGCGCCGCCTCCCTTGACAACTACACAAATTGAAGAACCTCTTCAACAGCCTCCGGTATTACCTACGGCAGCTCCTTCTCAGAAACCGGAAGTTGTACCGGCTGATAACGTTATAATTAAGGCGGCGAATGAAATCCCCGTAGAGCCGCCTGCCACTACGGAAGGAACTATACAGGGTGCGGAACCTGCTGCGACTGGCGGAATCGAACAGTCTAACGAATATGAAATTGATGCCACGGTTGATCATAAGGAAATTTATCAATCGGCAATTTCCCATTTGATAAATTTGGCTTCAGCTGTTATTGAAGGAACTGCTTACAATTTCAATGATATTATACGCGATGCGAATAAAATTGTTACTTCTGTACGACAATCAAATTATCTCCAGATTCGGGCTATGGGCAAAAGAGATGGTAGTGATTTTCCGATTCATTCCATTAATGTCACTATTTACAGCGTTAAACTCGCCACAGGATTAAAATATGAATCAAAAAAACTGATAGAATTGGCTATTGCCGCCCTGCTGCACGATGTAGGAATGCTTCTTATTCCCGAGAATATCAGGCATGCTCAGCGGAAGATCTCTCCTGATGAAATATCAATTTTGAAGACTCATCCGCAGCATGGCAGCGAATTTTTAAATAAGGCAGTTCAAACACAACCAGAATTGGCGGCATATGCATTTTTACCTGTTGTTGTATTACAGGAACACGAAAGAATCAATGGTACAGGCTATCCCAACAGTATACCGGGTGATGAGATCCATGAATACGCGAAGATAATCTCTATCATAGATATGTACGAGGCCGTTTCGCATCCTTCAAATTACAGGGATGAGTACTTAGCTTATGAAGCGCTGCAAAAGGTTGTGGCTTTAAAGGATTCGCATTTCGATGTAAAATTATTAAGAGCATTAGTACGTGAGATATCGATCTTCCCAATTGATTCCGTTGTAAAGCTCAACGACGGTCAGATCGGAAAGGTAATAGGATTGGAATCCTTGCACCCGATGCGTCCAATGTTACTGCTTTTATATGACGCAGATGGGAATAAATATGAAGAGAAGAAGGAATTGGAGTTGTCCAAATCACCCTTTCTTTACGTAGAAGTTCCTTTATCCGAGGAAGACGTGGAGAAATTGGGAAATTAATTCAGTAATAATATAGAAAAGGAAAGGTTATGGCATTCGGAAAAATTTTAGTTGTTGATGACGAGGAGGATATCAGAAAAACATTATCGCTTTTTCTCGAGTCCAAGTGTGAAGAGATAATAGAGGCTGATGGCGTTGCGCAAACGATATATTACCTTAACAGATTGATTCCGGATATAATATTTTTAGATATTATGCTTCCGGGGCTTGACGGAATTGAAATCCTGCAGATGATAAAGAAATATGACGAAAATGTTCCGGTTATCATGATGTCAGGTTATGCTACGGAAGATATGGCAAAGAAAACGCTAAGCATCGGCGCATATGATTACGTCAGAAAGCCATTTAATCTCGACAGGATCAGTTCAATGTTATCGGTCATAGAGCTTGCGAATTTCGCTTAATTGATATGAAAATTGTATTCCTTTAAGATGCACCGATCCATTATAACATCCAATCCGCCGGAACTCGCAATTTCTGCCGCATCTTCATTAATAACTCCCTCTTGAAACCATATCGCTTTTGCGCCTATTTGTACGGCTTCCTCGGCAACGCAAACCACTTCAGAGGGGCGTCGGAATACATCCACGATGTCTATTTGTTTTTCAATATCAGATAACGTGGGATAACATTTAACTCCCAAAATTTCATCATATTTCGGGTTTACCGGTATAACTTCGTAACCCACACCTATTAGAAATTTAAAAATGCTGTGACTTGTGCTCCATTCTTTATTCGAAGCGCCGTAGACGGCAATAGTTTTGCTCTCCTTGAGGAGCCTTTGGATGACGGATTCATCTTTATATTTGTCTAAATTCACTTATATTTTCCAAGCCTGTCGTTTTGCTGTTTAATATTACCCGGCTGATCGTCCGATCTTTTATCTTCAGAAGAATATTAGCTTCAGATTCGTACAACTTCAAGCATAAAGTCCCGGTAAACTCGACTCCTGGGAATTCTTTTTGATAAGTTTTTCGCAATGTATGGTTGTTACGCCGAGACCTTTGCTTTTTAGTCTTTCTCCGAATCCTGAAATATTTTCCAAAAACAATTCCTGATATTCTTGCCTTTCCAAGCTGAATGTGACGTTGATAAATTTTTCGGATTTCAATATTGAAACTTCTATGGTGCCAATAGGTTCTGGAGATAGAGTCAACTTGATGTTAATTTGATCTTCGCCTTCGGAAGATTGGTCCTCAAAATAATGACCAAGCGCCTGACCATCAGCAGCGGAAAACGGGAATGGGAACGCGAATAAAAAATCATTACCCTGACGCGAATTATTAGCTTGCAAAATATGAATCCCGTCGAGAACAGTCATCATCGAATTTAAAATAGATTTGATCTGATCTTTTTGGTTTGTGGATTTAGCAGCCGTCAATTGCTCTTCTAACGCCATCAGATCACTCTTCAGCGAATTTCCTATGTAGTTATTTAATTTGTTTGCGGTTTGTTTAGTCTGTAACGAATTGGAAAATTTATTTTTCCGGTCAAACAAAGATTTCACTAATTTCAGAGATTCCCTATTTCCAATACTCGAGGAAATTGAGAGGAGAAGCTCTAACAGCTGTTTTAAACCATCATCATACTTGTTCATAGAGGAAGAGGCGTTCAACAGAGTCAAATAATTTGAAATTAGCTGTTCGTTCTCCGGAGAAAGAATATCAGATGCTCTGAACTCGTTCCAGACCTTTTGATTTAGGGATTGATCAGATTTCACCATGCGGAGCGCGCGGTCAATATCCGGAACGCTGATCTTGGATTCTTTAATACTAAGAGTTTCCAATAAGAATTTTGAAACTTTTTTTATTGAACCGGAAGATATGTCGATGTCCATCAGAACCATTCTCATTCCGATTTTGGCATCTAGCTTATTTTTGGTAATTCCGAGCTTCGTGATGATCTCTTCTCCATCGCTCGATTCGGCAGGGGGAGTTTTATGAACATTTATGGCGAGTTGATCTGAAATTTTGTTGAGTTCAATTATATTTTTTATCGCGACGCTTTTGACGCTTCCAGCTTTTATACGTTGATAGTTGTTCTCAATTTGCGCATTACTCTCGCGTAATAAGGACTTAGGTGAATTGCCGCTGCGGACTCCTAAGCGAACCAATTTGTGTGGTACTTTCACTCCCATAGCCAAAGAAAATTCTATCAGGTCTTTGTAATTTCCGCTCTTTCCGCCTGTAAAGGCGGTTATTTTCGCGGATAATTCGCTTAATCTCATCAATCCGCCCGGGGCTGTTTTTAGATATTGATTTGAGTTCAATTGGTTAAAAGCATTGGACAGTTGAGAATGGACTTTCAAAACTTCACTGATATATTTAGCGTTTACGAAAGTCTGGGGCAACTCCAACCGCTTTAACACTGTTGAAGCATTCAAATAAAGCTTTAAGTTATTCTTAATTTTTATATTGTTAATTATGGAGGAGGAGGAGTTGAACAATGAATCCAGTGATTTTTTTGATACCTTTTGATTATTTTCGAGAAGGACCTGAGAACCGATGATGCGATGAGCCACAGGATCTATACCATGTGATGATAGTCCTTGCGCTAATCTTGAATAGAATAATTTCTGAATAATAAAATTGTTCGATATGATCTTATTATCCCCGGGAACAGTCAGTTCGGGTCTGAACAGATTGTGAAATAAATTCATGCCGACGTCAATCTTCCTGTATAACGAAGGAGATAGATTCCCGGTGGAAAGCTCGGTCAACAGGGAGCTGATCTGATTAAATAGGATGTTCCTCATCACCGGATATTTAAGCGATACGGATGAATTATGAGAAATAAATTTCGCCATCTTGACTTCACGGTCCAATCCTATAAGATTAACAACGGTCTGCAGTTCACTCTTGTTCATCGGGCGGGTAGTTCCCATTTTAAGTAGAGCGGCTAATTTTTCAATAGAAAGAATTTCCTTCCCTCTTGCGCCGCCATAAAAATCGGCGATTTTAGATAGCTCCTCCATTAACGATTCAACCCCGATCTTAGGCATGCCGGCATTCCCGGAGATTAGCCTCAAATAGGAAGGCTCAATAATCGGTTCCTGAAGTCTCGATAGTTCAATTAGCTTTTCAGAATATGAGATAATCGTATTCCCCCGCCCAATACCATCAACTTTGTAACTGATAAGCAAACGATAAATATCATCCAAAACGGATTTAACCGCTTTTAGAAAATCGGGAGAACCGACAGTTGTCAATGACCTGATAACGGTTAAGAATTCGTACATATTTTTTAAATACTGTTTAAGTTCATCATTTGAATTAGAGGTTGTCCCCATCAAATTATTCATAAGATGTTTGATCAGATCTATTTCTTTTTGATTCATGGATGGTGAATTTTCCACTACCGATACCAATTGAATAAGACGTTGCTTTATCGTTGTCTGCATCGATTTAGAATTAACAACAGAGGCGGAAACAGTGCCGCTTTCAAGTGAGATGATACCATCCGGTTTCTGCCCGGAGGCGGATTTTCTTCCCGCAGACGAAGGCATCAATGCGTCCATCTCTTTCAAAATGGAATCAATAAGATTGTCAACCGCGACGGCCTTATTGTTTATTGATAGAGCTTCCTGATAATTCACCGCTCCTTTCAGATTTACCGCACTGATATTTTTTAAATGTGATTCTGACGTATTTCTCCTACGGATTGAAGGGTCCATCATACGAATTATCTGTTTTAATACGGGCATATTTTCTCGCTAAATAATTGCGTTTCAGTAAATCTTTACTATTCTAAAGCTTTGTTTTAATTATATTATCGGAGATAGATGAAATTTAATAAGTCATCAATGGAGAATAGTTCCGTTATGATTGCGCGTTTAGCAGGCAACAGACTGATAGAGTAAACTTTAATGCTTAGTTCATTGTATAATATGGATTGTGTCGAGGGAGCAAAAACTCATCTTGCGGACAATTCTATCGACCTGATTCTGACAGATCCGCCATACGGGATCGAGGGACAATCTCTTCACAAACATTATAACAGAAATGAAGATAACGTCCTGGATGGTTACATAGAAATTGAGCAAAAAGATTATAAAGAATTCACTGAAAAATGGATCGCCCAAGCTGAAAGAGTATTGAAGCCAGGGGGAAGTATTTATATAGTTTCAGGATATACAAATTTGAGGCATATATTGAATGCTTTGGCATCTACTTCATTAAAAGAGGTAAATCATATTATATGGAAGTATAATTTCGGTGTTTACACAAAAAACAAATACATATCTTCACATTATCATATACTTTTTTATGAGAAACCGGGAGGAATTAGAACGTTTAATAAGTATACAAGATATGGTTCAGATGAGTACTCCTCCGATAAGAAATCCATGAATTACAGTGATAGGGAAGATGTTTGGAGTATAAAAAAGGATTTTAAAAAAGGGCAGGTAAAGAACAAAAATCAGTTGCCTGCGGAGCTGTTAAAAAAAATCATCTTATATAGCACTAAAAAGGGAGACATGGTCTGTGATTTCTTCCTCGGCGGTTTCGGCACGGCAAAGATAGCAATAGGATTAGGTAGAAAAATAGCGGGATTCGAGAAGAGTAAGATAGCCTATGAGTATAATATCGCGGATATGAATAAAATAAAATCGGGCGAATTACTTGATTCGTTACGTAAGCCGAAGGGGCAAGGAGCTAAGAATAGCGGTAAGCGTTGGCTTAAGAAAGATATTCGAAAGATTGAAGAGCAGTTCGATAACTGCTTAAAAGACGGTTTGACCAAATCCGCGACGATCGAAGCGCTATCTGAAAAATATCAAAGAGGTAAATTCGGAATATTAAATGTCCTAAAGAAGAGCGGACGTTGAACTAATCAGCGATTTAGTCTATCGTACCCGATATTTGTATCTGAGCGTCTCCGTTCGGGCTTATAACAAGTATGGTTACGGAAGTCTGGATTGGCGGTTCGGGTGGATCTTCGGCAGGAGCATTATCCCTGAGCGTAAATGTAAAGAAGGTGGTTTTAGCCCCTCTGCTCTGGGTGTCAGGTAAAACAACAGCTACATCGCCGCTAACTGAACCGTTAGAAGCAGTTACGGCTATGGTAGTGCCTCCTTCAAGTGGGCGTTCATTCTCAAAATCCCTCACCCAGAATTCGAACGTTGCTTCTCCTCCATCCGCAATGATAAAAGGGGGTGTATAGTCTACCATGCTTAACAGTGTGCGCCCTGACCAAAGTATAATCGTAGTCGCATATATGGAGTTTCCATCTTCGTTCTTAGTCTCCGCGGTTAATGTAACAAGACCTTCGTCTTCCGGCAAAGGAGGCGGGTTTGCCGATGTGTGGGTAACTGAAGCACGACCGCTCGTATCGGTCACGGCTGAACCTTCTATGATTCCATACCGGGATTGAAATTGAACGGCTGTTCCCGGTCTCACAATATTTGAAAATTTATCACCTATAATTGCGGTAACAGTAGCTTCCCTGATACGTACCAATCCTGCGATGTTCACGGGGGAGTTAACAACTGTGAAGTGAGCCGAATCAGGATGACCGCCGTGGATTGCAATCGGCGTAGGTAATGAGCTGATCGAATCCGCGCCGGTACCCGGGTCGAACCTGGCAATCACCTGCACAACACCCGCTTCTGTGCCGCTGTTGAGAGCTGTTCGGACCAAACCATTTTCATCGGTAGTTGCTGATTTAGGAGAAATGAATTCCCCGCCTCCCGGACCAAATAGGTAGAAGAAGACTTCAGTCGGACGAAACCTGTCCAGCGTGATGCCGTTTACATCCTGAAGTCGGTATGTCAGCTCGGAGGATTCCTGCTCGCCGCCGGCACCCTTAATACTTATAGACGTTCGTGAAACATCAACGATTGTGGCGTTTGACGGGGGACCCGCTCGATTTGCCGGAGTTAATTCCGTATTCGCTAAAGTTATTGTGCTGTCAACCGTCAATGTGACATTGAGGAGAGTATCCGTAACAAAATCCTCGTGAGAAAATATCAGGTCTACGATGTTGTTCTCGTCAATTTTGATGGCAAGTCTGAG
>JACZYG010000009.1 GCA_022571215.1 Fidelibacterota bacterium | reverse complement strand
CCACTCTCGACTTTACGAACTACGTCAATCTTAAAAGAACTCCCATACCTACGTCGACTTCCTGTCATCGTGTGATACCCTCCCGGTTTTGTTGTGTCTAAAATAACTAGGAAAGTGTCTCACGCAAGGGGTGCACTCCATACACTGTAGCTATAATTCCCCATTTTATTGTAGCCTTATCTTCTTCCCCGTACAATTTAAGAGACTCTTTAAGGGAATTTGTAAAGAGGTAATCAGTAATAAGTAATCCTAATATTATCCACCACAACATAGAGTTTGATTCGTCCCATAATACAATTAGGGCAATTATAGCTAATATGCTTGCAATAGCACCTTGAAAAGGTATCATAGTAAAATATAACAAATTTAGGATTAAATCTCCTGATTTTATTGGTTTCGTTTTCAAAATAACCCACTACCAATAATAGCTTGACATGGCTGCCTCTAATCAATAGATTAGGTATGTCTAACAAAATAGTTAGGGGTATAGTTTTGGCTACACATGCGGTAGAAGATTATTTAGCGATGATATATAAGGTTTCTTACGAGGGGGAGAAGCCTACTACGTCATCAATCGCTGAAAATATGGGTGTTTCAAAGGCTTCGGTTACGGATATGTTCAAGAAGATGGCAAAGGCGGCTCTTATCATCCATAAACCATATAAGGGCGTAAGGCTGACCAGGGCGGGTGAAAAAGTAGCGTTGGAAGTTATTCGTCATCACAGGCTTGTCGAGCTCTACCTGAAAGAGGCGATGGGCGTTAGTTGGGATAAGGTGCATGACGAGGCGGATAAGTGGGAGCACATTCTATCTGAGGATATTGAGGACAGGATAGTAGAGATGCTCGGTAATCCGACTCACGACCCTCACGGAGCGCCGATTCCAACCAAAGACGGTCACGTACAGGATGAGAAGTTCACTCCTTTGTCCGAAGCCCGGGAAGGAGAGAAGCTCTTGGTTCGGTTGGTGGAGGACAGTGACCCTGAAAAGTTAAGATACCTGGCTGATAAGGGAATTTATCCGCAAACGGTGATCGAGGTTAAGGAGGTTGAACCATTTGAAGGTCCGTTGACCCTTTTTGTTGAAGGAAGACCTCAAATAATAGGTCATGAAGTTTCGCGGATAGTGTTCGTTTCTCACATGATATAAGGATGATAAACTGCAACTGACCGATTCGAATATAGAAACAGTTAAGACTCTCCCGATGAGCGAGTTGAAAAAAGGGGAGAGTGGAACTGTAATCGAAATAAATACCAAAGGCTTAATGCGGCAAAGGTTAATGGAGATGGGGTTGACCCGGGGGATCGAAGTTAAATTTCTCCGCAGAGGGGCTTTTGGCGATCCGACAAGTTATCTGATTCGGGGGACGATGATAGCTCTCAGAAAAGAGGAAGCATCTGAGATTAAAGTGAAATTAAATGATTCGACCAACGGAGAGGTAAAGATATGAGCGCTTGTAATACTTGTGGACCGGTCGGCTGCACGCCGTCGCATAAGCGGAAAAAGATGGGTGTTAGCGATGAAGGGTATGACTTTTTAGTAGCGTTGGCGGGAAATCCCAATACGGGGAAAAGCACACTTTTTAACGAGCTCACGGGTCTTAAACAGCACGTCGGGAACTGGACGGGAAAAACGGTCGTAAGGGCGGAAGGGCAGACAACTTCGGGAAACTCGCTCATAAAGGTTATTGATCTGCCGGGATCTTATTCACTTCGTTCTACTTCTCCGGAAGAAGAAGTTGCGAGGGATTTTCTCCTCTTTGGTGAACCCGATTGCACGATTGTTTTAGTTGACGCTACAAATCTTGAACGCAATCTCAATTTAGTCCTTCAGACGATCGAGCTGACCGACAGGGTCGTTGTGGCTCTTAATCTCATGGATGAAGCGCGTAAAAAGGGTATCGGAATAAAGCATAAGGTATTAGAAAAGAGACTCGGGATTCCTGTGGCGCCCATAGTAGCGCGCAGCGGTGAGGGAGTGGATAAGTTGATGGAGATAGTGGTACTGGTTTCTTCGGGGGCTATAAAATTATCTCCTAAACGCCTAAAGATAAACGGCGGACTCAAAAAAGCGATTGACGCTCTACTGCCGAAAATCAATGAAACATATCCCGGTTTTTCCAATCCGAGATGGCTCGCTATGGAATTGCTGTCAGGTCATGAACGTCTTTCACAAGAATTAGTCTGGACCAATATCGCCGAACATATGGAGTTGGAGCAAAACGCACAGAGCGGCGCAGCTGCATGACCGCAAAAACCTTAGGGCTTTTGAATGAGGCTGCGAAGATCAGGTCGGAATCCGGTCTTAATTTTTCAGACGAGATAATTGAAGCTATCTATGAGGAAGCCGAAAAATTAGCAAACGAAACGATTGTCTCGGATGGAAAAAAATCCCGTGATTGGAGCGGGTTTTTCGATGACATTGTAACATCTCCCATTACCGGTATCCCTATCATGATAATCGGATTAGCTACAATATTCTATATCACCATCTGGGGAGCTAATTATCCTTCTAAAATGATAGCTGACGGTCTTTTTTATATAGAGGCAGTGATGGCGGGACTCTTTGAATCGATGGGAGCGCCGTGGTGGCTGACAGGTTTTATATGGCACGGCGTTTATCGCGGACTTGCATGGGTGATAGCGGTTATGCTTCCCCCGATGGCTATCTTTTTCCCGATGTTTACGCTGCTTGAAGATTTAGGTTACCTGCCGAGAGTAGCATTCAATCTCGACCCGCTTTTCAGAAAAGTGGGAGCGCATGGCAAGCAAGCGCTTACTATGAGCATGGGATTCGGCTGCAACGCCGCCGGAATAATCTCCACTCGGATAATTGATTCGCCCCGTGAACGGCTGATAGCGATAATAACAAATAACTTTGTTCCTTGTAACGGAAGATTCCCAACTCTTATAATGATCTCCATTATATTCGTGGCTGCCGAGTTTCCGCCCGGATGGACTGCTCTGATTGCCTCACTTTCCGTTGTGTCAATTGTCATGATAGGGGTTATTGTGACGCTTGGCGTTTCTTTCGTGCTTTCCAAAACCGTGCTTAAAGGAGAAGCGTCAACATTTGCTCTCGAACTGCCGCCTTATCGCAGACCGAAGATACTGCGGGTTTTGTACACCTCTCTTATAGACCGGACCCTCATTGTCCTCTGGAGGGCGATAATTTGGGCAGCGCCGGCGGGAGCTCTTATCTGGCTTTTAGGAAATATTCATTTAGACGGCTCTACATTAACGTCCATCAGCGCTAACTTTTTAGATCCTCTCGGCAGGGTGATAGGTTTAGACGGCGTTGTATTATTAACATATATTATAGCGATTCCGGCTAACGAAATAGTGATTCCCACGATGATAATGGCGTATATGAATGAGTCAGCGATGCTTGAACTCGGTAGTCTTGACGAATTGAAGCAACTGTTAGTAGTCGATCACGGCTGGACTCTGATCACGGGGATCAACCTGATGCTGTTTTCTCTTTTGCATAGCCCATGCTCAACTACCATATATACGATTTGGAAAGAAACGGGTAACGTAAAATGGACGGCACTCGCCACATTTATTCCTCTATTTTTGGCTTTTTTGGTAACATTTATCGTTTATCAACTTTCACTGCTGTTTGGATTTACCGGTTAAGCTGCGATGAATGAAACAGCCCGAATATCTATCGGAGGAGTTGATTGTCAAGGCTGCGCGGTTACCATTGAAAAAAACGTAAAGAGTTTGAACGGTGTTGACATGGCGGAAGTCAACGTGATTAGAGGTGATTTGAGTATTAGCTTCGACCCCGACATTATATCTTCAGAGAAAATCTCTAATAAGGTCAAATCGCTCGGATATACGGTCGGTGATAAGGATAGGCAGATCTCGGTGTTTAAGGTCAGCGGTATGGATTGCGCTACTGAAGAGATGATTATCCAAAACAGCCTTGGTAGGGAAAAAGGTATCCATAATTTAGGGTTTGATCTTATAAGCGAGCGTTTGACGGTAGAGCACAGCCTGAGTTCCCATGCGATTATACAAAATATATCAGCCGCGGGATTCAAAGCGGAGATCGAAGGAAAAGAACAAATTGATGATGGAAAGGACAGGATCAGAAAAAGAATTTTGCTTACAATTATCTCCGGCTTATTTATCGCGGCAGGGGCAGTCCTTGATTTCAGAGACATTTTTCAGCAAGCCGTAATTCCCCTATATGTAGCAGCGATGTTGTTCGGCGGTATCCTTATGGCTCGTAAGGGATTCTATGCGCTTAAGACTCTCACGCTCGATATGAACTTTTTGATGACATTGGCGGTCATCGGAGCTGCATTTATCGGTGAATGGCTTGAAGGGGCGATGGTAATTTTTCTCTTCAGCATTGCTGAACTGTTGGAAGCGGGAAGCCTCAACAGGGCGAGAAATGCCATTCAATCGCTTATGGAGCTGGCGCCTGATACGGCAAGGGTAATTCGTGAAAACGGTGAATTTGAAACCCGGAATATTGACAATATAGATGTCGGAACGCTTATCTTAGTGAGACCGGGTGAACGTATTCCTCTTGATGGCGAGGTTATGGAGACCAACGGTTTTGTAAATGAAGCTCCGATAACAGGCGAGAGCATGCCCGTAGAAAAAGAAAACGGAGACCCCGTATACGCTGGAAGCATCAATGGAGACAGCGCGTTTAAGATAAAAGTTACGAGACTCTCTTCCGACAGCACAATTACCCGAATAATCAAATTGGTTGAAGAAGCGCGCAGCAACAAATCACCTTCTGAAAAATTTGTCGATAAATTTTCTCGTTATTATACTCCCATAGTTGTCGGGTTATCAGCAGCCATGGTGATCATTCCCACTCTCATATTCGATGCGTCGTTCGACACATGGTTTTATAGAGCCCTGGTGCTGTTGGTGGTGGCGTGTCCATGCGCGCTTGTAATTTCCACGCCTGTTACCATTGTGAGCGGTCTTGCACGGGCAGCGAAATCCGGTGTCCTTATTAAGGGTGGAAATTACTTAGAAGCTATGGCAAATGTAGATGCCGTGATCTTAGATAAGACCGGAACGATAACGATAGGCAAACCTGAAGTTGTTGAGGTATTTTCGCTCAATAGCCATTCAGAAGAGAAGATTTTATCTATCGCGGCATCCGTTGAATCCGCTTCTGAGCATCCGGTGGCTAACGCGATAGTGTCTGAAACCGAGAATCGGGAAATAGCATATGAGAAAGGTGAGAACTTGCATAATCATCCGGGTGAAGGCGCTCATGCGGTAGTTGACAGCAGGCAAATATATGTGGGTAATCATGGATTTTTTGAAAAATCGGGTCTGTGTAACGATGAAATTGAGCATAAACTTGAATTAATCGAGAATCGGGGCAAGACGACCGTGCTCGTCTGGGATAAGAAAGCAGCTTTAGGGATAATAGCTGTTGAGGATAAGATTCGTCCGGCGGCGCATGAGGTTATCGAACGGATTTCTTCGTATGGAATCGAAAAAATTTACCTGCTGACCGGGGATAACAGCCGAACGGCGGCTTCAATTGCTAATCAGGCTGGAATCAAGGAATTTCAAGGCGAGCTATTGCCCGAGGGCAAGATGGATGTTATCAACAGACTTTCTAAAGACGGCTATATAACAATGATGGTAGGTGACGGAGTGAATGATACTCCCGCTCTTGCCGCAGCTGACATCGGTGTGGCGATGGGATCGGCGGGTTCCGATCAAGCGTTAGAAACGGCTGATGTGGTGTTAATGTCGGATGATCTTACAAAACTTCCATTCGCGATAGCCTTGGCGAGAAAATCACTTAGGATAGTCAAAGAAAATATCGTGTTTGCCATCGGAATTAAAGCTGTTTTCATGCTTATGGCTCCCTTTGGGCTGGCATCGCTCTGGATGGCGGTTGGCGCTGATATGGGAGCAAGCCTCATAGTGATCATTAATGGAATGCGGGTATTAAGATTCAAAGAATAAATCTTGTACTAATTAATATCATATCCCAGAGTTATATATAGCCGTTCCACGCTCTCCGAACTTTTACCCCATTCTATGCTTGCAGGACCAAAAGGCGTTTCAAGGATTATAGCAGCGCCGTAACCGGATACAAACTTATCCACATCAAACGGAGTATCAGGATTTTGCTGCATCTGACCCAAATCATATCTGATAGAGAAGTGAGTGTTAAAATAGTTTTTGGTAGGCATGCGGTATCTGAGTTCAATGCTTGAGTTGAAATACTTACGACCGACGAATCTGTTCTCTCTTGTACCGTAAAGCATAGTTCTTCCGCCGAATCTAAATTGTTCCGAGAACGGCATTGTCTTGTCGGCAATACCGAAATAAACAGATGGGCTGAACGTAATTCGTTTGTTAAAAGTTGTATAAGACTCAAATTTAGCTTCAAATGAACTGAAGCCCAGTTCACTACCGAGGGAACTTGTTGAGAAGGTATAACTGATTTGACTGTACTGTCCTGCTGTGGGAACGGGAAGGCTGTTTCTTCTGTCAACAGTAGAACGGAACCGGAAAGCGATTATATCATCATCCGATTCACGCGTAAATCCTGCGTCCGAGATTCCTGTGATATCTGAAGAGATAAACAACACTTCTCCTGTGGCGGCGCCTAATCTTCTTACCTGAGCGCCGAGAATAAACGAGGCTTCAAGCCTCTTTTCATTATACGTTCCAATTCTGATAGACTTATCGGCATATAAATAGTCATCACGGGAGCTGTAGGTCAGTTCAATACCATTTGTAAGGAATGTATTGAAAAATCGGGGCGCCCGGTAACGGAGATGTCCTATCTTATCTCTATTTCCGAGAATGCCGGAGACTGACGTATTGATACCCAATCCAAAAAGATTTTCATGCCTTAGTTCAAGTTTGCCGCGCGTCGTTCTCTCGCGGTCAGAGCGAACGCTAAGCAGCGCCCTGAGATAGGGTTGTTCTACCACCCTTAATATAACCTTATTTTCATCATTCTCCTGATCCACAAAGAGCGAAACTTGTCTGAATAATTTTGTAGAATAAATATTATCTAATCCGTTTTCAGCTTTACGGAAATTAAATAAATCGCCTTTTGAAAGCGGAAATTCATTCAAAATTACCTGTTTTGAAGTAAAAATATTGCCTTCCACAACAATGGAATTGATAATACCTTCATCGATGTTGATTTCGAGGCTGTTATCGAGAGGATCAAAGTGATAATCGGTAATTTTAGCCAGCGAATATCCTTTTTTACGGTATTGTCTTATGATATTTTCAAATAAATGTTGTAGCAACGGTTCTTCCGCTTCAGAATAATCGGCGCTGTTTAATGTCTTAAGAAGTTCTTCCTCACTGAATTCGCTTGCACCGTTAATAGTGATGGAGGAGGGAGGGAATTTACTCTGTTGTGAATTAGCGGACCGTTGTACGTTTATGTCCGGTTCTTTTTCAGATTGTTTCCAATTCTTCAAGAGAGAATCGATTTTATTATAACCGGCTTCAGCCGCTGCTTGTCCCTGCGATATTAAGTCCGGAAGATTCGTAAAATCAGAAGGGAGTCTTAAATTTAAGTCCGGCTCAATCAAAACATCCGCTTGCTCTTTGAGCTTCTTAAGGGATGGCTGCATCATTATGGTGATAATTTGGTCTGCAATCTGCCATGGGAGCTCAAGATGACCGGATTTTCTTAAATGTGAGGCTACGTTAAAGGCAATAATTATATCCGCGCCTAGCTCACGGGCAATATCGGTAGGAAGCGGATTTACGATTCCTCCATCGGTCAAAAGCATGCCATCTTTTTCTACCGGAGAAAAGATAAGCGGTATCGATATGCTTGCTCTTAAGATTTCAACTATATCTCCATCAGAGAAAACGATAGGATTTCCGGTGTTAAGGTCCGCTACTACGGCTCTAAACGGGATTTTCATATTATCGAAATCCGGATCAGGTTTATACGGCGCCTGTAAAAATAAGCCGTTTAGAAATCTGGTTAAGTTTTGTCCCGAAGAAAATCCTAATGGCACATAAGGTTTTAAGCCATTAAAACGAATTGAAAAATTATAACTTTCTCCTTCTTCCTGTTGGCTGGCAAGGAGACTTTTTCGTTCAGACTTTTCTGATAAGAGGTTTTCCCAATCGAATTTCAAGACAATTTCTTCGAGCTCGGACGTGCTGTATCCCGCGGCATATAAACCGCCGATAATGCTGCCCATGCTGACACCGATTATCAAATCTATCGGTACTTTCCTTTCCTCGAGAACTTTAAGAGCGCCTATATGAGACAATCCACGCGCGCCGCCGCCGCCAAGAACGACAGCAACCATAGGTCGTTTCCGATTAAATTCCGAAGCAGTTTTACCGTTAAGCAAATCTTCAGAGCTTTGTCCGAATAAATCTGTAAAGTTGAGACAGACAAGTAGAGATAATATCAGTATTTTCATATACCGCAAAATTATTTAAAATTCATGTGAAAGGCAATAACCCTCAATAATATTATATTAAAGTAAATGATTGAATAACGTAATGATATTCATAACTTTACTGGCATATTTGTTCAAGGTTCACAAGGAATTTAATCATTGAGTTATTTGATGCTGTTTATAGATGGAGTAGGAATCGGTTCAAACGACGAAACCGCTAACCCGTTTGTTGCCGCCGAATCAAAATATTTTAAAGCGTTTTTGGGTGATGATAACCGTGTAACTCCGACGGAGCACGATGGAATTATTATCCCGACAGATGCCTGCCTCGGTATTAAAGGATTGCCTCAAAGCGCAACAGGTCAAACTTCTCTGTTTACAGGAATAAATGCGCAGAAGAAGATCGGAAGGCACGTAACAGCGTTTCCCACTCCCGCTCTCAGAGAGATTTTGAAATCTACAAATATATTGAAAGGGTTAGCCGAAATGGGTTTGAACGTAACTTTCGCCAATGCCTACAACGAGGAGTATTTCCAGAGAGAACCGAAGATGATCAGCGCAACCACTTGGCTTGTGCTCTCGAGCAAAATCAGGATTAATTATCTTAAAGACCTAAATGAAGGTAAGGCGTTGTTTCAGGACCTAACAAACGATTTTCTGATCAAGAAGGGATACGACATACAACCGAGAACCTCTTTTGAATCGGGTAAGGTGTTAGCGAGTATAGCGGCTGAACACGATTTTACGCTTTTCGAACATGTTGTGACTGATACGATAGGGCATAAGAGAGATATGAATTTAGCGCGTCAACAAGTGAAAAAAGTTGATGAATTCCTTGATGGAATATTCGAAATGATAGACTTGGATGAACATACGCTTATTCTCTCAAGTGATCATGGAAATTTGGAAGATATTTCCGTCAGGACTCATACACGCAATCCTGTTCCCACGATCGTCTGGGGAAAAAAGAAGGAGCAGATTCAGGATAAGATAGAGAAAATAACGGATATCACTCCGTTATTACTCGAGCTCGCCACTTCCTGAATCGTTTGGAGAATCAGCGACTTTGTCCCAAAAGCGTTCGGCAAATTCATTCATATAATCGGAATTCAACCAGAGATATTTATAAGAACTTATCGTTCCTTTGATGTAAAGCGCCGAGCATAACAACGCCACGAAACCGTGCGTTTTAGCTCCCCATTCCGGGAAAACGGTAAAGCCCGCAAATACAGCTCCGGTAGTAATTAGAAGTAGGTTCACCGTAGCGCCCTTTGACGCGGTACCGTGATTTTTCCGGATTTTTGCTAATATAGGCATTTCAATATTTTCTTCTTCCGCGCTGTCTTTTACCTCTCTGCCGGTTTGAATGAAATAAAATATAGTGAGTATATCGTTAGCGTAAATAAGCAGCAGAGTAGGAAGAGCAAATAATGCATGCTGCATTCCCATAGGATTGAATTTCAAATATCCTGATAGCAATAAAGTAGTAACAGCTATAATAGAGAAGAGTTTCAGTATGAAGATTGCCATTAACATTCTTGCTTATTTCCCTATTCTTTTAAGGTTTTGACCGGCCGAGATGCCGATTTCACTGGTAGGATTAATGTCTACCAGCTTCTGCCACGCTTCTTTTGCGGAAAGTGTGTCACCCTTTGAGGCTAAAATAATACCAAGATTATATAAAGCGAATTCGTCTTCAGGGTCTATCCGTGACGCTTCTCTGAGATGCATTATAGCTTTCTCGAGATTACCGGAATTTGCGTACATCTCCGCCAGGGATATCCGGACCCTTGTGTCACTCGGCTGAAGATCGATGTAGCTTTCAAAATATTCGCTTGCCTCCTCAAATCGCCCTATCATGTTATACATGCCGCCCAACTCAAGGTAAGCGTGAAAATCGGTGGGATCATTATCTATCCGCTCATTCAATTCTTCAAGCTTCTGCATCACGGGAGCCATAGCATCTTCATTGTCTGAACTGTTTCCCCTCTGGACGGGCATACCACTCGGAGTGGTGGGCAGTTTTGGAATTGTGGAGCCCGGTTTTTTCATAAGTTGGATAAAAAGCAAAGATATTATCGGAATGGAGATTAACATTGCTATCACGCCTTTACGTGTGCGATTTGAATCAATCTGCGTAACGCGTTTTTTACGCGCTTTCGCTTGATTTCGTTCCGGTCGCAGCGCGCCTTTTCCTATCGTAACCTCTGCCCCGCATGATACGCAAAAATTTGCGCCTAAGGGGACTTCTTCACCGCAGGTCGAGCAAAACCGTTTAGTTTGAGCCGCGCCCTCGAGCGTCTGACCGCATGATACGCAAAACTTCGCGCGCTCTTTATTTTCAGCGGAACAGTTGGAACACTTTCCCATTTCTATCCTTTCAAACTACTTTATGTCGAGGCAAGAATCTAAGTCACCGTGAGAGATTTATCAACTGTATTCAGATTATCTAACGGACTATCGTCAACCAATTTTTATACTTTTCGTTTAATCCCTTAACAATGCTTAAAAAGGTGTCAGAAAGTTTTTTCGTGATTGGTCCTGTCGGGAACTTCATCGGATGGTCATCTAAGGATGCTATAGCAGTAACTTCCGCTGCCGTTCCGGTAAAGAAAGCTTCATCAGCGTCATAAACATCTTCCGGCTTCAATACTTTTTCTTGGACAGAGTATCCGAAGTCTTCTGCTATAGTCATAATAGAATCTCTGGTTATACCCGCCAATATTTTCCCTTTCGGTGGAGTGTATATGATATCGTTTTTCACAATGAAAATATTTTCGCCTGGACCCTCCGCGACATTGCCTTCAAAATCGAGAAGGAGAGCTTCATCATATCCTTGAGAAACCGCATCCACTCCCGCGAAAGTCGAATTGACGTAATTACCCGTGATTTTCGCGTCCATAGAAGTAGATTGTGGATGTATACGGATGTAAGGGGATATTTTAACGTTAATTGGGTTTGCTCCGAGATAACTGTCCCAGGGCCAGACCGCGATAGATAAATTTACGGGAGAACCTGTCGGTCTGAGACCCATTTTCCCGTAACCGAAAAAAGCTAAGGGTCGTATATATCCGGTTTTGATCTCATTCACTTTAACAGTTTCGATAATAGCGGAATTGATCTCATCCTCGCTAAACGGGATTCGCAATTTAATTGTATCAGCGGAGTAAAATAGTCTGGTTGTATGCTCTTTTAATCGGAATATTGCCGGACCTTCTTCTGTCTCGTAAAAACGAAGACCCTCGAATACCGCTGAAC
Source organism: Fidelibacterota bacterium (assembly GCA_022571215.1). GTDB lineage: Bacteria > Fidelibacterota > SORT01 > SORT01 > SORT01 > SORT01. Next base: position 95,860 of record JACZYG010000009.1, on the reverse strand, counting down.
CGTAATGTAACGAATGTGTCAGCACATGAATCTTAGCATCCGCCCACGGAATGATTTTGCCATCCATCCATATATAATTTGTTTCTTTCATGATGATTTAGAAGAGCAGAATTTCCTTTTTGTAGAAAATAATCATCCTCAAATTTACGAAGGAGAGAATAAAATACAAGAAGAAGATTAACGTTAAACCAACGCTTCGGCTTAATCTTATTTCACATGCGCGGAATCCAAATACTTTTTTTGTGCAAGTTAGGATTTATCCTGAACGCACTCAATAATCAACCACCCCATTGTCCCCTCCTTTCAAGGAGGGGATGAAAATTTCCCCTCTATCAACCAGCCCGACATCGGTCTGGCGGGGAGGGGTGTTCCGAAGGAACTCCTTCGGAGGGAGTTTATCCCGATTTATCGGGGGGGGGGTGTGTCAGGAGGTTTCGGGTTAAGTCCGGTCTTCTAATGTCAGAGAAAAACCTTTAAAATGGTTTGTTAGATTTAGGTAATCTCAATGACCCCTGACTTAAGTCAGGGGCTATGAAGAAGTATCATAGAATGGAAACCGTTTTAACGGTTTTATCTGATTCTGTTCAATTCTTTGTCATGCTTTTTGGAAAGAACAAGTTGCGCGGTTATTGCGCCGAGCAGCGCGATGAACATGTCCCACTGCGTATCCCAAATATCGCCCTGTGTTCCGAGAAACGATTCTGCGGAATCTCCGCCGGCAATTGCAGCCCACCATTCTATCATCTCATAGAAAGCGCTGAACGCAAGCACTATAGACATCACTATGACAAATAACCATTTTCCCGGTTTCAGCGGTGATGTTCTCAAGAGTATCTCCCTCGCCAAAATCGCGGGGATGAAACCCTGCGCTAAATGACCGATCCGGTCGTAATGGTTACGGCTAAAATCGAACAGGTCCTGAATCCAGAATCCGAGCGGAACACGCGCATACGAGTAATGACCCCCGAGTATCAGTATGAGCGCGTGGATGGTCAACAGCCGATAGGTCAATGGGGTGAGTGGAAACCGCTTGAATGTGAAAAATAGAATCGGAATCCCTATGAATACCGGCACAACCTCCAAAAACCATGTCCCCATCTCGTAAGGTTCTATCACGGATATGATCATGCTGACTAAAACTACACCGAGCAGTGCCACTGTTTCACGCTTACTTATAGTTTTTAATTCATTCGACATATGCGCTCCCCTTTCTTTATAAGACTAAATTCCGTGTGAGTTAGGGCAAGCCCTGACTGCCACGGACTATCTTTCAATTTACGTCCCTTCCTTGACAATCTTAATTTCTTCTTCTATGAGGTGATAGAGTTTATAGACGAGTTTGTCTATCTGTCGCTGAATGAATTCCTGCCTGACCTGCGCCTCGTTGTATCCACCTGATAGATACGCGTCACGGTTGCGAATAAACCGCTTGACAAGTTCAGCTATTTTTTTAGGAGCCGCCATTAAGTATTTCAATAATCCTGAATTTGCTGTTTCTGAGTTCTTAAATCGACAGTTATGCAGAAATATATCTCAAAAGTAACTGGATTACAAATATAGAATTCAGTTGAAAGGCAGTCTACGTTCTCATAAGAGTCGAATAACGTTTTGTTGGCGTTGTTCTCAACGTTTATATTAAATGATTTTCGTTACAACAATTATCCACGCCTTTGATCCCTATACCGATCTGATTGATAATATTCATTGACTTTCTGTCGGATATAGGTTAATCAGACAAGGTTTGAAAACGGTAAATAATTAAAGAGGCAAGGATTTAAGATTTAGATGGAAATACGGAACATAGCAATAATTGCGCATGTTGATCATGGCAAAACCACACTGACCGACGCTCTCATGAAACAAACGAATATGACCGACGGGAGTGTTACGATGGACAGCAATGTTCTCGAACAGGAACGGGGGATTACAATTTATGCTAAGAATACCTCAGTTTATTATAAGGACACTAAAATTAATATTGTTGATACGCCCGGTCACGCTGATTTCGGTTCGGAAGTGGAGCGGGTCCTGCGTTCTATCGATTCTGTGGTTCTCGTAGTTGACGCTCAGGAAGGACCGATGCCCCAGACAAAATTCGTGCTGAAAAAATCTCTCGAGCTTGGTCTCAAACCCATTGTCGTGATAAACAAAATTGACAAGGCAGCTGCCCGCCCGGAAGAGGTGCATGAACTGGTTTTCGAGCTATTTTTAGACCTCGGGGCGAACGATGAGCAACTCGATTTTGCGACTGTCTATTCTATTGCGAGAGAAGGGAAAGCAAAACTCAAATTAGAAGATGAAGGAATAGATCTCTCACCCTTTTTAGACACTGTCTTGGAGAAAGTTCAACCCGCGTCAAGCGAAGCCGCCCAGGACAGACCGCTTCTGGTTCAGACTTTCAATCTCGGATATGATAATTACCTCGGGCGGTTAGCCATAGGAAGAATATACGATGGTAAAATTAACCGCTCGGATGAGGTGATAATTAAAACCGCGAACGGCGAATTTAGAAAAGGATTGATAAATAAGTTGTTCACTTTCGAAGGTATCAACAGAAAAGAGGTAGACTCGGCGAGTGCGGGAGATATTGTTATGATAGCCGGACTTAAAGACATATATATCGGTGAAACTATATGCGACAACGAAGATCAGGAAGCCCTTCCCGCAATTGAAATTGACGAACCGACCATCTCTTTGAATTTTTTGGTAAACAACTCTCCGTTTGCGGGACGTGAGGGTAAGTATGTCACTAACAGGCAACTGCGGGAACGGCTTGAAAAAGAATTAGAGATAAACGTCGGATTAAAAATAGATTTTTCAGCCACTCATCATTATTCGGTGTTAGGACGAGGCGACATGCACATCGCTATATTATTAGAAAATATACGCAGAGAAGGATTCGAGCTTCAGATCTCGCAACCGCACGTTATCATCAAGGAGGAAAATGGGAAAAAGGTCGAACCGTTTGAAGAGGTGACCATTAATGTGCCGGATGAGCTCACCGGAGTCGTAATAGAAAAGCTCTCAAAACGTAAGGGTAACCTATTAGAGATGAAGCCGGAACAGGGAGGTATAAGTATGATTTTTGAGATCCCTTCCCGTGGTCTGCTCGGCTACAAGAATCGTTTCATAGTGGATACCAAAGGCGAGGGAATCTTATACAGCAGGGTTATCGGGTTTCGACCTCACGTAGGTACGATTGAGAAGCGGCGCGTCGGCTCAATGATTTCCATGGCTACCGGGAAAGCGCTCGGGTTCTCGCTGTTTAATCTTCAAAACCGAGGCGCCCTTTATATCGGGGCAAACGTAGAAGTCTATGAAGGTATGGTGATAGGTAATACCTCAAAAGGAGACGACCTCACCGTGAACCCGATCAAAGGCAAGCAGCTTTCCAATATGCGCTCATCAGGAGCAGACGAAGCGATCCGCCTCACTACGCCGATAGAGATGACTCTCGAAAAAGGGATGAGCATTATGCACGATGATGAGTTTCTGGAAATTACTCCCAAATCCGTTCGGCTACGGAAACAAAACCTCAACGAAAACGAGAGAGTCAGAGCCGCCCGGAGGAAGAAGTAGTTTAGTTAATAAAAACGTAGCTTTTACTTAATTAAATTAATTCTTGATAGCAATTTTCTCCGGTTGATAGAGCGAAAGCGATGTGATTACATTGACTTAGACACTGTTTTTGACGTATAATACTGATTAATTTTATTTTATTATATTGAGTATAAAACAATCTGGGGGAGACAAGATTGGATATACATTATGCGTATTAAATTGCATTCCCTGTCTATTTTTTTGTTGCTGTTCTCCATTCCGATAGAGTTAGTTGCTCAACATTCGGTCGCCCGTCTCTGGAATGAGGCTCTTTTAGAGGCGATAAGAAAAGATTACGCAAGACCGACCGTCCATGCCCGTAACCTGTTCCATACATCTGTAGTCATGTATGATGCTTGGGCGGTTTATGACGACAGCGCAACGACATACTTATTAGGTAAAAGGGTAGGCGGATATGGTTGTTCTTTTGAGGGAATAGCGGCTCCCTTTGATATTGCTTCGGCAAAAGAAGAATCTATTAGTTATGCAGCATATAGATTACTCTCTCATCGTTTCAAGGAATCTCCCGGCGCCGCTCATTCGATAGCAATATTCGATTCACTCTTTGCTGTTTTGGGATACGATGCATCGCTGACATCAACGAATTACCAATCAGGTACGCCTGCTGAATTGGGCAATTATATTGCCAATTGCCAGATAGAACAGGGTTTTTTAGATGGCTCCAATGAGCAGAACGGTTATGAAAATGTGCACTACGAACCGGTAAATTCTCCGCTGATTCCTGTTTCACCCGGTAATCCGGACATCACCGACCCGAACAGGTGGCAACCGTTATCTCTTGGGGTTTTCATCGATCAGGGAGGACACATTATTTCCGGGGAGACTACTATTTTTTTAAGTCCCGAGTGGGGCATTGTAACGCCGTTCGCTCTCACGGAAGCTGATCTCACAATCTATGAACGCAGTGGAAACGAGTTTTGGGTATATCATGACCCGGGCGATCCTCCATATATCAGTCCAAATGGAATCGGAGGATTTAGTGACGAATATAAATGGGGATTTGCATTGGTGGCGATCTGGTCTTCTCTTTTGGCAACTTCTGATAGTGTTATGATTGACATTTCCCCGGCATCCATAGGAAATATAGACACCGATCTATTTCCCCGTTCGATAGAGGGATTACGAAATTTTTATGATGAATTTAATGGTGGTGACCCCGGAACGGGGTATTCAGTTAATCCCTTTACGGGAATTGCGTATGAGGAACAAATAGTGCCTCGGGGGGATTACACAAGAGTTCTTGCGGAGTTTTGGGCTGACGGACCTGATTCTGAGACACCGCCCGGTCACTGGTTTACGCTCTTGAACTACGTTAATGATCACCCTGATTTTGAGAAGCGGTATAAAGGAGAAGGTCCCATAATTGACGCGCTTGAGTGGGACGTGAAGGCATACCTCGTGATGGCGGGCGCTATGCATGATGCGGCGATAGCGGCGTGGGGAATCAAGGGATGGTACGATTACATACGCCCGATATCCGCTATCAGGCTTATGGCTGATTACGGTCAAAGTAGTGATTCAACTCTTTTTAATTATTCTCCCAATGGTATCCCTTTGGTTGATGGATTGATAGAAGTTGTTAAAAGAGGAGATCCACTTGAAGGCGATAATCTCGAAAATGTGTCCAAGATAAAATTATATTCATGGAAAGGTCCCGATTATATAGAGGATCCTGAAGTAGATGAAGCAGGCGTCGGATGGATATTAGCTGAAAATTGGTGGCCCTATCAGCGCCCCTCATTTGTTACTCCACCATTCGCAGGATATATTTCCGGTCATTCCACGTATTCCCGCGCAGCTGCAGAGGTAATGACATCAATTACAGGAGACGCTTTTTTCCCGGGCGGACTCGGTATTTTTAATTGTCAAAGGAACGAATTTTTAGTATTCGAGGAAGGTCCGAGCATTGACCTGACTCTCCAATGGGCGACTTATAGAGACGCTTCCGACCAGTGCAGCCTTTCGCGTATCTTTGGGGGGATACATCCTCCGGCGGACGATATGCCGGGGCGATTGATAGGTGAGGTTATAGGTTTGAAATCGATTGAACTTGCCGATTTGTATTTCTCCGGCAAGATCACAGGAATCGAAGAAGAAAGATCGGTTCCAATGAAGTATGCTCTGGAGCAAAATTATCCGAATCCGTTTAATCCCGCTACGACGATAAGTTACTCGCTTCCTACCTCGGGAGAGGTCAAACTGACCATTTTCAACTTACGCGGAGAAGAAATAATAAGACTTGTTGACAAAAATCAAGTTTCGGGCGCGCATACAATTATTTGGGATGCCTCAAGCTTTGCATCGGGAGTATATTTTTATAAACTTCAGACGAGGGAGTTTACTCGGACAAATAAGATGGTCTTGTTGAAATGAAGGCGGAAATTGGCTTCCGATAAGCGTTTGATAGCCGTGATATGGGATTATGACGGCACTCTTGTAGATACGAGACATAAGAATCTCAATGTAACACGAAAAATAATCGAAAGAATCACGAAAAGAAGCGCGGATGAATTTCCAATGCTCGAAAACATAGAAGAGTATCATCGGGCTACTATGGAAACTTCAAATTGGAGAAAATTTTATAGGGAAGAGTTCGAGATTGGCGAGGAACAGGTAAACGAAGCCGGTTCCTTATGGACAGAATATCAGTTGAACGATGATACACCGGTAAAAGTTTTTGAAGGAATCCGGGAGGGGATGCTCTCGATCGGTACTGTTCCGCAGGGGATAGTCTCTCAAAATTCAAAAAGCAGTGTCAAGCGTCAGTTGGAGAGTGACGGACTGATTAAATATTTTAGTCATATTATTGGATATGAAGAAGTAGCAATGGACAAACAAAAACCTGAACCGGACGGATTGATAAGCTGTATAAAAGATTTATCGGATTCTGAAGATGGCACAATATTCTACATTGGTGATCACGAAACGGATATCCAATGCGCTACGAGGGCAAATCAAGTTCTAACGGAAACAGGATTGAATGTTTTAAGCATAGGAATACTATACGGTTCCGAGTTAAACAGCTCTAAATGGAAAACTCAACCTGATTATGAAGCAAAGAGTGTACAGGAGCTATTCGATATTATCGCCAAGCACAAAGCCTAAGAGAATATACTCTCCATAAATTTCGATAGTTTCTTTTCATCTAATTTACCATCTGTCTATCCTACATACAGACGAAAAAATCCCCTGATTAATCTGAAGTTTCTGTTCAGCTCCGCCATTTCGCTTCACATCATTTCTCTCCTTAGTATCATTACTGTTGATCATATTCTATTTATTGTGTAATATGTCAGGGTAGGTTCGTTTTCCGGGAACTGAAAGAAAATCATTGCACTTGCCGCCCACAAATTTGTTCAGATTTTATAATTTCTCCGCTGTCACTGAAACTATTTATTGCTATAATATCTTTGTTATTAGTAACTTCTACATCAATTTCAATTTTATCAAAGACTCTTGGCATGCTCTTTGCCCTTAATGTATTTAAAAAATTGATATTATGACCATTAAATTTAAGATATCGCTCTTGTTGATAGTAGGTCTTATCTGTCTTGTTGCTTTTATTGACAATTCAGAGGAGATTATCCATCCGCTAATGAATTTTTTCGTCTATTCAATCCCCTCTAATGCAGCTATTTCTGTCTTCCCCCATGAACCGATATTGATCTACCTCGGAAATTCTTACGATCCGGTTACTCTTGCCATCATCGGCACTATGGGAACTATCGTTGCCGGATTGCTTGATTACTTTGTTTTCGTACCTTTATTCTCTCTGAAATCGGTGGATATTATGAAAAGGTTCAAAGGATTCCGTAGGGTGGAAAAATGGTTTAATATTCACCCTTTTATAACCCTTTCGGTTGCGGGTTTTTCGCCTGTACCCTTCTCTCCTTTCAAGATTTTAGCCTTTGCATCCAACTATCCGCTTTTGCGTTACATTGGTTCACTTGTAGCTGGGAGAATGCCAAGATATTATTTTTTGGCTCTCTTCGGAGAGTTGTTTCAAGTTCCAAATTGGCTATTGATTTCCATCGCACTGATCATGTTCGCTTATCTTCTGCCAATTATGTTACAAACAGTATCATCTTTGATTAAAGATAAAAGCCTTAAATCAGATGTATCACTTGAGAACGGGCGCGAAAATGAAATTTAAGCTGCTAATCAATTCGGACGAATTCTGGGAACATCTTAAAAATGATATAGCTCATGCCACAGATAGCATCAGACTGCAAACCCTTTCTTTCGAAGCAGATTCTGTAGGCAAATCACTTTCGGACTATGTGCAGCTGTCGAATGCAAAGGATAAAATGATAATAGTCGATTCGATGTTCACCCGCTTTATGCATAACGATAAGTTTCTACTCTGGCCACTAAATTTTTCCGATAGGCAGCTGTACCGGGAGGCAAAGAAAACCCGGCGAACTATTAGGGAACTCAATAAATCGGGCGTTATGGTAAAATATGTTAATAAGCCGGGATTCCTTTTCCACAAGGTGTTTGTGAGGAACCATAAGAAAATAATCACTATCGATGGTTCAATTTCGTATCTGGGTGGAATAAATTTTTGCGAGCACAACTTTGAATGGCACGACGTGATGCTCCGTATCGAAAGTCCCGACATTGCTATGCGGTTGGAACGCGATTTTATGTCGACGTGGAATGATGAATCCAAATCCTGGACAGAGGAAATCGATGGAGTGATGATTCACTCGCTTAACGGGACACACAATGCCGGAGGATTTCTTCCCATCTTCGACCTTATTGCAAACGCAAAAGAAAGCATAATGATTGAAAGCCCTTACCTTTCTTTTCCATTCTATAAACGACTCGGTGATGCAAGACGGCGAGGAGTTGACGTAACATTGGTAACATCTATGCAAAGCAATTGGCACTTTTTCTCAGGCTACACAAGAAGAAACTGCAAGAAATATGATATCGATCTGAAACCGTTTAAAATAAATATATCGCACCTGAAAGCAATGCTAATAGATGATGAAATACTTGTAATGGGATCTTCCAATTTTGATTGGTTCAGCTACAGATTCAACGCCGAGATAATAGTAGTGATAAGGGATGAGGAGCTCATTAATAATTTCAAAGAGAGGGTTCTTTCCCCCGATATCAAAAATTCAATCGCATATGGTCCCCTCGAATCAACAAACACATCCGTGGAGATTCGCAATGAAACAGCTATCTGAGCAAATACTCAATTTTCTTCTTGACCCATTTTCCTCCAGCTCCGTAAAGGGGGTAGGCAATCCTCACAAGAGCCAAAGTGTCAAAGGAGATTACGTCTTTCAAAACAAAGTGTCTATTACATCACATTAAATTGACCGGAAGTCAACTAGCTTGGCGACTTAAGAGACAATTTAACTATACCCACATTTCTCTTATTTCCCCGATAATATTTTATCGAACTATTTTTATCTTAACACGGTACTAGAATAACAACCTTTAAAAAGGGAACAGGTAGGGCAGATGATTATCTTACGAAGCCATTCAGCATAAGAGAGTTGATTGCCCGAGTAAAAGCCCTATTCTGTTAGAATTGATACAAGCAGTGTACAAGAGCTATTTGATATTATCGCCAAGCACAAAACCTAAGAGAATATACTCTCCATAAATTTCGATAGTTTCTTTTCATCTAATTTACCATCTGTTCTAACGCCACTGCAAACATCAATTCCGAACGGAGAAACTTTTTCAATGGCATCTGATATATTTTCAGGATTTAATCCACCGGCTAACCAGACGGGAATATTCACGGCATCAACGATTCTCTTACTCAAATTCCAGTTATGCGTAGTTCCTGTTCCGCCTAATTTTTTGATGGATGCGGTAGGATTGCCTGAATCAAGCAATATACCGTCTACGCGGGGGGCTACAGATATTGCATGCTTCACCGCATCTTCATTACTGACATGAACGACCTGAACGATCTTTATTCCGGGCAGCGCTGTCCGAAATTCGTCGTAATTTCCCTCAACCACGTCGTCACACAGCTGAATGGTGTTAACCTGACAGTGTCTTTGCTGTTCAATAATCGAAGCAGTGTTTTGTTTGCTCGTAAGAAGAAATGTTCCGATTCCGGGAGGAGTCTTAAATGCGATCTCACTGATTAGTTCTTCCGAGATAACTCCCGGTCCGCTCGGCATCTCTGATACCAATCCAATGGCTGTCGCGCCATACCGAATCGCAATTTCAGCCTCCGCCATGCTTTTAATACAACAAATCTTGACTCTTGGTTTCATGCCGGTAAATATACTGTTGTTAACGAATAGTTAATAAGAAATCTTTATTCTCTTTATTCAATATGAGAAGCAACCCAAATTGTAAGTTATATGATATTTCTTTCTTGACTCCACGTATTGTATTTAGTAGTTTTCTATTAATTCAAAGTATTTAATATAGTTTAATTAGTCGAGGATAAATGATACACTTATTCATCCTTTATAATAACAGCGGGAGCGTTAAAATGAGAAATTTGACAATCTTTTTGCTAACTGCAATAATTAGTATATTCTTCGTGAATCCTGAATTGGGATATGGGCAAGGATTAACTACTTCCCGATTGAGCGGTATGGTTACTGATAGTGATGGAAATCCACTTTCAGGGGCAAATGTAGTTGCGACCCACGAACCGACCGGAATTCAGTACGGCGCAGCAGTCCGGAACAGCGGACATTACGACATCCTTAATATGAAAGTCGGAGGTCCGTACAGCGTCAACGTTACATACATTGGATATCAGGAACAATCTGAGGGAAATATTTATCTTAATCTCGGTCAAACTGCTAAAATAGATTTTCGGTTGACACAGCAAGCAATCGAAGTCGCCGGAGTAGTAGTTACAGCCGAAGTAGATGAAGTAATGAACAGCGGAAGAACGGGCGCCGCCACGTATGTGAGCGTCGAGCAAGTGCAGCTGATGCCTTCAATTAAAAGAAGTGTAAGGGATCTTACACGGTTGGATCCGCGTAGTGACGGTAATATGAGTTTTGGTGGAAGGAACTGGTTGTACAACAACATATCTCTCGACGGGTCGTATTTTAATAATCCATTCGGATTGGATGATCCTGCGCCGGGGGGACAGTCAAATGCCGAACCTGTACCTTTTGATGCGATTGAACAGGTACAAATATCAATTGCTCCCTTCGATGTACGTGAAGGAGGATTCACGGGTGCGGGAATAAACACAGTAACAAAGAGCGGCACGAATCGATTCCAAGGGTCGTTATATAGCTTTACCAAAAACGAAAGCTTTGTCGGTAATAAAGTCAGCGGAAATGATGTAATCGCAAATCCTGACCTGTCGTTCAATCAGACCGGATTTACATTTAGCGGTCCTCTTGCCAAAAACAAATTGTTTTTCTTCCTTAGCGCAGAACGCGAGAGGAGAGAGGATCCCGCTTCTGATTTTGTGGCTGATCGGGATGGCAATGTGGACTTCGGTGAATCACGCGTCAGCGCTGCAACTATGGATGAAATTAGAAAGACCATGAAGGACGTCTATGATTATGATACGGGAGAATACGAAAATTATTTCCACAAAACGGAAAACGACAAGATCATTTTTAAGATAGATTGGAACGTCAGTGACAATCACAACATGACTCTAAGATATAACAGGCTGGATGCATTTCGTGAGAAGCCGCCCCATCCGTTTGCCGCCAGTTTTTTAGGTACCGGTCGTGGACCGAACGAGAACACTCTGCCATTCCAGAATTCAGGATATACTATCAACAACGAACTCGATTCATACGCGCTGGAATTAAACAGTGTGTTCGGCAGTAATATTGCCAATCGCTTCTTTTTCAGTTATAATAAATTCCGTGATTTTCGTGAACCAGTCAGCGAGGATTTTCCGACGATAGAGATTGGAGAAGGCGGAATCACATATACGACGGTGGGTCATGAACCGTTCTCGATACACAACATATTAGATCAGGATGTCTTTCAGTTTACGAATAATCTCAGTTATTTCTCCGGAAGGCACGTATATACCGTTGGCGTCAACTACGAAAGATTCAACTTCTTTAATTCGTTCAATCTTTTCCGACACGGTGTATTTTTAGCGCCGGCTGATCTGTTTTTCCTGACAGGGGGATTCCTTCCTATCGATTTTCTGGATGGTATAGGCGCTACTACATTTGCAACGCTGGATAATTTCCGTGCACGTACAGACCCTTCAGATTCCACCAATTTCTATGACTTGAATGCGCTGGTTGGTTCCGGTCCGTTTGTAGGCGAGAAAATTGAGGTGGGTCAGCTGGCATTTTATGTGCAAGACGAATTTCAAATGTCAGATCAATTTAAGTTAACATACGGACTCCGTGTAGATCGCCCAATTTATTTTACGGAACCTGTTGATAACCCGTTCTCGAGAGCTATGATTCTGTTAGACGAAAATGGTGACCCCGAGACAGTCGATCAGAGTAAACTCCCTGATGCTAGTCTCTTGTTTTCACCCCGAGTCGGTTTTAACTGGGATGTCAACGCAGACCGGTCGCTCCAGTTCAGAGGAGGCACTGGAATATTCACAGGTCGACTACCATTTGTCTGGATAGGAAATAATATTTCTAATCCGGGTCCAAATCCAAATCTTTTTGGGTTTTTCGGAGGACTTGCAGAAGCGGATGTCCCGGCTAGTCACGAGACTGACGACGGCTCGGGTCGTCTAGTCCCGGGCAGGTCAATTTTGAAACAGAGCTTTTTCCTGAATGCAATGGTCGATGATTTTAAATGGCCTCAGGTCTGGACGACCGACATTGCCGTTGATAAAGAATTAGGAGGAGGATGGCTCGGCACATTGGAATTTCTATACGGTAAAGATTTGAATGCGATTTATTTAAGAAACGCCGACTTGGCGGCTCCGATTGGAAATCTTCCTGACCCTGACGGCAGACCAATTTACGGTGGCCGTATACTCAATGACTCTCTCGTAGTGAATGGAGTTACGCTTTTTAATGGCGATGCTTATAGTGGCGCTTACATCATAGATAACACAAGCGATGGGCACAATTTCAACATCACAATGCAGCTGAGGAAGAATTTCGATACCGGATTAAATACGAGTCTGTCTTATACATTTTCGGAGGCAAAAAGTAAATTAAAGTCAACTGAAATAGCTTTTGAATTGTGGCAACAGAATCCGATTCAGGGAAATCCGAATAATCCGAACCTCAGTTTTTCCGAATTCGGTCAACGACACCGGATCGTAGGCGGTGGAACATACACCCATAACTGGTCGGATAGACTGTCAACACACTTCGGAATGTTCCTTGAAATAGCTGAAGGAAATAGTTTTTCGGGAGCAGGCGGAAACCGCTATTCATTCACATATTCAGGTGATATTAATGGCGACGGTTCCCCCTCAAACAACGACCTCATTTTCATACCGAGCAGCCAAAGCGAAATCAATTTAGTCGATTATACCGATTCAGACGGAAATACGGTCACCGCAGCTCAACAATGGACAGCATTGGATGCTTTCATTGAGCAGGATGGTTACCTGAAGAACCATCGTGGTGAGATCGCCGAACGATTTGGCGCCGTGAATCCCTGGTACAGTAACATTGATTTGCGTATACTCCAGGATTATGCGCTGTCAGTCGGTGAGACGAGTCATAAAATACAGTTGAGTCTTGACATACTAAATGTAGCCAATCTCCTTAATTCAAACTGGGGTGTAAGAAAAGTAGCCACCGTTGCTGCAACTTCACCAATAAGATTTACCGGATATGATAACAACGGTGTTCCTGAGCTCAACTTTACAGGACCTGCGGAGACTTATATTGATCACCCAGGCTTATTTTCGCGATGGCAGGTTCAGTTTGGGCTGAGGTATTTCTTCTAACGAATACCTATTACACAGGATTTTAATCCTGCAAGTGTAAGGCTAACGGAATTAAAAGCTCCCTAAAATATTAGGGAGCTTTTTTATTCATGTTTTTTTGAACTACGTAAAATCATTGACATTACCCTCTTACCTGCTATATACTTCTCTACGTTTTCAGGGGATAAGATGATAATTTTATGATTTCGGGAATTGAACATCGTTTGATTATCCGATTTAGAGATATAAAGGAAATGAATAGATGCAAACAGATTATAATTGGAGATTAAGTAATGAAAAATTACACGCTATCACTGTTTTCCGCGCTTCTACTGACCGGTTGTTCAGCCGGAAGCTCTAACATGGAAACAAAAACGGAAGATAAAACGCTATCATCGGGAATAGAGATGTCAAATTTTGACACATCCGTTCGTCCACAGGACGATATCTATCAGTATGTCAACGGAACGTGGCTCGCTAATACCGAAATCCCCGCGGATAAATCAAATTATGGCTCTTTTACTGAATTACGCGATATGAGCGATGAACGTCTAAAATCTATAATTGATGCGGCATCCACCGGAGAAGAGGAACAAAGTGAAGAGATGCTTAAAGTAGGCGCATTCTATAGAAGCTACATGAATACCGATTTAATCGAGGAATTAGGAATTACGCCTCTTGCGGGTGAATTATCAAAAATTCAAAGTGTGTCAAGCTACGATGATCTGCTTGACCTTTTTGTGCAAATTCAAAAGAAAGGCGTCAAGACACCGATAGGTATTTCTGTAAGTCAAGATTCTAAGGAAACAACCCGATACATTCTTTACGCGAATCAATCCGGACTTGGACTTCCTGACAGAGATTACTATCTAAAGGAGGGAGAAAGGTTTGATACGATTCGCGAAAAATACGAAGAGCACATCGCGAATATATTTACTTTAGCAGGAATAGACGATGCAAAATCGAAAGCCGAGCGTGTGATGGAGATCGAGACAGGACTTGCCGAACATCATTGGACAAGAGTTGAAAACCGGGATAGGGATAAGACATACAATAAGCATGACCTTGCCGGGTTGAACGAATTGACTCCAAATTTTGATTGGAAGGCATTTTATGCAGGGATCGGAGTAGCGGAAACACAGGAAGTTGTCGTCCGGCAGCCATCCTATCTTGAGGGATTTAACAAAAAATGGAAAGAAGTATCTGTTGACGATTGGAAAGTGTATTTCACCTGGCACCTGTATGATGCGTTCGCTGCCGAACTGAACGCCGATTTTGTCGATGCAAATTTTGATATGTACAGCAAAACATTGAACGGCATTGAAGAGAACCTTCCTCGCTGGAAAAGAGGAGTAAGCGCGGTTGATCTGATCCTTGGCGAGGCTGTAGGTAAAATATATGTCCAAAAGCATTTTACACCTGCCGCTAAAGAAAGAATGGTAGAGCTAGTTCATAATCTCGAAGCTGCAATGGAAGAACGTCTGAAAGGTTTGGAATGGATGGGAGAGGAAACCAAGGCTCAAGCGCTTATAAAACTCTCCAAGTTCAGCTCTAAGATCGGATATCCCGACGTATGGAAAGATTATTCTGATCTTGAGATAAAAGAAGACGACCTGATTGGTAATTACTTAAGATATAATAAGTTTGTGGACGACAAAGCAATGGCAAAACTTCCAGGTCCGATAGACAGAAACGAATGGTTCATGAATCCACAGACCGTAAACGCATATTACAATCCGTCTATGAATGAAGTAGTGTTTCCAGCTGCCATTCTACAACCGCCGTTCTTTAATATGCAGGCGGATGACGCGGTTAATTACGGTGGGATCGGAGCGGTTATCGGTCATGAACTTAGTCATGGTTACGATGATCAAGGCAGAAAATCCGATGGCGATGGAAATCTGAAGGAGTGGTGGACGGAAGAGGATGAAAAGAAATTTAACGAACGCGCGCAGGTAATGATAGACCAGTTCAGCGCATTTTCTCCTCTTGATTCCGTTTATCTGAACGGCGAACTGACTCTCGGCGAAAACATAGGCGACATGGCAGGATTAACGGTAGCGTATAGAGCTTATAAAAACTCGTTGAACGGGAAGGAAGCGCCTCTGATAGACGGGTTAACAGGTGATCAACGCTTCTTTATCGGTTGGGCGCAGGTATGGCGCCGCAATATGAGGGAAAAGGCGCTTCGACAAAGGATTCTTACAGATCCGCATTCTCCGGGAAATTATCGCGTAACCGGAGCATTGCAAAATATGCCTGAATTTTATGAGGCGTTCGACGTGAAAGAGGGTGACAAAATGTTTATACCCGTAGAAAAGAGAGTAAAGATCTGGTAACAGCTTCATGAGACATTGGTAATCTCAGTAACCCCTGGATTAATCCAGGGGTTATTGATTTATGCTGACCGTTGTCTAATTTCAGATTCAAACATTAAACCGGAAATTACATATATCACCGTCTTCAATGATATAATCTTTACCCTTCAGCAGAGCTTTTCCTGAAGCCTTCACGGCTTTTTCGCTCCCGGCATTGAGTAGATCGTCGAACTTAATTACCTCCACACGGATAAACCCTCTTTCAATATCGGTATGAATCTTTCCTCCCGCAACCGGAGCCAAAGTGTTTTTCCTGATGGTCCATGCCCGGGTTTCATCTTCACCCATAGTGTAAAATGACATTAGTCCTAACAGATCATAAGCAATGGAATTTAAGCGGTTGACACCGGATTCGCTTAATCCCAGATCATTGAGAAACGCGGAACGTTCTGTCGGTTCGCTGATGGCGGCAATCTCTTTTTCTATCAGCGCGGAAACCCTGAAAATATTATCATCATTGACCTCAGCGACCTTATCTTCATCTACATTCAGACACCAAAGAACCGGTTTTAAAGTGAGAAAGTTTAAGCTGTTTACCGAAGCATATTCTTCCTCGTCCAGTTCAAGGGAATTAAGAAAAAGGTTATCTTCGAGCTTTGTCTGAAATTTTCTGATAGTATTCTCTTCCAGGAGTTGAGTATGAGTCGGTTTTAATTTTTTCCTGTCTTTAGCAATTTTCTCAAGACGTTTTTCAATCAAGGAGAGGTCTGCGATCAGTAATTCCGTTTCTATATTATTTCTGTCTCTTTCAGAATTTACAGAGCCGGAGGGATGATAAACTTCCTCCGAAGAAAAGTCTCTAATAAGAATACAAAGGAGGTCACTTAATTTGGCCGGCTCAATCCAGAGGTTGCTTCCGCTACCGGGATCAATATCAGGACAGAGTTTTATTTCTGTTTCCGCGTATGTGATTTTTTCAGGTTTTTCAATTTCCGAAATTTTATCGACACGCGGATCTCTAACGGGGGCTATTCCTTCTATATGTTCTGTAACTTGTCCCGTTATCGTTTCTCTGCCGGTAAGAAGAGAGAACAAGGTTCGCTTTCCTGATTGGGGTAATCCTAATAATGCTATTTTCACTTATAATATTCTCTGTGTTCACTATCCATAAAATCAGGATGAAAATATAAGCATTTTATTAGGAATTAAACGTATTATTAATTTAAAAAAATTTGGATTTCAAGAAACATTCTGGTTGATACCGTGATAAAGCCATTATACATTTGCTTTCAGCTTGGAAAAGCGGTTAGAGAAGAATTGGATAGGAAATAATTTAGAACGAATAGTTTAAATAGGAGTATAAGATTGTCTCTGATAGGAGTGATGGGCGGAAAGGGAAGTTTTTCAGAAGAAGCCGCACATATATTTGCGAGCAATAACGGCATTGAGCCATATGACTTAGAGTACCTTATTTCGTCAGAAGAGGTTCTTGCCACAGTAGAAAAAAAGAGTGTCGAATTTGGCGTATTTGCCATGGAAAACGCAAAAGGCGGTGTAGTGATTGAGAGTATAAATGCGCTTGCAGGACATAAATGCGAAATTGTGGAAATGTTTTACGTTCCAATAAGTCAAAATCTCCTTGTAAAACCTGGAACGCTTATGGGAAATATTACCGAAATACACTCTCATCCACAGGCTTTAAGACAGTGCAAGGATTTTTTAGCGGAGCATTTCTGGACAAGACCACTTGTGGAAGCAGACGACACAGCTGAATCAGCCCGGCGGTTAACAGATGGGAAATTACCTGACTCGGTTGCGGTAATAGCAGCGAAATCATGCGCGGAAATATATGGATTGGAAATAATTCAAGAGGATATACAGGATTTAAAAAACAATCTCACACTTTTTCTCGGAATCACGAGTATCAAATAGTTAAAAACTGATTTTCTCAAAGCAAAGAGAGTAGTAAAACAACATTAGAATTAGAGCTCGAAATCGGAGATAATGAAATTACGTAACCTTACTCTCCTCCTTGGAAGTATCATCTCCGTCATTTCGGCTGTGGGGATAGCTACCGCTATACCTGATATGAGTGTTTATTTCCGAAATGTGCCTAATTCGGAATTTCTTGTAAAACTGGTCCTGACGATCCCGTCACTTGCCATCGCGTTGACCGCATTCTTTTTCGGCTATCTGTTGGATAAATGGGGCAGGAAGCCCATTCTGATATTAGGATTGATAATTTACGTTTTAGCCGGTACATCCGGGTTCATAATCGATTCATTATACATTTTGTTGCTGAGCAGGGTCGTATTGGGATTAGCTGTTGCGGGAACAATCAGCGGAATAACTACTCTCTTGATTGATTATTTTCACGGAAAAGAGCTCGAAAAATATATGGGATATCAAGGCGCATTTCTTGCCATTGGAGGATTGTTCACGCTGTCAATATCAGGTGTTCTTGCGGATATCGGATGGAAATACCCGTTTCTGATCCACCTATTCGGACTACTAATACTTCCCGGAATAATATTCTTTATATCCGAACCGAAAATTCCGGCTACGCCAAAATTAGAAATAAATAGTGAAATCGGAATTGAAGTTAGATATAAGCCGATATTTGGCATTTATGCGCTTGGTTTCGTATCTATGTTATTTATTTTTATCTTCCCGGTCCAACTCCCGTTTTTACTTAAGAGTCAATTGGGGCTAAGTAACACTCAGGTAGGTCTGTTTCTAGCTTTTCAAACCCCGATAGCGATTATTATCTCAATTAATTACAGCAAGATAAAGGCATTATTATCATTTCAGTTGATGTTTGCGCTGATATTTTTATCCATCGGTATAAATCACCTGATCGTAGCAATGTCTACTAATTATTCGGTCATTTTGTTCAGCATGCTGTTTGGAGGAGTATCATTAGGCTTATTCCCGCCTACTCTCAATGTATGGCTTGCTTCCGTAATTTCTCCCGACATAAGAGGGAGGGCTATAAGCGGGCTCACCACTTTTATATTTTTGGCTCAATTTATGACTCCTATCGTCACGCAACCGTTGGTCGAGAGTATCGGGTTGGTTCAAGTCTTCGGTTACACCGGAATAGTGTCGTTGATCCTGTTCGGTGTAATGATAGTGTTAAATCGAAGAAAATAAAATTCTATAGAGGAATGAGTAGTGAAATTTGAAAAAGGAGCGATAATAATATTCAGGTAGTCATTGGGCATGAAAAGTGAAATTTTAGATGGAATCAGCAAGAAAGAAACGTAAGGAATTTTGAGGTCAAAATGGAATCAGAGACAACGTCAGTACTAATAGTTGAAGACGATGAAGCCATATCCGAGACATTGTCCTTAGCGTTACAGCAACTGAGTTATAAAGTGGCAGGGACAGTTACAAATGGCACGGACGCAGTCGCATCAGTTAGGAAAAATTTACCTGATATTATTCTAATGGATATTGAATTATTGGGTGATATGGACGGCATTCAGACTACAAAGGAAATTCTAACCAAATTTGATGTTCCGGTGATCTATTTGACGGGACGGACCGATGATGATACTATTGAAAAAGTTAAGAAAACAAATCCATACGGCTATATAGTTAAACCTTTTGAAGTTACAGAACTGAAAGTGGCGATTGAATTAGCGTTATATAAGCATGATGTTGAAGTTGGTAGAGAAAAAATGATATCGGAGCTTCAAGACGTTGTGGCAAATGTGGTAAGGCAGTATATCGGCGCTGAAAAGTTAGGTCCAAAAGGAAAAAACTGGTTCGCTTAGAACCAATTTAAGCAATTCTAAGCTGTCAAAAAGCGTATGGATAGTCTTAAAGTCGGTGTTCAATACAGTAAGCTCTCACTTAAAATCATACTGTTTCCCTAAAGCTTTTCTTAATAACATAGCGGTTGACATTACTACGATGTGCCGTTAACTTTCTTTCTCTTTAGAAAGACACGATCACGAAAATGAGGAATTTAATTGACAACTAAAGATAAAATATCCGATGTGGAATTAGCCGAACAGCTTCAAGATTCGTATAAGAACATTCTTGAAGAGGTAGGAAAGGTCATTATCGGTCAAACTGATATAATTACAGGTGTACTCTTATCGTTATTATCGAAGGGACATTGCCTTCTTGTCGGCGTACCCGGACTCGCAAAGACACTTTTGATAAAGACTATTTCGGAGGTATTGGACCTTTCATTCAGCAGGATACAGTTCACCCCTGACCTCATGCCATCTGATATAACGGGTACGGAACTGCTTGAACAAAATATTGATACCGGCAAAAGGGAATTTCATTTTGTAAAAGGACCTGTTTTTGCCAATATTCTGCTTGCCGATGAGATAAACAGAACACCTCCCAAGACACAAGCAGCGCTCCTTGAAGCAATGCAAGAGCATCAGGTGACAGCGGCAGGAAAGTCTATGCCGCTTGACGAGCCGTTCTTTGTCCTCGCGACGCAAAACCCGATAGAGCAGGAAGGTACCTACCCGCTTCCCGAGGCACAGTTAGACCGATTCATGTTCAATCTAAGAATAGAATATCCCTCAAAAGAAGAGGAAATAGATATAGTAAAAGCAACAACCGGTTCCGTTAGACGAAAGCCAGAGATTGTGATGACAAAGGAACAGATAAAGACATTTCAATCTCTTGTTCTGAGGGTGCCTGTCGCTGATAACGTCATTGAGCATGCGGTAAATCTCGTTTCTATGACCAGGCCGAATATGAACGGAGCGCATGCGAAGGTAAGTAAGATGGTCGAATGGGGCGCGGGTCCCCGCGCCTCTCAGTATATGATTCTTGGTGCAAAGGTGAAGGCTTTGCTCGACAGCAGAACTACTCCTGCCATAGAAGATGTAAACGCGATCGCAAAACCCATTTTGAGGCATCGGATTGTCATGAGTTTTACGGCTGAGGCAGAAGGAGTGACGGTAGACTCCCTGATTGACGAGCTTATCGAAGAACAAACTCTTTAATAATAGCAAGAAATGTCCGACCGATTGAAATACTTAGATCCGGTAGCGCTTGCCACTGTTAAAAATATGTACATCAGAGCTCGGATGATAGTCGAGGGGTTTATTACGGGACTGCATCGGAGTCCATATCATGGATTCAGCGTAGAGTTTTCAGAGCACAGGCAATATATGCCCGGTGATGAACCGAAGCATATTGATTGGAAATTATTCGGTAAAACAGACCGAGTCTATATCAAGCAGTTTGAAGAAGAAACTAACCTGAAAGCGTATATATTGCTTGATTCCAGCGCTTCGATGAACTATTCGTCAGGTGGAGTAAGCAAGCTCGAATTTGCCTCGTATATAGCAGCTTCACTTGCGTACCTGATGCTAAAGCAGAGGGATGCCGTTGGTCTATGCATAGTGGATGAAAAGATCCGTTCATATCTTCCGCCAAGCTCCCGCTCGACACATTTAAAATTATTGCTCGAACGGCTCGATGACGTTAAATCGGGTGGGAAGACGGATCTAGCTACGAATTTTCATGAACTCGCTGAAAGGATTCATCGGCGTGGATTGATTATAATCCTTTCCGATTTGATGGATGATCCGGAACGAGTGTTGAACAGTTTAAAACACTTCAGATATAAAGATCATGAAGTAATCGTCTTTCAAATACTCGATCCTGCCGAGATAAGCTTTGATTTCCCCCGTGAAGCCCTGTTCAAAGATATGGAAACAGGAGAAAGTCTGAATGCGGATCCATGGCATATTAAAAGCGATTATAAACAAAAGATGCAGGAGTTCTTGGACGAATACAAATATGGATGTTTACAGAATAATATAGATTATTACCAGATGAGTTCTTCGTCGAATTTAGCGAAAGCGCTAGCTGATTTCTTAATTATGAGGAAAAAGGTAGGCGGGTGAGAAACGAAAATGCCCCTCACTTGAGTGAAAGGCATTTTCATATTGCTATTAAAGAGTAATAATTATATTAAGGTTTATATCCTAACTTTTTTGCTTTGTTCAAAGCACCTTGCGCTTTATCGGGTTTACCCATCTTCATGTATATACCCACAAGCTGTCTCCAGTAAAGAAATTCTGTGGGGTCGCAATCAGTGGCTTTCAAAAGGTATTCCGCAGCATCCTCTAATTTACCATCCATTTTGGAGTAAATAACCGATACATTCGAGATGGCATCACAATCATCAGGATTTAGGGCAAGACTTCTGATGAACATCTTTTCGGCTTTCTCATACTCATCAGCCCTGAGATAGATAACTCCCAAGTTATACACCAAATTTGCATTATCCGGATCAGCATCAAGAGCTTTCAGATACACGACCTCTGCTTCTTCGGTATTTCCGGTGGCGTCCAAATTTTGCGCCAGCATCTGGAGAGCGCTTAGATTCCCCGGTTCAATTTCGAGTATATCTTTAAGCCTTTTGTTTGCATCCTCAAAGTTTTCTTCTTTAGAATATACTATGGATAAATTCAATAACGTCTTTGTATCAGAAGGATCAAATTCCGTTGATTTTATCAGGTATTCCTTCGCTTTGTCAAGATTTTTATTGTGAAGATATATAGAAGCGATACTGGCGTATGTTTGCGCTCTATCAGGAATCAATATTACAGCGTTCGAGAAGGAAGCCAGGGCGATCTCAAGCGTAGAATCAGGATTGGAAGATTCTTGATTTAGCACAACGTTAAACGTATTCGCGCCCCTATTAAATTCGTCCACCCAATGACGCTCAAGTTCATTTGCTATTTCATTGGTAAACTTGTCTGAAATGGAAAGAGAAAGATCAAACATTTTTGTCAATTCTTCCCATCTCTTTTGATTGGCGTATACGTTTAAACCGATCCAATATGAAGGAAAGGGATTCAACGGCTCATTTTCAACGGCTAAGAGCGCCTGTTCTTCAGCTTTTTCAAGATTATTTTCTTGCATGTAAACTTTTGCGGACATCATCTCAGTACTATCGCAGGCTATCCAATAGGAACCTAAAGATAGAATACTGATGAAGAAGATAAGTGTAATTTTTGATTTCATGTTTTATTCCCGGTGTTAATAATATTCATTTGAAATTTTAACTTAAAAATTATTTTTAGTCAAGGATTTTATCTCTTAGACTTTTGTAGGGTGCGGTAAATATGCCTCTATCCGTAATTATCGACGTGACAAGAGAGTTCGGTGTAACGTCAAAAGCGGGTGAATAAACTTTTGTTCCATCGGGCGCTGTCGGTATCCCGAATCCATGCGTGACTTCCAAAGGATCTCTCTCTTCAATAGGGATATCATCACCTGTTTTGGTATCAAAATCTATGGTAGAGACGGGCGCAGCGACATAGAAAGGTATTTTGTGGTAATCAGCCAATACGGCAATAGAGTAAGTACCGATCTTATTGGCCACATCGCCGTTATCCGCAATACGGTCAGCGCCTACGATAACAAAGTCAATATTGCCGTTTGCCATGACATGGCCGGCCATATTATCGGTAATCAGGATTGTATCTATGTCCGCCTGCTGTAATTCCCATGTTGTAAGCCGAGCGCCCTGTAGCAGAGGACGGGTTTCATCAACATACATTTTGATATTTTTTCCTGATTCAACTGCTGAAAATATCACTCCGAGCGCGGTGCCGTAATTCCCCGTTGCAAGACCGCCCGCGTTGCAATGGGTTAACCCGGTTGCTGATTCAGGTAGCAAGCTTGCGCCGTACCGACCCATTTTTCTACATGAAATATAATCTTCTTCAAGAATCGAGTTGGCTTCAGCCAACAAAAGCGAACGAATCTCGTTAATATCGTTCTTTTCTTTGACCTTGTTCAAAAGTTTAGCTATTGCCCAACCCAAATTCACAGCGGTCGGACGGGTGGAAACCAATAATTTTGCGGCGTCTTGAATTTGAGCGGTGAATTCATCAATGTCATTTCCGCCGTACTGATTCGCGGCAAGAACCAATCCGTAGGCTCCGGCGATTCCAATTGCCGGAGCTCCCCTGATTGTAAGAGACTGTATTGCTTCGGCAATTAATCGGTGATCGGCAATTTCAAGAATTTTTAATTCGCCCGGAAGCAGCGTTTGGTCTATCATGAATACTTTTTCGTCTTTCCATTCAATCGTTGGTGGACGATTCATATTCATACCGGATTCGTAAAGAAGCGAAGTGTCAAAATAGTCGAGGTTACTTCAATAAGGGGGTATCATCATACAGGGTTAATTTGCTGAAATTTAAAAGCCGATTGTTTATATCTTCGGCGGAGATGTTCAAAAGGCGTTCGACACCAAAATCTTCCACGCAGAATGAGGCGAGGATAGTTCCCGCAACCATTGCCCGCTTTAGATGTTCCACCGATATAGAGTCCTCCATTGCGATGTATGACATAAATCCTCCCGCAAATGTGTCACCGGCGCCGGTAGGATCAACAACTTCATCTACCGGGAAGGCAGGAACATGAAACTCAATTTCCTCTCCGAAAATTATTGCGCCATGCACTCCCTTTTTGATGACGACAAATTTTGGGCCCATTTCGAGAATCTTTAATGCCGAATTTGATAGATTGGAATTTCCAGAAAGCATTGCCGCTTCTTCATCGTTTACCAGAAGAATATCTATCTTCTCTAATATTTCCTTTAGTTGAGGCAGCGTAGTGTTTATCCAAAGATTCATGGTGTCACAGGCAACAAGTTTGGGATTTTCAAGTTGATCGAAAACTTTCATCTGAATCTCAGGATGAATGTTCCCGAGCAGAGTGTAGTTAGATTTCGCGTGTGATTCCAGTAGTTCAGGCGAAAACGATTTGAATACATTCAATTTGGTAAAAGTAGTGGTTCTTTCGGAGAAATCCTCCGAGTATACTCCTCCCCAGCTGAACGTCTCACCCTCCTCAAATTTTAGACCGGAAGTATCTATGCCTTTACTGTTCATAATATGAACTATATCTTCGGGATAGTCATTACCGACGACTCCCACCATTCGAGAGTAGGTGAAATATGATGCCGCAAGGCATGCATAGTTAGCCGAACCGCCAATTATCTTTTCCCGTTTGCCTTTAGGTGTTTCTATGGAATCAAATGCAACAGAACCAACGACAAGTAAACTCAATTATATTCTCCGATATCATTAGCATAATTAGCAGTATGAAGGTAAAGCTTAAATTTGCTGAAACTCAACATACTTTTACTTATGCGTCTAATTTTATGCTGCATTTATAAAAGCTTTTAAAAGAATTGTTGATATAAGAAATAGGAGCCACTTTGCGGTGACTCCTATCATTAAAATTTAATCTACCGTCAATTTAAATGTAATCGGAATCGAAATCCAGACACCGACGGGTTTATCCCGTTGTTTTGCCGGTTTAAATCTTGTTTTACCGATAGCCTCCATCGCTGCTTCATCCAAACCGGTATTTGGGATACCCTTCTGAATCTTCATTTCCCGTACTATCCCTTTTTCATCGATAAATGCTCTGACTATGACCATTCCCTCGATTCCCGCTTCACGCGCTATTTCCGGATATCTTGCGCGTTTTTTGATACCCTCATATCCACCCACTGGAACAGGATCCTCATCATACGGGATAAATTCGATCATCTGATCGGGAGGAGGGGGAGGCTCGATCTCAGAAAACATATCGATGGTGGTAGGGTCAATGGTAACATCGTCAAGAAGATCATCGCTCTCCGATTCGACCGGTATTGATGGACGCGCGGGAGGAGGAGGAGCTTCAAATTGCTGTGTTATATCAACCTTCTCGATATTAATTTCAACCTTTGGAGGAGAAGGTTTAAGTCGCTTTTCACGAAATCTCGGATATGCCAGTCCAAGAGTGATTAGAAGTAAAAAAGAAGCCATAAAGCCGATTTCAATCAATCTTCGGTATTGAGTTTTCAAACTAACTTCGACTTTTTTATAATCCATTAGCTCGAACCGTGTTTGGAGGAATAATTTACTCTTAAGGCTCCGGCTTCCCTGAGTTCCTGATGGATATCACTCACAATCCCGAAATTCGCTTTCTGATCTATCTTCATAGATACGATAAGTCGCGGATCATTAACAAACCGTTCATAAATTACGGTTCTAACTCCTCGTACCGGTACAATTTTATCGTCAACGCTGATCATACCACCCTTGGAAACCCATATATAAGAAACGTGTCTTTTCGTATTAAGTTTCTCAATTTTGCGGGCATGCGGTAAGTCAAGCGGAAGTCCGTCAAATTTCTTCAGTACTGTGGTCACCATGAAGAAAATAAGAAGCATAAATACGATATCCGGCATAGATGCTGTCGGTATACCTTCCATGCTCTTCTGTTTTTTCTGAAATCTCATAATTAAAATTCCGGTTCAGCTATGGAAATCCGAGTAGCGTTAGCCATTTTTAGCTGATCAAGCACTGATACAAAAACCTGATAGTCTGTTTTCCTGTCTGTTTTGATGGAGAAGATCAGGTTAGGATTTTTGTTCATTTTTCTTTTGACAGTATTACGTATATCAGCCATGTTAATCGGCTCTTCGTCCAACATAATCTTACCTGCGGCATTTATCAGCAGGTTAGAGATGTTTTCTTTGGGAATTTCTTTTTCTTCACCCGGCGCAGGAAGAACAAGCGATAATCCTTTATCCATGTCAATGGTTGTTGTAACAAGGAAAAATACTAACAGCAAAAAAGCAATATCGGCTAAAGAGCTGGTAGGGATTTCATTCGGGTGCTTTCTCCTTTTTTCTAAA
This sequence comes from Fidelibacterota bacterium, assembly GCA_022571215.1. Taxonomy (GTDB): domain Bacteria; phylum Fidelibacterota; class SORT01; order SORT01; family SORT01; genus SORT01. Next base: position 69,390 of record JACZYG010000009.1, on the reverse strand, counting down.
AGCATATCATCGGTACCTGTCGGTTATTCAGAAGCGTTATCGGAAGAACCTGATGTATTTAGTCTTCCATCACTAAGATCAACGAGCGAATCTATTAATTCCACAGAGCTTTCTTCCATGTTAATAATAAGGCTGTCAACTTTCGCTATGAAATAGTTATGCATTGTTTGAATAAGCATAGCTACTATGAGACCGAAAAGAGTTGTTAACAAAGCTTCGGAAATTCCACCGGCAACAATCGAAGGTGATATATCATCCGCTGCCGCGATATCTTCGAAAGCGCCGACCATACCTGATACCGTTCCGGTAAATCCTAATAAAGGAGCGATAGTTGAGATAGTTCCAAGCCAAATTAGGTTGCGTTCAAGAAAAGCCATCTCAATTGTTCCGGCGCTGCCTATGGCTTTTTCAACTGCTTCTACGCCTTTATGGGCGCGCATGAGACCCGCATAGAATATCGAAGCTACAGGACCTCTGGTATTGGAAGATACTTCCATTGCGCCTTCATAACCTTTTTGGTTTAATGCGGATTTGATGTCTTGCATGAATTTACGAGTGTCAATTGACGCACGAGAAAGAGTTATGAATCGCTCGACAACAAAAGCTATTCCTACAATAAGTAAAACAAGAATAGGATACATGAAGGGACCGCCTGCGAAAAATTTGTCAACCATCTATTATTTGCCTCCAAATTGTTGAATTATAACTATTTATTAAAAAATATTTACCTGCCTTACATAAACAGAGGATATATTCCTCTGAAGACATCGTAGAATAATTATAATATTAACAATTGTCAATAATTATATACGACACAGATCAGTTTTCTTTAAGTTCTAAAACAGCGTCGGCAAGATCTTTTGCTTTAGGCAGAAGTTCAAGCGCTTTTTGTACTTGATTATCCTTTTGTATTTTCACTTTAAAACGACCGTTTCTTCCAAAAAACGCGGCTGCGATTTCAGCTTTAATCAGATTCTTGACGTATTCCTTATCTTTCTCTAAGGCATCTTTATCAAGTTCAAACTCTGATTCCTCAACTAATGAGACGAACGCAAGCAGCATCTCATCGGACAGATCAAAGCTTTCAATAAACTTATTTTCATCAGAGGACAATTGTTTGTTTTCGGAAGCATACTTAGACGCATACGTGAATACGAAACGGTCAGGTTCGCTCAGGAGTTTGATAGTTGCCTGTTCCAATTCGATGTTGAGCGACACAATCAGATCAGGGGTTATTCCACCGCCTCCTCTGACTGTCCTGCCTGATTTGGTGGGGAAAGTAGGGCGATCGTCTTTTTCCGGGTCTACGTGGTTTTGAGCGTCGTCCCTGATATCCTTATAATATTGTTCAGTCCCATTATCATAAGGTCTTTGTATCAGTCGTCCGCTTGGAGTGTAGTATCTTGCTATTGTTACCCTGATAGCAGAATCGTCTTTCATTTTCCATTGTCTTTGAACCAACCCCTTTCCAAAAGTTGTCTCGCCGACCACTAAGCCTCTATCAAGGTCCTGAATTGCGCCTGCCACTATTTCAGAGGCGCTTGCGGAACCCCTATTCACTAAGACGATCAAGGGATGCCGATCGTGAGTGGCTTTGGACGTGGAATAATACTCCTCATTTGCGCTTGATACTCTGCCTTTCGTGTAAACGAGAACCTCACCGCCTTCAATAAATTTATCAAGGACATCAACCGCTTCTTCCAAATAACCTCCCGCATTCGAGCGGAGGTCCAAAATAAGATTTTTCATTCCCTCTGCTTCAAGAGATTGCATCGCCTCTTCTATTTCATCACTCGTTGTTCTTGAGAATCGGTTAAGCAGGATATAACCGGTTTCATCATTAATCATAAATGATGAGAGAACCGAGTAAATCGGAATTTCATCTCTGATGATTGTAAGGTCAAAATCGTCTTTGACTCCATTCCGCCTGATGGTAACGTCTACTCTCGAGCCTTTCGGACCTCGAAGTCGGCTAAAAACTTCCTTGTAAGTGATGTTCTTGGCTGACTCATTGTCGATGGAAATAATCTTATCTCCTGTCGTCAAACCAAGTTTTTCGGAGGGTGAACCTACTATCGGCGCGATAACCGTGATATATCCGTCAAGTATGTCAAACTCAATTCCGATTCCCTGAAATTTCCCCGAGAAACTTTCTTCACTCTTTTTAAACCGTTCTTTATCAATATAAACCGAATGTGGGTCGAGTTCCGCCATCATACCCCGATATGCTCCGGTCATTACCTTATCCCAATCGACTTTGTCCACATAGTATCGATTCATTATCTGGATCATATTATTAAAAACTTCTAATTTGGAATAAAGGTCCGGCGCAGACTGACCGATATTAAAACTTGCAAACCCGACTACAAGCGTGAGAGCGGTTATCACTAATACTTTTATACGTCTCTTCATTAAAGCTCCTTTAAAAACTGATCCCGATGACTCTGTCCTTCTGTATTTTGAACTGCATTTCTCCATCATCAGTTCCAATTTCAGTCAATATATACAACACTTTATCAATATGCAATGTCATCTAAGGCACAAATCATTATGATCGAAAAATCTCATTAATCTTTTTATCAAATTCAGGCTTACCCCATCCGAGTTTAAAAGCTATCCTAAGGATATAGACGTCAATTTCCGACAAAAAGTTCGGTGGCAGTTTAAAAGCGTCTTTTTCGGTAGTGATAAGAAAATCAGAGTTAGAGGATAGGAATTTATTCTTTATCTCAGTGAAGTCCGTCTGCGTATATATATGGTGGTCAGGAAATTTGAGTAACTCCAACAAATCAGGGTCAAAGGAATTCAGCGTCGAACGGAAACCTTCAGGATTTCCGATGCCGCAAAAAGCGGTGATCTTTTTGTCTTTCAATTCAGAAAAACTTACCGCTTCATTTGAATCTGCCCTGATCAACAGTTCAGGTTCTTTAACGGCTCCGCACAAAACAGTTTCATCTTTAAGATATCCCTTGATTCCGTGAGAATCTTCTTCACTACCCATGAAGACTACTATGTCAGCTCTTTTAAGCGATTTGAGCGGTTCTCTCAACCGTCCCGCGGGAATCAAAAGTCGTTCTTCTAATTTCTTGCTGTCATCAACGATAACTATATCCAAATCTCTTATCAGAGAGCGATGCTGAAAACCGTCATCAAGTATAATTAGTTCTGATTTCCCCTTTTTGACGGCTTCGGCAGCGCCTCGAAATTTTTTGGAGTCAATAGAAATGACCAAGTTTTCAACTCTGTTTTTCAGTAAAAACGGTTCATCACCCGATTCAAGCCAATGGTTTATCTTCTCGGACGGCAGATACAATTTAGGTGAACTCGAACTTCTACCGTAACCGCGAGTGATAACGGCGATATTTTTTTCGAATGCTGATAACATGTCTATCAGATACAAAACGAGAGGAGTTTTCCCCGTACCGCCGACTGATAAATTGCCTACACTGATAACTATCGCGTCAACTCTGTTTCGGCTAAATACCCCTAAATCGAAAAACAGATTTCGCAGCGCTATAAGCGTTCTATAAAGAAGCGAGAGTGGGTATAACAGTGGTAAAAGAAATTTTCTCATGAAGCAGAGGTTTAATCCTTGTTATCATCCTTAGATGAAGTTCTGTTGACAATAAGTTCCGCAGCTCTTTGAGAGGCTCCCGTTTTGCCGAGCGATTCTTTGACCATCACAAGTCTTTTCCGTGTATCCTCCATAAGAGTTTTATCCCCGAGCAGTGAAAGTCCTTCGGAAGCCAAGCGTGTCGCCGTGACTTCCGATTGCAAAATTTCCGGCACGATCTGCTCGCCTGCAACGATATTAACAAGTCCGATATTCTTTAATTTTACGAGCATCTTACCTAAAAACCAGGAAACGGGAGAGACCTTATACACGATAATCATCGGTGTACCTAAACAGGCAGACTCTAACGTGGCAGTGCCCGAAGCCACGAAGAGCAAATCTGAATGCTGCATAACATCGTAAACAGCTTTAGAGTGTTCCAAATCCTTACCGGTTTCAATAATTGAATACATCTTTTCATTCAAAGTAGGTGAAACTCCGGTAACAGTTTGCAGAGCCGGGAGCTCTTTCTTCATCAGTTCAGCTGCTTCTATCATTGGAAGGTAAAGTTTCTCAACTTCCTGTATCCTGCTTCCGGGTAATAAACCGACAAGGGATTTGTCTGATTTAAGACCATGTTTTTCAAAAAACTCATCACGGGATAATTTGCTCTTTAATCCCTCAAGAATAGGATGACCTACAAAATCAACTTTGATTCCGGCCGATCTGTAAATCTTCTCTTCAAATGGAAAAACAACTATCATATGGTCAACAAGCCGGGATATTTTTTTTATTCTTCCGGCGCCCCATGCCCAAATTTGAGGGCTGATGTAATAAACGACTCTACAACCCAATTTTTTTGCCTTTTTTGCTAACCGAAGGTTGAATCCGGGGTAGTCTATTAATACAACGGTCTCCGGACGGTTAGTTTCTATCCATTCTGTCAGTTCGTTCATTATCTGACGAATTAGCGGTAGATGCTTAATTACTTCAGAAAATCCGAGAAATGACATTTCGCGAATGTGGCGAAGCAGCTCCATACCAGCGTCTTTCATGTTATCACCTCCAATGCCGGTTATACTGACATCAGGAGACATTTTTTTAATAGCCGCAACGAGTTTACCGCCTTGAACATCGCCCGAAAGCTCGCCCGCTATTATTAGAATGGAATTAGAATTCATTAATTACTCGCAAAAAGATACCAATCTGTTTCAGAGGCTATTCCTTGTTAATGACAGAAATGATTTTTAAGGCTACTTCCAAAGCCGCCAAACCGTCTTCACCCGTTACGGGCGGTTTCTCTCCTGTCTGAACAGAGTGTACAAATGCATTTAGTTCGGTAAGAAGAGGATTATCATCCACCACTTTCGGCGAATTAAGATAAATGTTCTTCACTTCATCGTTTAATTGGATTTGGGATACTTTCAAACCGTTTCCGGGAGAATCGGCAGAGCTGATCTTAAAGATGCGAGTTTCGTTTTTTAAGAAATCAAGAGTTATGTATGAGTTCTTCTCAAAGATTCTCATCTTCCGCATACCCTTCTGACTTATGCGGCTCGCTGTTAAGTTAGCTACGCACCCGTTCGCGAAGGTCAACCTCGCATTGGCTATGTCAACGTTATCTGTTATAACGGAAACTCCGTTCGCATCGATGGTTACCGGTTTTGATCCGGTCATATGCAGAACAAGATCTATATCATGAATCATCAGGTCAAGCACGACAGCGACGTCAACATTTCTCGGCTGAAATTCCATGAGTCGGTGGCACTCAATAAACATAGGATCTAATTCTGAATGATCGAAAGCACGGTAAGTTCCGCTAAATCGCTCAATGTGACCGACTTGAACCATACAGTTTTTACCTTCAGCGGCTTTGACCAATGTTCGAGCATCTTCGACATTATCGCAGATCGGTTTTTCAACAAATATGCTTTTGCCTCTGTTCAGAGCTTCCATGGCAACTTCAAAATGGCTGCTGGTTGGTGTTACAATCGATACGGCATCAACACTGTTCAATAATTCTTCTTGGGAATCAAATGAAACGGTTCCTTGCAATGAAGCCACCTCGTCCGCTCGCTCATGATCAATGTCGTACAAGCCAATGAGCTCAACTTCATCAATAGTGATGAGGTTTTTCAGATGGGCGGATCCAAGATGCCCAACTCCTATAACGCCTATTCTGACTCTTTCCATTTCGGTATAATTATCATATCTTAGAGGGAAAAATATATCCTGCATGAATCGTTATTCCAAACTAATAGTTTTGGATTTAATATTACGAACTCGTTAATGATGAAGCATATTTGTTGAAAAACGGAACGAAATATTCGTATGGAATAATGATACTGATCGCAATATTGAACCTGTGGAGTTTGAGGTCATTAGACGCGGAGCTGTCAAAGCCGCTGTTACCACAATGGAAAGGTTATTTTGAAGTGGCGAGCTGGGCTGGGAAAAATCTCGGCGCCGATGCCGTTATCGCAACGAGAATCGGGCAGGAATTTTATCTATACTCGACACGAAAAACCGTTCAATTTCCGTTTATAGAAAATGCGGATAAGATATTAGGTTATCTCAATTATAAAAAAGTGACTCATATAGTAAGTGACGATTTAGACTACCCTATTACCGATATGAGAAAAAATACCGGTCCAACGCTTGAAATTCTTAGAAAAGTCAATCCGGAATCGCTGAAGGAAGTATACCATTCAAACAGAGGAGAGACAAAATTATTTGAGTTGCAATATATCCCGCCGATAAAAGGTATAGAGGACGGGAATGACAAAAAAATTAAAGGTTTTTAGATTTAACGCATATAAATTACTCTCAGGAGGATCTAAGTCTTTGATAATTATATTCGCTCTTCTTTTCATATTCAATATTCCACAGGGGAAAACGGATCCGCCTAAAGATGAATATGATCAAATTGTTGAAAATGCCAGCAGACTCTTTTACATAGGGGAGATTGATAGTGTTAAAAAGTACGGCGATTTGCTTATAGAAAAATATCCGGAAAGAAGTGAAGGATATAGGCTAATTTGTATGTATTGGATAAGCGACAACGATTGGAATAAGGCAATCAAGTGGGGAAAGAAGGCGGTTAAGAAGAACGAAAATTCCGGTATGGCGCATCACTGGTTAGGCAGGGCATTCGGACTGAAGGCAAGAAACTCTTCAAAATTCAGAGCCGCTTTTATTGTTGGCAATATCCGGGAGCATTTTAAACGGGCAGCCGAATTACTTCCTGATTATATAAAAACACATGAGGATCTGTTTAGCTTTTACTCGAGTACACCCAGATTAGCAGGTGGTTCCGTGGAAAAAGCCAAAGAAGAATTGGAACATATTGAGAAATTGGACCCCTATAGAGGCGCGGATATGAAAGCGCATTATTTCCTCTCCTTGGGGGAGTTTGAACTCGCAGAAAAGGAAATTGAAAAAGCCATAAACCTGGATAGTATGAACATTGCTAATCGCTGGACGAAGATGCACATTCTAAAAAACATCAACATAATGTCGTCAAGAAAACAGCTGAGAATTATACTTCAGATGTCTCCGGGAGATTCTTTAAAAGTGTTTTATCAACTCGGATTGACTTACTTATCAGAAGGGGACAGTTTGCAAGCGGGCATTGATGTTTATAACCGTTACCTCGCAAGCCCCGCAGTAAAATTATCTCCTACTTATTTTGCTGCATACTGGAGACTCGGAATGGTTCATGAAAAGGCGGGTAATTACGGTAACGCTAAAGCGAAATATAAAGAATGTCTTGCGCTTAACCCCAAATTCAATCCGGCAAAACGGTCTTTAAAGAAACTAAATAAACTTATCAGCAGCCGTAAGAAATAAATTCATACTGCAGTTATTTTTCATGACCTGAATTTAAAGTGGATAATATCTCCGTCTTCAATAAGATGCTCTTTCCCGACCGTCATGACCAACCCTTTCTCTCGTACCGCGGATTCGGATTGGAAGTCAATTAGGTCTTCATATTTGATAATATCGGCTTTTATAAATCCTGATTGAATATCAGAATGAATTTTTCCTGCCGATTCGGCCGCAGAAGTACCATCGGTCACCGTCCATGCCTTGACTTCATTGGATTGAGTCGTAAAAAATGTTATCAATTCCAACAGCTCATATCCGACGCTGACTAAATTTTCCAAGCCGGATTCGGCTATGCCCATCTCCTCAGAAAATTGTTGTCGTTCTTCCGCGGGAAGGTCTAAAATCTCTGATTCCAACTTGCTGCAAAGCGAGATATATGGAATCCCACGTGCTATCGCAGCTTCAGATACCTGTTCGAGTAACGGGTCGCTTTCCGCTTTGAGTTGTTCCTCTCCGATATTCGCCACAAAAAATTGAGGTTTCGCTGAAAGCAGATAAAGCTGATCTACAAGAGCACGTTCCGGTTCCTCAAGGGTGAGGCTCGAAACGGGGGTTCCTTCATTAAGTTCAATTCTGATTCTCTCAAGAATATCCAAATCCCGCAATGCATCTTTATTTCCTGATTTAGAGGCTTTTTGGATCTTATTGATTCTTTTATCTATTGTATCCAGATCCTTTAAGATTAGCTCAAGTTCAATTACTTCTATATCTTTAAGGGGATTCAACTCGGGCGTAATGTGCGGGATGTTTTTATCCTGAAAGCATCTGATAACATGAGCTATTGCATCTACATCTCTAATATGACTTAAAAATTGATTGCCCATTCCTTCTCCCAATGATGCGCCTTCAACTAATCCCGCGACATCCACAAAATTCAGAGTCGTTTTTATTACGGTGTCGGGTTTGATTGACAGGGCAATATGCTCAAGGCGGACATCGGGGACATCAACTACGCCTATATTAGGAGTTATGGTTGAAAATGCGTATGGTTCAATAGTCACGTCCGCGGAGGTCAGCGCGCGGTATATTGTTGATTTACCGACGTTTGGAAGACCTACTATACCACAGGAAAATCCCATCTGTTCTTTATTCCTGTAAGCTATTCATTTAATAATCGTAAATGTAATCCACTGTTAAAAAAATTAATTTTCGGCACAAAATAATATAATAGATAACATGCTTTAGAATTAGAAAAATATACCGATAATATATGGAACATAGTGAAATCTTGCGAGTTAAAAAGCTTGACAATTTTTATGGAGAATGATTACTTTGCAAAACCATGCAAGGTAAAAAAATCATCGAGAGGAGTCATAAAATATGAGAAATGTATACGGCTTTTTATCAGTTGTGATATTGGTTTCACTTATTTTTACAAACACAAGCTTTGGTCAGGTAGATAGCGCCCAGTCGGTATTGCAGGAGTATATCGAACAGATTGTAGGGGATAACGTGGAAAACTACATGCAACCGTTTGCGACAGCCCTTGGGACAGCTGTAAATACGGGACTTTATCATACGGCAAAAATTCATGGAATTCCCGGCTTTGACGTCGGTGTAAGTGTCATGTTTATACCTATTCCCGATGAAGCGCTTACATATAAGGCGCCATACTTACTTTCTACGAGAACAGATAGTCTTGACGCAAGTACCGTCTTCGGTCCGACCAATAGTATAGATGCATATCCAGCCGGTCTCGATATTGGAGGAGTGCCGTTTGGCGTGCTTCATTTCTCTGTCGGATTGCCGATGGGGACGGAGCTGAATCTGCGTTACCTGCCCTCATTTGAAACTAACGATGATATTCCAAAGATTGATTTGTTGGGCTTCGGTCTTTCCCACAGTCTTGACCAATATTTCCCGGCGCCGATACCGCTTCTTCCACAACTTTCGGTGGGATTTATGTATCAGACTTTCAGTGTAGAGAATCTGATAGAATCGACACACACAGCGTTCAATCTTCGTTTAAGTAAGAGCGTACCGATGCTGACCGTATACGTAGGAACTCAATTTGAAAGCTCTAAAATGGACCTTACATATAAAGTTGGCGGATTAGGAAACGATATTATAGTAAAGCTTGAAGGCGAAAACGGAGTCAGATTTATGGGTGGTTTCAGATTCACTGTCTTCCCGCTACTCGGCATCAATGCGGAATTTTCAAAAGGAGAGTATTCGTCAATTAATATTGGATTGAACTTCTCATTTGATCCACCCGGAATACCGGTTATTTAAATAGAAAATAAAAATAAATCAGTGTCAGGAGTTAATAAAATGAAATTTAAGGCTAGGTTTGCGTTCGTCGGCTTGCTAATAACGGCGTTTGTCTTTGCAGGGTGTAACATTTTCAGTTGGTCCGCCACCCCTGAAGAGAGTGAGGATCTACTTGAGGATGGACTTGAATTCATGTTGGATGGAAATTTTGAAGCTGCGGAAAGTCTTTTTGCGCTCGGATTATTAGAAGATTCGCTCAACAGCGATTTACTGTATAATCATGCAAAAGCTACCTTGCTTTCTTCCGGCGAGAGCATAATTACAATACTGAACGAATTACAAAAATTTGACCAGCCTTCGGGAACGAACCCGGGAGCGAATATTGAGCTTCCATTTTTTGGCAGAGAAAAGCCGGATCAAGATAATCTGTATGTCACGAATATTACGATCTTCAACGACCTGAATCCGATATTTGACAGCACGATAGTTACAACAGGCAGTATTGAAAAAGATGATATTACCCTGGATTTATTTATTGCCAATACCGTTAAGGGGATTTTACGAATTGCCGACACAAACGGTGATGAAAGAATTGATGATAAAGATTTTGACCTGAGTATGTTCAGTACAGGAAGCGGAGGATTTGAATTTGATTCTTCATTCGTTGACTCACTTGGAGCGGAAGATCTGAATGCTCTCATATCAAGTGTTACGGATATTATTGATAATGCCGGTGATATATTTTCAGAGCTGCTCGGAGACACAGACATTGATACGACGATTATTGATAACCTCATGGATGATATTACAGGTTCGTTGGAGTGGTATTATGTTAATACTTTGGTTCCCGGTAATGAAGGAGAGGGGGACAATGACGGTGACGGAGTTGTCGATGACGAATGTATAAACCAAATTGACGACGATGGAGATGGATTGATCGATGAAGATGCTATTGTTACCGGCGGAACGCCCGGATGGGATTGGTCTGGCGCCGGAACTCCACAACCCTGTCCATAAATTTTAATTTTTATCGGAGATAAAGATGCAAAAAACGTATAAACTTCTAATTTTTACAATCTTGACAGCGATGCTTTCTTCAAGCGCGTTCGCCGGCGCCAAAAGAGGAGTGTTCTATGACACGATGCGTAACAGAGCCATGGGCGGCGTAGGGATTATGTCGTCACAAGGAGCAACGGCGTTCATCAGTAATCCCGCTCTGCTGTCAAGGGGCAAGATCCACGTTAGCCCGATAAGCATTCAATTATTATTTAACAATAATATCCTGGATTTGAAGGATTTTATCTCGGATAATTCCGATTCCCTCGCATCTTTCGGTGATTTGAGTCCGGCAAGAGTTGATTCCATTTATACAGATCTTAATTCCATAGACAACAGATGGATGAAAGCAGGTGTTCCATTTGCCGGGGCGATCAGCGCTGTAAATGTCGGTGTAGCCTATTATGGTATCTTGGATTTTGAGTTCAAAATAGATAAAGGCGTGTATGAGCCGCACGTGTTTATGAAGGGCATATTTGATAATGTAATCTCGGTCGGGTACGGCAAGAGAATGGATTTCATAAGACCGGGCCTCAAGATGGGCGCTGCCCTGAAATTTATTACGAGAAGAGAAGCGCCAGACCAAAAGCTGGGATTTAGTGATTTATCCAGTAGCGGTGATCTAATCACGGAACTTCAGGACAGCTTGAAAAGTGGCAACAGCGGATTCGGCTTTGATCTTGGCGCATTATACAGGCTAAATGAGAAACTTGAAGTCGGTCTTGTTTTCGTCGATCTGGTTGGAAACATAGATGACGGAAATGATGATATCTCGACTAATCTGAAGCTGGGAGTCAAATATGAACTGTTTAGACGGCTCTCCGCGGAAGCGAATATTGTTGATTTTTTCAATTCTGACGAAACGGCATTTTTTAACAAAATGCATATCGGAATAGAAGTAAACTTACCTATCCTGAAACTTCGCGGCGGCTTTAATCAAGGATACCCGACGTATGGCGCCGGGCTTAATCTTGGAATCTTAAAAGCAGATTTTGCCGTTTGGACTGAGGAACAGGGAGATTTCCCCGGATTTGATGGCGAAACTTTTGTAGGGGCGCAGATCTACCTCGGATTTTAACTAAGTAACATTTGAAAGCGCCCGGGTTATTTGTTATACAAGGCAATAAATTCGTATCTTGTAAACCATATTACATTTATTACTGATCGAATGTGTTAAATCATCACGTTACTATTAAGCGCGAAAGTTTTTATGGATAGAAAGAATGAGACGTTAGACGATGAATAAAGTTAAAAGCGATTTTTCAAGAAGAGGGTTCCTTAAAAAGGTAACCGCCGGTATCTATGGTCTTATTACTTTTATGGCGGGCATACCGCTTGTTTCATTCTTTGTCTCACCTGCCTTTATTAAATCCAAAAACATGTGGATAGAGATCGGAGCGGTAGAAGATTTCAATAACGAAAATCCTTTGGGAGTTAATTATAATAAAGAGATAAAAGATGGGTGGAATAAGAGAACAGTCTCATCTACCGCGTGGGTTTACAGGTCAAAGGGAGAGCTTATAGCGCTATCACCTATCTGCACGCATCTCGGATGTACCGTTTCGTTCGACGAAGAGAGAGAAAGTTTTGCATGCCCCTGTCATGGCGGCCTTTATGACAAAGAAGGAAATGTAATTGGCGGTCCGCCGCCAAAACCTTTGAAAAGGCATGAAATTAAATTTGAAGCGGGAAAATTACTTATAGGCGAACCCGTAGACAGAAGCTCGGGTGTCGCATAGGTGTTCAATTCCGTCATAAATTGGCTTGATGAAAGACTTCACCTCAGGGAGGGATTCAAAGAGCTTCTTGACGAGCCTCTGCCCGAAGGCGTAGGCTGGACACATGTGTTCGGAAGCATCTCTCTCTTTCTTTTCGTATTACAGGCTGCGACCGGTATTTTCCTTTCCATGTTCTATGCGCCGACACCCGAAGCAGCGCATTTGAGCGTTAGTTACGTTCAGAATGAACTGTTTTTAGGGAGTTTCATTCGGGGACTGCACCATTGGGGTTCAAGTTTTTTTGTGGTTTTTACGGTGATACACTTGCTGAGAACATTTATATATTCCGCGTACAAATATCCCCGTGAGTTGACCTGGGTTTTCGGAGTAATATTGTTTAATCTCGTTTTGGCATTCGGGCTTACGGGTTATCTGCTTCCATGGGATCAAAAAGCATATTGGGCGACCGTCGTAACGCTCAATATTGCCGGAACCGCTCCGTTCCTGGGTGATATAATCCAAAAAATACTGCAGGGTGGAGATGTCATCGGCTCCGTGACTCTCACTCATTTTTATTCGCTGCACGTTATCGTCCTCCCTCTTATTACGATTGGAGCGGTAGCTATACATGTGTTTTTACAGAAGAGACAAGGAATCACTCCACCATTCAAATCTCCGGATGAGGAAGTCAAGTTCGATTCCCGCTTCTGGCCTGATCAGCTCTTCAAAGACGGAGTAGCCATCTTGCTGATTTTTCTGATACTTTCCGGTTTTGCCATGTTGTTCGGCGCGCCGCTTGAAAAATTGGCAGACCCGACCGATACATCTTATGTTCCAAAACCGGAATGGTATTTTCTTTCAATGTATCAACTTCAAAAGTTATTCCCGGGAAATCTCGAACTGATTGGAACAATAATAATACCCACAATAGGAGTTTTGGCATTGCTGCTCTTACCATTTTATGATAGAAACCGATCCAGAAAACTTAAAGACAGAAAATTAGCACTAACCTTAATGGCAATAGGTTTGATGACGGTTGGCGGTCTTACCGTTATGGGCGCGGCAGACGACAGTTCAGGAAAATTGACCGCTGTCGTTGAGACGGCAGAGGAAGAAGAACCATCCAGACTACAACCCGCAGAGCTGTCCGGAAGATACCTATATCAAAACGAATCATGTATGAATTGTCACAACATAGGCGGCAATCACGGTGAGGGAGCAAATGATCTTCTACAGACGAGCGGAGAAAAGAGCATTATTTGGTTAAAAGAACATTTTTCCAATCCCTCGCTTGCGCAGCCTGAAAGAAATGTCGAGCAGGCAAGTTTAAAGCTCGATCAAATTATAGATTTGAAATCATTCTATTTTCGGCTTAGCACTCCACAAAGGGATAAACTATTGACCGTGACGGAAGATATACTTTATTCAGCGAATTTATTCTCTTCATACAAATGCGGGGCTTGTCATAAGATAGACGATCCTGAACCGGGGTTCGGCCCGAATCTTGCGGGAGTCACGCTTAAGCATGACAGGGATTACATCTATGACCACTTTTTGGATCCACAAAAGTACGAGCCGAACAGTATAATGCCGAAATTTGACTGGCTGCCCAAGAAAGAGCTAAACGCATTGACGGATTTTATGTATTACTTTGAAGAGTAATACAGAGTTTCAGTCATACAGGCTTCAGAGCTTTAAATCTCTCGCTTAACAATTTAATGTCAGGAAGATCAATTATATTGACATCTTCGCCATGAGCATCAATTAATCCTGACCCATCCTCTAAAATGTGATGACCTCTTATTTTATTATTTATCAAATAAATAATCAATTGCTTCATCATTGAAGCCACCATAAAACGGATCGGTCTTTTCCCAGTCTATAAATTGGAATATCTTTTGATATTCTTTCTGATCTTTTTCTTCTTTTCTATAATCGACAAATTTCAATGGCAATTTTTTTATTCCGAACCGACTAAAAATCTTCTTTGTATCTGAGTTTAGGAAATCGGTGATCATAGAGTACAATGGTTGCTTAATATACTCATCATGTTCAGGAATAGAAAAACCTATTATAGCGATTCCAGAATTTAACATTCCACTTCCATGAAACGCACCCCATAATTCTTCAAGCGGATTTAAATACGATATTTTAACATAAGAAGGTGAAACAATTAATGGGACCTCTTCAACCAATGTTGCCGTTGAGTAATATCTATCCAAATTCTTTATCTTATATATATTCTGTAATTTTGAATCTTGAAAATATGGTTCATCAATTATTTTATCAGGGTAAAATTTATCCAGATTGCTAAATATTATATGATGAGGTTTCTGATAATTTTTTTCTGAATGAATGTGACTTATTTCTCGATTGAATGCTGTAATGTCAAACCAATCAATTGAGCCGTGTAATTTCAATATCACTACTTCTTCATGGGTTGTGTCAACTTCACCCCATGTTGAATGAATGGCACTAAACCGTTGAGGAAAAAGTCTGTAAGGCTTATTTATTGCCTCCAATGCCTTTTCTAAAATTGTATCGTAATTAAATGTAATAACAAAATCTTTCGTATCGAGCTTTGAGGCAAATTTATTGTATAAACTCATTTCAGAATCATTCATATTTTCTATCTTATTGTTTAGTATTAAACCTATGAGATTCCTAATTACAATTTGAGAACGATTGCCTTCAGATGACCAAGTATCTGATCCCCTTAGATATAGTAGATGTTGGATATCTAAAAATGAGGCGAATTTTTCTAAGTCAATTTCACTTTCTATAATTTGTTTGCCAGAAGTAGCCTTTATGTAGTCAATATAATCTTCTATGTCTGCTTTAAGTATGTTTTCATATAGCACACCTTTTTTCGATTCTTGGATTATGCGAACAAATAATTCGTTACCAAGGGGCAATCCCGCCTGATGTGAAAATCCAGCACCAAGCACAAATACTCTATACATGTTTTATTCTCCTAATTTCAGGATTCAGCCAGTTCTTAAATAATATAAACCTATATCTCATGTTCACCGAACACTTTTAAAAATATTAATGATACTCTTAAGTAATCATTTTTTGATATTTAGTGAAATAGCCTTAACAGAAAACGCAGTCGATAACGAAATCGCTTATTTTTTTTATAAATATCCGCTTCTGAGAGCCGAACAGTATAATGCCGAAATTTGACTGGCTGCCCAAGAAAGAGCTGAACGCATTGACGGATTTTATGTATTACTTTGAAGAGTAAGAGAGGGTTTCAGTTATACAGGCTTCAGAGCAAGCCCTGACCGCCACATATACAGGGCATCAGTTAATATCCAGTTTCATGACGTCGTATTTTCTGCATTCATCAAGTTTAAATTGAATAGAGTTCTTAACACTTTCCGGAGCTTCGTTTCTATCTATGAACTTAAAGCCGTTCTTCTCGAAGAAACCCGATGCTCCCTTAGCAAGTAGCAGCATAGAATTCAAATTCAACTCTTTTGCAGCAGCTATTAATTCAGCATAGAGTTTAAGCCCATGCCCCTTTGAACGGTAATCCTCTGACACCGCAAACGATCTGAGAAGACCTGTATTTTCCCAATGTTCGAGTCCTATACAACCTTCTATTTTTCCTTCAATGGTCAAAACGAAAAAATTATCTATCCACCTTTCAAGGTCATCGGGAGGAAGGTTTGCTTTCTTTAGCAGTTTAGTTATAGCGGGAATATCGTCTTGAGTCGCATTTAAAATATTTAATTTCATATCTAAAACTGTCAGACAAATATACGCGCTAACTGAAATAAAATGTTACGATTTATGAAGGTCTTTTCAGCCGGCTCTATCACACCGTTTCGCTGAAAAAGCTTGCAAGACCTCAAAAAATCAGTATATTCGTGCGGGGAAATGATGCAAAAAAAAGATAATATAACGCGGGTGAGTACGGGAATAATCCTTGTTGTTCTCCTCGTTTTAATACAGTTCAGTTCAGCTTTTTCTGCGGGGATATGCGGTGACATGTGCAAGATGCACAATCACGCGCAAAAAGAAGCTAAGAGCTGTTGCCACAGCGATTTGATAGATGTTTCAATGAGTTTAAGCCGAGTCTGTCCAGTTTCGGCTAATATAGTTGTCGAGCTTCCTGCGGTTAAGACTCAGCTTAAAAGGTCATCGGCTTCTAAGGATCTAAGTTCAAATACTTTATATCATATGTTTACATCAGCGCTACCGTCTCAATATGGCTCCTTTTTTTATTATTCTTCAACAGATTTGAAATATAAAGAAACAGCCATATATCTTCTTGATTCAGTCTCTTTGTCCTGAAAAAAATTCGCGCGTCAAATAGCCTGATTCCAATTTTTCGGTATCATAGCGTCCTCGGCTTATTTATCACGGAATTAATAATGAATGGAGTTAATAATTGAAACGAACAACAAGAATAATAACAACTACGATATTGGGATTTACGTTGGCGGCAGCTGTTAACGGAGCGCCAAATGATTCCACCGAAACTCTCTCTCTTGATGAAGCGATAGAAGCCGTTATTAAGTACAATCCGGGTCTCAATGTATTTAACTGGAAGGTAAAAAGAGCGGATGAAAGACTTAAACAGGCAGGATCATGGATGGATCCTATTTTAAGGTTCGGAATAATAAACGTTCCAATAGAGTCACGGGTGTTCGATCAGGAACCGATGACAGGGAAGCAGCTGTCGCTCATGCAGAAAATACCTTTTCCGGGAAAACTTGGAGTAAAAGCTGATGCCGCTTCATACGAGCTGATGGCAGCGAAAGAAGACAAGTTAGAGCTGGAGGGAATGTTGGTTCGCAGCGTTTCGGAGGATTACTTCAACCTGTATTTTACGGATCAATCAATAAGGATCAATAAGGAAAATATTGGACTTCTGAAAAGCTTTGTTGAAATAGCTGAAACGAGATATTCAGTGGGCAGAGGAATTCAACAAGATGTGTTGAAGGCTCAAGTTTCCTTATCAAAGTTCGAAGAGAAGTTAATAAATTTGGATTTTGATAGGAAGAAGATAGTTGCGCGAATAAATACGCTGATGAACAGAGATCCTCAAACTCCACTGATAATTCCCGGCACGCTGTCTAAAACTGAAAATATTTTATCGGAAAGCGAACTGATGGAATTAGTGGAAGAATCAAGACCGCTATTAAGGGCGATCAAGCATCGTATCAAGAGTAAGAAGAAAATGGCGAAGTATTCCCGTAAGCTTGTCTTGCCTGACTTAGCCGTGGGAGTCGCCTACACTCAAAGGGATGAGCTTACCGGAGGGGCTATGGGCGGAGCGGATTTTTTATCGGTGAACGTCGGGTTCAGTCTGCCGATAAAACCGGGTAACAGGCAATCGAGCAAGGTCGAGGAATCTGAGGCTTCTGTCCGTATCTTCGAGGAATCCTATAAGAACGCGTTGAATAATGTCAGGAGAGATATTGAGATAAATTACTCCGACATCTATAAGGGTAACGAGCTGATAGTGTTATATACAGAGAGATTGTTACCGCAAGCGAGACAGAGTTTAAACTCCGCGCTCTCCGGTTATCAGGTTGATAAGGTTGACTTCATTACCTTATTGAACAATCAGGTTACGCTGTTCGAGCATCAGATAAATTATTTTAGAATTTTATCGGATTACGAAAAATCAATTGCAAGATTAGAAGCGACAGTGGGCATGAAGCTCAATTAAGAGGAAAACATCGTGGAAAGAAAAATATTGATAATAATAGTATTAGTGATAATTAGCACGGTATTGGCGATAGGAATGTTCTTTCAACCGGTAACTGATGAGAACAGATTGACAGAGGAAAGTGAAAAACATATTCACGCTGCTGAAATGGCTGAAGGATACTACAGCTGTCCGATGCATGAAGACGTTAGAGAAAGTGTAGCGGGACTTTGCCCTTTGTGTAATATGGATTTGATATTTGTGGAGGCGGGAGAGCACACAGATGATGGCGACGGCAAGTTCTATTGTCCCATGCATCCAGATGTGTTAGAGGCAAGACCCGGCGATTGTCCGGTCTGCGGTATGAAATTGGTTAAAAAAGAAGCATAACGAAAGATTTAGAGGTAGAAAAATGACAAAGAAAACGATATATACGATAATTGGTTTGGTTGTTTTATTGGGAGGATATGGTCTCAGCAGATTATACATGCAGAACGGCGCGCATGAAAGCGCTGATTCGGTAACCGCACAAAATGAGGAACAGGAGCGAAAAATTAAATACTGGGTCGCTCCAATGGATCCGAACTATATCAGTGATAAACCGGGAAAATCTCCCATGGGAATGGACCTCGTACCGGTTTACGAAGATGGAACGGGAGACAATGAATCTGTAATTGTCATCGATCCTACGGTTGTACAGAATATGGGGATACTCACGACTCCGGTGGAAATCAGAAGCTTAGGCAAGGAAATACGGACTTTAGGATTGGTTGACTATGACGAAACTCGTTTTACTCATATTCACACTAAGGTCAAGGGGTGGATTGAATCATTATATATCGATTATACGGGTCAAAAAGTATACAAAGGTCAACCGCTTCTTGATATATACAGTCCTGAATTGGTATCGACACAAGAGGAATATTTGACCGCTCTAGCTAACAAGAAATCAAATAACACAGGCGCAGCGGCGTTACTGCGTTCCACAAGAGAACGTCTGTCAAACTGGGATGTAACTCCTGAGCAGATAGCGGAACTTGAACGAACAGGCAAAGTGAATAAGGTGATGACCATTTACTCTCCATTCAACGGAATAGTTGTAGAAAAGATGGCAACCGAAGGAATGAATGTAACCGAAGGTATGAATCTCTATGCTATTGCGGACCTCATGAAAGTTTGGGTTTATGCCGACATCTACGAGTACGAATTGCCCTGGCTCGAGGATGGGTTGGAAGCGGAGATGACGCTCTCTTACATACCCGGAAAAGTATTCAAGGGAAGCGTAGCGTATGTTTACCCATTTCTTGATTCAAAGACAAGGACGATAAAGGTCAGGCTTGAATTCGATAACTACGACGAGAAACTTAAACCGGGAATGTACGCCAATATTTTAATCAAAACTGCTAAGCGGGAAAAAACCGTAGTAGTGCCAAGGGAAAGCGTTATTCATTCAGGGGAGAGAGAAATAGTATTTGTTAAGGTCGGAAAGGGTAAATACGAACCAAGGGAAATTACTCTTGGTGCTCAAGGGGAGGGGGGTTATTATGAGGTCATTAGCGGGTTGAAGGGTGGCGAACAAGTCGTTACCTCGGGTCAGTTTATGTTAGATTCTGAGAGCAGTCTCAGGGAAGCTGTTCTTAAGAGACTTCGAGCGAGGGAGAAAAAGGATCAAGTTATGGAGATGAATTAGGAGTGATAAAGAAAATTTTCAATAGTATATATTGGTGTTCAGACAGATGATTATAATTCGACCGATCATGTTTTTAATGGTTTTGCTATCTGCAAACGTTTCGTTCCCTCAAGAGAAAAAAATCTCCATTTCCAAATTAGCAATATCGCTCTGGCCCGAGTATGATAACAGTCAGGTCCTTGTTATGTATAGGGGGAGCGTATCCGGTGACGTGCAACTGCCCGCAGAGATACGTTTTAATATTCTGCCGGGAACCGTAGATCCTCATGTAGCTTCTGTGACACTGACGGGAGCGCATATTCACGATCCTTTTGAAATTAAGGTTGATGATAAGGGGACCTACGTGTCATTTGTGCTGAAAGAACGTAATTTTCACTTAGAGTATTATTTCAATCCATTCACACCCGGAGTGAACGATAAAGTGTTCAGCTACTCTTATAAAACATATTACCAGGTTAGTAATTTTTCGTATGAGGTTCAACAGCCGATAGGAGCATTTGACTTTCAAACCACTCCAATAAGCTTTCAAGAATATAAGGACGAAAAGGGGATAACGCATTCTCAAGTATCTGCCGGCAGCTTGGCAGCGGGCGAAACGAAAAACGTGAGCGTCAGTTATTTTAAATCAAGTTTGGAAAGCTCGTTAGAAAAACTTGAAAAATCAGAAAAAAGCACAGATGTATATACGATTATTTCCACAGGAGTCCTGATTTTCCTGGTCGGTTTAATGGTTTATTCCTATTTTGGGAAAAGCGCTAAAAAACGCAGCAAAGTGCAGCGAGCCGGAGCCAAGAGAAAGACACATGCGGCTCATAAGAACGCAAACGAACCGTCTGAGAAAATAGTTTACAGGTCCGACAGGAGACCGAATTTTTGTAATAATTGTGGCGGGAAGGTAGAGAAGGATGCTTACTTCTGCCCGAAATGCGGGAACTCACTTCGTCAGAATTGAGATTGTAAAAGGAGTTCAGGATAGTTATTTTATCGGTGAAAGGAAACAAATGAAAAGAATGATAAAAATAACGATATTAAGTTTGATCATCGGGCTTAACCTCTCAACAGTTGTGATTAGTCAAACAAAACCCTCATTGAAGGATATAACAAGTAAGTTGACTTGTCAGTGTGGGACCTGTCCAAACTTAGTTTTGTATTCATGCTCCTGTGGCACGGCAGAAAAGATGCGGAACGAAGTGGACGAACTGATCAAGAAGGGGATGGACTCTGACGCGATAGTATTGAGTTTCATAGAAACCTATGGTGAAAGGGTATTGGCTGCTCCTAAGGCGGAAGGATTTTATCTATCCGCATGGTTAGTTCCAATATTCGCGGTATTGGGATTTGGAATTGTGATATTGGTTGTTTTAAAACGTTGGAAAGACAACACACTGACCGCTGAGATGCAAAAATCTCCTATCACAGAAAAAGAGAGCAATAAATATTCCCGAGAACTTGATGATGAACTTGATACTTTTTGACGGAATAAGAATTGATTGAACTAATAATGGGGGTAATAGTTCTCTTAGTCGGGGGATTGCTGCTTCAACCGATATTGAATAAGAAGCAATTATTTAATATCGGACGCGATGATAAAGAAATTGCGGTGAGTGAATTGCAAAGAGAAAAAAGAGCGCTCTTTCGGGAAATCAAAGATATAGAACTTGATTTTCATATGGGAAAGATAAGTGAATCGGACTTCGATGAACTCACAACAAGTTATAGGGAAAAGGCGATGGAGAAGATGAAGCATCTTGAATCGTTAAACGGAGAAAAAAAACGACCCGTATTGCAACCGGAATATAATGTGCCCGAAGCCGAACAGGAAGGTTATTGTCAAGAATGCGGTTCAGCGTTGTTTAGAAAAGCTGGTTTTTGCGGTGTATGCGGTCATAAGGTCTGAGCAGGAATAACACTCGCATCTTAGAAAATTTTACGAATTGAATAGCAATAAAGCTCTTTTTCTCTTTGATATTGACGGAACACTGATTTCCCCCGGAATAACTGCCCGCAGACTTTTCGTTGAGATTGTAACTGAATTGACGGGCAAAAAGATACCGCTCGAGGTTCAGCATGTAGCGGGCTTTACCGATCCTCTAATATTAAAAGATATGCTTCAAAGAGCCGGGATAGAAGGAATTGAATTAAATGACGCTATTGACAAATTCTTTCCGATTTATTATGAGCGACTTGAGGAAAGGTATAAAGCCGCCGCAGATAAGAAAATATATGATGAGGTTGGAAATCTTTTGAAGGAACTCTCGGAGGAGAAAAACATTTATCTCGGATTGGTAACAGGTAATATGAAACGTTCAGCGATGATTAAGTTGACTCCTTTCGGTCTTGAACGGTTTTTCCCCGTAGGAGCATTTGCGAGTGATGATCCGGATAGGGACAAGCTTCCTCCAATCGCTGTCGGTCGCGCGGAGAAAGACTGGAACGTAGAGTTTCAGAACGAAAACGTATTTGTAGTAGGAGATACCATCCACGATATTCGATGCGCGCTCGTTAACAATTATAGAGCAGTCGGAATCGCTCGCCGCGACGGAGACAAAGAAAAAAGCATGCTTAAATCGGCGGGCGCCGATTGGGTGTTCGATACGCTTCCGAGCAGCGCAGAGTTTAAGACTATTGCAAATTTGAATTAACTTTATAAATTATATTCGAGAGATGGTCACAAAATTAAATATCATGAAGTATTCATGCCTGACAACTTTGCTGATATTATCCAATATGAGTGAAATTGGAGCACAGACTGTTTTAAAAGTAGAAAGAATCGTTGTCAGTACCGCTGTGGAAGAACGACGACCTGTGGGCGAATCAGATACTTTTCCGGACAGCGTCGGAACACTATTTTGCTATACGGAAATACGCGGGATGGGTGATTCCACCACCGTCAGTCATGTCTGGTACCATGGCGAGATCCGTAGAGCGGATGTTCAGCTTAATGTCCGGGGGTATAGATGGAGAACCTGGTCAACAAAAGTTATTCAAGAAGATTGGACAGGGGCATGGAGAGTGGACGTTGTTTCCGCAGACGGCAAGATATTGAAATCAAAGCGATTTAGAATCATTGATACTGATGGCAGTGAAAATGAAGTTGATACAACTTTAAATTAATTTATCAATCAACTTATAGAAGAGTAACTTCCCGGTCGCCTGTCTTTAAGAAAATAACGGGATGCGTGACTTTCGCTTAATCGGGAAAAATCCAAGTCAGCATAAATTATCGCCTCTTCACCTGAAGGCGCTGAGGAGATAACTTTTCCATCCGGCGCGGTAACGAATGATTCTCCCGCAAAATGCAGATTCCCCTCAATTCCGAGTCTATTGACGAGCGCGGCATAATATCCGTTTTGAAAAGAAGCGACTTGAACCTCTGCCTGGTACAATCCGTCGGGCCATTCTCCTACAGTGCCCGCCTGCGGGATGACTACGAGTTCGGCTCCCTGAAGCCTGAGAGAACGCATGACCTCCGGATAATGCCTGTCATAACAGATCGCCACTCCTATTTTCCCGACAGACGTATCATATACCGGAGGAATATCTGAAGAGGGCGTATAATAATCCTGTTCATGAAAATTCGCATAATCGGTAATATGCATCATGCGGGTAACTCCGAGTATGGCGCCGTCACTGTCAATCACAGGCGAGGAATCATAAGTTGAGTTTCCATCTTTCTCAAAAAGGTTCAACACGACGACAACTCCGAGTTCTTTCGCCTTCTCACAGAATTTATCGGTGAATTTACCCGGAATGGTTTGAGCAAGCGTTAGATGGTTGCCATCGGAATGTCGTCGAGGATAAAACGGTTCAAAAGCAAGTTCGGCGTATGCTACGAGTTCGGCTCCGTTTGAAGCTGCTTCATCCATTGCGGTTAGACCCTTTTTAAGATTGTCATCTAAATCATCACCGGCAGATTGCTGCACCAATGCTATCTTCAAATTATCTTCTCCCTCTCATTTATTGCTGACGATATCGTATATATAGTTCAAACCCTCTAACGTAAGATGAGGGTTTATTTCATTGACGCTGGCGCATTTCGGAGTTATCAGATGCGCAAATCCGCCTGTAGAGACGCTGTTCATTTTTTCTCCCATCTCCTTTTCAATAGCGGAAATCATAAAATCAACTACGGCGACCGCGCCGTTCATGATTCCTGACTGCATTGAATGGGTACTGTTTTTACCTATTATGTTTTCAGGAAAAAGAAAATCGATTTTAGGAAGTTTCGCCGCTCTGCGGAAGAGATCATTTGCGGAGGTTTCAACACCGGGAGCAATTATCCCTCCAAGGTACTCTCCCTTTGATGAAATAACGTCAAACGTAGTGGCAGTGCCGAAATCTACAACCACCAGCGGAGTATCATAATCTCTTATTCCGGCAACAGCATTACAGATGCGGTCGGCTCCCAACTGTTCGGGGTCATCAATTAGAATCGGGATTCCTAGATCTAATTTGCTCGAAACGATCAGCGCGGTTTGGTGCAAATATTTTTCCGACATGTGAGCAATGACAGCCGTCAATGAAGGGACGACCGAAGATATAATCACTCCCGAAAGGTCATCAGCTGTGGTTTTCGCCTGAGAAATGAACGAATTTATCAAGACCCCATATTCATCAGATGTACGGGAAAGTCCGCTTGTGGTGCGCCAGTCATATATTAGTTTTTCATTGGAGAAAAGCCCCAATGTAGTGTCGGTATTGCCGATATCCATAGCAAGAATCATCTGTTTAAACCTCCATATCCAGAGAAATTTCTCCGTATTCTATCTTATTCTCATGTCCGAACTCGTCCTTGAGCGTGAACGAAAGATCAGGTGAAACTTCGCTGAAACTGCCTTGTAAAACCATACCGTTATGATTAATTTTAATCTGTTTTTTCATATGAATACATCTCTTAATCCACTTGTCAATACCGCATTCCTCTCTCTTATAGTAATAGTCTCCGTAAATAGACAGTATCCGTTCGATTAAAAGTGTATCGGTAATATCTTTGCCGGTCACTTCTTTAAGAGAGGTGGCTTCAGAGCGTAATTCAACTGGAAAGTCTTCAATCGAATGCCTCATATTCAGCCCTATGCCGATAACGGCGTTTTCGATGGTATCACCCGTAATTGTTGTTTCAAGCAGAATACCGCCGAGTTTTCTATTCCCGGAGTAAATGTCGTTAGGCCATTTGATACCCACTGCATAGTCATATAATTCCTCTATAGCGTCGCACACGGCTACGGCAGATTGCAGCACTAAATTATTTGCTTCCAAGGCGCTAATCTTAGGATGCAACAGTACAGAAAAATATAAACCAAGTCCGGGGGGAGAGTACCATTCCCTTGAGTGCCTTCCTCTACCGGCGGTTTGCGCGTCCGCAACAAATAGAGTCCCTTCGGCGGCATCTTCAGATGCCGCTCTGAGCGCGGCTCTGTTGGTTGAATCAACAGTGTCAAAATGAATCAGCGGAGTTCCGAGTGTTAAAGTTGATGGCATGATTTAGCGTGGTCTGTATTCACCGAATACTTTCCTAAGCGCATCAGAAATCTCACCTAAAGTGGCTTTCAATTTTACACAATCAAAAATTATCGGCATCGTATTCTCGGTCCCTTCGGCTACCCGGGAGAGTTCGGAGAGTGATCTTTCCACGGCTGACGAATTTCGTTCTTTTTTCAAAGTTGTTAATTTCTCGGCTTGAATTTCAGCAATTTTCGGATCTATCTCCAACGTCTGAGGTTTCACGGAATCGTCCGATTGAAAAGAATTGACGCCTACGATAATCTGGGAGCCGTCTTCAATGGCTTGTTGATACTTATACGCGCTGGCCGCTATCTCATCTTGAATATAGCCTTTTTCTATCGCATTCAACGCTCCTCCCATCCCATCGATTATCTCAAGGTATTCGAAAACGCCTGTTTCTATCTCATCGGTCAATCGCTCTATGTACCACGAGCCGCCTAAAGGATCGGCGACTTTATCCACTCCACTCTCATACGCTATAACCTGCTGGGAACGCAGCGCTATTCTGACAGACGCCTCAGTCGGAAGAGCAAGAGCCTCATCGAAAGAATTTGTATGCAGCGACTGAGTGCCGCCAAGCACGGCAGATAGAGCTTGCAATGTTGTCCGGGCGATATTCACGTACGGTTGCTGAGCGGTGAGAGTTGAACCGGCTGTCTGAGTATGGAACCGCAGCGCCATACTTTTAGGGTTCTTTGATTTGAACCGTTCTTTCGCAATTCGATACCAGATGCGGCGTGACGCCCTGAACTTTGCCACTTCTTCAAAAAAATCGTTGTGGCAATTGAAAAAGAAAGAGATACGGGGAGCAAACGAGTCAAATTCAAGCCCCGCATTTATCGCAGCGTCCGAGTAAGCGATGGCATTTGCGAAAGTGAAAGCAAGTTCCTGTATTGCGGTTGAACCGGCTTCTCTGATATGGTAACCCGAAATAGATATGCTGTTCCAATTAGGCATATTCTGTGAGCAATAAGCAAACAAATCGGTGATAAGCCTTAGGCTTTCCGCAGGCGGATAGATGTAAGTTCCTCTCGCTATATATTCTTTTAATATATCGTTCTGAATAGTGCCTGATAAAAGGGAGCTGTCGGAACCTCTTGATTCCGCAACGGCAGCATAAAGCGCGAGAATAATCGGAGCAGTTGCGTTGATAGTCATGGATGTTGAAACTTTTTCAAGGTCAATGCCCTTAAATAAAACATCCATGTCGAGAATGCTGTCAATCGCCACGCCGACTCTTCCGACCTCTCCTACAGCTTTCGAGTTATCAGAATCATATCCTATTTGGGTCGGCAGATCGAATGCCACCGATAGACCTGTATTACCCTGTTCAAGGAGATATTTATAGCGGCGATTCGATTCTTCCGCGGACGCATATCCGGCGTATTGACGCATTGTCCAATGGCGTTTACGGTACATCTCCTCATAGATTCCTCTGGTGAAGGGAGGGCTGCCGGGGTCTCCAAGATTGGAATCGTAGTCTTGAGAATCTTTTTCAGCTTTGTAGAACGCTTTCTTATTGTCAGTTCGTTTAGGCATTTTTATTCTATCGTCATAAGTAAGGTTTCCGCAGAAATATTTTGACCGGTAGTCACGCTGATATCTGTAATTTTACCATTGGCAGGGGATATAATTTCATTTTCCATTTTCATCGCCTCAAGGGCTAAAAGAGGAGTGTTCAACTGTACTTCATCACCAACTGAAACATAAATATGAACTACAAGTCCCGGCATGGGAGAATGAACTTTTCCGAGATTATTAACATCTTCCGCTTTTTCTCCATACTTCGATTTAAGTCTGTTGATATTGTCTTCGATCTCAACATTGTATTCTTCTCCGCCAATGGACGCTCTAAAATACATATTTGTATTACTGACCGATATAAGATAGGATTTATTTTCTAATAATAAGTGATATAATCCTCCATCAATTTTAACCAGGTCAATATCAGCTGTCTCTTTTGTACCGTGGACGCGAATCTCATCGGTTTCATGGTTGACCGACAGCTGGAATTCATGCTCATTTATTTTGCAAAAGTATTTCAACGGAGTGATGATTCCCGACCGCTTCTTTTCCACGCTGAAGCATTGTCATTCGTTGAATTTCCATTAGAGAAGTTCTTTGGTTTTGAGTCTACTTTGTATGCGGCAGCCCCTATTGCGGCTGCGGTTCGCTCAGGATCATGATCGGCGGGAGCAACGTTTTTCATCAAAGAATCCGAGAGAGTTGTGTCGTAATTCCCTTCAAGAAAACTGTTATGCTTCAAAACTTTTTTACAAAACGGAATAGAAGTAGGCAATCCCGAAATGACATATTCTGAAAGAGCGCGATCGCAACGGGCGATTGATTCCGACCTGTTCCTGCCCCATACAATTAATTTTGACATCAACGGGTCATAATATGGAGACATTTCTGATCCTTGTCGAACGCCGCTGTCAATTCTTATTCCCGGTCCCCCCGGTTCACAAAGGCTTCTGATTCTACCCGTTGTAGGGAGAAAATCATTTGATGTGTCCTCCGAGGTTATCCGGCATTCTATAGCATGACCGGTGAACATAATTTCCTCTTGCGTGAATGAAAGTTCGTTTCCCTCAGCAATGCGGATTTGCTCTTTAACGAGATCGATACCGGTTCTCATTTCTGTAACTGTATGTTCCACCTGGAGTCGGGTATTCACCTCCAGAAAGTAATAGTCCATATCGCTATTCACCAAAAATTCAACCGTTCCGGCACCGGTGTATTTTGCCGCTTTCATGATTTCAACAGCATGCGCTCCCATTTTAGAGCGTACTTCATCAGTGATGAAAGGTGAAGGGGATTCTTCCATAATCTTTTGATAACGTCGTTGAACGGAGCATTCCCTATCACCAAGATGAACGGTATTGCCGTGAGTATCGGCTAAAATTTGGAACTCAATATGGTGCGGACAAGAAATATATTTTTCAATGAATATCCGAGAATCGCCAAAAGAGCTTTCCGCTTCTGAAGAGGCGATCCTGAGCATTTCTTCCATAGCAGAAGAATCGTTAACGATTCTCATACCTTTACCGCCTCCTCCCGAGGCGGCTTTGAGCAGTACCGGAAAACCTATTTCTTCCGCGGTCTCTAACGCGGATTGTAAAGAATCAATCGGCTCGGATGCGCCGGGAACAGAATTCACGCCGCAACTTGAAGCTAACGATTTTGCTTTGGTCTTGTCGCCTAAAGTTTTGATAGTTTCCGGAGAGGGTCCGATGAAGAGCATATTATTATTCGCAACTGCTTCGGCGAATTCGGCGTTTTCAGAAAGAAACCCATAACCCGGATGAATCGCATCAACCGACGCGGTTTTGGCAACATCAATTATTTTATCTATCCGCAAATAACTTTCTGAAGAAAGAGGAGCGCCGATCGAGTAAGCCTCTTCCGCGTATAAAACATGCAATGAGGTTCTGTCAATGTCGGAATACACGACAGTAGACCTTATGTTCATTTCTTTACATGTCCTAAGGATTCTGAGAGCTATTTCGCCGCGATTCGCTATAAGTATCTTATTTATTTTCATCGGTTTAAATATTCAGTTTAAGGTATCGAAAATAATACCAATCAGAGACTCAAATAGTCAAGTTTTTTGAATATGAGAACTTGAATTATTCCTCGCCCGTAATGATGACTTGGCACCGCATAACTGAAATAATATTACCTATTATAACGATATTAGGGAAATTTGATTGAGTGAAAGAAAGTTTTTGAAATCAAACAGAATTCTTATTTAATACAGTAAAAATAAAGGTTGCAAAGAGATTTGATTTTTGTTAAAATATCTCAACAATAATTTAAAATGATAGAAAATGACTCTGTCATCCGGACGAAAGGGCAAAAAGAGGTTAATTTGACCACCACAAATAACGGCATAAACAAAATAATCTCATATATAGAAGTTCTTACCGATTATGAATTAAATATCCTTCTCAATGTAGCAAGAGAATGTAAAATCATTACAAAAAACGGTGGTCTTGAAGATTTTTATGAGGCGCTTGAAACTTCTACCGACGAAGACCAGAAGGCGGAGATTTATCGAGCGCTTGCGAATATAGTATTAGGAGTAGAGGGACCAAGTCTTGCGGGCGAATTTCTCATGACCGCGAGGGGTCTTGCTAAATCGAGTGAAGTGAAAACGAAAATTCATACAGATATCGCGAATTACCGTATAGCGTTGCAGCAATATTCTAAGGCGGAAGAATCAATTGACGCGGCGACCAGCAGCGTGGAAATTCCTTCTCAAAAGGCAGACATACTTAACTCAAAGGCTCTTTTAAATTTCGGAAAAGGAGATTATGAAGGAGCGATTAGTTTGCTCAATATGGCTGCGACAATATACAAGAAGGGTGAAGAGCACGAAAAATATGCTGAAATTCATACCACAATCGGTAATTCGTATTCGGATATGGGTGATATAGAATCAGCTTTAAATTCATACAGAGAGGCGTTGCGCTTTGCTCAAAAAACAAAAGGGAAATTGCCCCTAATCAATTTGTTTTTCAAACTGGGTGAACTTAACCTCAAATCGAACCGGATAACTCCATCAATTACATATTTCGAAGATTGTTTGAAAGATAGAACAGACCCTGTTTTAACAATAAAAAGTTTGAGAAATTTAGCTCAATGCTATTCGTTGATCGGTGGTGATGAAGAAGCTGAGAAACTTTATTCGGAGACGCTCGCTCTGTCAAAGACTTTATCCGATGAACAGGAAACAGCTACTTCTCTTGAAGAGTATGCAAAGTTCCTACTCAAAATCGGAAAGATCGAAGCATCTAAGAGTATGTTGGATGATGACTTTGGCTTAAGGTCGGAGTATTTCGGCAGAACCAAGAAGGAGCTTGGCGGCTCGTGGAGATTCGCTCAATTATATCACGAAGTAAATTCAAGATTGAATAATAACACTATTGAAATAAAACATGCTGAAACAGAAGCAATTGCGGAAAGACCGTTACTATCCGGCGAAATTGTTTCGGAGGTTCGTAAACTTATCGAAATGATGCATCATGTGATGGATAGACCGAGAAACATAGCGAACGATTATGAAAAATTAACTCTAAAGGAAGCGGTACGGGTTTTCAAAAAGGAATTTCTGACTGAACGACTCGCCAATAATAACTGGGATAAGAATAAATTAGCCGATGAATTGGGAGTTACGTTGAGTAATCTGTATCATCATCTTGAAACATTGGGCATGAACAAGTAAATAGGATTTAAATCAGTTAAATCTCGAAATCACGGTTGTTTCATTAGTAAGATTTTTATGTTTATCTTAAGATAATTTTTTCTCTTCGAGGATCCACGGAGATCATTTTGATGGGTGTTTTAAGGTAGTCTTCAAGAATCGAGATATAATTTTTCGTTTTATCCGGTAATTCGGAGTAAGAAGAAAAACGCTTTAATTCCGTTTTCCAACCGGGAACAGATTCATAAATTGGAACTACAGATTCCATCTCTTCTATACTTCTTGGGAAATAATCTATTTTTTCTCCGTTTAATTTGTAGCCCACGCACAACATGATCTCTTCAAGTCCGTCTAAGACATCAAGTTTAGTCAAAGCGATATCGCTCGTACCGTTTATGCCGATAGCCCGAACGGCGAAAGGGATGTCAAACCAGCCGCATCTGCGTTCTCTTCCCGTCGTGGCTCCGAATTCGAACCCGGTTTCTCTGATTAGATCGCCTATCTCATCTTCGAGCTCGGTTGGAAAGGGTCCTAATCCTACTCTTGTTGTATATGCTTTAAATACTGTAATAACTCTGTCAATTTTTGTCGGACCTATTCCTACGCCGGAGCAAGCGCTTCCCGCAGAAGGGTTAGAAGAGGTGACGTATGGATAAGTACCATGATCCACGTCTAAATATGTTCCCTGCGCCCCCTCTAAGAGTAAATTGTCTCCTCTCAGGATCAGCTCCTGAAGTTGAGCGGTAACGTCTGAAAGATAAGGAATTAGTTTTGAGGCTGAAGCCCAATAGGAATCAAAAATGTCATTGAATGGCGGTAGATCGCCGTTGCCGCCGGTAAAATGTCTGCCTAACAACTCGTAGTTGTTAAGAAGCTTTGATTTAAAAACGTCCTGATTCAGCAATTCCACCGCCCGAATACCAACGCGGGAGACCTTATCAGTATAAGCAGGACCGATACCCCTTAAAGTAGTGCCGATTTTATTACTTCCTGATTCAGACGTTTTGTCAGATAAGATATGTAATGGAGTAACAAGATGAGCATTGTTGCTTATAAATAACCGGCCTTCAACATCAATCCCTTCTGAATTGAGAAATTCAACCTCGCTTAAAAACGCATCAGGGTCTACAACGACACCGTTTCCGATGTAGCAGGAAGTGTTATCTCTGAGAATTCCTGAAGGAATAAGGTGCAGCACATACTGTTTATCTTCGATGAGAATTGTATGACCCGCATTCGCTCCACCCTGATAACGGGCTACGGCGTCGGCTTCGGCGGAAAGGATATCAACAATCTTTCCCTTCCCTTCATCGCCCCATTGCCCGCCGACTATAATCGTTACGGGCATAATGGGAAAAGTGATAGTATATCGATTAAACTCTCTCGGTGGGTTGTTTTAGGAAATAGAAAGTTATTTAAAGCTGGCGACTGCATCATCTAAGAGGTCAAATGAATTAAAAACAGAGGATAATTTGGTTATAGTGAGAATATTTTTTATTTTATCTCCCGCTTGAGCCAAGCATAGATCACCCCCGCTATTTCGGACTGTCGTCAGACCACTGATCAAAATACCTAATCCGGAACTGTTTATCCAATCAACATCTTTTAAATCAAGCACGAAATTCTTGACATCTTTTTCGACAAGACCATGAAGAGTTTCATGCAGTTCAACAGCGTCCGGTCCACCCATCAATTTCCCTTTTAACTCGATGACGGTCACACCGTCTTTATCTATTTGATTTAATTTCATATTTTACCTCGTTGAGCTTGTAACGAACTCGGATGATTTCTTTGCTGCCGCGCGCTCATGCCATTCGATCAGAATCGGGCTTGCAATAAAGATAGACGAATAAGTTCCCACAATTACTCCAAGCATCATAGCGAATGAAAATCCTGATATTACTTGTCCCCCCATAATATATAAAATAAATACTACCATAAAAGTAGTCATCGAGGTTACAACGGTTCTGGCAAGGGAATTATTAATGCTCGTGTTAATTATTTTTTCATAGGATTCACCGCGCATCGCTTTGATATTCTCCCTTATACGGTCATAGATAACGATAGTATCGTTCAATGAATACCCCACTATTGTAAGAAAAGCGGCAATGACAGCAAGTGTTATCTCGATATCCAATAAACTAAAAATACCGAGAGTTATTAAGACATCATGCGCAAGGGCGATAAGAGCGCCGATAGCGAATTTGAATTCGAACCTGAAGGTAATATAAATAACGATGCCGAGCATAGCGCCGAAAATTGCCAAAACAGCTTTGGTTCTTAGCTCTTCGCCAATTTTTGGTCCCACTTTTTCAACCCTGCGAATTTCATACGGGTTATCCGTAAAATAATCAGTCAGCGCTTGGGAGATGAGAGTGGCTGCTTCCGTGTCACCTTTTGCTTCAAGTATCCTAATAAGGATTTCTTTATCATCGCCGAACTGCTGTATCACTGCGCCACCATAACCTGCTGTGGAAATAGCTAAACGGACATCCGTGCTGGAAACAGACTCTTCGAATTTGACCTGAACTAATGTTCCGCCTAAAAAGTCGATTCCAAGCCGGGGTCCTCCGTGAGCGACCATCGAGATTAAACCGACGAGGATGAGAAGAAGAGAAAGCACAATGCCGATTTTACGCTTACCTATGAAATCTATGTTTGTGTCTACAAATAAGTTCATTTTATATACTTAATTTAGTGACCTTGAAGCGGTCGGTTACGTATGCAAAAATTGTCCTTGTGATGAAAATAGCGGTCAACATACTTGCAAGGATGCCCCAAAACAGCGTAACGGCAAATCCCTTGATGGGCCCGGTTCCGAATTGGAAGAGCACGAGAGCAGCGAGTATGGTGGTCACGTTTGCGTCGATAATTGTTGTTAATGCCTTTGAATAACCTGCATCTATCGCAGAACGAACCGTTTTGCCCTTTCTGAGCTCTTCTTTTATCCTCTCAAATATCAGCACGTTCGCGTCAACTGACATTCCGATAGTCAGAATAAGTCCCGCAATACCCGGCAGTGTCAGCGTCGCTCTAAGCGTTGTCATGATTGCGAGAACAAAAGCGAGATTAAGAAGCAGCGCAAAATTCGCAAGAAGCCCGGACATCCTATAGTATAGAAGCATAAATATCATTACGAGTACCAATCCAAGAAGCGCGGCGTCCGTGCCCATTTTAATCGAATCATGACCAAGTGTCGGACCGATAGTACGTTCCTCAATAATTTCCATTGGAGCGGGAAGCGCGCCTGCTCTCAAGATAATGGAAAGGTCTTTTGCTTCATTTATGGAATTCATTCCTTCAATGACAGTATTTCCGGATGGAATTTTACTTCTAATTACCGGCGCGGAGTGGACTCTATTGTCAAGAATAATGGCAATTCTTTTATTTATGTTTGCTCCGGTAAGACGTGACCAAGTTCTGGCGCCCTCACTGTTCATATTGAGGTAGACCACCGGTTGTCCTGAAGCGGAACTTGCGCCTCCGCCGAAATTAGCCGAAGCGGAAGTAACAACTTCTCCCGTCAAACCCGGTTCTCTGTTGACAGCATACAGGACATTAAATTTTTCAGACGGGAGTCCCCTTCCGCCGAAATCTTTCTGATTGCTTGACCAGATTATCTTCATATCCGCCGGAAGCGCAGCTTGAACTTCCTCTAATTCAAGAATTCTGCGAACAGCCTTTACGTTCTCTAACGGAACACCTATATCACCATCTATGTTCCTTAGCAGGGCAGAAAAGGGACGATCTTCAAAAATCTGCTCATCCACGATTACAGAACCTTCTGATTTATCGGAGAATGATTCTGGTGTTGTTACGCCGAATATTTCATCAACACTGATGGATTTATCCTTACTTTCGGCAACCGCTGTCCGAGTAGTGTCAGTTGTATCTGCCGTAGAGCCGGAGAGTGTAACAAGACTGTCTAAGGCTATACCGGTCCTGATACTTTTGAGAACGTTATCGATGCGGTTAATAACGGCCTGGACAACATCAGGTTCTTTAAGCAGGCTAAATTCCAACAGAGCCGTTTGTCTTATCAAGTTACGCGCTCGTTCGGGATCCTGCACGCCGGCAAGTTCGACAATTATTCGATTCGAACCCTGCTTGAGAATCGTAGGTTCGGAAACTCCAAATTGGTCAACCCTATTTCGAATAACCTCGAGAGCGCGATTGACAGCGTCACTTGCTTCATCTTCTAAGGCGTCAATTATCTCCGAATTTTCAATTCCATATTCAATGAAATGCCGGGCGAGTTTGATATTCCGTTCATTCGCTTCGAGCAGCAGCGCATCAAGGAATTCGATGTCATCATTTTCAGCTCTTGTCTCGGCGGCGGCAAGCGCATCATAAAGAAGTGTTTTGTTACTCGCTAAGTTCTCTACGAGTTTCGGTATATTCACCTCCATTACAACATGCATACCACCCTGAAGATCAAGGCCGAGTTTTAATGCTTTTTCCTGAAGCGCGTCACTGGCTGCTTCGTCATCGGGTGGAAAGAAATAATATTCTATTGTCGGTGTCAATAAATAGGCTGTAAGGAATATCACAGCTCCTATCAGCACAAATCTTGGCGTTAAATTTTTTCCCAATAAATCCTCTTAAATTCTAATGTTCAAGCAAGCAACGAATTTATCTATTTTATCATCTTATGTCAAATAATATTTTCAAAAATTAGTATAATATTTCCAAAAGAAGGTTAATTAATTCCAGTTCAGTATCCCAGCGATTTATCAACTACGTTTCTGAGTTCTTTGCCTGATAGGTAACGCTGCAGATTCACACCGAAATCGGTCGCGGCGAGATGCGTATAATCACCGAAGTTTCCCGCAACATGCGGAGAGAGAAAGACGTTGTCGAGTTCGAACAGCGGGTTATCCTCAGGAAGAGGTTCCGTGGCGAAAACGTCAAGTCCTGCTCCGGCTATCTTTTTTTGAGAGAGCGCTTGATAGAGAGCCGGTTCATCTACAATCGCTCCCCGCGCCACGTTGATGATTATTGCGGATTCTTTCATAAAAGAAAGCCGCTCCCGGTTTATCACTCCTTTTGTCTCTTTCGTGAGAGGAACGCAGACGGCGAAGTAATCCGATTGGGCTATCAGTTCATTTAGCCCCGATGACGGATATATCCGATTGACATGAGGGAGCAGATCGCTTGATTTTGAGCTGCGGGTTGCGACGCTTACGTTCATCCCGAAAACATCCGCCATCTCTGATAACGCTTGACCGACGGCTCCGAATCCTAAAATTCCAAGTGATTTTCCACTTAGCGTACCATTTCGTAATGCTATTTCCCTTTGGCTCCATTTCCTGGTCTCTTTGAATTTTATTGACTCGGCGAATTTCCGCTCGAAATACAACATCATGGCGATGGCGTGTTCCGCGGTGACTTTAGAATGAAAACCGACCGCCTTGGTCAGTGTAACGTCACTCTCAATTAATTCGGGAAAGAGTATTCCGTCAACCCCTGTCGCGCCGAAGTGAAGCCATTTCAATCCGGTCAGACCGGAAAAGATCTCCGGTGTGAATTTATAGGACGAAGCGACCGCTACGTCACTCCCGGCGGAGGCAAACTCCTCATTTGAAGAACAGAAGATGAACTTGACGCTATCGGGTGAATCCAACTCGGCGCCCACCCATTCGACTATCCTGTCGAACATCTTTCGATTATTTGTCATGCGGATAGCGATTTTAATCGGTTTAGAATTCAAGGCGGTTCAATCTATGTAGAGAGAAAACCGGAATCAACTTATTATCTGCTTTATTAAGGGTGGGGATAAAAAACCTCCTCCCTTGAGGGAGGTGTCACAAAGTGACGGAGGGTGTGATTCGGATATTAATTTATGATTTCTCCTTACGGAATGATCACACCCCTCGTCCGTCAACTGACGGACACTCCCCTCAAGGGGAGAGAAGTTGTCATTGCGAGTCCGGATTTTCGTTAGTCCCTCAATCGGCGGTGGTTCCAACTGACACGAAATCAATAAAATACTTTTACTGATTCCGGCACAAACCATACTTGCATTTCGGTCGGTCTCCTGCTACATTTAAAAATCAGATGTTAATTGAATATTGGGTAATAAAGAATTGACGAAAGTTATAGTCATAGCGAATCAAAAAGGAGGTGTGGGTAAGACCACTACCGCCGTGAACCTTGCCGCGTGCATGGCTGTCACGGAAATACCGACGCTTATAATTGACATGGATCCGCAGGCAAACGCTACGAGCGGATTGGGAATAGAACTTGAAAATAGTGACAAATCGGTTTACGATGTTATGATAAACAGTGTGGACGCAGAAAGCGTGATAAGGAAATCCGATCTTCCCTTTCTCGATATACTTCCTTCATCAACAAGATTGGTTGGAGCGGAAATCGAACTCGTTCCCGCGCTTGCCCGTGAGACTATACTCAAAACGGCGCTCAGCAGCGTGAACGGAAGTTACGAGTACATTTTCATAGACTGCCCACCTTCTTTAGGTCTTTTGACGCTTAACAGTCTGACCGCCGCTGATACCGTTCTCGTGCCCGTTCAATGTGAATATTTTGCTTTAGAGGGTTTAAGTCAGCTGCTGAATACCATACGATTAGTTCAGAAGAACCTGAACAAAACATTAGAAGTTGAAGGTTTTCTGATAACGATGTTCGATAGCCGTTTGAACCTGAGTCGGCAGGTGGCGGAAGAGATCAGGGATTATTTTAAGGAAAAAGTCTTTGAGACTGTTATAAACAGAAATGTAAAATTGGGAGAAGCGCCGAGTTACGGCAAACCTATAATCCTATACGATGCAGTTTCAACGGGCGCGGGAAATTATATGAATCTTGTTCGGGAGATGTTGGAACATGCCGGCTAAATCACTTGGAAGGGGAATCAGGGCGCTCATTCCTGAATTTGATGAGCCGTCGGGGGAAAAAGCGGAAGTCGCGGAGTTATTAGTTGATAGTATCTCAACAAATCCCCGGCAGCCACGCCATGATTTTGATCCTGTAGCATTGGAAGAGCTTGCCGCGTCAATAAATGAAAACGGTATTGTGCAGCCTATTACGGTAAGGCGGAAAGACGGCAAATTCGAGTTGATAGCCGGAGAACGTAGGCTACGGGCAGTCAAGCTGATAAACATGAGAACGATTCCCGCATATGTGATGTCGGTCGAGAACGATGGAAGCCTGCTTCAACTCGCTCTAATAGAAAATATACAGAGAGAAGACCTGAACCCCGTGGATGTAGCGCAGGCATTCCAGGAATTGGTGGAAGATCACGGACTGACGCACGGAGAGATAGCGGACAAAGTCGGGAAAGACCGTTCGACCATCGCAAACTTCCTTCGCCTGCTCGGGTTGCCGGATGAAATCAGAGAGTCTATCAGGAAGGGAGAACTGTCTCAAGGACATGCAAGAGCGCTGCTCCCTATTAAAGAGAGCGCTAAAATGCTTGCGTTGTATCGAAAGATAATCAAAGACGGACTCAGCGTGCGACAGGTTGAAGAGATCATTAAGGGAGGCCTGAAAGAAACTCCAAAAACAATGCGTTTGAAAGCTACATCCGCGAAGTCTCCCCAATTGAAAGCAATAGAAAGTGAACTTATGATGAAATTCGGGACGAAGGTTAGAATAAGAGTAAAAGGCTCAGGCGGAGAGGTCGTTGTGGAATATTATTCGAATGAAGACCTTGAAAGGCTGATCACCCTTATAGGACAACTCGACAGCTGACAGCGCTAAGTATAGTAACCTGATGAAAAAAAATAAATACTATACAATAGTTCTAATTCCGGATGAAACGGAAAATCCGAAAACCTTCCGGCTCAACAGGAATTTTTTAAGGACAATTATCATACTGAGCCTGTTGTTAGTGATTGCTATCGCCGCTTCGACCGCTTTGATACTTCCAAGAGCTTTAAGGTACAACGATCTGGTGGGGAAAAATATGGAGTTGACACGTGACCGTTTTAAGGTGTTGCGATTATTAGATGATTATGCGAGGATAAAACAGAGAGATATAGCTATCAGAAAATATCTTGGACTCAGTCTGAATCTCGAATCTCCGTTGGGATTCATTGAATCCGGAGCGGACACTTCAAATCACAAGCTAGATTCGTTGATGTCATTGCCGCTGAGGGAAATTGATCCTGCTGATATGCCAAGATTTGATAATGTCAATTTTATTGAAAATGTGCCGACTACACCGCCAATTGAGGGAGTAGTGACCGCCGGTTTCGCCAGGTCCACAATTTTTAAGGAAGACCAGCACGTAGGAATTGATATCGCCACGCGAGTAGGTGATGTGGTTGTCGCCGCGGCAGAAGGAGTAGTGGTCTTCTCCAATTGGACCTACCGTTCGGGTAACAGGATATTACTTTATCACGGCAATGACTACTTTAGTGTTTATGGGCATAATTCACGGAATCTTGTGAAGGTTCACGACAGGGTTCACAGAGGTGACCCGATTGCGCTCGGAGGAGATACCGGAATAAGCAGAGGCCCGCATTTACATTTTGAGATATGGAAGAAAGGCGTGCCCATTGATCCTCGAGAACTGATACCAATCTATCGAGAGAAAGATATTTCTATTGACTGAGGAAATAAAAACAGTATGAAGGGATTTAACGCTAAGACAATCGACCGAATAGAAACTTTGGTTGGCGAAGGCACAGTCATCGAAGGGGATATAGTTGGAGAAAACAGTATCCTCATTAACGGTACTGTCACCGGAGATGTTACCACCCAACGGACTATCAGAGTAGGCAGGTCAGGAGTAATCAAGGGAAATGTTAAGGCACATTCAGCTAAACTCGGAGGAATTATCGAGGGAAATTTGGATGTTATAGATAGCACGGTGCTCGGCGCGCACTCGCGTTTGAAGGGTGATCTGAAAACCGCTCGACTTAAAATTGAAGAGGGCGCCATATTCGAAGGAAGATGCGTCATGCTCGACAAGAATGCAGATGAAGAATTGAAAGATGATAGCGAAAAAACAGAAGATGAGCTCGATGTCAATCCGAGCTGACCGGTATGTCAAAACCTGGTGATAAAAAAGAAACAAGGTTCAACAATCAGAATTACTCATTCGGTTTACAAGTGGCAGTTTCGTTCGCATTTTATATGCTCGGAGGTTATTGGTTAGACAAGAAGTTTTCAACCTTGCCTCTATTTTTGCTCATCGGTATACTCTTTGCCTCT
The DNA here is from genome assembly GCA_022571215.1 of Fidelibacterota bacterium. Classification (GTDB taxonomy): domain Bacteria; phylum Fidelibacterota; class SORT01; order SORT01; family SORT01; genus SORT01. Next base: position 29,724 of record JACZYG010000009.1, on the reverse strand, counting down.
ATTTCATTTGTATATTTCATGAGAAAACTTTATCGTCAAAAATAATAACCCGATAAAGGCTGAGACGTCACTTGAAAAATAATTTTCATCTGTTAGGATCGATCATAACGGTTTTTGCAGCTTTATTGATCTACATCGTTTTTTCTAATTTCATCGAAGTGGACGGACAAACTCTCCTATTCGCGGCGCTGACGGCATTCAGTATGATGGAGGCGAGTCATTTTTTTAAAAAATGGGGAGCTCAGGGAGACAATACTCAGGTGTTAAAAGGTGTTTCATTCAGTCTCGGAAGCAAAGTCGCTATCTTTTTAGGCGTTTATTTGATTTTAAATCAGTACGCAAATATAAATATTCGATATTTTTTGATAATTCTGGTTGCAATTTATTTTTTCCTATTTATCTTTGAGGTTCTGTATATGATGAAGATTGAAAATAGGAACATTAAGAAGACATAGATGTTGTTATCTGAAGGATCAAAAAAGGTCCACAGTTTAGAAGACATTGAGCCGATTCACGTTATTGGGGAAATCTTTCACGAAGTAAGCGATCAAGTTTGGATAGAGCTGAATCTATACGGATTTGACCTGTCTATAACCAAACTTACTATATTTATGTGGATATCCTCGGCGATTCTTTTGGGGATTACGTTTAGTGTGAGAAATAATCTTAGATTGGTTCCCCGGGGGAGATTGGCGCAGGCACTTGAAGCAATTGTACAATTCATTCGTGATGATATAGTAAAACCGAATTTACGGGAAGACTGGAAGGGATTCATGCCTCTGTTTTGCACCTTCTTCTTCTTCGTACTTATGAATAACGCTATCGGAATGATTCCATTTCTTGCTAACCCAACCGGTAGTTTGAGCGTGACGGGAATGCTTGCGGGCATGACATTTCTGACTATCATTTTTGGGGGCATAAGAAAAAACGGATTCGGCGGATTCTTAAAATCTTTTGTGCCACCCGATGTACCGGGATTCATACTGCCGATAATTGTTTTGGCTGAAGTTCTCGGCTTATTTACAAAATCGTTTGCGCTTGCCATCCGGTTATTCGCGAACATGATAGCCGGGCATATAGTCATACTGACTCTGTTCGGCTTGATTTATATTTTGCAGAGTTGGCTGTTGGCTCCATTCACCATAGTAACTAATTTGGCAATGAGCGTGCTTGAAATATTGATAGTTTTGATTCAGACATACGTGTTTACATATCTTTCGGCAATATTTGTCGGAATGAGTTTACATCCGGAACATTGAAAATTAAAAAATATAAATCAAGGAGAAAATAATATGGAATCACAGGCGTTAGCGTGGTTAGCAGCGGGTATCGGCGCAGGATTGATCACAATAGGAACCGCCCTCGGAATTGGAAAGATCGGCAGCAGTGCGATGGAGAGCATCGGAAGACAGCCTGAAGCAGCCGCAGATATCAGAGGCGCTATGATCGTAGCCGCCGCTCTTATCGAAGGCGTTGCGTTCTTTTCAATCATAGTAACCGTACTACTCATAGTTCTCACAGGAGAATAAGCGAACCGGAAATGGAATTTACACTATTAGATGTAAGTACAGGACTCGTTTTTTGGTCTGCCATCACATTTTTGCTTCTTCTGCTCTTAATGAAGAAATTTCTTTGGGGACCGCTTATAGAAAATCTTGATCGCAGAGAAACGATGATAAATGATGCCGTTAAAAAGGCGGAAGAGACTCAAAGGAAATCTGAAGACGCGATGAAGGAATATAACAAGAAACTTGCCGAGGCGAGAGAGGAAGTTCGCCAGATAGTCGCCGCAGGAAAAGAATCCGCAGAAAAAGTAAAGGCGGATATCTTGGAGGAAGCCGGAAAAAAATCTGCGTCATTAGTGGAGAAAGCCAAGAAAGAGATTGATTCTGAGCGGGCAGACGCGATTAATCAGATAAAACAGTTGGTCGTGGACATTTCCATTTCAGCGGCGGAGAAAATGCTGAAACGGAATCTGAATGCTGATGATCATATCAGCCTTATAGAAGAAACGATGCAGAGCATGGATAAGAAAGATTGAAAGATCTGACCGCGGCAAGAAAATATTCTTCGGTATTGTTCGGGCTTGCGAAAGAGAAAAATGAAGTGGACAAAACCGGAAATGGCTTGAAGCTTTTAAAAGAATCTTATAAAGTGATTCCCGAGTTCAGGTCATTCCTGTTTTCTTTTAAGATAGAGATTCCGCAGAAGATAAAAGCTCTTGGCGCTGTTTTCGGAGATGATTTTACCGATCTTTTGTCAAAATTTATGAAAACATTGATTGAAAATAAAAGACAAGATTTGATTTCCGATATATCCGACAGCTATAATCTGAAGGCTATGGAGTCGAAAAATCAACTGTTCGTGACTGCAGTTACGCATGAAAAATTATCAGAAGAGTTGACCGCCAATGTGAAAAAAGCATTGGAGAAGTCTTTTGATAAGGATGTTATAATTGAATCCACAGTGGACCCGTCTATCATCGGCGGGATAAAGTTAAGGATTGGGAACACCGTCATTGACGGTTCTGTTCGAGGAAGTCTCACGCGATTGCGGCAGACTCTTTTGAGCTGAGTGATAATTTAGGAGTAATAATGGCTATAAAAACCGACGAAATAACTTCTCTGCTCAAAAAGCAAATAGAAGGTTTCAAGGTAACAATTGATGTTGAAGAAGTTGGCGAAGTGATAATGGTGGGGGACGGTATTGCCAGAGTGGTAGGGCTTGAAAAAGCAATGGCATCGGAACTTATAGAGTTTCCGGGCGGTGTTTTCGGTATGGCGCTCAATCTTGAGAGGGATAACGTTGGTATTATCCTCTTCGGCGACGATAGGGGAATTAAAGAAGGCGATACGGCTAAGAGAACCGGAAGGATCGTAGAGATAGGCGTTGGGGAAGAGATGTTAGGAAGGGTAGTAAATCCGATCGGTCATCCGCTTGACGGCAAGGGAAAGATAAACGCCGCTGAAACTTACACTATAGAAAAGAAAGCTCTCGGCGTAATTGACCGTCAACCGGTCACTGAACCCTTGGCGACAGGGATAAAGGCTATAGACTCGATGATCCCGATAGGCAGAGGTCAAAGAGAGTTGATCATCGGCGACAGACAAACCGGGAAGACCGCCATTGCGATCGATACTATCATCAATCAAAAGGGCGGGGACGTGAAGTGCATATATGTCGCTATCGGACAGAAGGCATCTACGGTTGCAACAGTTATCCAAACGCTTGAAGACCGCGGCGCCATGGATTATACCGTAGTAGTCGCGGCAAATGCGAACGATCCCGCGCCTATGCAGTTCATCGCTCCGTATGCGGGGGCGGCTATAGGAGAGTATTTCAGAGATAAGGGAGAACACGCTCTTGTAGTATATGATGATCTCTCCAAGCACGCATGGGCATACAGACAGGTCTCTTTGTTATTGAGACGTCCCCCGGGTCGAGAAGCATATCCCGGAGACGTATTCTATCTTCACTCAAGACTCCTTGAAAGAGCTGCAAAGTTGAGCGATAAGCTCGGCGGCGGCTCCCTTACGGCTCTTCCGATAATAGAGACGCAGCTAAGCGACGTTTCAGCTTATATACCTACCAACGTGATTTCCATTACGGACGGTCAAATATTTTTGGAAACCGATCTTTTCCATTCGGGTATAAGGCCGGCTATCAACGTGGGTATCTCGGTATCGCGAGTAGGTTCGAACGCCCAGATAAAAGCGATGAAACAGGTAGCGGGATCTCTAAAGATAGATCTTGCCCAATACAGGGAAATAGCGGGATTCGCAAAGTTCGGTTCCGACCTCGACAAAGCTACCCTTGCGCAGCTAACGAGGGGGGAGCGGTTAGTCGAAATCCTGAAGCAGAATCAATTTAAACCGATGAAGTTCGGTAATCAAATTGCATTGATATACGCAGGAACAAACGGTCATTTAGATGAAATTCCAACCGAGAAGATCGTTCAATTCGCGGTAGAGTTCGATGACTATATGGAGCAGGAACATTCGAAAATACTTAGAACAATAGACTCCGAAAAGGTTTTGTCCGATGATTTGAATGAGGAGTTGAAAAAGGCTGTTCAGAGTTTCGTTGAATCATTCAAGTTGAAAGAGGCTTAGTGGCAACTCTAAAAGAAATAAAGTCGAGGATGTCGTCGGTTAGGGGGATCGAGCAGGTTACCCGTGCCATGAAGATGGTGGCAACCGTAAAGCTGCGTCGCGCGCAGGAGGCAATAATTCAAGCGAGACCATATGCGTTCAAGATAAAAGACCTCCTGAACAATTGTATGCCGAAAATTGAGACTGATATAAATCCTCTTTTAGCCGTTCGGGAACCGTCTAAATATTGCGTGGTTGTGGTTACTTCGGACAGAGGTTTATGCGGTTCATTCAATACAAATATTTTGAATAGAGCTGTCGGTATCATCGACTCGTACGGCAAGGATAACACGAGCGTTATAGCTGTAGGAAGGAAAGCGAGAGACTTTTTCAAGAGGAGAGATTACGATTTGCTCGCCGAATATACCGATTTTTCCAAAAAGCTCCGATTTGAGCATGCGGTTGATATAACTGATACGATAAAAACTCAATACCTCTCCCATGATCTTGACAGGGTTGATGTTGTATATCATGAATTCAAATCGGCAGTGAAGCAGGATTTGATCGCTGAACGATTTTTACCGCTGAAAAGCGGCGATCCACGAGACGATTTTATGCCCGGAGTAGAGAGTGAGAAAGAAATAGAAAAAGAAGAAGTAAGTGCCGAAATATTCGGCGATATGCTCTTCGAACCCTCTGTTGAGGAGGTAGTGAATGCCATAGTCCCCAAGTATTTAGTTGTTCAAATGTGGCGGATACTTCTTGAATCGATGGCATCAGAACAGGGCGCGAGGATGACCGCTATGGAAAACGCAACCGAATCCGCCAATGAAATGATAGATGAACTTCAGTTGTTTTACAATAAAGCGAGACAATCGTCAATAACGAGGGACCTGCTTGATATTGTAGGTGGAGCGGAGGCTCTCAAAGATTGATTTTTATATAATGAAAGTTAATTCAAGGAACAAGAATGAATAAAGGTAAGGTAATTCAAGTAATGGGTCCCGTTGTGGACGTGGATTTTTCGGAAAGTGAAATCCCTCCCATCTATCAAGCGTTGAAGATAAAGAGGGATGAGAGTGATCTTATTTTAGAGATCGCGCAACATATCGGCGAAGGAGTAGTCAGAACAGTTGCCATGGATACAACCGACGGTCTCGTAAGGGGTGACGAGGTGATAGATACGGGCGACACCATCACCGTTCCTGTCGGACCGGAAGTGCTTGGTCGGATGACGAACCTTCTTGGTGAGCCGATTGATGAGAAGGGACCTATAAATACTAAGTTACGCAGACCGATTCACCGGCATGCGCCCGGCTTTGACGAGCTCGTATCAACACCCGAACCGTTCGTCACCGGAATAAAAGTGGTAGACCTTCTTGAACCGTATATGAAAGGCGGCAAAACGGGTTTGTTCGGCGGCGCAGGTGTAGGAAAGACCGTACTTATTCAGGAACTGATCCGCAATATAGCGACCGAGCATGGCGGATATTCGGTCTTTGCGGGAGTTGGAGAACGAACAAGAGAAGGAAACGATCTTTGGCTAGAGATGAACGAGTCCGGTGTCATTGATAAAACGGCGCTTGTGTTCGGGCAGATGAACGAACCACCGGGAGCGCGTATGCGTGTTGCTCTGTCCGCTCTTACCGTCGCTGAATATTTTAGAGATGAAGAGGGTAAGGACGTTCTCTTATTTATTGACAATATATTCCGGTTTGTTCAATCAGGTTCGGAAGTTTCCGCGCTCCTCGGCAGAATGCCGTCCGCAGTAGGTTATCAGCCCACGCTTGCTACCGAAATGGGTGCACTTCAGGAACGGATAACCTCGACGATCAAAGGTTCGATCACATCGGTACAGGCTATTTATGTTCCCGCCGATGACATCACCGATCCTGCGCCGGCGACTACGTTTGCTCATCTCGACGCCACCACGGTACTCGACAGGGCAATTTTCGAGCTGGCGATCTATCCGGCGGTGAATCCGCTCGAATCAACATCAAAGCTGCTCGATCCGAATATTCTGGGCGAGAAACACTACAATGTGGCGAAGGAAGTCCAGGAAACGCTCCAGACTTACAAAGACCTGCAGGATATCATTTCGATTCTCGGTATTGATGAACTCTCGGATGAAGATAAATTGACCGTGGCAAGGGCAAGAAAAATTCAAAAATTCCTTTCCCAACCCTTCTTCGTGGCAGAGGTGTTCACGGGGCTTGAAGGAAGGTACGTAAAAATGGAGGACAGCGTCGCAGGTTTCGACGCAATAATCAAAGGTGAAATGGATGAACTTCCGGAGCAGGCGTTCTACATGGTCGGAACAATTGACGAAGCGGTTGAAAAAGCTAAAAAAATGAAAGACGCAGAGTAAAATTGGCTGAAAACTTCAATGTAGAAGTAGTAACTCCAACATCGTCAAGAACTTTTAATGATGTGCGTCATGTCCGGGCGCCGGGGTTAGACGGTAGTTTCGGGATATTAGCGAGACACATTCCGGCTATTATCGCTCTGAAACCGGGGGAAGTCAAGATCGAGAGCGGTGATCGTCAGCAATTATTAGCGATAAGCGATGGTTATTGCGAAATTCAGCGGGAACGAATTCTCTTATTAGTTGAGACTGCCGAGCTGCCGGAGGATATTGATTTAGAAAGAGCTCAGGCAGCGCTTGAAAGAGCTCAAAAAATGCTAAGCGACCATCCGGAGAATCTGAACCGGGACAGAGCAGTAGCAGCGGTAAGAAGAGCAAAGAACAGGTTAAGGATAGCGAATAGGAAATAAAAGTCGGTATTTCTATCAAGTAGAATATCTCAGCTCAATTCTGTATATTAAACAACTATATGAAAATTGGTCATTAAGATTAAGTGAAAGAACATTATAAAGGATTACGCACGCACTTTTTAGGGGAGTTGCGTAAAAGTGATTCCGGAAGTGAAGTTACTCTTATGGGTTGGGTAGCTAAGCGTCGGGACCATGGCGGTCTGATTTTCGTTGATCTGAGAGACAGGTATGGCGTGACGCAGATCGTTTTCCATCCTCAAATGGCGGATGACGGCTTTGCCGTTGCGGAGAAACTTTCAGCCGAAGACGTTCTTAAGATCAGCGGCAGAGTCGGTGAGCGGCCTGAAGGAAGCGTCAACCCGAATCTTGACAGCGGTGAGATCGAGGTCAACGCGAAAAACATAGAATTGCTTAACGAATCTGAAACTCCTCCGTTTGAAATAAGAGAAAATGTTGAGGCATCGGAAGATCTTCGGCTCGAGTATAGATACCTTGACCTCCGCCGTAAAAAGATGCAAAATGCCATCGTTACACGCCACCGGTTTTATCAATCGGTACGAAAATTCATGTCTGATAAGGGTTTTATAGAAATTGAAACTCCTGTTCTCACGAAATCCACTCCTGAGGGCGCTCGAGATTTTTTGGTACCGAGCAGGTTAAGCAAGGGAAAATTCTATGCATTGCCTCAGTCTCCGCAAATTTATAAACAGCTGTTGATGGTATCAGGCTTTGATAAATACTTTCAGATTGTCAAGGCGTTTAGGGATGAAGACCTTAGAGCCGACAGGCAGCCGGAGCATACACAAATCGATATCGAAATGTCATTCGTTGATGAATCTCATGTCAAGCAGATGGCTGAAGAGTTGATGAGGACACTGTTTAAGGAAGTCATCGATTATGAACTTCCATCGCCATTTCCAACGATGCCCTATGACGATGCCTTGCGCCGTTTCGGTTCAGACAAACCCGATCTTCGGTTCGGAGTGGAAATCAGCGACGTCACTGAAATCGCAAACAAGACCGATTTTAAAGTGTTCAACGATGCTGTGAACAACGGAGGAATGGTCGGAGCGGTTGTAGCCGAAGCTAACGGGACTTTTAGCAGAAAGGTCATTGATGAACTTGTCGAATACTCCAAAATTTATGGGTTAAGAGGTCTGTCATGGGCGAAAGTCGAGGATGGAAAACTTGCAGGCGGAGTAAGTCGTCACTTCGATGAAAATTTGCAATCTGAGCTGCTTGATAATGTTAGCGCAAAGGATGGAGATGTCATATTCTTTGCCGCAGATATGGCTCCCGTTGCGTTAAAAGGTTTAGGAGCAATCCGGTTAGAGATCGGCAAACGACTGAACCTTATTGACAAAGATGTGTTTTCTCCGCTATGGGTAACAGATTTTCCAATGTTCGAGTGGGATGAAGAGACTAAAAGGTATAGCGCAATGCATCATCCGTTCACTTCACCAAAGAAAGAAGATCTGGATTTTTTGGATTCAGACCCGTCAAAAGTATATGCAAGGGCATATGATTTGGTATTCAACGGGAGTGAGCTGGGTGGAGGGAGCATACGAATCCACTCGAAGGAAGTTCAATCAAAAGTTTTCAAGGCGCTCGGGATAGGCGCTGATGAAGCAGAACAGAAATTCGGATTTTTATTGAGAGCGTTATCCTATGGCGCCCCCCCTCACGGTGGGATAGCTCTCGGGCTTGACAGGATTGTTGCAACAATGTTACGACTTGATTCTATCCGCGACGTAATAGCTTTTCCAAAGACCGCGAGCGCTTCGGCATTGATGGAAAAAACACCTTCAGAGGTTTCTGAAGCCCAATTAAAAGAATTGGGGATAAGGCTGGAACCTAAATAAGAGAAGTTAGTATAATCTCATGTGCCATGAAAAACAGTATCAGTTAACCACCTGTTTTTCAAGTATATGACGATATAAATTAAAACGGGCAAATGATGATAAATGACATAAAATCGAAGGTAATAGTGAAAAATATACATAGAATGAAAAGCTTCGTTCGAACAAGGAGGTTGTTAGCGTTGACACTGACTGCAATGTTGTTTGCGGTTGCGTGCGGCGGTGGCGCTGAATTGACAATGGAGCAGCTTAAGGAGTTAGAGGAGACAAAAACGGCAGCTTTATCTGCTGAAGAGAAAGTAGAGAAACGAAAAGCCGACCAAAAAACGCTTAGTGAAAATCTAACGGCAAAAAAGAAAGAATTGAATCAGCTTCTTACGGATAAAGATATTTTGATAAAAAGGCTAAAAGATATCGAAAATCCAATTGAAAACGAGACGGAAGCTGATATAAACGGTATTGACACAAAGAGTGAAGATAACGGAGATGGCAGGTAAAACGAAATCAGAGGATAATATATAATGACTATAAAATCAGTAATTGTTGCCGGTATAATAGGGATTGGAACGATTGTTTCATTCTCAACCGTATATGCTCAGGACGCGTCTAAGATGTCGCCTGAAGAGTACAAAGCCGAGATTACACGCTGGAAAGAGAGAGAGAAGTCCGCCGGCGACGAGCTTTCTAAGATTGATAAGGAAATAGAATCTCTTGAAAAACAACTGACAAGAGTAGAAGGGATAATAGAGAAAGAGCGAAAAGAAATATTCGGTCTTTTGAGCGCTTCTGATGAAGAGTTTCAAAACTATGTGAAAAGACTCACCGATCTTGAAAATGATGCAGGAGGATTGGCTGATCTTTCAGTGGAGGAGCTTTTAGGTTCCGTAGAATATCTTGAAGGTATCGAATCAAGGTTAGAAGATTTGAACGAAAACGATTATTCTGTCTTTGAGCAGAATCGTCAGAAGCTTGATGATATTGCAAATATGTTATCGAACTACAGAAATGTGATGGCCGGACCGTCTCAGGACACTGAGGCATTTGTTTCGGGAGATTCGGACAGCATGGATGAAACGGCAGCCGAGATGTCTGATGAGCAAGAGCTTCAACCGTACGCAGGGATAACAGACGGAAAAACTCCCCGCAGTGTGACGTTAAGACGAAAAGCGGATTCATATCAGGTAGTCAGAGGCGATAATCTTTGGGATATATCTGCCAAGGAAAAGATTTACAACGATCCGTTTCAATGGTTGAAGATTTATTCGGCTAACAGAGACCAGATATCCGATCCGGATGTTATTGAGATCGATCAACTGTTCGTAATCCCGAGAGAACCGGCAATTAACGAGTATTGGGTGAGTAAAGGCGACAATCTTTCTAAAATAGCCGCGGAGATATATTCCAATCCATTTGAATGGACGAGAATATATCAAGCGAATAAATCAATTCTCGAGAGTCCCGACCTTCTTCTTATACATACCATATTAATCATTCCGAAAAAAGAAGCGAAGAAAGACTAAATACCCGCTGATATGTAAAAGCATTTCAATTACCGACTTTTCAATAGAATAGTTCGCTGTTCTGACAAAATAAATTTACGATAACCTATAATCTCAATGATTCAATCGTGCTTGTATATCTCGCTCGTTTTTGATATTTTGATATGCTATTACAGAATGGAGAATATTATTTGATAAAAGAAGCAAAGATTAAACTTAAAGGGGCAGACCCGCTCTTATTCCTCGGTTCAGAGGACAAAAATATAAAAGTTATCGAGAAACATTTTAAATCGAATATAACTGTCCGGGGAGATGTGCTTAAGATAAAGGGCGAAGAAAAAGAGATAGAGGATATCAAAAAGGTAGTGACTCAGATGCTCATTGAATTGAATAAGAAGGGCGGATTATACGAGGAGGATGTCAAATCGATAATCACTTACAACGAAGCCGGAGCATTCAATGATGATGACGTTGATCTTGATCAGGTAATTGTCTTCACTAAAAGCGGTTATGTGAAACCTCGTTCGGAAGGGCAGCTGCGGTTATATCAATCTGCGTTAAAGAATGATATAGTTATTGTCATCGGTCCCGCCGGAACAGGAAAAACCTATTTGGCGGTTGCCTTGGCGGTCTCGGCGCTAAAGAACAAAGAAGTAAACAGGATAATTCTCACAAGACCCGCGGTAGAGGCTGGCGAAAAGTTGGGTTTTCTGCCGGGCGACCTCAGAGAGAAAATCGGCCCTTATCTTACCCCGCTTTACGATGCATTAGATGAAATGATGCCGTCAGAAAAATTAAGGGGGCTAATGGATAGACGGGTGATAGAGATCATACCTCTGGCATACATGCGCGGAAGGACGCTCAATAATGCCTTTGTGATATTGGACGAGGCGCAAAATACGTCTCCGATGCAAGTCAAAATGTTTCTTACCCGGTTAGGCGCCTCAAGCAAGGCGATTATCGCAGGAGATATTACTCAAATCGATCTCGAACCGAATCAAAAATCTGGATTGATCGGAATTCAATCAATTCTAAAGGGAATCGAAGGAATAAAATTTGTCTACCTGGATTCAAAAGATATTGTGCGGCATAAATTGGTAAAGGATATAATCAACGCGTATGAATCACTGAACGGCAACGATATCGAGGCGCGTAACAGTGAATAAGAACAGAACTCCCGTGATAGCTGCCGCATGCAGGACGCCGATCGGCGCGTTCAATGGCTCGCTCTCTTCTTTCGCATCTCCGAAATTAGGAAGCATCGTCATTCGCGAGACGTTAAAGAGGTCAGGAATTAATAGTGAAGAGGTGGAAGAAGTTTTCATGGGATGCGTACTTCCGGCGGGAGTGGGGCAAGCGCCCGCCCGGCAAGCCGCTCTTTTTGCGGATCTGCCCAATACGGTACAATGCACAACGATAAATAAAGTATGCGGTTCAGGTATGAGGTCGGTTATGTTTGCCGCTCAGGCGATAAAGGCTGAGGATGCCGGAGTGATAATTGCCGGCGGAATGGAGAGTATGTCGAACGCTCCGTATTTGCTGAAGAAGGCGCGTGAAGGCTACCGTCTCGGAAACGGCGAGCTCACCGATAGTCTGATATTGGATGGTCTTTGGGATGTGTACAATGATTATCATATGGGCAGGGCTGCCGAGCTCTGTGGTCGGGAATGCAATGTTCCAAGGGAAGCGCAGGATGCTTTCGCCGTATCGAGCTACGAAAAAGCGTTAGCGGCTCAAAAAGAAGGTCGTTTCAAGAAAGAGATAGTTACCGTTGAGGTTCCTCAACGAAAGGGCGAGTCTGTTATATTTGAAGATGATGAAGAACCCGGAAGAGTAAAATTCGATAAGATCCCCCATCTGAAATCCGCATTCGAGGAGGGTGGAACTGTTACTGCCGCCAATTCATCTAAAATTAATGACGGCGCCTCAGCTATGCTCGTGTTGTCTGAGGCGAAGGCGGAAGAATTGAACGTAACGCCAATGGCGAAAATAGTAGCGTATTCCTCGGCTGCAAAGGCGCCGGAATGGTTCACAACGGCGCCCGTTCAGGCTATCAATTTTGTAGTGAAGAAAGCAGAATTAAAATTAGAGGATATTGAGATTTTCGAAATCAATGAGGCTTTTGCCGTAGTGGGACTTGCGGTTTCGGAAGAACTCGGACTTGACATGGATAAGCTGAATGTGAATGGGGGAGCTGTCGCGCTCGGGCATCCGATAGGCGCAAGCGGAGCGCGGATTATTACTACCCTGTTGCATGCGATGGAACAGAGAGATCTGAAACTCGGTCTTGCGGCGATATGCCTCGGCGGCGGTGAAGCGACTGCCATGATAGTGGAGCGGTGAGGACTCTATGAGTGAATTGACAAACGTAAGCGTGATAGGCGCAGGAACGATGGGTTCAGGAATAGCGCACGTTTTTGCTCTTGGAGGTTATGATGTTAATCTTGTGGACTCTTCTAAGGACTCGTTGGAGAAAGCGCTGAGTTCCATTAAGAACAATCTCGGCAAACAGGTCAAAAAAGAAACCATCACCGCGGAAGAATCTGACAATTCCCTTGCTCGTATAAGATTTGAAACAAACATCGGCTCTGTGGATAACTCGCAATTGGTCATAGAGGCAGTCTATGAAAAAAAGGAAGTGAAAGAAAAAATATTAAAAGAGTTGGATTCGCTCTGCCCCCGTGAAACGGTGTTGGCGACAAATACGTCATCTATTTCGATCTCTGAATTGGCGTTAGTTACAAACCGGAGTGATAAAGTTATTGGAATGCACTTTTTTAATCCTGTACCGGTGATGCAACTCGTAGAGATTATCAAGGGTCGCTCCACCAGCGGCGAGACATTCTTGTTTATTAAGTCTGTTGTTGAACGTCTTGGGAAAATCCCGGTTGAAGTAAACGATTCACCGGGATTTATCTCTAACAGGCTGTTGATGCCGATGATAAACGAGGCTGTCTTTGCTCTCATGGAAAACGTCTCTTCAGCAGAGGATATAGATCAGGTGATGAAGTTAGGAATGAAGCACCCAATGGGACCGCTGGCTCTGGCAGATTTTATCGGATTAGACGTCTGTTTGAATATAATGGAAGTATTGCAGGAAGGATTCAATAATGATAAGTACAGCCCCTGCCCCTTGCTACAGAAAAAGGTCGCTGCGGGAGAATTAGGAAGGAAGACGGGAGTGGGATTTTACGATTACTCGTAAAGCCTGATTCCCAATTAAATAATAAAAGAAGAATAATGGATTTTAATTTATCAGAAGAAGAAATAGCGATTCGCCAGACCGTTAGAGATTTCGCCGAAAAAGAGATAGCTCCAAGCGCAAGAGAGAGAGATGAAAATTCTGAATTTCCTTTTGAAATAATCAAGAAACTCGGTGTACTTGGATTCTGCGGAGTGTGCGCATCGCCGGAATATGGCGGAGCGGGAATGAGTTACCTCTCTTATGCGATCATCATCGAAGAATTGGCGAGGGTGGATGCCTCTGTTGCCGTGATAATCTCGGTAACAAATACTCTCGCAAGTATTCCGTTAAGGCGGTTCGGAACGGAGGAACAAAAAAAGAAATTCCTCCCCGCTCTTTCCTCCGGAGAGAAATTGGGAGCTTACTCTCTGAGCGAACCTCAGGCTGGCTCTGACGCTTCAAATTTGGCATGTATGGCTTTGCAGGATGGCGACGAGTACATACTAAACGGTGTAAAGAATTTCGTGACGAACGGCTCAAATGCCGATTTAATCATCGTGTTTGCCGTGACCGACAAGGAAAAAGGCTCAAAGGGTCTGACTGCTTTTGTTGTGGAGAAAAATTCACCGGGATTTTCTGTCGGCAAGATAGAAAAAAAATTGGGTATCCGCTCTTCAGATACTGTTGAACTTATTTTTGAGGATTGCAGGATTCCTGCTTTTAATAGAATTGGAGAAGAAGGGGAAGGTTTCAAAATTGCTTTAACGACTCTCGATTACGGCAGGGTAGGTATAGGAGCGCAAGCATTGGGCATAGCTCAGGGCGCTATGGATAAAGCAATAGTTTATAGTCAAAAGCGAGAACAATTCGGAAAAACTATAAATAAGTTTCAGGCAATTCAATTCAAAATTGCCGAGATGGCGATGGAAATTGATGCCGCGAGACTGCTGTTATACAGGGCTGCTCTAAAACAGGATAGTGGAGAAAAATTTACAAAAGAATCGGCGATGGCAAAGCTTTTCGCATCACAAACAGCGATGAAGACCGCAAATCAGGCAGTCCAGATATTCGGCGGATACGGATATATGCGTGAGTATGAGATAGAGCGATTTATGCGGGATGCCAAGATCACGGAAATTTATGAAGGCACTTCAGAAATACAAAAAATAGTCATCGCGCGCGAAACTTATAAAAGTTACGATAAAGTATAGAGGATAGATAGATGGATATTTTTGAATCGTTGGAGAATAGGGGACATGAACAGGTAGTTTTTTCCAGTGACCCAGATACGGGCTTGAGGGCGATAATCGCCATTCACGATACAACTCTCGGTCCTGCGCTCGGCGGATGCAGAATGTGGAATTATAAAAAAGAAAGTGACGCCCTTAGGGATGTTCTTAGGCTTTCAAAGGGAATGACGTATAAAGCCGCTGTTGCCGGTCTCGATTTAGGAGGCGGGAAATCGGTAATTATCGGTAACTCGAAAACAATGAAAAATGAGTATCTTTTCCGTTCGTTCGGCAGGTTTGTTCAAGGTCTTGGAGGGAGGTACATTACGGCTGAAGATGTGGGAACGAGCGTGAGCGATATGGAATGGGTTCGGAGAGAAACGAAGTACGTGACCGGAATTTCACGCGCTCTTGGAGGCAGTGGAGATCCCTCTCCGGTGACCGCATTAGGCACATTTACGGGGATGAAAGCCTGCGTAAAAAAAGTATTCGGTTCAGATTCTCTTAACGGCAGAAAGATAGCGATACAAGGTATGGGGCATGTCGGCACCTACTTAGTCGAGTTGTTATATAAAGCTGGAGCGAAGTTGTACGTATCGGATATAGATGAAGATAAACTCAAATCCGTAGCAAAAAAATACGCGTGTAAAGTCGTCAATAATGATAAAATTTATGAATTGGATGTAGATATCTTCGCGCCGTGCGCAATGGGTGGAATCATTAATGACGATACAATTCCGAAACTGAAATGCGCAATCATAGCTGGGGCGGCAAATAATCAATTAGAGAAGGAAAAGAAGCACGGAAAAGCCCTTCTCGACAAGGGAATACTTTACGCTCCGGATTATGTGATCAATGCCGGCGGTCTGATAAACGTATATAACGAGCTTCAAGGATATAACCGTGAAAGAGCGTTAACTCAGGCAGAAGACATATATCGGATTCTAACTGACGTGCTCGATTACGCTGAAAAAGAGGGAGTGCCTACTCCTATAGCTTCTAATAAATATGCGGAAGAGCGTATTAAAAGTATTAGAAGATTAAAGAGAACGTTTATCGGAGAGAAGAAAATATACATTGAGCGGCGTCAGGACCGCAGCGCGGATTCCAGAAGAAAGAAACCCTAAGATGAAAAGCGATAGAAGAAAGTCCCGTGAATTAGCCTTGCAGACAATTTATGCTTACAATATGCAAGTTGACGGGGCAGAGATCCAAAAGGTCAATATCAATGAGATTAAGAAGAATTTGATATTTGAATTGAATGTGAAAAAAAGCGTGGCGGAATATGCCGAGAAGCTTGTTGATATTACTCTCGAAAACAGGGAAAAAATAAACAAACAGATTATCAAAACATCGGATAATTGGGACATTGACAGAATTTCACATGTGGACAAAGCGCTGCTGTATATAGCGATCGCGGAGATGCTCAACTGTCCTGATGTACCCGTAAAGGTAGTCATAAATGAAGCGATAGAACTCGCCCGCTCTTTTAGTTCGGATGAGAGTATACCATTCATTAATGGAGTACTTGACAGCATCAACAAAAAATGGGGGAAGAAAGCGCGCCGGATTAAGGAACCTTCAGACAAGTGAAAACAGCGGTTATCTCTGACATCCATTCAAATATCGAAGCCCTGACAGCAGTATTCTCTGATTTGGAAGAGACCGGAATAGAAAGAGTTATCTGCCTCGGGGATATCGTAGGGTACGGCGCTGATCCGGATGACTGTCTAAACCTTATCAAGGAGAAGTGTGATATAGTTGTAGCTGGCAATCATGATCATGCGATGCGGGATTTTGAAGAATACTCTTTGTTAAACAGTTATGCCGCTGAAGCTATCGATTGGACCCGTAGCAAAATATCCGAGGAATGGAAAAGTTACCTTGAGTCGCTGCCTTTGATTTTTGAAGAAAACGGTATTGTTTATGTGCATGCTTCTCCGCATAAACCCGAACTATGGAGTTACATAGTATCAAGGGAAGATGCTTTATATGAGTTCAGATATTTTAAAGGCAGCGCCGCGTTTATCGGACATTCGCATAGAACAGGCATATTTTGTCATGACGGAGATACATTTGACGTTGAGGTCATACTCAATGAAAACAAACGGTATATCATAAACGTAGGCAGTGTCGGGCAGCCGCGTGACGGAAACTCTAATGCGGCGTATGCCGTATACGATGATACGATGAAGAGCGTAAACATAAACAGGGTGGCGTATGACGTGGAATCAGCCGCTGAAAAAATCATAGATGCCGGTCTGCCGGGCTTTCTTTCAAGCAGACTGACAGCAGGAATATAATTTAACAGGGATAATTCAGACTTAATTCGATGATAGGAAAACTGATAACAAGACTGATCGGAACGAGCTCCGAACGGAAAGTAAAAAAGATGTTCGCCGACGTAGAAAAGATAAACTCTATCTATGAAGGCTTGAAAGATGTTTCGGATGATTATTTCCTGAAACGAACTGCCGAATTCAGAGAGATGATCTCCAAGCGGCGTGAAGAGGCTGTTCAGGAGATAAAAGAAGAAGAACTTTCAGAAAGGGAGATTCATGATGCTGAGGTGGCAGTATTAGAAGAAATTTTAGAAGAGCTGATGCACGAAGCGTTTGCAAACGTAAAAGAAATCTGCCGAAGATTGGTCGGTGAGACCTGGAATGTGGTAGGTCAAAAAATCAAGTGGGAGATGGTTCCGTTTGACGAACAGCTGGTAGGAGCCATAGAGCTTCATCGTGGAAATATCGCCGAGATGAAAACGGGTGAAGGGAAAACATTAGCAGCTACAATGCCGCTATATCTTAACGCCCTTCCGGGCGATGGCGTGCATCTTATAACGGTAAACGACTATTTAGCTCAGCGAGATTCAGAATGGATGGGGATGGTATATAAAAGACTCGGGCTTACGAGCGGTTGTATGCTAAACACCATGAATAACGAACAACGACGGGCTGAATATGCCTTGGACATCACTTACGGCACTAACAACGAATTCGGTTTTGACTTTCTGCGTGACAATATGTCTATTCAAGTTGAAGATCAAGTTCAAAGGGGACATTCCTATGCTATCGTGGATGAAGTTGACTCGGTTCTTATTGATGAAGCGCGAACTCCGCTGATTATTTCCGGTCAGGTAGAGGGCGATTCCAATGACCAGTTCATGGAGCTCAAACCTAAGGTATCATCGTTGGTTCATGCCCAATCGCAATTGGTCGGTAAGTTGATTGATGAGGCAAAGGAATTATTAGAAACAGATGAATATCAGGCGGGAACAAAAATTCTTATCGCCCGGCGTGGTATGCCCAAGCATAAGAAGCTGATAAGCCTTTATGAACAGGAAGGTATCAAGCGGTTAGAACAGCAAGTCGAAAACGACTACATAAGGGATAAAAAACTTCATGAGCTTGATGAGGAATTGTTTTTCAGCATCGAGGAAAAAAATAATATCATCGATCTTACCGAAATTGGCAGGGCTCATATCTCATCGGATGATATGGACGCGTTCGTAATACCCGACATAGGCACAGAGTTTGAAAAAATTGCGAATGACCCGACTTTAGATGAATTAGGAAAATCTCAAAAGGAAGCCGAGGTACAGGAACATTACGCCAACCAGAGCGAAAAGATACACAACATTAGCCAGCTGTTAAAAGCTTACTCGCTATTTGAAAAAGATAACGAGTACGTCGTCACTGACGGAAAGGTGATGATAGTTGATGAATTTACCGGTAGAGTATTACCCGGCAGGCGTTATTCCGACGGACTGCATCAGGCTATCGAAGCTAAAGAAGGCGTAAAAATCGAGGCTCAGACTCAGACTATCGCAAGTATCACTATTCAGAATTATTTCAGGATGTACGATAAACTTGCCGGCATGACCGGCACGGCAGAAACTGAGGCTGGTGAATTTGCCAGCATCTATGATATGGATGTGACCGTTATTCCCACGCATGAAATTGTCATTCGCGAGGATTATGAAGACCTTATCTACAAAACGAGGCGAGAAAAATTCAAAGCAGTTGTGGATGAGATAGTCTCCCGTAACGAGAAAGGTCAACCTGTTTTGGTCGGTACAATAAGCGTAGAAATATCTGAAATGTTAAGCAAGATGCTGACCAATCGAGGCGTTAAGCATAAGGTCCTGAATGCAAAACAGCATCAGTCCGAGGCGGAGATAGTTTCGAGCGCGGGAGAACTCGGCGCTGTTACCATCGCTACCAATATGGCGGGTCGCGGTACCGATATTAAACTCGGCGAGGGCGTCATAGATGTCGGAGGGTTGCATATAATCGGCACCGAGCGTCATGAATCAAGACGAATTGACCTTCAACTTCGAGGCAGGGCGGGCAGGCAGGGCGATCCCGGTTCTTCGGTTTTCTATCTCTCTCTTGAAGACAATCTTATGCGTCTGTTCGGCAGCGACCGCATAGCGAGAATTATGGACAGGCTCGGACTTGAAGAGGGAGAAGTCATCACGCATTCGATGATAACCCGTTCGATAGAACGGGCGCAGAAAAAAGTCGAAGCGCGAAATTTTGGGATAAGGAAGCATCTGCTTGAATACGATGATGTAATGAACAAGCAAAGAGAGATAATATATGACCGCAGGAACAAAGCCCTTAAAGGTGGAGATATGAGAGGGCAGGTCATGGAGCGGTTGGAAGAATATGTAGAATATCTTACTGACATCTACACTGCCGATTCGCCTCACTCCGATGAATGGAATTGGTCAGGCTTGTCAAGCGAAGCCATGAATACACTGATGGTTGATGTCCGCGATTTGCAAAATTCAGACGTCCCTCTCACTCCGGAAGCGTTGGAAGAGGAACTGCTTGAAAAAGCGAAGGAAAATATTGATCGAAAAGAAAATTTTCTCGGCTCGGAGATGATGAAAAATTTGGAGCGATTCGCGGTTCTGCGGGTGATTGACGAGCATTGGAAAAATCATCTCTTTGATATCGATCAGGTAAAAGAGGGCATCAACTTACGCGCATACGGACAAAAGGACCCTCTGTTGGAGTATAAAAAAGAGGCGTTTGAACTTTTTCTCGACATGCTTGAAGAGATAAATAAAGAGACGTTACGGACAGTCTACCGGTTTACTCCGGCAGGTGAGATAGCTCCTGTTAACGTCATTCGCGCCCGTAACGTGCGAACGACGCATGATGATACCTCCGGAATGGGTTTTGCGGGTGTTCCGGCAGCTGACAATGGCGGCGGAAGAGGTCCCAACGTGTCGCCCGATGGACGACATGCCTCGCAGTCAGGAAAGCAGGCGCCCGTGACAGCGGGAGAGAAGATCGGTCGCAACGATCCCTGTCACTGCGGTTCAGGTAAAAAATATAAAAAGTGTCATGGGGCTTGACGGAAAAGCGCCGTCAGCATAAATAAAAAATAAAATTTCAATCAAGGTAGATAATATGGGTTTTTCAACAGACGCTATACACGCGGGACAGAAACCGGATCCTACAACGGGAGCGGTAACTCTGCCGATATATCAAACTTCAACATACGTTCAGGAATCGCTTGGAAATCCGATAGACGGTCACGATTATGCGCGGGTGAAAAATCCGACTCGGACCGCTATCGAGGCGAATATCGCCGCATTGGAACAAGGGGAATACGGAACGGCTTTCAGCTCGGGAATGGGAACGGTGAGCGCGCTCACCGTCTTCCTGAAAGCGGGCGACCATGTCATAGTCGGAAAAAACACCTACGGAGGCGTGTATCGATATTTCGAACTGATGATACGCGATTTTAACGTAGATTTCTCATGGATAGATACATCCGATGTAGAAAATATAAAATCTGAGATTCGTGAAAATACAAAGATGCTGTATATAGAATCGCCCACGAATCCGATGCTGACACTGACCGATATTCAGGCTGTCTCCGAAATTTGCAAAGAGAACGATATTATCTTCGTGGTGGATAACACCTTCATGAGTCCCTATTTTCAACGACCGCTCACGCTCGGAGCCGATATAGTCTCGCACAGTTCGACCAAATATCTTGCCGGTCACAGCGATATGATCGGCGGAATACTTATTACGAACGATGAAAAGCTGGACGAACGTCTGAAATTCGCGCAGAAAACTGCGGGCGCGATTCCGAGTCCGTTTGAATGCTGGCTCTTGCTCCGCTCGACAAAGACTCTTTCTCTAAGGATGCGTCAGCACGATTCAAACGCGAGAGCGATTGCGAAATGGCTTGAGGAAAGACCTGATATAGAGAAAGTAAATTACCCCGGTCTTGAAAGTCATCCGCAGCATGAACTCGCCAAGCGGCAGCAACTCGACCCTAACGGTAATCCCGGTTATAGCGGTATGATCTCACTCGATGTAGGAAGTTTTGAGAAAGCGAAAAAGATACTCAACAGCGTAACGGTATTCAGTCTCGCGGAAAGCTTGGGCGGAGTGGAAAGTCTGATAGGCAACCCCGCGATTCAAACGCACGCATCCGTCCCCAAAGAAGAACGCGAAAAATTGGGTATCACGGAAGGACTGATACGGCTTTCGGTGGGAATTGAGGACGTAGAAGACCTCATAGCCGACCTCGACCGGGCGATGAGCTGATTCGTCATACTTGACTTGCTTCAAAGGGGAATCTATATTTTCATAATAGAGCCGCGGTGGCGGAATTGGTAGACGCGTCAGACTTAGGATCTGGTGAGCGATTGCTTGTGGGAGTTCGAGTCTCCCCCGCGGCACTGATGTTGTAGAAAGAAGAAGACATTGATTTTAATATAATAAGTAATAGAAAGGAAGGTAGAAATGCCAAAACGTGATGGAAATGCCGTTTGGAACGGTGGTTTAACGGACGGCAACGGTACGATAAAGGTTGGTGACGCGCTGTTTGAGGGTCAGTATTCATTCAGCTCCCGGTTCGAGGAAGGAGAGGGTACAAACCCTGAAGAGCTTATAGCAGCTGCGCACGCGGGGTGTTATTCGATGGCGTTTTCCGCTCAATTGGAAGCCGCGGGATTCACGCCTAACAGTGTAGACACTACGGCATCGGTCTGGATAGAGAAGGGAGATGAAGGATTCAGTATTACGAGGATTCTATTGAGTACAAAGGGTGACGTTCCCGGTATAGATGACGCTAAATTTCAGGAAGTTGCGACAGCGGCTAAAGAAGGCTGTCCGGTTTCACGCGCGCTTTCGGCGGTGGATATATCTCTTGAGGCGACTTTAAGTTCTTAAGATAGGTATTTAATTAGGGGAAAAGTCAGTGCGGTCAGGTTTATTCCCGATTGCCCGACATCTCAGCCAGACAGATGTCGGCTGGAATCGAACAGGTTTTGACCACACGAAATCTTAAAACCATTAAAATGGTTATGATTAATGGAGTATTCTCAAAAACCCCTGGATTAATCCAGGGGTTAAAGAAAGACATCCGTCACATAGAAACCGTTTTAACGGTTTTTATCTGAAACTTCACAACGAGATTGACTGATAAGCGCGTGAACGCCCTTTATTATCTTATCCATCTTTACCCATCCGTAAACGGCTGGACTAACAATTCAGACTATCCCGTCCGCATTTTTTTATAGTTCTTATTTTATAGGATTGAATGCGGATTGTGTCTTAGCTAAAAGTTTATTACTATGTCTAACCAGGGGAAACCGAGGAAATCCATTTCTAATGTACGGAATAAGCCAAAATCGGCAGCAAGTTTTTCACCGAACCAGCGAATTCCGGCTGAGAATAGAGGGTCGTCCAGTCCGGGGAACAGCCAGTTTTCGGTTATAAATTTGGTTCTTTTACCAAGCCTCTTTTCTCCGCCGATCATTATCATCGGTTTTTCAGCGAGATCGGAACCGACGTATCCGTACCCAAGTCCTACAGTGATTCCTGCATCAGATTCCCCGAATGTTGCGGTTCCGTAAAGAATTCCAACATTTTCACTATCATTATCACCACTAATGATGAGGTTCAACAGTCCTACGGCGACGGCGCGATCTTTTGTTTCCATGATTGTATACTTAGGCGTTATCCATGCCATGAAAAAATCTCCGGATGAAAAAGGAAATATTCCTCCGCCAAAAGAAAATTTATCGGTAAATCCGTAAGCAACACCCGGGAAGACCAATTCGTAATCAGCGAAATATCCGGCTCCCTTTTTTAAAGCTCTTGCCGTCGGCGCGAAAAACAATCTCGTGTGATTTGGATCAGTCCCCCAGTATTCGCCGTTCTTAAAATGACGTTCTTCGAGAATTTTGACTTCATCAATCTTATCTATATCAATTTCCTGTCTTCCGAAATCTGTTTCGATCTCAAACTTGTTGCCGCTCCACCTTTGGAATCGAGCTATGAGAGTCGTGCCGGATTTGAGGTCAAGTTTAATCCTAAACACAGCAGAAGTTTCAAGTCGGGTATTTAAGGAATCTTGCTGAAATAGTGATAGATTAAGTAGTCTCTTAATATTGTCCCCAAACCGGAAGGATGAAGTCTCTATTCCTTTTTCGCCTCTAAAAGAATACGTCAGGATGTATTTATATCCTTTAAGTGGAGCCAATTGAAATTCTGCTACTTCAAAGCCAACCAGATCAGAGAATAATCCGTATTCTATGGCTTCTTCCACCGAAATTACATCTCCAATAGGATGCGTTATAACTGTTTGACCACTGAGAGGAACCGCAGTGAATAAGAATACAATAATTAGACAAAGGAACAATTTATCGGATTTTATTTTCATCTTTATCTCCTCCCTCCGAAGAATGAGTCTGTTTATGGATAATTGTTATGTCGTATGAAATAAAATTCTATTTCCATAATATCACGATACCTCAGTAATTGAAAAGCAATATCATCGAATAAGTATTAACATAATATAAAAGAAAATCGGCGATGTCAAAGTCACATTATACAAAACGCGGCAAGCCCGGATAGATATTGATATTTCATACGTGGCAGCAGGTTCAGAAGAAGAAAAGGAAAAGAAATGCTTGTCTTGATTATGAGTAGGGAGGTTCATACATTCAATATTTGTAATTGTTCAGGAGAATGGTATCATTAAAAGAGAAATTTTTTCAAATATCACGAAGTTATTAGCGGCTCTTTGTTTTATATTGTCCGCTAATATATCCGTTATTGATGCTCAAAACTGTCCTGATGATATTTTATCGAATGGGAAATATTTTTATAAACAAAATAGATACAAGGATGCTATTGCCACATTCCAATCAGTTACTTTGATGTTTCCATCTTCCTTGGCAGCGGAGGAATCGACATTCATGATGGCTGCCGCATATAAGGAATTAGCCGACAGGCAGCGGAATGCCCGATGGCTAAGTAAAGCGAGGGAGAAGCTAGGAATTTATAAGAGCCTTTATCCGGAGGGAAGATTTGTGGAAGATGCAAAAATTTTATCTAAGAAGGTGGAGCATATCGAAAATCAGCTTACCGGAATGAGCAAGGGGTTATTTATAGCGCTCACCGCGGTATCGGTCGGATCGGTGCTTATGTTAGGAGTAGTCCTTGGTTTATAAAGTAAAAAATTCATTATAATATCCATAAAGGACTTAAATCATCTTGACAACCCATAAGGCAGAATTTAACTTGAGACGTTTTTGATGAAGAAGGAAATGGATGAAAATAAAGACACAAATAACTGAAGACAGTATTGTCCGGCTGGATATAAAGATCCGATGGACGGATTTAAAAGACGATTATGACGGTACAGTTACTGATTTCTGCAAAAACATAAAGGAGCCCGGATTCCGGGCTGGTAAAATACCTGCTGTTATTGTCAAAAAGAAATACAGAAATGAAATAGAATCCGAGTTTATAGATAAGATCCTTCGTGAGAGATATCAAGAAATAATAAAGGAGGCGGACATCGATCCTATCGACAGCGGCAATCTCATTGAGGCTGATTTCCACGAAGGCGATGACCTGGTCATGCTGATAGAAGTTCAAACCGAACCTGAATTCAAACTTTATGATTATAAGAAAAGCAAATTGGAAGCGCTAAAGTATAATATATCTGTAAGTGATGACGACGTTGATAAGGCTCTTGATGAGATTCGTGAGAATTACGCGGAAGTGTTCAATACCGGCAAGGGCGCGGAACTCGGGAATTTTCTTGAGGTCGACATACAAGAATTGGACGAGTCCATGACTCCGCTTATTGGAAAGAAGGTTGAAAAGAGAGTTATCAAACTCGGTGAAGGTGATTTCGGTATGCAAGCCTCAGAGCAGCTGAAGGGGGCGGTTCCGGGCGATGAAAGAGTCGTAAGAATTTCTCAGGAGCACGGCGATCATTCTCATAAATTTGTTTTTAAATTCAAAGTTAATAGTGTTGAAGAGCATAAGCTGCCTGAAGTGGATGATGAATTTGCGAACAAGGTCAACTCCTCCTTCAAGAGCGTTGATGAACTGAACGAAAAACTCAGGCAGGATATACAAGCAAGATATGATTCTGAAACTCTTAACCTCGTTAATAACGCTCTTGCGGATGAGATGGTACGCCAGACAAACATAGAAGTACCTGAGTCAATGGTGTCAAGTTACCTCGACGGGCTTGTCCGGCGCGCTAAGAAAGAAGACAACGGTGATGTGGACGAGGATTTCTTAAGGAAAAATTATAGAGCGGGAGCCATTTGGAATATGAAATGGCTCATGATAAGAAAGTCTTTGTTCAGAAATGAAAAGCTCGAGGTAGGTGAAAATGATATTGATAAATTGATGGAGAAGACAGTAGAGCTTTATGGATTGGACAAGACGGCTGCATTGAGTATGAAAAGCGATAATGATCAGCGTGAAAAGGTCAGGCAGGACATTATTGAATCAAAAGTCATGGAACTGCTTCGGAATAACTCGAAATTCAATGAACAAAGTATAACACTAACGGATTTTAATTCGTTGATGCGCGACAATCATCAACATCATTAGTAAAAATTAATAAGGAGTAAAAACGGTATGTATATACCGATGGTAGTAGAACAGGTAGGAAGAGGAGAGAGGGCTTACGATATTTATTCCCGTCTTCTCAAAGAACGGATTGTATTTATAGGCGGACCGTTAGATGACAATATGGCAAGTATAGTCATCGCGCAACTCTTGTTTTTAGAAGCTGACGATCCCGACAAGGATATAAATATATATATAAACAGCCCGGGTGGCGTGATAACTTCCGGATTGGCGATATATGATACGATGACTTACGTGAAACCCGATTGCGCTACTATGTGCATGGGTCAAGCCGCAAGCATGGGAGCGATATTGCTCGCTGCCGGAGCAAAGTCTAAAAGATTTATTTTGCCGCATTCGAGGGTAATGATTCATCAACCCATGGGTGGGGTTCAGGGACAGGCTTCTGACATCGAGATCCATACTAAGGAAATTCTCGGTCTGCGGAGAGATCTAAACAAAATTCTGGCTGATACAACGGGTCAAAAATTATCTAAAATTGAAAAAGATACGGACAGAAATTTTTTCATGGGCGCGGAAGAGGCTGTGAAGTACGGATTAGTCGATAAAATTATGCACAGTTCAACAGAAAAAAAATAATTTGCTGATAATATAGTGAAAAAAATTAAAGCCAAAATCGAGTCAATCTGTTCTTTTTGCGGAAAATCCGAGTCTGAATCTTTCCGCATAATTCAGGGTCGTGATGTCGGAATCTGTGATCAATGTGTGTTTGAGTCTGTGGAATTGCTTAAAAATGATATCGAAGCGGATGAAGTTAAACATGAAATTAAGATGCCGCCTCCGGTGGGAATCAAAAAGGAGCTGGATAAATATGTCATTGGTCAGGAGCATGCGAAGAAAGCGATTTCTGTCGCCGTATATAATCATTATAAGAGGATATCAAGTAGAAGAATTTTTGAAGAAGTAGAAATTGACAAGAGTAATATACTTCTTATAGGTCCAACCGGAACTGGAAAAACTCTAATTGCGCAAACGTTGGCTCGTTTCCTTGAAGTTCCATTTACAATTGTGGATGCCACCATTCTCACTGAAGCCGGCTATGTAGGCGAAGATGTAGAGAATATACTGGTTCGTCTTCTTCAGTCTGCCGATTATGATCTTCAAAAGGCGCAGAAGGGTATCATATATATAGATGAAATTGATAAGATCGGCAGAAAATCGTCATCGCCCTCTATCACAAGAGATGTTTCCGGTGAGGGTGTTCAACAAGCTCTTCTGAAAATACTTGAAGGCACTGTATCAAGCATCCCGCCGAAGGGTGGAAGGAAACACCCCGAGCAACCGTTAGTAAATATAAATACTAAAGATATTTTGTTTATTTGCGGCGGGGCGTTTGATGGTCTTGAGGAATTGATAAAAGCAAGGATAAAGAGCAGTCTAATGGGATTTGGAGCGGATGTAAAAAGTTCCAGAGATATGAAAATAGGTGAAATATTAAACAAATGTGAACCTGTTGACCTGATTAAATACGGCTTAATTCCAGAACTTGTCGGAAGGTTACCGGTATTGTCAACTCTCGAAGAGTTAGACGAAAAAGCCCTAAGAAGCATACTTCTCGAACCGAAAAATTCAATAATCAAGCAGTACAAGAAATTATTTGAATTGGACGGTATCAATCTAATATTCGAGGAGAATGCGATACAAAAAGTGGTTGAATTAGCAAAAGAACGCGGAACAGGCGCAAGAGCATTGCGCGCTATATTAGAAGAGGCAATGCAGGATGTTATGTTCAGAGCGCCTTCTATGGAAGACATAACAGAATGTGTGATTGATGAGAAGGTCATTACGACTAAAATTGCTCCCAATCTGAAACGACGCCTCAAAAGGGCATAACGTCATAATTTACGGCTTCAACTGATTTCTAACGATACACCGCAAGATATGTACAAAAAAGACTTGACAAATTATTTGTGCCTCTATATATATCCGTTGATATATGGTAACTTCTTAGCTTATAAACAACTGACGCGCATCTTGCTTCGTCAATATGAAAAGAGGCGTAGAGCGTGGCTGTTTGCTTTTTAAGAGGACAGCTATATATTGTAGTTGCTTTAACAATTAAAGGGAGCGAACTGTTAAGCCCTTTAGGAACGATTAACAACAATGTAAATGGAACGAAACAATTTGAAAAAAGCTACGATTTTGCTCATGATCTCTGTGCTTGCCTTCGGTTCGGCGGCATTAGCAGGTGAAAGAAAAATCATACAGAAGGCGCCGAAAATCAATCAATATGCCGGTAAGAATGCTCTGTCAGCGACATCCGGCAGGATAATTTATGTTGATTACGGTTCTTCGAGCGCAACCCCGGTAGCGATTGACACAGCTGCCAATGCCTTCAGCATGTATTATAGCGGTGTAAATCCTCTTATGTATGATGCCGCATCGGGCAATCTGTCTCTGGCAGGAAGAATGCTCGGTACAATTTTGACCGGCGAGGGCGTTTTGGGTTTTGCCCACTCGACCGATGGCGGCGTTACGTGGACAAGTCAGCATGACCTTAATGACCCCGCGCATACAACAGGCGCGCGTTATCCGAGTCTCTTAGTGGGTGGTAATATTGACGGTCTTGACGTTCCTATCATCATTTATACCGAGAACAACGGTGGTGGCGGCGAATTTGAAGGGGATCCAATTTTGGCTTATGACGTTCTCGGCTATGGCGGAGGTCTATGGGACTGGATTGATTTTCACGCTGCAACCCCTTACCCTGACCTTTGGGGCGCTTCACCTATTCTGACAGCTACCGGCGGTATCTTTACGTCATTTATCAGTTTCACGACAGGACAGGATCACTACCTTGTATATGAGGGCAGCACTTCGAACCTATCACTTGCGCCGAATACCGACGCCAGTATATTTCCGGCGGATATTCCGAACAGCGTCGGCGGCGGTATCTCATCCGTCCTAAACAACACTGTCTACAGTTATAACAGCGGGAATTATATAGCTACAGGCGGCGCGTGGGACATGAACTCCTTTTCCTCTAAACCGAGATTGAATGATAGAAATCTCGTTTACAGGCTTTCATCTGATAACGGCGCCACATGGGCGGCGCCGGTTGTAGTCGGAGAGACAGATATTGCCGGATTCCCGGCGCAGGACGATCCCAGAGACGCCTTCTTCCAGACGTTCGCGACAAGCATGGTGGTTGATAACGCCGGAAGTGTCCATTTCTTCAGCAATATCATTGAGCAAGAGACCCGGCAGAAGATACTTGTAAGTCATATCGGTCAAGTGGACGGAGTCTGGACTCTTCATGTCATCGATGTTCTTGATTTCGCATTGACCGTTACTGCAACTTGCGATGCCGGGTGCGGACTAACGCAACCGTTTGTTACGCCATCGGGAATACTCGCTCTGGCTTACACCGCAGGTACGACCACGGCAGATACTCTTCCTAATGGATTGCTTGCGAGTGACATATTCGTGAGTTATTCTCCGGATGGCGGCGTCAGGTGGTCTCCACCGGAGAATATTACCAACTCGCCCGGGATAAACGAGACTAAGGTTCAGGGTTCTCCAACCGTCGAGGTAGATAGTAACGGGGATGAGTGGTTGCATATTGTCTATTTCGTGGATGTAGAGGAGCCGCTTGATGATGAGCTTGGTAAGCACACATATTACTATTTAGCGCATAAGCTGGTCATCGTTGATCTGCCAATAGGCGTTTCGGATAGAGGCGGGAAAATTCCGACATCAATGGTTCTTGAACAGAACTTTCCGAATCCGTTTAACCCGACCACGAGCATCGGGTTCTCACTCGAAAAAAAATCAGATGTTAGTCTGACTGTCTTCAACATACTCGGACAGGAAATAGCTACGCTCTTTGATGGGGTAAAGGAAGCGGGCGATCATAATGTAGTCTGGGATGCGTCTGAAGTTGTCTCCGGAATTTATTTCTACAAACTAAGTACGGCAGATGGATTGTCGCGTACTAAGAAGATGGTACTGCTCAAGTAACTTGCGTAAAAACGGTCTCGGGAAGCATTTTCGGGAAGTATTTCTTAAGGGAGGAGATAGCTGGCTCCTCTACCTAAACTTGCCGAAGATAATTCTATTTAAGTTTGTTTTTCTCTGATAATTACACTAAGTTTAATTCTCAGTGCTCGAAATTATATCGAGGATAGTTAATGCAGATAAAATTTTGGGG